>NZ_JBDGAV010000019.1:0-28426 GCF_040910325.1 Collinsella aerofaciens | reverse complement strand
GATGACGTCGAGGTGCGCCGCGGCGCCCTCGCCCACCTCGAGCGCGACGCCCGAGGAGTCATAGCCGCGATACTCCATACGCTTGAGGCCTGTGACCAGGATGTTCTTTGCAATATCAGAGCCGGTGTAGCCGACAATTCCGCACATAGGATAAATCCCTTCGTCCGCTTGACTGCAAAACGTCCACGCACAGGGGGCGCTGAGACGCATAACGTTCGAGTATTGTACTCACGCAAACGCAATCTGATATACCAGAAGTGGTATCTCAACTTAGATACCACCCGATGCACACACGTCCAGCCGGTCCAAACCACCACAATGGGGACAGGCACCTTCGTGGTGGTCGCGCTGGCAACGGCGTTTCCCCAGATAAAACCTGCCAAAATAAACCTGTCCCTTTTTGGTAGGTTTGGGATGCTACAATCTGGCTTGTACTTGAAACGCATCAAAGGGGCCGCTATGGCAAAGGTTAAAATCAGCGACGTCGCGCGCGAAGCCGGGGTTTCGTTGGGCACGGTTTCCAACGCACTCAACCATCCCGAAAAGCTGCGCCCCGAGACCCTCAAGCTCATAAATGAAACCATCAATCGACTGGGCTACCTGCCCAACCAAAGCGCTCGTCAGCTCGCGGGCGGCGCCACCAAGTCCTTTGGCCTGGTGCTCCCCCGTCTCGATCACGGCTTTTCGCTCCAAATTGCCAGCGGTGCCCATAACGAGGCCCGAAAGCACGGTTACGACCTGCTCATCGCCAACGCCGATAACGACGATATTCTCCAGGACCATTACCTGCGCTACTTTATGGGCACCCAGATGTCCGGCGTCATGGTTCAGCCCATGGCATCCCCCGACTGGCACCCCGCTATGACCAAGATGCCCGTGCCGATTGTCCACCTGGACATCCATTGCTCCGAGCCCGGCTACTACGTAGCGGCCGACAACGAGGCACAGGGGCGCATTATCGCCGAGCTCGCCATCGCCCGCGGCGCACACCATATCACCGTTGTGGGCAGAGCGGCATTCATGCAGCTCACCCTGCGCGTCCTTGGCATTCACAAGGCCCTCGCCCTGCATCCCGATATCAAAATTGAGGTCATTGACGCCGGAGAGTGGAATACCGCAGCCGACGGCTACAGCATTGGCGCTCAGATTGCCGGGCGCCCTGCCAACGAACGCCCCGATTTTGTCGTCGGTCTGACCGACGTGTTGGCCTCGGGCGTTATCTCGGCATTGGTCGACAAAGGCATCTCCGTCCCCGAGCAGGTTCGCGTGGCCGGATGCGACGGCAACCCACTCGCTTGGAGCGGATCGGTCCCGCTCACTACGGTAGCGCCCCCGGGCTACGAGATTGGCCGCAAGGGTGTCCAACTGCTCATGGAGCAAATCGAGAACAAGGTCCCGACAAAGACCAAGCATATCCACGTCGGCTCTGCAGCACGCACCGTCACCGCAGCCACCGCCGCCGAGGATATCAACCGCCAAGAATTGGTACGTCCGTTCCTACTGGAGCGCGCCAGCACCCAGGCAAACACCCAGACCGACGCCACGGCCATCAACCTAGGCGCGTATCTATAGCACGTCGGCCAGTATGCCAAAACGCCGCTTACGCAAAGACGGCCAATTACTCGCTTCAACGCCGCAATTGTCTAGCGTGCGGCCTTGACCGCCGCCGCCAGATCGAACAACGTGTCGAGCACGACCTCGCAGCCATCCACCACGTCCTGCGGCAGCGGCACGATATCGGGCACAGCAAAGACATGGCAGCCGGCCGTGATACCCGAGACGCAGCCGTTGCGCGAATCCTCGACCACGGCGCACTCCTCGGGGGCAAAGCCCGCGCGCTCGCAGGCGAGCAGATACATCTCGGGGTCGGGCTTGCCGTGCACGACGTCCTCGCCACACGTTACCGTTTCAAACTTGTCAAAAAGACCGACCATCTTAAGGTTGCGCTCGGCCGTAACGAGGCGCGACGACGTCGCTAGGCCCACGTGATAGCCCGCAGCTAGCAGCTCGTCTAGGCACTCGGCGGCGCCGGCCTTAAGTTCCAGTTCGGTCTTGACCATCTCGTCGCGAATCTCCTTGTGGCGGACATAGACCGCCTCGGTGGTTTCGTGGCTGCCGTAATGCTCATCAAGGATGTCCATGACATCGGGCAGCGTGCGACCGATAAACTGATGGATCAGCGCATCATCAATCGCGAGCCCAAGCTCAGCGGCGCCTGCCTTCCAGGCCTTAATCCCCAAACGCTCGGTATCGACCAGCGTTCCATCCATGTCAAAAATAACAGCCTTGATCATATCGGTCCCCCATCGACTCTCGCTGTCGCGTTGCTGCAACTCTACCGCATTTGGCAACTTGTATATAACGTATATGCCATATTGCACTTTCGTTACACAGATAGAAGTCTTATGGCAAGTAACGCATTAGGATTATAGTTTTCGATCGAGTACTCAACGATAAGGATCGTTTCATGATTTTAGACACCACGGCACCCGCAGAGGAGCTTCAAGACAAGCTATCGGCGCTCGAACAGCTGCTTTTGGCATACGGGCGCGTGGCTATCGGGTTTTCCGGCGGCGTTGACAGCAGCTTTTTGGCCGCCGTATGCGCCCGCGTCATGCCTACCAATACTCTTCTCGTCCATCTCACCACGCCGCTTATCGGCACGCCCGAGCAGGCTTCGTTTGAGCAGTCCGTTGATGGGCAGGCCAATGAAGGGGCACATTTTAAGCTCCCCGTGCTCAATCTTTCGGTGGATCAGCTGCAGCTCCCCCAAGTAGCCTGCAACGATGCTAATCGCTGCTACCACTGCAAGCACGCCGGCTTTACCGCCATCGTCAACCACGCCAAGTCGCTCGGCTTTCCCACCGTCATCGATGGCAGCAATGCAAGCGATCGCGGTGACTACCGCCCCGGCATGCGTGCGGCAGAAGAGCTCGGCGTACGCTCACCCCTTATGGAGGTCGGCTTTACCAAGGACGAAGAGCGCGAGCTGCTGCGCGCATGGGGCTATCCCGTTTGGAACCTACCGGCGGGAGCATGTCTTGCCACCCGCGTCCCCACGGGCGAGGAGCTTACGCGCGAGAAAGTCAATTTAATCCGCGCCTGCGAGGATTACCTGCACGATCTTGATCTGGCACAGGTACGCGCGCGCTTGATCGGCGGCTGCATGCATATCGAGGCCGCACCCGCAGATGTCGCCAAGATTGCTGCCCTCGGTGGCAACGCCGTCGATGCCGAGGGCAAAACCCCGCTGCCCGCCGTTATCAAGTCCGCGCTGCGCGAACTGGGCTGCGACCATATCTCCCCCGAGGTCACCCCCTACATTCACGGCAACATGAATCTTTAAGTTACGCCGTTTTACAAACGGCGTAACCGCTCGGCGCTGCGCAGGCCCCGGGCACGGCAATCTGACGCTCAACTTCACGGGCGCGACCAAAAGGTCAGCGCCCGCTTGTTCCACGTCACCTTACCGCACCCGGAGCCCGCTCGCTCGCATATGCTCAACCTGCACTGCGTTAACTGACCTGCCAAAAAGGAACAGGTTTATTTTGGCAGGTTTTATCTGGGGAAATATCGCGAGGCAGTCGCTCCCCTAGCACCCATCAAACTTCGAGAGACGATAGAGGGGCAATTCGGCTGCATCTACTTCTTCCGATAGCGGCGGTTGCGGCTCGTCGATGAACCCATTACTTCGATGAGCCCTTTATCCGTCATTTTTGGCAGATGGTAGCTGACGGACGAATTTTGGCATTCCGTCTCTCTAAAACAAGGCGCTCATCTCTCTAACTTTAGAGAGATGAGCGCCTTGTTTTAGAGAGACATTAAGAGAGATGTATCGAATTCGCTGCTAGACTGCCCAATGCTATCTCTCTAACCAACCTTCTCTTTAGAGAGACATTTAGCGAGATGAGCGCGACCTCTCTAATCATGGGCTCCACTCTTTAAGGTGCACACTTCCTAACCGTGCCCTAAGTTGCGGTGAAATAGTCCCCGATTAACCTGCCAAAAAGGGACAGTTTTGTTTTGGCAGGTTTTATCTGGGGAAACGCAAATAGGGCCGTGACACCCATACGGCGTCGCGGCCCTTTTCCTTGGAGAAGGATCAATTGATTGAACGGGATGACCGTTCTAGTCTTCGAGTCCGCTATTGATGAGCTCCGCAATCTCAACGGGATCGGTGCTCGCGCGCACCTTGTCACGGAAGCCGGCGTCCATCAGCATCACGGCAGCCTTGGAGAGCAGACGCAGGTGCGTAGTTCCGGCCTCGCCGGCGGGCACGTACAGCGCGAGCGCAACATCGACGGGCACCCCATCGAAGCTCGGCCATTCAACGGGCTCGGTCAGTTTAAGCACGGCAACGCCCGGCGTGTGGATCGCGTCGCTTTTGGCATGCGGAACGGCAAAACCGGCGACAAGGCCGGTCTCGGCCTCGTTCTCGCGAGCAATGAAGGCGGCCTCTACGGCAGATGCGTCATCGGCAAAGCCGAGCTCGATGGCCTGCTCGGACAAATAATGTAGGGCGTCCTCGCGCGAGGCGGCGGTATACCCGATTGTCACTTGGTTGACAGATACAAATCCCATGGAAACCTTCCTTACAACACGGACCTGACCGCAGCTTCGATGCCGTCGGCGTCCAAACCGTACTTGTGCAGCAAATCGACCGCAGGGCCGGACTCGCCATACACATCGCGCACGCCGACGCGTCGCATCGGCACCGGATGCTGCTCTGCGAGCACCGAGGCCACGGCCTCGCCAAGACCACCGATAATCGAATGCTCCTCGGCGGTGACCACGCGACCAGTCTTCTTGGCGCTGGCAACCACCAGGCGCTCATCAAGCGGCTTAATCGTGTGCATGTTGATGACCTCGGCATCGATACCATCGGCAGCGAGCGCCTCGGCAGCCTCAAGCGCCTCGGCGACCATAAGGCCACAAGCGATGATGGTCACATCGGACCCCTCGCGCACGACCACGCCGCGACCAATCTTGAACTCATAGTCCTCGTGATCGTTGATGACCGGTGTTGCCAGGCGGCCGAAGCGCATGTAAACCGGGCCCTCAAACTCATAGGCGGCGCGCACGCATGCGCGAGCCTCGATGTCATCGGCGGGAACGATTACCGTCATACCCGGGATCGTGCGCATGAGCGCGATGTCCTCGCAGCACTGATGCGTGGCGCCGTCTTCACCGACCGAGATACCCGCATGCGTGGCACCGATTTTGACGTTGAGGTGCGGATAGCCAATGGAATTACGCACTTGTTCGTACGCGCGACCGGCGGCAAACATCGCAAAGGTGCTCGCAAAGGCGACGTGGCCCGTGGTCGCGATGCCGGCGGCGAGCCCCATCAGGTTGCTCTCGGCAATGCCGGCGTCGTAGAAGCGCTCAGGGTGCGCAGCCTTAAACTTACCGGTCTGCGTGGCGGCGGCCAGGTCGGCATCGAGAACCACAAAGTCATCGCGCTCATTGCCGAGCTCGACAAGTGCCTCGCCATAGCTAACGCGCGTGGCGACTTTCTTGACGTCTGCCATTAGAGCTCCTCCCCTGCCGCTGCGAGCTCGGCCATGGCCTGCTCAAACTGTTCATCGTTGGGTGCCTTGCCGTGCCAGCCCACCTGGTTTTCCATAAAGGAGACGCCCTTGCCCTTCACCGTCTCGGCGATAATGGCCACGGGCGAGTCGCTCACTTTGCGGGCCTCGGCAAAGGCGGCGGCAATCTGCGCCATGTCGTTACCGTCGGCGAGCTCGATCACATGCCACTTAAAGGCGCGGAACTTGTCAGCGAGCGGCATGGCCGAGTTGACTTCATCGATCGTGCCGTCAATCTGCAAGCCGTTGTGGTCGACGACGGCAACAAGATTGTCGAGCGCATGGTTGCCGGCAAACATGGCCGCCTCCCACACCTGGCCCTCCTCGCACTCGCCGTCGCCCAGCAACGTGTAGACGCGGTAGCTGTCACCCCAGCGCTTTGCGGCGAGTGCCATTCCAACCGCGGCGGAGATGCCCTGACCGAGCGATCCGGTGGACATATCGATGCCAGGGGCGTCGTTCATGTTGGGATGGCCCTGCAGTCGGCTGCCAATATGACGGAGCGTCTCGAGCTCTTCGACGGGAAAATAGCCGCGATTTGCCAACACCGAATACAGGCCCGGCGCCGCGTGACCCTTGGAGAGCACAAAGCGATCGCGATCGGCCTTGTGAGGGTCGGCAGGATCGATATTCATTTCCTCAAAGTACAGATACGTCATGATGTCGGCGGCACCGAGCGATCCGCCCGGGTGTCCCGACTTGGCCGCGTGAACCGCAGTCACGACACCCTTCCTGACCTCATTGGCGACCTTCGCCAGCTCCTGGTTGGTCATACGAATTCCTCTCTTGAGAACAACCCCGGCACCGGATGACGCGATGCCGGGGCAATCCACTCGTTAAGCCTGAGCGACGACCTTCTGCCAGTCAGCCTCAAAAGAGGCGAGGCCCTGGTCGGTCAGCGGATGATGCAGGCACTTCTTGAGAGCGGCCATGGGCACGGTCGCAATATCGGCACCGAGTAGCGCGGCCTGGGTCACGTGGTTGGGCGTACGAACCGAGGCGGTGATGATCTCGACGGTGTCGTCGACGTTCTTGCCCGTCCAGTCGTAGTTCTTAATGCAGGTCACGACGTTGTCGAGCTGCGAGATACCGTCCTCGGCGATGTCATCGAAACGACCGACAAACGGGCTGATGTAGCGAGCACCGGCATTGGCGGCCATAAGGGCCTGCGTCGGCGAGAAGACGAGCGTCATGTTGACGCGCACGCCAGCATCGGCCAGCGCACGGCAGGCGGCAAGGCCGGCCTCGCACACGGGAAGCTTGACCACGATGTTGGGGGCGAGGGCGGCAAGGCGCTTGCCCTCCTCGATCATACCCTCGGCAGTGGTAGCGGTAGACTCGGCGGAAACGGGCAGGCCCTCGCAGAGCTCGGCAATCTTGAGCATATGCGGCTCAAAGTCGGCAAGCTTGCCGCCGGTCTTGGCGTACAGGGACGGGTTGGTGGTAACACCGGCCAGGCAGCCCCAGCTCTTGGCCTCGGCGATCTCGTCCAGATTGGCGGTATCGATAAAGAACTTCATGGTGCAAACTCCTTCGAAGGAATCCAAAACTCAAAAAATAGGACAAAGGGGATGTCCCTTTGTCCTATGTGCCGGGCCTGCGGCTGGGACATGCCCCAGGCCCGGCGTCGTGTAGGAAAAGCTACTTAGTCCTCGAGAGCCTTCTCGATGCGGCTCGTGACGCCCTTGAGGTTAAGACCGACGACGTACTGCTTGATCGGGCGCTTGATGTGCTCGATCACAAAGCGCTTGCCGTCGATGTCTTGGGCAGCGAGGTTGCGATAGAGCTTCTCGACCTGCTCCTTGACCTCGGGATCGTTGAACGCATAGTGGCCGGAGACATCTAGGATCTTCAGGCTGAGCTCATCGTCGGCAAGGATGTCATCGACCTGCAGGTTGACGTCGTCGCCAGTCATCCACTTGCGCCAGCGCTCGGTCTTGATAGCCTTGACCAGCAGCGTGTGATACAGGTCGGAGGGGTCATCGCACAGACCGTTGTCGACCAGGATCTGCTCGGTGGCGCAGAGCTTGAGGTAGGCGCGGGTCTCCTCGGTGCCATACTGCGGAGCGACGTTGGAGGCGGTCACGTGTGCCGGGATGTGCTCGAGCAGCGTCGCGTCGTCCAGATAGTCGGCGTTGTGCTCCTTCAGGCCCACGCCATAGCGCTTGGCCATATCGGCAAGCTCGCGGGCGTTCTTGAAGTTGTAGTGACCGACCTGCTCCGTCCAGCGGGTAAGGGTGCCGGTCTGGCCGACGATAAAGGTGGGCATGGGGCAGCCGCGCTTCTCGAGCTCGGGCTGCAGCTGAGAAATGAACTCCTCGTACTTATCGGTAGAGGTCAAGCCGCCATTGGTCTCCTCGGTACCGACCTCATAGGCGACCTCGGGCAGGTTATGCTCGCGACGGTACTGCTCAAGGTAGTCGATAAGATCGATCGTGCGGCGAAGCACCACGTCGAGCGGAATAACCTTGCCGATCTGATAGGGATCCTTGGTGGGGTCGACCATCAGCAGGTCAAAGCCTGCCTCCATGTCGGCGACGAAGGACTTGCGGGCGAGCTCCATGGCCTCGTCCTCGGGCAGGTGGGCGTTACGCTCCTCGTCGCGCTGCCACGGACCGCCGTGATCTCGGCACAGGTAGTACGGACCGGTGTAACCCACCTCGTCGGCGACCTTCTTGATGTCGGCGGCAAAGCGCGTCTGGTCCCAACCGTTGACGTAGCCGGCGCCCATCTCGTCCATATCGACCTGGTTGCGGCTGGCGATAAACATGGGCGGGAAATCCTCGTCCTTGGCAAGCTCGAACACGGCCTGAATCAGGTTGGGGCTCATGGGGCCAATGCCGACCATGGTTGCGTGATCGCCGCTATCCTGCAGTTTGAGCATGCCCTGAACGGCCTGGCGGATGGTGAGGTTGGACATTTTGTTCTCCTTCTCCAGAGGATTTTTGACAAAAGTTCCCTGGGACCCAGATGCGGGCCCTATCAGTACGGATGGATTTTGTTGTGTAGGGGCGGTTGTGCGGAGTCAAATCCATCCCTCCGCACAACCGGAGTCCTTAAAGGTTTACTTGGCCTGCTTGTCGAGCGTGGGCTTCATGGCAATCAGGATTGCAGCGGCGACCACGGCGCCAATCACGATGTCCAGGCAGAACAGCGCGACGTTGTTGGTGGCAAGGGCGACGATAAAGCCACCGTGCGGGACGTAGCAGTCGATACCCTGGAAGGCGGCGAGCGCCGCGCCCACGGCAGAGCCGATGCAGATGCCGGGAAGGGTGTGACCGAGGTCCTTGACCGCAAAGGGGATAGCGCCCTCGGTAATACCGATGCAGCCCATGAACAGCGCGGAGATGCCCATCTGGCGGTCGGCGTCATCGAACTTGTTCTTGGCGATGAGCGCAGCGAGACCACAGGCGATCGGGGGAACGGCGACGGCGACGCGGAACATACCGTTAGGACCGTAGATACCGGAGGCCATGATGGCCATGGTGAAGGTCGAGGCGGTCTTGTTGATGGGGCCACCCATATCGAAGGCGGTCATAACGCCAATGACCAGACCCAGGACAACTGCGGAACCGCCCTGCAGGCTGCCGAGCACGCCGGTGAGCCAGTCCATCACAAAGCCAAGCGGCGTGGCCAGGATGTAGATATAGGCCATGCCCAGGACAAGCGAGGTCAGAATCGGGATGATCAGGATGGGCATGATGGTCTGGATGGTGTTGTTGACCTTCCAGGTCTTCATCCAGCGGACAAAGTAGCCGCAGATGACCGCCATGATCATGGCGCCCAAGAAGCCGGTCGAAACGCTGTTGCCGTTAGGGGTAACGACTGCGTTGTTGACCAGGTAGCCCAGGACAAAACCGGGGGCGAGCGCGGGCTTGCCAGCCATCGAGTAGGCGATGTATGCCGCAAGCACCGGAATCATCATGGAGATGCCGGCCATGCCGATGGTGTTAAGACTCACCATCAGCGGGTTCGTAACCTCCATGCCGTTGGCGCCGGCGGTACCGGATGCCAGCGAGAAGGCGAGGAACACGCCGCCGATAACGACGATGGGGATAAAATAGGAAACGCCGGTATTGAATGCATTGAGCAGCGTCTTACCCGGATCGGCAAAGATAGACTGCTTGGACGCCGGTGTCGGGGCCTGCGGGGCAGCGGAGACGGCCTTCTTCTCTGCCTTGGCCTCGGCCTTGGGCGCGTCAACGGCGCCACCCGTCGCCTTGATGATCTCAATGGCCTGGTCGATGATCTTTACCGGATCGGCGATTACATCCGAGGTGCCGACCTTCAGGAACTTGCCCTCGGCCATCTTCTGCTCAAAACGGTCCTCGTTCTCGACACCCACGTCGACGGACTCCAGGACCAGGTCGGCGGAGTCCACGTCTTCCTGCGTGAGCTCATTCTCGATACCCAGGCCACCCTGAGCCTCGACCTTGCACTCGATGCCACGGGCGGCGCATTCATCCTGAATCGCCTTCTGGGCCATATACGTGTGGGCGATACCCACAGTACAGGCGGCAACGCCTACGATCTTCATTGCTTCCCTCTTTTCATAGAGTTGCGTGCGCAAGACACCGTTTGCGGAGGCCTCCGGAGCATCCCCTGCCGTTTGGACTTGCTGTCTTTTCGACAAGAACAATATAGGTGCTCGTTTTTCTTAATGCCAGCTTATTTCGGTAAACGCGCAGGTCAGAGCGTTGGTTATGCGATTTAGTTATGCGTTTAACCAAAAATGAATCCTGCGATTTTGCCCTCGATTTCAAAAGTCAAGAAGTATTTGATTTTCTCGGTAGACGGCAGATGCGCATGCCGGTCACAAATTTCGACCCCACCCGTATGCCGCATTTGTTGCATACTCATATGAAAGGAAAAAGCCGCTCACCGAAGCGTATCCTTCACCAAGACTCAAAGTCATCATGTTGGAAAATGCTCATCTGTCGGAAGGAGTCGCTGTGGCAAAACAGCGCGTTACGATCGCAGACGTCGCTCGAGAGGCGGGAACCTCGACGGCAAGCGTCTCGTATTACCTCAACGACAAACGAGAAAAGCTTAGCGAGAAGACGCAGAACAAAATCGCGCGCGTCATTAAGGAACTCGGATACGTTCCCAACGCCCAAGCGCAGACGCCCACCGGCAAGCAAACCCACGTCATTGCCATCATCATTTTGGATAACACCAACAAATGGGCGGGGCTCGTTCTCAATGGCATGGAGCAGGTCATGCTCCCCGCGGGCTACCAGACGGTCGTTTGCACGAGCAACTTTAACCCCGAGACCGAGCTCATGTACGTCGACAAGATGCTCTCGCTGGGCGTCGATGGCTTTATCATCCAGCCCACGGCAAACTTCAAAGCCGTGCATGACCGCATTAGACGCGCCGGCAAGCCGGTCGTCTTTTTCGATGCGGCCATCTATAGCCCAGGTACCAGCTGGATCAAAACCAACCTTTACGACGGCGTGTACAACGCCACACAGGCACTCCTCGACGCCGGCTACGAAGATTTCTTTTCCATTGCCGCCAACATGACCGAAATGCGCACCCGCATGGAGCGTTTTCAGGGGTATGCCGAGGCGCTGGCAGCGAACGGGCAGCTCTACAAAGCGATTCCCATCGATCACAACAAGCCGTCAATCAACGAGCTTACCGAGTACTTTAAATTCAAGTTCAATCCCGCCAAGCGAACCCTTATCTTCGTGCAAAATCAGTGGGCACTTCCCCGTGTCTACAAGGCCCTCCAGCCAATGGCCCATCTGCTTCCGCAGCAAATCGGCCTTTTGGGACTCAACTGCGAAGACTGGACTAATCTCACCACGCCGACCGTCTCCACCATCATCGAGCCCGTCGACCAAGAAGGTCGCGAAGCAGCCGAGATGCTGCTCGCCCTACTTGACGGCAGCAGCGAACCCGGCGAGCAGCGCATTCTCGAGTGCAAGCTTAACTGGCTCGACTCCACCTCGATCTAGAACGCGGGACAAATGAATCAGTAGCGTCTATCCCAAATCTTGAGTATTTGTTCGACAGAACGGCCCCTGCCGGCTCCTGCTAGACTGGTAGATTCCCAACCGTCCATCCAGGAGCCTCAATGTCGCACAAGCCCGCCTACAAGCAAGTACTTTCCATCGGCACCGCCCTGGCGTTGGGGTTTGCGCTGTTTACGGGATCGCTCGACGGAGCTCCCAAGCTGCTGTCGCCGCAAAGCGATGAACAGGCGGCGGCTCTGGCCGAAAAACAAAACGAGAGCCCCAGCCGCACCGACGACGAGGCAGACCTGGTTGCCCGGCTCGAATCGGGAACAGTGAGCTCTTCAGACCCTCAAAACGGCCAAGACTCTGGCGATGGCTCCGATTCCGCCGCAACCGACACCGATGACGACGTTTCCGCGGACAGTGCCGCCACCCCCATCGACGAGGTCGAAAACCCCGACCTCAACCGCGCCCGCGGTGTTTATCTCAGCAGCATTCCCGACTACGCCGGCAACCCCTACGTTGCCCTTCGCGCCGACAGCACGCACCCGCTAGGCACACCATCATTCACGCTCGATGAATACGAGCGCGCTGCAGAAGAGGGTTGCTTTAAGAAGTTCTCCAAACTCGACAGCCTGGGCCGCACCCGCAAAGCGCTCGCCTGTGTGGGCCCCGAATCGCTCGGTCAAGGCGAGCGCGGCGATATCTCGCGTATCCATCCCGCTGGATGGCGCCAGCAGCGCTACGACTTTATTCCGGGCCAGAGCCTCTACAACCGCTGTCACCTTATCGCCTGGTCGCTCTGCGGCGAAAACGCCAACCGCAAAAATCTCCTCACCGGCACGCGCTATCTCAACGAGACGGGCATGCTGCCGTTTGAAGAGCAGATTCTCAACTATATTCGCGATACGGGCAACCATGTGCTCTACCGCGTCACGCCTATGTATAACGAAGAGGAACTTGTCTGCCGTGGCATGCGCCTTGAGGCGCAATCGGTCGAGGACCACGGCAAGACCCTCTGCTTCCACGTATATTGCTACAACCTGCAGCCGCACGTGCAGATCGACTACACCACCGGCCGCAATCAGGCCTCGGGAGACTAGGACCGACCAAGCTGCCCCAAAGCCTAAATGATCCGTTTTCCTCCGTCCCCAAGGAATCAAAAAGAGCCGCCCCGGTTACCCAGGGCGGCCCTTTCGTCAGCACCTACATTGCAGACAAAATCACGTGCTACTTGGCGCGGCCCTCCTCATAGCGCTCGACCAGCTTGGCCTGAACGTCATAAGGCACCTGCTCATAGCCTGCGGGCTTCATGGTAAAGTCACCCGTGCCGCGCGTGATAGAGCGCAGGCGCGTCGAATAATCCGTCAGCTCGGCGAGAGGTGCCTGGGCGATGACCACGGTGTCGCCGCGCTCATCGGTCTCCATGCCCGTCACGCGACCGCGCGATGCCGAGATGTCGCCCATCACAGCGCCGGCGTAGCTCTCGGGGATGGTCACCGTAATTTCCTCAATGGGCTCCAGCACCACCGGGTCGGCATCGGCACATGCCTTGCGCAGGCCGATGCGAGCTGCCGCGCGGAACGCCATCTCGTTGGAGTCGACGCTGTGATACGAGCCGTCGTACACAGCCACGCGAATGCCCGTGAGCGGGTAGCCGGCAATGATGCCGTCCTTCATGGTCTCCTGGACACCCTTGTCCACGGCGGGAATCAGCGAGCGCGGAATGCGGCCGCCTACGACCTCATCCACAAACTCGTAGCCGTCGCTCGTGCCGTCGGGCCCAATAAGCGGCTCCACGCGCAGCCAGCAGTCGCCGTACTGACCGGCACCACCGGTCTGCTTCTTGTGGCGGCCCTGGGCGCTCGCCGTGCGGCGGATGGTCTCGCGATACGGAATGCGGATCGGCACGCTCTTGGCCACGACCTTGGTACGGTCCTCCAAACGGTTGAGCAGCACCGAAACCTGCGCCTCACCCACGGCGGAGATAATGGTCTGGCCGGTCTCCTCGTCACGATCGATGCTCATGGTCGGATCGGCCTTGCAGGCCTTCTCGATAAACGTGTAGAGCTTCTCTTCGTCCCCGCGATTCTCGGCCTCGATGGCAATGCGGTACTGCGAGTTGGGGAACTTAAACGCCGCAGCCTCGACCTTGCCGGTAATCGAGAGCGTATCGCCCGTCTCGGCCGCCAGCTTGGGTGCCACGATAATGTCGCCGGCATAGGCGTGACCGACCTCGGTCATGTCGCGGCCGCACATCACATACAGGTGAGCCAGACGGTCGCCCTTGCGCGTGCGCGCGTTGACCAGCTCAAGGCCTGGCTCAAGCGTACCCGTCAGCACCTTAATAAAGCTGATGCGACCCTGCTGCGGATCGGCCAGGGTCTTAAACACAAACGCCACCGGACGATCATCGTCGCTTGAAATCTTGAGCGAATCGCCGTCGATAAGCGGCATCTCGCCGTAGTCGGTCGGCGCCGGGAAGTACGTCGCGATGTCGTCCATCAGCGAGTTGACGCCCTGCTCCTTAATGCAATCGCCCGCAAAGACCGGCACAAAGATGCGCTCGGCGATCGCCTTCGACAGCAGGCCCTCAAGCTCCTCCTGCGTCAGCGTCTCCTCGCCCTCCAGGTACTTCATCATCAGTTCGTCGTCAGCCTCGGCCACCAGCTCGCACAGATGGTCATGGGCCTCCTCGGCCTGGGCACGATACTCCTCGGGAATCTCCGACTCAACGGCTTCGGTGCCGTTGCAATGGCGCGCCTTCATGCGCACCAGGTCGATGATGCCGTCAAAGTCCTCGCCCTCGCCCCAGGGAAGGGTCACGGCGCCCAGGCGCGTGCCAAAGCGCTCCTGCAGCAGGTCCATCGTGGTCGCAAAGCTGGCCTCGGAGCGCGACAGGCGGTTTACGAACACCGCACGCGCCAGGCGCAGGTCCTCGGCGGCATACCAGAGCTTAACCGTCGTAGGCTGCGGGCCGGCCTCGGCGTCGACCACAAACAGAGCCGTCTCGCAGACGCTCATCGCGGCAAAGGCGTCGCCGATAAAATCGGGGTAGCACGGGGCATCGAGCACATTGATGCGCGCGCCCTTCCAGTCGATCGGCGCGATGGTCGTCGAGATGGAAAATGCACGCTTGACCTCTTCGGGGTCATAGTCGAGCGTGGGCTTGGTGCCGTCGTGGCCGCCCAGGCGGGCGGTCTTGCCGGAAAGGTGGAGCATGGCTTCGGCGAGTGAAGTCTTGCCCACCCCGCCTTGGCCTACGAGCACCACGTTCCTTACGTTACCGGTCTGGGGAGCACCCATGATGACCTCCTTGCAGGGCCGCGCGCAATGCGCGACGCCAACGGGGAGAGTTCGCGGTCGGTGCCATCCCGGGAGCAGCATGGTCGGCAGCCGAGCCGACTCACCCTCCAAATGTCCTATGCCACCACCCTACCCTCACGGGCGACCGTCCATGCACACCTTTCGGCGCTCGTATGAATACAGGCGGCGAGAGGACAGAGCAAGTATGCCAGGCGATTATTAAACCCCATCGATACAAATAAAAGCCGCCGCAGTCCATAAGACCCGCGGCGGCTTCTTCTCAATACATAGCTGAGCTTAGCCCTCGATACGGCTCAAGAACTCACGCGTGCGCTGCTCGCGCGGATGGTCGATAACCTGCTCGGCAGGCCCCTCCTCGACAATGCGGCCGCCGTCCATAAAGACCACACGGTCGGCAACATCGCGCGCAAACTGCATCGCGTGGGTCACGATCACCATCGTCATGTTCTGCGCAGCGAGGTCCTTAATGACACGCAGCACCTCAGCCGTCAGCTCGGGATCGAGCGCCGAGGTCGGCTCGTCAAAGAACAAGATCTCCGGGTCGAGCGCCAAGGCGCGGGCAATACTCACGCGCTGCTGCTGACCGCCCGAAAGCTCACACGGAACCTTGTTCTCGTTGCCCACAAGCCCCATCTGAGCAATCAATTCATGCGCACGAGCTTCCGCCTGCTCGCGCGGGCGCTTAAGCACGCGGATCGGCGCGTCGATGATGTTTTTCATCACGGTATAGTGCGGGAACAGATTGTAGTTCTGGAACACCAGACCAAACCGCGAGCGCGCCTGTTTAGGTACATCGCCCTTTGCGTACACCGCGCCCGAACCCGCATCCGTCGCGACGGCAAGATCGCCAAATGAGAGCGAGCCTCCGTCGAGTGTCTCGAGCAGCGTGGCACAGCGCAGCAGCGTGGACTTGCCGCCACCTGAAGGCCCGATAATCGCCACGACCTCGCCACGCTCGACCTCGAGCGAAATATCCTTGAGCACCTCATTGCCGCCAAACGCCTTGCGCGCGTTCGATATATTCATTACCGAATTAATCATGGTAGTAATCCAATTTTTTCTCGGCAGCGCCCAGCATCATCTCGACCACAAAGTTAAAGACCCAGTAGATCAGCGCCGCAATGGCAAACGGCACCATGCTCACTTGCGAGGCAACCAGCGCCTTGGCCGTCGAGAACATCTCCCCCACGCCGATGGCAAACGCCAGCGACGTGTCTTTGACCAGCGTGATAATCTCGTTGCCCATCGCCGGCAAAATGCGCTTGGCGACCTGCGGCATCACGATATACAGAAACGTCTGCGTGCGCGAATAGCCCAGCACCTCGGCGGCCTCATATTGACCGCGCGGAATGGACTGCAGGCCCGAGCGATAGATCTCGGCAAAGTAGCCGGCGTAGTTGATGATGAACGCCACAACGCACGCCGTCCACTTGGAATCGGGCGTGAGCGAGATGCCGAACACGTAGTACGGGGCAAAGTAGATGGCAAACATCTGCAGCATGAGCGGCGTGCCGCGCATCACCGAAATATAGATACGCGCGATCCAGCGAAGCGGCGCGATTTTGCTCATGCGCATAAACGCCACGGGGATTCCCAGCGGAATCGACCCGAGCAGCGTCAACACAAACAGCTGCAAGCTGACCAAGAATCCCTGGCCAAGCATCTGCATCATGACCTGAATAGACAACCCAAGCTCTCTTTCACGACAACAGAACAGTAAACCCAATGCTAAAGCGGGTTTTCCAGGTGCCCAAGTTTGCCGTGAAAGAGGAGCGCCGCGTACTAAATGTACGCAAGCGACGGTTTGAACGGCAAAATCGGGTGCCTGGGAAAGCCGCTATTTCAAAACCCAGTTGTCGAAGGAAAGACCGTAGCTTGAATACTTGTCGCAGAGGTCCTTGACCGTGCCGTCCTCATAGAGTGCCTTGAGCGACTCGGTCACGGCATCGGCAGACTTGGTGTCGCCCTTCTTAAAGCCGACAGCGTAGTGCTCGCTGGACAGCGGCTCATCAAGCTGCGTATAGGCATCGGGCTTGGCGGCAAGCTGATACTGTGCAATCGAAAGGTCGCAGGCCACGGCATCGACCGCGCCGCTCTCGAGCTGCATAAAGGCCGTGTTGTACTCGCCGATGGTGTCGAACGTGGCGAATGTTGCCGCCAAATCCTTCTGGTCACCCTCGAGCACATCCTGCGCAGCGGAATCGGTCTGGGTAATCACCGTCTTGCCGGCAACGTCATCCCAGCTCTTAATGCCCGCATCCTTCTTGACCACCAGCACCTGCTCGTTGAGCATGTACGGCTCGGAGAACGTGTAGTCGTCCTCGCGGCCCTCCATGGTAAAGCCGTTCCAGATGCAGTTGATGGCGCCCGAATTGAGCAGCGTGTCCTTGGCATCCCAATCGATGGCCTCGTAATCGACATCCCAGCCCTGCTTATCGGCAACAGCCTTGGCAAGGTCAAGGTCAAAGCCCGTGTACTCGCCATCGTCACCCACAAAGCCGTACGGAGGGTAGGACTTGTCAAAGCCCACCACGAGCTTCTTGGACTCCGCAGCGCCCTTCACATCCTTGGCCGCGGCAGAGCCAGCAGCGGAGCCCTTGCCGGCGCCACCGCCGCAGCCGACAAGACCAAGGCCGAGCACCGTGGCAAACGAGCCGGCTAGACCAACAAACTGACGACGAGACATATCGGTATTCATGGTATTCCCCCTTGGTGGCACTTTAGTTAAGTAAAGTGAATCATGTAACGACCAGAATCATACACTCTACCTTGATAAAGTACAAGGGAGGGTTTGCCCGCCGCGTGAGGGGTGTGGGGGTTAAGTTTCCTGCTCTACAGTCCTGCTCACGACGGAGGCCACATTAAGTGGCCTCCTGTTCGTGCGGAACTCGCGATAAACTTAACCCCCACACCCCTCACGCGGCGGGCAACCGTCGTTGGGCTTATCACTGACACGATTAAACCGCTTGTATATCGTCTGCTGGCCTGGCACGCTACAATACTTGCAGCTTTAATTCATGAATTAGTGGAGTTATTGATGGCAGAATCTCGTGCGGAGCGTAAGGCTCGTCGTGCTTTGATCGAGGCGGCTGAGGGGCCGGAGGAGAAAAAATCTTCCAAGAAATCCAAGTCGTCTCAGGACGCGAAAGGTAAGTCGGCCAAGGGCAAGGCTAAGGCCAAGCGCCCCAGCTTTCGTCGGAGCGAGGATAAGGCACCTCAAGCTCGTTCCAAGCATTCGCATAAAGAGTCGTCCCGGTCCGCTCATAAGGCTGTGGACCCCAAGTCTCCCTGTTCCATTATGAGAGCTTGCGGCGGGTGCACGGCGCTCAATCGTCCTTATAAGAAGCAGCTGGCGGCCAAGCAGGCTGCTATGGAGGAGCTTTTTGCTGCTCTTTGCGAGCGCGAGGGTATTAGCGTCGACCCCATTCGCGGTATGGGAGTCACCCTGGGCGACCCAGGCAAATATCCTGCGCCACGCGGTTTTCGCCATAAGGCCGCCACTCCCTTTGCCCCCGGCAAAGAGGGCTCTGTTCGATGCGGCTTTTTTGAACGTGGCACGCACAGAATCGTTGCTGTTCCCGAATGCCCTGTCGAGGCACCGGGCGCCCGACAGATCCTCAACGGCATCGCGCGCGAGGCCGAGCGCCTGCACATTCCCGCCTTTAACGAAGACAAACATCTCGGGCTGCTTCGCTATGCCGTCGTTCGCTGCGGCTGGCGCACCGACCAGATCATGGTCACCCTCGTGACCGCCCAGCGCGACCTGCCGCATGCGCAGGAATTCTTTGAGGCCGTCGCTGCACTCGATCCGCGTATCGTCACCGTCGCCCAAAACATCAACGGACGTCCCGGCAACGCCATCCTCGGCGAGGAAACCCGTATTGTATATGGCGCCGAGTGCATGCGCGACCAGCTGCTCGGCTGCGAATTCGATATCTCCCCCACCGCGTTCTACCAGACCAACCCGCAACAGACCGAGCTGCTCTACCAGCTCGCTATCGACGGCATGGATCTGCACCAGGGCGATGTGCTCATGGATGCTTACTGCGGCAGCGGCACCATCGGTCTTTGCGCAGCTAAAGATGCCCAGAACAAGGGGATCGGCATCATACTGCTCGGCGTGGAGCGCAACCCGGCGGGCATTGCCGACGCACGCCGCAATGCCGAGCTCAACGGTCTTACCCGCAGCGCCTGGTTTATGGCCGACGATGCCACCGATTACATCCTGGATGCCGCCGACAACAACGAGCGGGTCGATGTCCTTTCCATCGATCCGCCGCGCGCCGGCTCTACCCCTGAGTTCCTCGAAGCTGCCTGCGCACTTAAGCCGCGCCGCATCACCTATATCAGCTGCAACCCCGTAACCCAAGAGCGCGACCTGCACCAGCTCCTCGACAGAGGCTATCGCCTGCTCAAGATCACGCCCGTCGACATGTTCCCCCACACCGACCACACCGAAACCGTAGCAGTCCTCGAACGCCGCTAATCCACCGGCACAAGAAAGGGGGCGACCCGTCTGGGCCGCCCCCTTCACTTGGTTTATAAATTCCGCTACATCCCCTTGCGCAGGTCGCACACGCCGGCCGCCGCCATCTCGCGCAGCAGCGTCTCGCGGTCGCGCGTCACGATCAGGTCCAGCGGGAAGTGAATCTCGTCGAGCATCTTGCGCGCCTGGTCGAGTTTGCCAATGGCCATGCCAATGTGGGCATCGGTCGACACGCCAATGCCCACGCCCAGCTCGGCGCAGCGCTCGGCGATCTTGCGGCATACGGCCCAATGCTCAGTGTCGACACCATGTTCAAGACTATGGTTGTTGATCTCGATAATCTTGTGCTTGGCCTTAGCAGCCAACAGCACCTCGTCGATATCGAACGGCACGCCCGAGCGCCCCGTGTGACCCAGCATGAACACCTTGGGGTGCTCCAGGGCGTTGATATACATCTCGGTCGTCTGGGCCATCGTTGCGCCCTCAGCAATCTGCGGATTATGCACGCTTGCAACCAAATAATCCAAATTGCGCGTAACCAAATCGAACAGCGAATGCTGGCGGCTGTACGAATCGCCGGCGATATCGAGCGTGACAGGAGTGTCCTCGCCAAACAGGCTTCCGTCCAGTGAAACGATATCGGCCTCGGCACCACGCAGCACCAGCACGCCGCTCCAAATGCGCGGCCAGATATTCTGGTTGATAAAGAACTGATAACTGCGCAGGTCATTAGGGCAAGCCGTAACCATAGAGCTCAGATGGTCGGCAGATCCGAGCACCTGCAGGCCACGCTCTGCCGCCCAGTACACATTCTCCTCAATGGTCGAATATGCATGCGCGGAGAACAGCGTATGAGTATGAATGTCACAAGAAAGAAGGTAGGGCATCGGGTCTCCTTATCCGGTGTGGCCGTCGCGTATATTCATTGTACGCATAGCATTCGATGGTCGTAAAACCGCTCCATCCCAACGACACAACGTCCATGACAACGGGGCCTGGCTTAACACCAAACCCCGTTTCACGTAAAACATTGTAAGCAGAGCGCTTTACTTTTAACGATAGTCGTCCGCCAACTGTTTCCAAGCGGGTAGCGAATTGATAATCGTTTCGTAACTCACGCAATAGCCCAGGCGGAACCAACCAGGCATGCCAAAGCTGTCCGAGGGCACCGCAAGCAGCTCATACTTCTTTGCGCGCTCGCAAAACGCATTCGCATCGGGCTCGAGCGCCTTCACCCACAGGTAGAAAGCACCATCCGGCTCAACATAGGTATAGCCGTAGTCCGCCAAGGCGTCGGTGAGCGCCGTGCGGTTGCGAGCATAAGCCTCGATATCGCTCGGCTCATCGATGCAATCGATAATCACGCGCTGGAAGAGCGCCGGTGCACATACAAAACCCAGCGTACGGGCAGCACCCGCAACAGCCGGCATCAGACGCGCAGCCTGCGGATTGGTGTTGGGAACCAAGATCCAGCCCACGCGCTCACCAGGCAGCGACAGCGACTTAGAATACGAGTAGCACACCACGGTGTTCTCGTAGATCGAGGGTACCCAAGGCACCTCGGCACCGTACACGATCTCGCGATACGGCTCATCCGAGATGAGGACAATCGGATTCTCGGGATCGCGCTTGGCGTTGACCTCGCGCAAAACATTGGCCAGTCGCGTCAGCGTGTCGCGCGTATACACGGCACCGGTCGGATTGTTGGGCGAGTCGATAATGACGGCCGCCGTCTTATCGCTGATCGCCTTGAGTACGTTGTCCACGCTCAGCTGGAACGTGTCTTCATCGGCGAGCGCCTCAACACACGTACAGCCGGCCTTCTCAATCCACACGCGATACTCCGGAAAGTACGGGGCGATAACAATAACCTCGTCGCCCGGATTTGTAACGGCGTTGAGCGTGCAGGTGAGCGAAGCCGCGGCGCCCACCGTCATAAAGACGTCCTTGCCCTCATAGCTCGTGCCAAAGCGGCGGTTGAGCGATTCGGCAACGGCTGCTCGACATTGCGGCAGGCCCGGTGCAGGGGTGTAACCGTGCAGCTGGTCACTCGGCAGCTCCAAGGCCTTCTTAATGGACTCCGCCACGGCAGCGGGCGCCGGAACACTCGGGTTGCCCAGCGAAAAATCGAATACGTTCTCCGCACCGATCTGCGCCTTGCGCTCAAGACCATAGCTAAAGATCTCGCGGATGATGGAGCTTTCCGCACCGCGAGCATACATAGTTTCGTTGATCATCTGTTCCCCTTTCGCATAGGCGCTATTGTACGCTTTAGCCGAGCAAAGTGCCGCAGCAATGTTGATTGGGGACAGACTTAAATGCGTGAAAACGCTCATTTAAGTCTGTCCCCAATCAACAGACGGCCCCATATCGGCCAAAAGGAAAAGCCTCCGCAGGTTTCCCCGCGGAGGCTTTTGTTACAAGGGCTATTTGTCGGTGTCGGCATCGGCGTTGACGGCACGGTCATCGCAGGCAGCATCGGATGCGGCTTCGGCATCCTCCTGCATGGCCGCCTGCGCAAAGGCCGCGGCATCAGCCGCCAGCTCCTCCTCACTCATGCGAGGCGCGCGCTTCTTGGTCGGCATGCCGGCCGCTTTGGCATTACGCTCCTCCTTGGCCGCCAGGATATCGCCCTCGCGCTCAAGGTAGGCATCCCACTCGTTGTCGAGCAGGGCGTTCACGGCGTCGCCCTCGACGGTCTCGCGCTCAAGCAGCACCTTCGCCATCAAATCGAGCTGATCGCGACGGGCATCCAGAATCTCGACCGCACGGCGATGGGCTTCGCGCATGATGCGCTGAACCTCGATATCGATGCGGCGCGCCGTCTCCTCGGAGTAATCCTGGTGATCGGCGTAATCACGACCAAGGAACACCTGATGCTGCGCCTCGCCAAACACTTGCGTGCCCAGCTCCTCGCTCATGCCCAGACGCGTAACCATCTCGCGCGCCATCTTGGTCGCGCGCTCCAGGTCGTTGCTCGCGCCCGACGTGATGTCATCGCACATGAGCTCCTCGGCGACGCGGCCGCCCAAGAACACGGCAAGCTCATCGAGCATCTCGTTCTTGGTCTTGAGGAAGTGATCCTCCTGCGGAAGCTGCAACGTGTAGCCCAGAGCCTGGCCGCGGCTGACAATCGAAATCTTATGAACCGGATCGGAGTGCTCCAGGATGTGACCCACCAGGGCATGGCCGCTCTCATGGTAAGCAATCGTGGTGCGCTCGGCTTCGGTCATCACACGACCTTTGCGTTGCGGTCCGGCAATCACGCGCTCCATCGACTCCTCGACCTCGTCCATCGAGATCACGGAACGATGGCGGCGAGCGGCCAGCAGCGCAGACTCGTTGAGTAGGTTCGCCAAATCGGCACCGGTAAAGCCAACGGTCATCTGGGCGAGCTTCTCAAACTTAACGTCCTCGTCCATCGGCTTGTTCTCGGCATGCACGCGCAAGATCTGCTCGCGGCCCTTTACGTCCGGGCGGTCGACCGTGACCTGACGGTCAAAACGACCGGGGCGCAGCAATGCCGGGTCCAGAATATCGGGGCGGTTGGTTGCGGCGATCAGGATGACCGACTCGCTTTCCTCAAAACCGTCCATCTCGACCAGCAGCTGGTTGAGCGTCTGCTCGCGCTCGTCGTGACCGCCGCCCAGACCGGCTCCGCGCTGACGTCCCACGGCATCGATCTCGTCAATAAAGATGATCGACGGAGCCTGGGACTTGGCCTCCTTAAAAAGGTCGCGCACGCGGCTGGCGCCGACGCCCACGAACATCTCGACAAAGTCGGAACCCGAGATGCTAAAGAACGGCACGCCCGCCTCGCCGGCAACGGCCTTGGCCAGCAACGTCTTACCGGTACCCGGAGGGCCCACCAGCAACACGCCGCGGGGAATCTTGGCGCCCAGTTTGCGATAGTGATCCGGGTCGCTCAAGAAGTCACGAATCTCTTCGAGCTCCTCGACCGCCTCATCCACGCCAGCAACGTCCTCGAACTTGACCTTGGGGCGCGTGGCCTCGTTGGTCTTGGCGTTGGTCTTGCCAAACTGCATGTTCCTATTATTGGCGCCCATCATCTGGCGCATAAAGTAGAACATGATGGCGATCAGGGCAATCGTCGGCAGCACGCTCATCGCCAAATCGCCCCAAAAATCGGGGTCGTTGGTGTTGACGATATACTTGGTGTCGGGGTGCTCCGCCATGAGCTCGGCAAGCGAATCGGAACCGACATAGGTCGAGGAAAAGCTCTTGAGCTCGCTCGTGTCGCCCTTGTCCTTTTTCGTCTTCCAGTAATGACCCGTCACGCTTCCGTCCTGAACCGTATAGGTCAGATCTTCGACGCGATCCTGCTTGATGGCGCTGACCATCTCGCTCGTCGCGAGCTTAACGGTATTGCTGGAGTTGGCAAAGCCGGAGCCCATATTAAAGAAGGCATAGCCCAGAAGCGCGCAAGCCAAAAGAAAATACAGCCAGCCCGTACGCGTGGGCTTCTTGCCTCCGGGCACCCCCGGGATCCTTGGGTCCCGGGGAGTCTGGGAATTGTTGTCGTTACGGTCGTCGGGCATCTTACGAATAAACCTCCGGTTTCAAAATGCCCAGATACGGAAGGTTGCGATAGCGCTCGGCATAGTCGAGGCCGTAGCCCACCACAAAGGCATCGGGGCAATGGGTTCCAACATACTTGGGCGTGATGGCCGAGGTACGGTTCTCAACGTCCTTCCACAGGAAGGCAGCGACCTCCAGCGAAGCGGGCTTGCGGCTCTCGAGGTTCTTCATCAGGTACTTGAGGGTCAGGCCCGAGTCCAGAATGTCCTCGACGATCAGCACGTCGCGACCACGGATGTCGATATCCAGGTCTTTAATGATACGCACGATGCCCGAAGACTTCACACCGTCGCCATAGCTCGAAACAGCCATGAAATCGATGTTGGTCGGCAGCTCGATCTTGCGCATCAGATCGCCCATAAAGACAACTGCGCCGCGCAGAACCGCGATCAGCACCAGATCCTTACCCGCGTAGTCGCGCGTAATCTGCTCGCCCAAGCGAGAGACGATACCGTCGATATCCTCCTGTGTAAACAGAACCTTCTCGATATCCGGATGTTGAGAAGCCATGACAACCCTTTCTTGTGCTTAATCGCCCACACACCGCCGCATGGACGCGAACTACACATTCTAGCAGCGCACGGGGTATATTTACCAGCACGTGCGCCATCAGCGCGGGAATACCGTCAACGTCGCACAGAATAGCTCGCGCGAAGTGCTATTCCGCATCGACCACACGAAGCAGATATGCCACGCGCGTTGCGGCCGTGCATTTAAAACGCTCGTCCGCGCGAACTCCGACGACCCACACCACGGCACCTCCCGGCGCCGTCCTCACCATGGGCACGCCGGCGCGCTCGGAAACGGGAATGCGGGCCTCGCCTAGCAAATCAGATACCTTCTTGCTTCGGCCACTCATCCCTAACGGACACATCACGTCTCCCGGTGCGGGACCGTCCACCCACAGGCGCGCCGATCGCGCCTCGGCAGGGATCTCGCCACGTGAGCCCGCCAGGATCCGCTCACTATCGCTGTCGGCAAAACCCAGGGCAGCCGCGTCTACCAAAGCTGCCACTTCCCCGGCAGCCGCAAGCTCACGGGCGCGGCGCACGATATCGCATCCCGGTTCAACGGCCATCGGCTCTGCGACCAGCATACGTCCCCCGCCCAACGGCAAACGACCGGGTACGGTAACCCAGTCCGCGACCAGGCCCTCGCGAGCCACCGGAGCCTTAAACGCCAGCATGCCAAATTCGACGCGTGCGTCAATTCCCGCCGGAAGCGTGACCGAGCCGGCGCCCTCGGCAACGCAGGAAAGGACTCGCTCCACATGTCGCATCTCTGGACGAGCGTCCGGATCGATGCGTTTGATCGCCAGTCGCACGATGCGCCGCGCGATTACCACCTCGGCCGCAGCAAGGCGTCTGGCATCGAGCACTAGCGCGCCCGCCGCCTCCTTGCGCAGGCAGCTTCGAAACGCCTGCGCCGACAGCTGGGATAGAAACGCGTCTTCGTCACCCAAGATCTCACAGGCGGCGCCAATCGTCTTGCACACGCTCGCATTACGCTGTGCCACCACTGGCATTACCCGATGGCGCACGTAGTTTCGCAGATACGAGATATCCTCATTGCTCTCGTCTTCACGCCACGGCTGACCATGTACCTGTAGATAGCCCACAAGCTCGCCATGAGTTAGGTCGAGCAAGGGACGCACCACGATATTCCTCCGGCGAGGAATGCTCGATAGACCAGCGGGCCCCGAACCCTTAATCGCGTTCATCAAAAACGTTTCCGCGCGATCCGAAGACGTGTGCGCGGTGCAGATACGAGCCGCCGTTCGCGGCGCCCCCGTCTGGGCGCAGAGTTCGCGAACATACCTCCGCGCCGCGGCATAGCGCACCTCGCGGGCCGCGGCCTCAATATTGCCCGACTCCCCATCAAAATAAGCGTGCTCCACACACAGCGGTAAACCATATTGCGCGCAGAGCTCACGCACAAAGGCCTCGTCGCCATCGGACGCCTTGCCGCGCAGATGATGGTTTACATGCAGCACATGCAGGCGCTCGCGAGCAATGGGGGCAACACCGCGTCCGTCTTGGATATCCAGCTTTGATGTGCACGCCATAAGAAGCAGTGCCGTCGAGTCCGCGCCGCCTGATACCATGAGCACGACAGGAGCAGCCTGCTGCCTCGTCCGGGTCTCATCGACTGCCCCAGGCACGGCATGGTGTCCATAATGCTGAGATACCGTAGGCATTTGCTTCCTCCTCTATTCGTCCGCACCCATTGTATCCTTTGGAATCTTATGTCTCGTCTGCACCTTCATATCCTCGGCAGTGGCTCTAAAGGCAACTGCGCACTCATCGAGGGCCCGCAGGGGCTCATTATGGTCGATGACGGACTGTCTCGCCGCGAGACATTAAAGCGCATGGCAGAACTGAGGCTCTCGGCAGACAACGTCTCGGCTCTTCTCATTACTCATGAGCATAGCGATCACATCAAGGGCCTCGATGTCTGGTGCAAGCACTGGCACGGCCCCCTCTTTGCCAGCAGGGGCACTCTTTCGAGCAAAGAAAATCTTTCGCATCTGCCTGTCGAGGAATTCGATCCCGGTGACACCCTATCCATTGCCGGCATCCACGTGCAAACCTACTCAACGTCACACGATGTCATCAATCCAGTCGGCTATCGATTCGACACCCTCGATGATTCCATCGGCTTTGCCACCGACACCGGAGAGCTATCGAGCCAAGCCATGAACACCCTCAAAGATTGTCGAGTCCTCGCACTCGAAAGCAACCACGATGTGACCATGCTGCGCGAGGGAGAATATCCCCGCTTTCTTCAGGAGCGCATCCTGTCTGAAAGGGGACACCTCTCCAATGGCCAAGCCGCCGAAGCCGCGCGCGAACTTGTTACCGATCGCACCGAACAGCTCATTGCCATGCATATCAGCCAAGATAACAATCGTCCGAGCCTTACCGTCAAAAGCTATGCCAAAGCTCTGGCCGCAACCCTGGATGACGAGGTCGGCAGCTCCGCAACCCTTCTCCAAGGATCGCGAAAACTCTCGATACGCCCTGCGAGTCAGTATCAACCGGCAACCATTCAATAGACTGTCCTAAACAACAAAAAGGGCCGGGAATCGCTTCCCAGCCCCTTTTGTTGTCTTTTAATAGCGAAGAACACCAACGAAGTTATTCGATGGAGATCTTCGTAACGTTCTTCTTCTCGACGATCTTGGGAACCGTAACGGTCAGGATGCCGTCAGCGTACTTAGCCGAGAGGCCCTCGCTCGAAGCGTCCTTAAGATACACGCCACGCGTCGCGCTGTACGAGCTGAACTCCTTCTGCAGGAAGTTCTTGCCCTCGTTCCCCTCGTCTTCCTCGACATTCACGCTAATGGACAGACGGCCCTCGTTAAGCTCGACATCGATATCGTCCTTGGCGACGCCGGTCAGATAAGCCTTGACCTCATAGCCATCGCCCTTATCCTCAACGTCAACGGGGAACGCCTTAGAGGCAATCGAGCTGTTCGCTAGGTCGCTCATATCATCAAACAGATCGAACAGCGAGCTTGCAGAGGGACGAACGCCAAAAACCGAACGATAAGGAACCATGCTTGCCATGTTTACCACTCCTTTATAGGACTGCCGAGTCATCTTCCAGGTGACTGGGACTTCTTTTGACGCTCTTATATATGCCCACCCAGTGCTCATATATACATCGACTATAAAGTTTTTTGAGTCCAGTACTATAAGCATATCTAAGTGCGTATGACTTAGGTTTTAGGAAGGTTAAGGTTCTTTGAACCAGAGCTTAAATACCGAGTATGTCCCCAGCTACAAATAACAAGGGGCTTACAATGAGCGCGTACACGTTGTTGGTAACGAGCTAAAGGGCATCATGGACGACCAAAACCAGAACAAAATGTTTATGCCGACGCAGGGGGAAGATACTTCCACGCAGCCGCCACGGTTCCATCGTCCCCACATCTCGCAAGAGCCCATTAATGATCCGGAGCCCGAGTATGTGACGAGAAATCGATATCAAACACTCGAGGATGCCCAAACGGGGCGTAAACATATGGGCGTCGCCTCGGGAGACCCTGTATATCTGAAAGACGCACCATTATCTAAAAACAGCGCAGCTAGTGATGAGCCGATGAAAGCATCCGCCACTCATCAACAAAGAGGTCCTCGACCAAAGCAAACCTTGACGCATTCGGCTCGCTATCTCGAAACGCCAAAACAGGGAAAATCAATCTTCGTTTCATCAAGTAAACGACGCAAGCAGCATCGACTGACAATCCTGCTTTTGATCATTGTGGCCATAGCAGTTGCCCTTGTTATTCGATTTATCTTCTTTAAATAAAGGCTCAATACCAAAAACGATAAGATCGTCTGGTGTAATAGAGTCATTTACGCCCCATAAACGCAAAAAGGAGGAGGCCGCGAGGCCTCCCCCTTCCAAGTTCAAGCGTACGGCTCGGTGCCGTCCACCGGTCAGCGGCGCCCTGGCCT
>NZ_JBDGAV010000018.1:0-51047 GCF_040910325.1 Collinsella aerofaciens | reverse complement strand
AGCTCAACTACGCGCGCAGCTTTAACGTGCAGCAGCAGAATATGGACCCCATCACCGGCCATCGCCTGGTAGAGCCCTATCCCAACAGCGTCTATGTGGTGCAAAACCCGCCGTCGACGACACTCACCACCGACGAGATGGACGAGGTGGCCGAACTCCCCTACGCACGCGATTGGCATCCCGACTACGACGCGGCGGGCGGCGTGCCGGCCTTTGCCGAGATCAAGTTTTCGATCAGCTCCAACCGCGGCTGTTTTGGCGAGTGCTCGTTTTGCGCCCTCACCTTCCACCAGGGCCGCGTGTTGCAGATGCGCAGCCACGACTCGATCATGCGCGAGGCCGAGCTGCTCACGCGCGATCCCGAGTTTAAGGGCTACATCAACGACGTGGGTGGACCGACGGCCAACTTTAGCCGTCCCGCCTGCGACAAGCAGCTCAAGCACGGCGTGTGCAAGAACAAGCGCTGCCTGTGGCCGAGTGTGTGCAAGAACATGGTGGTCGACGAAAGCGGCTACACGCAGCTGCTGCGCGACCTGCGCCAGCTGCCGGGTGTCAAAAAGGTCTTCGTCCGCAGCGGCATCCGCTTTGACTACACCATGGCCGACGCCTCGGACGAGTTTTTGCGCGAGCTGCTGGAGCATCACGTCTCGGGCCAACTGCGCGTAGCGCCCGAGCATGTGAGCGACGCGGTGCTCTCCGTGATGGGCAAGCCGAGCCGCGCCGTCTACGATGCGTTCTGCCGCAAATTTGAGCGCCTGAACCGCGAGTACGGACTCAAGCAGTACGTGGTGCCGTATCTGATCTCGAGCCACCCCGGCTCGACGATGAAGGAAGCCGTGGACCTTGCCGAGGCCGTGCGCGACATGGGCTACATGCCCGAGCAGGTGCAGGACTTCTACCCTACGCCGTCCACCATGTCGACCTGCATGTACTACACCGGCGTGGACCCGCGCACCATGGAGCCGATCTACGTGGCGCGCGACCCGCACGAGAAGGCCATGCAACGCGCGCTCATCCAGTATCGCAAGCCCGAGAACTACAAGCTGGTACGCGAGGCGCTGGAAAAGGCTGGCCGCCGCGACCTGATCGGCTACACCAAGCATTGCCTGATCCGTCCCGTGCCGCCGCGCCCGGGCGAGACGTCTGCCGGCGGCGGACACGGCACCGGCAAGAAGGGCGGCAAGGCCCACGGTGGCGCTGGTGGTGCCGGCAAGGGGTCTAAGGGCAGCAAGGGATACGGCGGTATGTCCCGCGCGCAGAACACTGCCGGTCGCAATCGCGCGGCACAGGGCCGCCAGGGTGCCAACGGAGGCGGCAGGCGCAACTAGCGCGGCGAGGCGGCATGCCGCCGCTGGCGGCACACACGCCCCCACCAATGAAATGCCGCTCGCCGGGGCGTCGTAAAACGATTCCCCGGCGAGCGGCCGATTAATATTGTCTATCTCAAAACGTCGTTACTTTTTGTCAAAACGACCATAGAGCGCAAACGAGAGCGCCGCAGAGATAACCCAAGTCAAAGCGATGCAGGCGACAATCATGATCAGGTTCATGGGATTGCCGCTTGGATCGGCATAAACGGGCAACGAGGTAATGCCAGGCATAACAAAGCCGAAGCACTTAGCGCCCAGAACAACGGTGAGCGCGCCGCCAATGCCATCCGCGATCATCGCAGCGATAAGCGGAGTCCTGTTAGGAACCTGAACGGTAAACAAGGCGGGCTCGGAAATTCCCATAAATGCCGAGAAGGCGCACGTCATCGCAGCGGACTTGAGCTTTTCATCGGTCATGCGCAGGGCCGCACCAAAAGACGCACCGCTTTCGGCGAGGTTATGGCAGAAAGAGATCGGGAGCAGATAGTCATACCCAAGCGTTGCGATATTGGAAATCTGGATGGGGCTCGTTGACTGGTGCATGCCGAAGAGCACGATAAGCGGCATAAAGAAGCCCAGCAGAAAACCGGCAACGGGGCCTAACGTCGAGAATAGCCAAACGATACCGTTGGCAAGACCAAGACCGCACCAGGCACCAATCGGAGCGAGCACAAACAGGTTGACGGGAATCACGATAGCAAGGGAGAGCGCCGGAACGACAACGAGCTTAAAAAGATCCGGCACGACTTTGTCGATTGCGCGATATACAAAAGACAAGCCAATGACGCCAAAGATAACCGGGAACACGGAATCGGCGTAGCTAAAAATCGGCACCGCAAAACCGAACAGCGCAAGGGGCGTCTCGCCCGTACCGACAGCGTTGACAATGGTCGGGTACATCAGCGATCCGGCAACACAAAGCGCAAGCGAACGGTTGACCCGGAACTTATCAGCTGTAGACATTGCCAGCAAAAACGGCAAGAAGTAGAACGGGATATCCGAAATCATATTGAATATCGCAAAGTCGCCGGCACCCGTGTCGATTCCAAAAGCCGCGATAGCAGCCAGGATGCCCTTTACGATGCCTCCCGCCACCAGTGCGGGAATGATAGCGGAGAAGATGCCGGTGATGATATCGAATACGCGAGCCGAACCTTTTTGGAGCTCAGGCTGCTCGGCGTCGGCGGAGACCTCGCCACCCATCCTGTCACCTAGCATGGGCTCCAATTCGTCATATACCGACCCCACGCTGGCGCCGATGATAACCTGCCACTGCCCGTCTTTAACCTGCGCGCCCAAGGCGCCGTCAAGCGTCTTAAGGGCCTCCAGATCTGCCTTGCTATCGTCCTTCAGGTTGAATCTGAGCCTTGTAATGCAGTGCGTTGCCATAACAACGTTATCGGCGCCGCCCACGAGCTCGAGGACACGAGCGGCCAGTTCCTTCTTGTCTGCCACGACAATCACTCCTACCCAAGATCCTCGCCATTAGTGGCGATACATTTCTGATACCAATAGAAAGAGTCTTTACGCGAGCGCTCCGCAGTGCCGTTGCCGCAATTATCCAGATCGACATAGATAAGCCCGTAGCGCTTGTCCATCGTAAGAGGACCGCAGGCAACAAGGTCAATGAATCCCCAGATCATGTATCCGCGCACGTCAACGCCATCGATCACTGCTTCCTTAAGGCACTTTATGTGCTGGCGCAAATAATCGATTCGATACTCGTCGTGGATGCTGCCATCCTCCTCGACTACATCAGATGTACCGAGGCCGTTCTCGGCGATATACAGGGGCAGCCCATAGCGGTCATACATCTGGTTAAGGGTAACCCTCAGGCCAATGGGATCGAGCTGCCAGCCCCACTCACTCGTCTCGAGATAAGGGTTCTTGTTTGCCATGACCAGATTTCCCGCAGTCTTCTCCCATCCCTGATCGCAGGTGGATACCTGGGAAAAGTAGTACGAGAAGGCCAGGAAGTCGACCGTGTTGCGAGCGATGAGCTCTTCATCGCCCGGCTCCATTTGAATCTCGATATCGCACGCGTCGAAATAGCGATTCATATAAGCGGGGTATTTTCCACGAGCCATCACGTCCGTATAGAACCAGTTGGAATACTGGTCGTCGTGAATAGCCTGCATGTTATCTTCGGGACGGCAGGTGGCGGGATACGTACAGAATCGAGCGATCATGCCGCCAACGGGAGTATCGGGCGAAAGACGATGGACAATCTCGACGGCACGCGCATTGGCAACGAACTCGTGGTGCAGGCACTGGAAGATGGCTCGATCGAAGTTCTCCCCCTCTTCGTCTTTGACCAGACAGACCCCGTCCCAAGGCGAAAAACGCGCTGCATTGAACTCGTTAAAAGGCAGCCAGAAATCGACCAGATCGCCCAATTCCGTAACGATTGTCTCGACATAGCGGGCGAAGAAATCAATCGTCTTGCGATTCTTCCATCCCCCATATGTGGTGACAAGATTTACCGGGATGTCATAGTGGAGCATGGTGACGAAGGTTTTAATGCCGTGCTTTTTGCACTCACCCAGCATGCTTCGATACCACTCGATGCCTTCGCGGTTAGGTTCAAGATCATCTCCGTTAGGATAGATTCGGCTCCAGCAAATAGAAGTGCGGAACAGCTTGAGGCCCATCTCCGCAAAAAGCGCGATGTCCTCACGGTAGTGATGATAGAAGTCGTTACCGCGCCTAAACGGGTAGAACTCAACACCATCATCTGCGAGAGCGTTCATTAGTTCGTCATGGCAGAAGGGGTTGTTTTGATGCTTGTCCTCAATCTGGTCATGAGTCCAGGTACCATCCAGCCATCGACAATCCTGCGTCGACTTTCCCTTTCCGCCCTCATTCCAGGCACCATCGGCCTGCGAGCACGATATGGCTCCGCCCCATAAAAAGTCGGAGTCAAACCCATGTTTTAACTTACTCATTTGCCCTCCTTGATCGGATGCTCCAGCGGATAACCCAATACTAGGAAGAACAAGATGCATAAGATATCGCATAGAAAGCGTGGGTTTATAACATTTTTTTAGATATAATACCGTTTAAGGCATCGATTCTACCGTTCACCCCTGGAGCACCCCATGGATTCGAATCTCAAACAGCTGCTCTATACGCATACCGAGACCGAAGAGTGGCATCGCACACATCCGGGAGAACTCAGCCCGCGATATAACAGGGTGGAAACCACAACCATTAACGGCGAAGAGGTCTATCTGTTTGATTGGAAAGAAACTCTCGACGAAAACCCCGTGGGCCTTATCAAGGAGTCGCGCTTTACCGATATTCCTCCTCATATCAATCGGGATATGGAGCTTAACTACGTGTACGACGGCGTCTGCACGTTTATCGTCAACGGACGGCGACTACTCCTTAAAAAGGGCGACGTGCTCATTTGCAACACCGGCGTAGTCAGAAGCGTTCCATACGTTAAGGGCGAGCATGATATCGTCATTTCGATCGTCTTCAAAAAAGAAATGTTCGATTCGTTGTTCCTGAGCCAGCTACCCGGCGCGTCACCATTAACGAATCTTCTATTTGATTATGTGTCCAAAAACCGCGAGGCCCGAGAATATCTCATTCTTCCAGAGGAATGCGCCCGACATGCGCGACGCCTCATCGAGATGCTCTTTATCGAATATCACTTTAAAGATGCCTATTCCAATGAACTCATGAGGCACCTCGCCGTCAGCCTATTCCTTGTTCTCATTCGAGGACTGTACCGACGCTCCGCAACTGATAACCAGGCGATCATGTCGGACGAACGCATCGTGTCGATTCTGAATCATATTGAGCGAAGCTACGGCGACTGCACACTCGAAAGCATTGCGAGCGATACGGGTTATAGCACCAGCTATCTCAGCAGCTTGATCAAGCAAAAAACCGGCAAAACGTTTTCGCAAATCAAGCTCAACCAGCAGCTCGCAGAGGCGGCATATCTTCTCAATAACACCGAGCGCAGCGTGCAGTATGTAGCCCGAAAAGTCGGCATCTCCAACATGTCATTCTTTTACTCAAAATTTAAAGAAGCATTCGGCGAAACGCCAGGTGCGTTCAGGACGCATCGGTCTAATTAAAGGCGTTATTACTCAGACCGATCAGCTTCGCGCGACACGGGAATGCGCAATCGAAGCAGCGAGTGCATCGCCTCTACCAGCACAAAGCCGGCGATGCCAACCGTGACCACAACGTCGAGCGGCGTGTTCACAAACCACAGCAACGTCATGAGATACGACCCGGCGTTAAAGGCAAAATGCAGCAGGATCGTGTAGCGGAACTTTCCGGTGGTCACGAACACCCAACCAAAAATGAGGCCGGCAGCGCCCGCATAGCAGCCCTGCACCCAGTTCATATGCATAAAGCCAAAGATGGCCGCCTGCAGCACGATTGCCGCGGCGATACCCCACGTGCTTGGGGCCGCCCAGGGCACCATGGCGCCGTCTTGCGCGTTCGCGCGGCGCCGGCGCTTCCAGAGCGAACGGCACTGTGGATTAAACGCACGCAGCGAAAACTCAAAGATGATGCCGCGCACCAGCAGTTCCTCGCAAAACGGAGTGCCGAGCACCGTGGTCAGGACGGCAAGAAGGCTGGTATCGCCCATGCCCGTTTCCTCGACGAGCTCGCTATAGTCTGCCGCGACCTCGGGCAGCAGCGACAGCACGCCGTCGCATAGGTAGCTAATGACCACCTGCATGGATAGGCCGATCACGACAACGCAGGCAATGCGCTTCCATGCCGCGCTTGCTCCCCCACCGAGCGGGCGCTCGCCTTGCCGGCGTGCCATGAAGGAGCGGGGCCACAGATAACGCCACCACAGCAGCGCCATCAAAAATGACGCCGTCTGAGCGGCAGCCTGGAACCATTGAATATCGAGGTTGTCGATCGGGAAACCCGTCAGCACCGACACGGCATCGAGAACTGAAAACAGAACCACGCTCAGGGCTATATCGGCAGCGACAACGCCAAAACAGGCAAGCGCCCACGCCATCGCATTGAGCATGCCAACCTCCTCAAAACCCGGCACTTAGGGACGTTCCTTAACTGCCGGCTGAAAAGGAACGTCCCCAAGTGCCGGCAGTTTGGGACGGTCATTGTTGACGAGAATCGGGCGCAGCGCCAAAGGCCCCGTTGGGCGAAATGTCGAACGGGAAGGTGCCGCAGCGATTGAACGCGGCGATAAACATGCGGATGGCGTTGGACGGCGTGGTGCCCACGAGCTGGGTTGCCGCCGCGAAGGCCGCCTTTTCCTCGGGCAAGACCTTCGCGACAACCGGGGTCATGTGTTCTGCCATGGCGCTTCCTTTTTGAAACGACGGTGATGCGGATAGATGCGGGCCACGCGGCTGGGCGACGGGCTGTGAAGGCAACCCGATTGGCCCGCATCTGGAGTTTGTTTCTACGGCGTTGGTATTACTTGGTATTCCTAAGTATTACCCCGCAGATAGAATACCATACCCGGCCCTATGGAGACGGAGAAAAACGGATCATTTTGTTGCTGGGTAAGTATTTAGAGCGTGATGATGTCCGAGATATTGAGGGCCCGAGCGTCAGCGGAATCGTGCGTGGCAAGCAACAGCATACGGCCGTCGAGCAAGTCGAGCACGGCCTCGGCGCATGCGTCGCGCGCAGCGGTATCTAGACCGGTAAAGGGCTCGTCCAGAATCACCGCGTCGCCTGGGCACAGCAGGGCTCGGGCAATCTCGACGCGACGGCGCTGCCCGCCCGAGAGCTCGGCCACACGAGCATGTACATCGACCCCCGGCACCAGCAGGCGCAACAGGGCTGCGGCACTCGAGGCATCCACGCGCGCGTCGGCGCACACCAGCACGTTATCCAAAGCCGAGGCGCCCTCTACCAGGCGCACATCCTGAAACACCATGGAGCACGGCGCGCACTCGCCCGCCGCCAGCGCAAGCAGCGTCGACTTGCCCACGCCCGAAGCGCCCATCACGCAGGTGCGCCCACCAGCAGAAACGCGAAGTACCAGTCCATCGAGCGCCGGCACCCAGGGCGCTCGGTCGCCCACGGCGAGCGCAAGCTCCGCAGCAGCCCTGCCGCCAGCAGAGCCGCCCGCACGTCCGCGACTACCACACCCATGCGCCCGCACGGCAGCGCGCCACGCTACGGGCCCCGAAACCCGCAGCAGCCACACCAGCACACGCTCGCACGCCCACGAGGCGGCAACGACCAGCACGGTCCACGCCAGCAGGTCAGCCGTCTCGATGAGCAGCTTCGCCTGATAGATGCGTTCGCCCACGGTGCCCGTCGCCATGCCGATGAGCTCCGCCGCCACGCCGGCCTTCCAGCTCATGCCAATCACGGCGCGGGAACACGAAAGCACAAACGGCAGGACCTCGCGCCAGGTGTGGGCGCAAAACAGACGCCAACCCCGCACGCCATGCAGACGAAACATCTGCTCCAGTGGCTTATCCGCTTGCGTCAAACCCTCAACCAGCGAAAAATACACGCCCGGCAGCGCCATCAAAAAGACCGCCGCAATGCTCACGCGCGCCGACCCCAACCAAATGAGCAGCAGGACCACCACGCAGGCAACCGGTGTCGCCTTAACAAACGAAAGCGCCGGCGCCACCAGGCGGGCAAACGTTCGCGACCGCACCGAGGCCCCCGCCAGCACACCGCCGCACACCGCGGCAAGCGCCAAACCGCCTAGAATCCGCGCACCCGAGCCCGCCAGAATCGCCCACGTGGCGGCATCGCACACCAGCCGTAGCAACGCCACCACAACAGCGCCCGGCCCCGGCAAAATCAACGGCTGCGCCACCAGCGCCGCCGCGAAGACCCACACGGCAAGCCAAAAGGCGGCAACGGCACCTGCTGCCGCCACCGCCTTCATACGCTCTGCCATTTGTCGAGCAAACGCACGCACGGGCTACTCCATGTAGTAGAAATCGTCAGCCGGGAGCTTTCCGCCCACGGCGCTCGCGTCCGCATCGGCCAGCACCTGCAGGTACCCACCGAGCGCCGCCTTCATATCCTTCCCCGTCTGGCACACGAGCATGCACCCGGGAATCGCCTTTTCGGCAATCGCGGCGTTATCGACGATACCCGCATCGACCACGGCCTGAGCCCAGTCCGCCGGCGCCGCGTTCACGGCCTCAACGCTCGCAACATGGCAGCTCAGGAATTCCGCCACGACCTCGGGATGCTCCTCGGCAAAGGCACGGCACACCACGGTCACGCCCGTCAGCAGGCGCGAACCCGTGTCACCTGCCAGCTCATCCCACACATCGGTCAGACTTACCGGAGCCGACAGCCTGCCTTCGCTCTTTGCGATGGCAGCGGTCTTGAACGGCTCGGGCAGCACGCCCACGGCAGACGGATCAGCAAGCAACGCCGACAGTACCTCGGTGGGCTCGCTCTTAAACTCAAGCGCCACCTGGCCGGTCAGGCCCGCGCGCTCCAACAGGTAGTTCATGACGTACTCCGGCGTGGTGCCCTTGCCCGTCATATAGACAGTATGGCCCGCCAGATCGCCAAACGAGGCCACACTCGCGTCGCCCGTCACAACGTTCAGCACGCCCAGCGTGTTGATGTCTATGACCTGCACCGCGCCCTCGGTCTTGTTGTAGAGCACGCTCGCCACGTTGGCCGGCACCAGGGCAATGTCGATATCGCCCTGAATCACCTTGGGCACAATCTCGTCGGCGGCAGTGTTGATCGCAAAGTCGAACTCGTTGTCCGTGGCACCTTCGGCCGCCTGGTCCATAAACTGCACCAGCCCAATCGACGTCGGGCCCTTGAGCGAGGCGACGTGTACCTCGACCGGCTCGGCAGCGGCACCGTCAGCGGCAGACCCGGCAGCCGAGCCCGCAGCAGACCCGGCCCCCGCAGCTCCGCCGCCGCAGCCAGCCAGCGCAAGCGACAGCGCACCCGCGGCGAGCGCCGAGGCAAACCCCCGGCGCGACATTTCAAAATCAAACGCGCGCATCGTTAGCACGCCCCCTCGTTAGGCATCGTCCATGCGTGATGGTCGGTATGCAGCAATTCCTCGGCCAGCGGCGAGAGCGGCGCACCCAAGAACTCGCTATAGCACGCCTGAACATCGGGATTCTCGTGCGAGAAGCGAATGTCCGCAGCGGCATCCAGGCTCCACAGCACCTGGCCACGCTCAGCCGCCAGCTCGCAGCCGTCGTGGATGGGCTGACCGCCGCCACCGACGCAGCCGCCCGGGCACGCCATGACCTCAACAAAGTCATATCTCACACGGCCGTCGCGAATCGCGTCGAGCAGACGGGCGGCGTTGCCCAGCCCGTGCGCCACGGCGACGCGCACCTTGGTACCGTCGATATCGGCCACGGCCTCCTTCCAGCCCTCGAGTCCGCGCACGTCAGTGAAGAAGTCGGCATCCGGGTTCTTGCCCGTCACCAGGTAATATGCCGAGCGCACGGCGGCCTCCATCACGCCGCCCGTGGCGCCAAAGATCACACCCGCGCCCGTGCCAAAGCCCAACGGCGTATCGAGCGGCTCCTCGACCAGCGTGTCAACGCTCACGTGGCTCGCGCGGATCATGCGCACCATCTCGCGCACCGTCAGCGCAACGTCCACGTCGGGCGCGCCGCCCTCGCCCATCATGCTCGGCAGCGCACACTCGGCCTTCTTGGCCGTGCATGGCATAACGGACACCACGAACAGACGCTCGGGCTCCACGCCCAGCACCTTGGCGTAGTAGGTCTTGGCGATAGCGCCGAACATCTGCTGCGGCGACTTTGACGTGGACAGGCTGTCGACAAACTCGGGGTAACGTGCCTTCACAAAGCGCACCCAGCCCGGGCAGCAGCTCGTAAACATGGGCCAGCCGCGGCTGTCGCCCTCACCCTTAGCGGCGGCGCCCAGGCGCTCGAGCAGCTCGGAGCCCTCCTCCATAATGGTGAGGTCGGCCGAGAAATCGGTATCGAACACATACTCAAAGCCTACGCGGCGCAGCGCGCAAGCCAGACGCTCGACGGTTGCCTCCTCGCGCGGAATGCCGAGCTCCTCGCCCCAAGCACTACGCACGGCCGGCGCGATCTGCACCAGCACGATCTTGTCGGGATTAGCGAGCGCGTCAAACACGGTCTCGGTGTCGTCGCGCTCGCGCAGCGCGCCCGTCGGGCAATGCGTGATGCACTGGCCGCACGCGACGCAATCGGTCTTGCCGATCGGCACGCGCCCGCGGGTGCCCACGGCGGTATGCGTGGCGCGGTTGGTCAGGTCCCAAATCCCTAGGCCCTGTACGCTCTCGCACACCTTGATGCAGCGCATGCATTTAATGCACTTGTCGTTTTCGCGGATGATGGGGAAATCGAAATCCCAGCCCTCGCCCGCCAAATGCCTTTGATACGGCAGATAGAAAATGCCCAGGTCGTTGGCAATGGTCTGCAGGTTGCAGTTACCGCTGCGCACACAGCTCGTGCAGCGTGAATCGTGCTGCGAAAGCAGCAGCTGCACGTTGGTGCGGCGCGCCTCGCGGGCCTTGGGGCTGTTGGTGTGGACCACCATGCCATCGAGCACGTAGTTGTTGCAGGCGGCAACCAGCTGGTCGCAGCCCTCAACCTCGACCACGCACACGCGGCAGCCGCCGATCTCGTTCAGATCGCGCAGGTAGCACAGGGTGGGAATCTGGATGCCGACGGACTTGGCCGCGTCCAGGATCGTGGTGTGCTCAGGCACCACGACCTCGCAATTATCGATAGTGAGCTTGACCATATTGAGTGCTCCGCTTTCGGTGTTATCGCTGACAGTGGGGTTGTTGAGCTCTACCATTCCAGGTTCCTCCCTCCGCGGAACGCGCCAAAACCAAAGTGGTCGCAACGCAGGCAGCGGCTTGCCTCCTGGCGCGCCTCCTCCTCGGTAAGGCCCTGCTCGACCAGATTCCAATCGTGAATACGCTCGCCGGCCTCGCGCTCACCCAGCTCGCAGCGGCCGCACTCGTGCTTGCCCTTAAACTGAACGGTCGGCAGCTCCACGTCGAGCTTGATCTTGTGGTCGAAGCCCAGATAGCGGTCGATGTTTGCCGAAGCCACGCGGCCGGCGTTGATGGCACGGATGACGGTGGCGGGGCCGGTCTGGCAGTCGCCGCCGCTAAAGAGGCCATCGAAGTTGGGCACGGCACCGTCCGAGTCGGTGACCACGCAACCCCACTTGCAGGCGATGCCCATGTCCTCAAACGGCTTGGAATCGATGTCCTGGCCAATGGCGACAAACACGCGCTCGCAGGGGATGACGCGCTCGGGCGTAGCGGCGGCACGCGGAGCCGGACGACCGCGGCGGGGCTCGCCGATAATCTGCGGTTGCACGCGCAGGCCGCTCACGCGACCATCTTCGCCCGTCTCGATGGCGAGCGGCGCCGTGAGCTCCAGAACCTCGCAACCCTCGGCCTGGGCGCCGGCAATCTCGGCGTCCTGGGCCGTCATATCGCAGATGCGACGGCGGTAGACGATGCTCACCTTTTCGGCACCGCAGCGCACGGCAGAGCGCGCCACGTCCATGGCCACGTTGCCGCCGCCGATGACGCACACGCGCTGGCCGCTCAGGTCGGGCAGCTCGTCGTCTCCGATGGCGCGCAGCATCTTGACGGCCGACTCCACGCCGGGCGCCTCTTCACCCGGAAGGCCGAGCTTCTTGTCGCTATGGGCACCGATGGCCAGGTAGACGGCATCGAACTCGTCGCGCAGGCGAGCGAGCTCCTCGCCGTTCACGGAGTGATCGAGCTCAACGTCGATGCCGGCGCTCAAGATCCAGTCGATCTCGGCCTGCAGGCGCTCGCGCGGCAGACGATAGCTGGGGATGCCGTAGCGCAGCATGCCGCCCAAGTGGTGGCGCTGCTCAAAAATGGTCACCTTGTGGCCCATCACGGCCAGGTAGTAGGCACAGGAAAGGCCAGCCGGGCCGCCGCCGATCACGGAGACGCGCTTACCGGTGTTGTCCACTACATGCGGCTTGTGGTCGTTGAGGTCACTGTGCTCAACGGCAAAACGCTTGAGGGCGAGGATGTTCATGGGGTCGTCGACCATGCCACGGCGGCAATGCATCTCGCAGGGATGCTCGCACACCAGGCCGCAAACGAGCGGCAGCGGGTTATTCTTGCGGATGACCTTGACGGCATCGGCATAGCGGCCGGCCTCGACGAGCGAAATGTAACCGGGAATGTCGACATGCGCCGGACAGCCCGAGACGCACGGGACGCGGGCCTCGCGGTCAAAGCCACAGGAGTGCTCGCGGATGTGGTGCTCAAAATCGTCACGGAAACCGCGGATAGCCGTAAGCGCCATGGCGCCGGCCTCGTAACCGATGGCGCAATCGCTCGAAAGATAGATGGTGCGGGCGGTGCGCTCGATCAGATTGAGCGTGGACTCGTCGGCGCGGCCCTCGAGCACATCGGCGAGCAGATCGCTCAGCGCGCTCAGGCCCACGCGGCAGGGCGTGCACTTGCCGCAGCTCTGGGTGGAGCACAGGTTGACGAGCGCTGCCGTAAACTCAACGGGACACGGGGCGAGCGAACTCACCGCCAGACGACGTCCGAGCGCATCGTGCAGGTCGTCCATGACGGCCTGAGCGTGGCTGCGTTCCATTACGTGCAGTCGAGCCATAAGATCCCCTCTCACATGGCAGCCCGGAGGCGAGGCCGGGCGAAATTGCTACACGCACAACACTGACCTAAAAAGTTGTGAGGTCTCCATACGGTTCGGCAGGCGGTATAAAATGTCACCCTCAGCGGTGAAATAGAACATTACCGCAGATAAATGCCATATTTGATAAAACGCGTTACCAAATTGCAATATTCAATGTGAAAAAGAGCGCCTTACTATTTTTCCTTTTTGATCCGTTTTCCTCCGTCCCCTTCGGATCACATGATCCCTTGGGAACGGAGGAAAACGGATCGTTTTTGGTGCAAAAGGGCCAGGTTTGTTTGCACCAATCTCACTTGCGCTAGATGAAGAGCTCGCATTCCTTCCGCGCGACGCAAACCTTGCTCAGCATCTGGGAAACAGCGGATAGCTTGTTGGGATCAAGCTTACGAGCGCCTCGCGGACATACGGCAATGCAGCGCATGCAGGAGATGCACGCCTCGCCAGCTGCTCGTTTGGGGTCACCCTTGTCGATAGCACAAACGGGGCACGCCGCGGCGCATGCACCGCAGGAGACACAATCCCCTGTTGCCTCGGGTGCCATGCGGTGACCTCCGGCTTGTTTATAAGGACGATTGCCGGGAATAGAGGGCTCGGATGTATCCTCAGCCAACAGCTTTTGCTGAATTTGCTGCGCAAACTCTGCGAGCTGCGCCGTATCCTGCGCATCCGGACGACCGGCAGCAAACTGTCGTGCAATGGAATGTTCTGCAATGGCTGCAACTGCCGCGATCACCCGGAATCCCGCATGCTTCGCAACGTCCTCCAGCTCTACGAGCGTGTCCTCAAACGCGCGGTTTCCGTATACGCAAACCAAAACAGCCCGAGCCCCGTTGCCGCGCACCATGCCCAACCGGTCAGCCACCACAGCCGGGATTCTACCGGCATACGCCGGCACAGAGATTACGGCCACGTCGTCCTCGGTCATCGAGACAGCGCTGAAATCTAGCCCGCTAACGGTCAGATCGACGGTAACGGTATTCTTGTCCAGTGCCCCGGCCACAAGGCCAGACACCTTCTGCGTTCCACCCGTCGGACTAAACACAATTTCGAATACGCTCATCGAGGCACCCTCCCCTACGCCTGGCAACGCGTCAAGCCGCTTTCACATCCAGCCAGAGTATACGGCACGTGGGGTCCCCGTTTTGATGCACCAAGCACCCCAATGCACCCACCCTACGCTGTCTGCCTCTTCGTTTTGTATAAATTACGGTACAGATTGTATATATTTACGGGATACCGCCGTGTTCTCCCGAGGTACCCCATCCTGGCCCGTGCAAAAAACGGAGTATTCTGCAACGTGACCGCGCCAGCAATACCCCGAGCGGGCAAACCTTTAGGGCGCTGCGTCATTTTGGGTTCCGACATGGCGAGAATGACGCGCCCCTGCTCCGGAAAACGACGAAATCTGACTCAGAACGCTCGCTAGGGATATCCGAAAGCCACCGTTGGCGACGTCAAATCATATGCAGACAACTCGAACTGCAGAATACTCCAAAAAATGCACGGCGCACCCCATGGGACCCATTGCCGCATGGTAGGAAACAGGCCCACGGCATCCTCTAGATGCATTCCCGAGGAAATCACATTTGAACTAGCGATCGGATACGGCAAACAAAAAGGGCCCCGAGCGTAGTTGCTCGGGGCCCTTGGTTCACCTCGCTCTAGCGGGCGATGCGTGTGTTATTTACGCTTGCCGCCGCCGTCACCGGGACGACGGGAGCTGCCGCCGCGCTTGCCGCCACGGCCGTTGCCATAGCTGCCACGGTTATCGCGACCGCCGGCACGGCCGCCACGGGAGCCGGCCTGGTTGCCGCCACGACCACCACGATAGCCGCCACGACGCTCCTCGCGGGTATCGTCGTAGTTGCGCCAGTCATCGCGACGATCGCGGCTGGCACGCGGGTCACGACGATCGCGCGACTCGTTAGAACGACCAGCGCCGCCGCGGCCGCCATTGCCGCGAGCACCCTCGCGACGCTCGCCGCCGCGGCTACCGCGCTCTTCAAAGCGCTTGCCGCCGCGGGACTCACCGCCACGGGCAGCACGCTCACCACGACCCTCGCCGCCGCGACGCTCATCACGGCCACCGCGCTCGCCATCACGACCGGAACGACGGCGGTCGCCCGAACCGCGCTTGCCACCGCGCGAACCGCGGCCCTCGTCCTCGCGCTCGACACGACGACGGCCACCGCGATCCTCATCCTCGCGACGACGGCGATGTGCCTCACCCTGGAACTGCTTGGCACGACGCTCGGCACGGTTGCCGCGCGCAGGCTGCTCAGCGGCACCAGCACCAGCGCGCTCCTCGGCAGCCACCTCGCGAGCCACGCTCTCCACAGCCTCGTCCACGCGAGCCTGAACGCCCTCGCGCACGCGGGTCTTGCCACCGCGCTTGGGACGGCTCGGACGCTCGCCATCGCCACGGCGCTCGTCGCGACCGCGGTTGGAACGACCGGCCACATCGCCGTAATCGTCGCCGTTGCGCTTGCCGTCGCGACGCGCCTGCTCAAGCTTCTTCTTGCTCTTGGACTTGCCGCGCTTGGTCTTCTTCTTCACCTTAAAGGCCGCAGGGTCGCGCTCGGGATCAACCGCGGGCGGGTTGGGACCCACGTGCAGGTCGCCGGCCTCGTAGATGTCGGCGGTCTTGTCCATGAGCTTCTCGATCTCGTAGAACTCATCGACATCCTGCTCGGTCACAAACGTGATGGCCCAGCCCAGCTCGCCGGCACGACCCGTACGGCCAATACGGTGGATGTAGTCGGTCGGCTCGGCCGGCACGTCAAAGTTCACGACATAGCGCACGTCGCTGATGTCGATGCCGCGGGCGAGCACGTCGGTCGCCACCAGCACGTCGACGGTGCCGTCGCGGAAGGCCGAAAGGGCACGCTCGCGCTGGGCCTGGCTGCGGTTACCGTGAATCGCGGCAGCCTTGATGCCCTTACGCTCCAGACGACGGCAGCAGCTGTCGGCGCGGTGCTTGGTGCGCATAAAGACGATGGTGCGCTCCGGGCCCTCCTTCTTGAGAAACTCGGGCAACAGGTTGTTCTTGGCCTCGATGGACACCGGGAACACAAACTGGTCGACGGTGTCGGCGGTCGACGTGGCCGGTGCGATCTCCACGCGAGCCGGGTCGCTCACCAGGTCGGTGATCTCACCCACGGCCTCCTCGTCGAGGGTCGCCGAGAACAGCAGCGTCTGGCGCTCGGCCGGCGTCTCGCGCACAATGCGGCGGACGGCGGGCAAAAAGCCCATGTCGAGCATGCGGTCGGCCTCGTCGAGCACCAGCACCTTGACCTCGTTCAGGTGGCAGGCGCCCTGCTCGATCAGGTCGACCAGACGGCCCGGCGTGGCAACTAGGATGTCGCAGCCATACTTGAGCGCCGCGGTCTGGGGCTTGTAGCTCACGCCGCCCACTACGGTCACGGCAACATGGCCGGTGACGTCGGCAATCTTGCTGGCGACCTCGTCGATCTGCTGGGCGAGCTCGCGCGTGGGGGTGATGACGAGCATCACGGGGCCGCGGCCGTTGCCCTCGGGCTTCTTGGCGCCGCGACGGCGATTGCGACCGCCACGCTCGCGCACGGGCTTAGGCGGAGCGATGTGCTCCAGGTTGTTCATGGTCGGCAGCAGGAAGGCGGCCGTCTTGCCGGTGCCGGTCTGAGCGGCGGCAAGCAGGTCGCGACCCTCGAGCACCACGGGGATGGAGCCGGCCTGGACAGGCGTGGGCGCCGTGTAGCCCAGGTTCTCGATGGCACGAAGCATCTCGTCCGAAAGTCCCAGCTCGTCAAAGGCGGGCAGGTTCTCGGTCGCGGACTCGACGGTCTCGGCGGCACTGGCCTCGTCGGCAGCATCGAAGGCAGCCTGAGTCATGGCCTCGCGGGTCTCGTCCAGAATCTCGGCGTCCGTGACGTCGGATACAGAATTACGCATATGTTGTTGTTCCTTATCTGCACGCACTATGGGCGCGGCATGCGGCCGCGCGGGCGTGCTTGGTAGTGCGCTAATACATACAAAACAGGTGCGCACAGAGAGGACGTTGCTCAGCACGCTGGCGATCGCTTTGGCAGCCCTATCACGCGCCGTCCAGACGCAGCAGCTCTAAGCGATGGAGCAGATTCGCCGCCGGTTAGTATACCCGTGCTTCGCATGCCCCCACGTAAACCACAGATGACGAGGTGGACGAGGTGGGCCCGGCTGATTGTCTCAATCTGTAACAGCTGCGGGACAAAACCGGGTCCTAATTGTTATAGATCAAGACAGAGGGGGATTTCCGTCCAGTCCAAACCAAATCTCTCAGTCTTCCTGCAATTTCGAACATGTGGCCTATAATGTTGCTTTGGTTACGCTATATATTGCGCAGCCATTTAATACGTCGCCCACCGGGGGCCATTAATTCCTATCGCCATATTGGCTAGGAAGCAATCAAAGGAGGTATCCGTGGCAGCAGAGACGCCTTGCTCGGTCCTCTATAACGATATTCGCTCGTTCGGCGGTCTTAAACATCTCGAGATCGCCCGAATGCTCATCAATGGAAACTCTTATCTCGGCAGTACCCTGCTCGAGAAATGCTCTTCCAACCGCTCGTATCTCACCCGTTACATCGTCCATCGCAAGCCTGACCAGTGCGCGCCCTCCATCTACAGCGACTTTACCGTCACCACGCTCAACCTTTCCTCGGCAATCTGCAGCAAGCTCGGCGGCGGCGAGTCCGCCTATCGGGCAATCGCTGAGCACTATCGCGGTCCGGCCGCCAACGAAATGATGTCGGCTCTCGCCAGCTACAAGCTGGACAGCCGCCTATATGCAAATGCCCTCAATCGCATCGACAACTTTGACGGCAATGCCATGCGCGAGAAAAGCACGCTTTACCTTATGCTCTTTGTGGCAACGGGGGCGCTCGCCGACCCCGTTCAAGGCGTAGCAACCGTTGAGCGTTTTTGCGATAGCAAGACGGGCGGGCATTTTGGCACCACCGAGACCACCGTCGGTCGTAGTTTTTTGAGCAGCTTGGATCAACCGCGCGCCGTCGCTCCCAACCTCGGCTTGCTTAGGACGCACGCCGGAAACAGCGTTGACATGCAAATCCATCCCCTCACACGCGATCCGCGCGGCACCGTGATTGGTTCTTTGCCCAAAACCTCGCCCAGCATCACCGATGTGGGCGCCGACGCATCGCGCGAGCATCTTCGCATTTGGCTTGAGGGTGAGCACTGGTACGCCCAGGGCCTTGGATCGACCAACGGCACGGTACTCGAATCGGGCGCAGGCGACGGCGACATTGTGATTGAGCCGCCGCGTGACCAACGCGAGCCTGGCAAAATCTATCCCCCGGTGGAAATCGAAAACAGCGACAGGCTCCATCTTGGCCTCTACACGACATTCCTTGTCATTGTGGACTAGCGCGCGGGCGGCGATCGAAAAACGGTCGCCACCCGTCTTTTGTCTTCTACCTTCTGCGTCATAAACGACAATACTCAGCGGCATACGCTGGCAGTGCGGCTATCATGATGCTTTACCAATAGCCGCACTGCCGACGCATACGTGCGGCAACCCATGCCAGACAAAGGAACGCCATGGATACTACCGATAGCGCCTATGGCGACAAGCTCATCCGTCTTGACACGTTCGATACCGCCGTGGCGGTCGACCCCAGCGCCGAGGACGACGCCAAGCGTCGGTTTATGACGTTTATTCTCCAGACGGCCCACCGCAACAACGGCAATATCGGGCACGTGCTTCGCGCGACCAACACAAGCGGCGAGGTCTTTGCCGTCAAGCTGCTCAAGGACAACGCCGTCCTTTCCGGCCAAGCCCCCGACCGCTCCGCCGAGCAATCAGCCGCTCACCTGGCCAACACCGCCGCGCTGTTCGAGGAGTACCGTCATCTGTGTACCGTCTCGCACCTGCGCGGATTTCCGCGCGTCTATGGCTACGGATCGTGCGAGGATGACCCGCTCATCCTCATGGAGTGGGTCGAGGGCACCTCGCTCAAGCAGGCGCTGCCCCTGCTTCCGCACGACGCCTCGGGCGGGCTGACCACCCAGATGGTCGCCGCCGTCGGAAACGCCGTGCTTCGTGCGCTCTTGATGACCCAAGGCCTCGTGAATCCGGTCATCCATCGCGACCTGTCGCCTGCCAATATCATGTTCCGCACCACCAGCCGAACGCTCGAGCAGCAGATTGCCGATTGCTCCTTTGACCCCTGCCTCATCGACATGGGCTCCGCGACCATGGCTCTCGGCGACGACACGATCACCCGGCGCGCCGACATCTGGCGCTTTGCCACACCCGCATACGCCGCGCCCGAGATGCTCACGCAGGATATCGAAGGCATCGCGGCCCTTCGCCGTTCGCCGGCAATCGATGTCTACGCGCTTTCGAGCATTCTGTACCAGCTCTACAGCGGTCGCAAACCGTTTGACTTTGAGTCGACGGACGCCGCTGCAACCGGCTCGTTCTATCTCGTAAAGACCAAGACCAAGCCGGCACCGCTCGAGCCGCGCTGCGAGGGCGATGAAGCGCTCGTCCAAATCATCATGAAGGGTCTCTCAGTCGAGCAGTGCGATCGTCCCACCGAGCAGCAGATGCTCGAGGTGCTCTCGGCATACCTCACCGATGCCGAATCCGAGGGCCGCGAAGGCACAGGAGACGAGGCCGCGATTGACATCGATTCTGGCACGCACCTTAAGGTCGACGTCGCCGGCGAGCGAGCGCGAGAGATCCTGGAGCAGGCCCGGCACGATGCCATGACCCGCCGCCGCTTTATTATCGGTGGCGTTGTCGCAGCCGTTGCGGGGCTCGGCGTTATCGGGGCGGCAACCCATGGCTTTGGCATCCCCGACTACCTGGACGGCATCCGCGGTTCACTTGACGACTACACCTGGGATCAGCTGCAGGAGATTTCGCTCAAGATTAAGGCCGCCGAGACCCGTAGCGAGGCACGCGAGATTGCCAAGCGCTACCACCTGCTCGATGACAACGGGCATATCCCCTATCCATGCACCAAGCGCGTCACGCTCACCAACGGGCTGCACGTCGGCGCTCAGCTTGTGGGCATCCGCCACGACGAGCTTCTGGACGGGACGGGCAAGGCAGGGCTAACGTTTATGTTCGACGCCGGCATTGCCGAGCGCAACGCTGCGGCTGAACCGCCGAGCGCCGGCTGGGCAGATTGCGAGCTGCGGGAATGGCTCAACGGCGACGGCCTCAAGCTGCTGCCCAACGAGTTGCGCGCACTCATTAAAGGGGTCAAGAAGGTCTCGAACAATGTGGGCGCCGCCAACAGCGCATCGTGCCTGAGCGAGTTGCCCGCAACCCTTTGGCTGCCCGCCATGGTCGAGCTGTGCGGTACGCAACCGCCCGATTCGTTTACCGAGGACTATCACTACCTGGCAGACATCTACAACGGCGAGGGCAAGGAGTATCAGCTCTTCCGCGAGCTCAAGGTGAGCCCGTATTCCACGAACGAGACGATGGTCCGCCAGTGGAAGGGCAAGGACACCTGTTGGTGGGAGCGCACGGTGAGCCCCGACACATCGGAGAGCGAAGGCACGCTCTATATGAACCGCGTGGGGCACGACGGCGACGTCTTTACGTACGCAACGCCTGCGGAAAAGCCAAACAAGCTAACCTGTGTGATCCCCGGGTTCTGTATCTAGGCGGCGGGCATCTTGCCGTGACGGGACCCCTCCCCGGCAATTGTCTCGATCTGTAACACTAGCTCGGCAGATACAGGTCTAGATGTTACAGAACGAGACAAACCCCAACCCCGCGAGACAACATCTCAATCTGTAACAACTAGGACCCAAATAACGGTCTTACTGTTACAGATTGAGATGTTCAGGTTACCCTCTAATGGTTTGTCTCGATCTGTAACATCTAGCAGGCAAAACGGTCCCCAGATGTTACAGATTGAGACGTTAAGTTGTGGCTCGATGCAATGTCTCGATCTGTAACAGTTACTCGACAAAAACGGGTCTAGTTGTTACAGATTGAGATGATTGGTTGAGACGGTCCATCGGCCAACCAACCACCCTCATCTGTAACGAAATGTCATACATTTCTTTCTGTACTGGACACCCCCAGGGGGTATGGGTGTATAGTATCGGCAGGTTAACAATTTCAACACCGAACCACAGAAAGGAGAAGCCATGGCTCAAGATAAGTTCGACGTAGGCGGCATGACGTGCGCCGCTTGCCAGGCGCACGTGGACCGCGCCGTCAGCAAGCTCGACGGCGTCCAAAGCGTCGCGGTCAACCTACTCGCCGGTTCCATGATGGTCGACTACGACCCCGCGCAGGTCTCCCCCGACGATATCTGCACCGCCGTCGACCGCGCGGGTTACTCGGCCTCGCCCGTCGACGCAGGCACCGGTGCCGCCGGCTCAAGCGACGGCGTACAAGCCAGGTCTGGCGTCACCCATATGGAGTCGCCCACCAAAAAGCTGGAGGCCGCCGCCTCTGCCATGCGCACCCGCCTCATCGTCTCGATCGTATTCCTCATCCCACTGTTCTACATAGGCATGGGGCACATGCTCGGCTGGCCGCTGCCCGGCATCTTCACCGACCATATCCACAGCATGACGCTCGCCCTCACCGAGCTCGTCCTGCTCATCCCCATCGTCTATGTCAACGACGCGTACTTTATCAACGGGTTTAAATCGCTCGCGCACGGCGCGCCCACCATGGACGCCCTTATTGCCGTGGGCGCCACCGCCTCCATCGCCTGGTCGCTCTACGCCATGTTCATCATGGCCGACCAGCTAGCCGCGGGTCAGATCCACGAGGCCATGATGACGAGCATGGACAACCTGTATTTTGAGAGCGCCGGCACGATCCTGTCGCTCGTCACCGTGGGCAAATACCTCGAGACGCGCAGCAAGTCCAAAACCGGCGGCGCCATCGAGGCACTCATCGACCTTGCACCCAAGACCGCGACCGTCGTGGCAGAGGACGGCAGCGAGACCACCGTCGACGTCGACAGCATCCTTCCCGGCCAGGTACTGCGTGTGCGCCCCGGCGAGTCCATCCCTGTCGACGGCGTCGTACTCGAGGGCGCTTCGGCCGTGGACGAAAGTGCGCTGACCGGCGAGTCCATCCCCGTGGAGAAGACCGCCGGCGACACTGTCAACGCGGCCACGGTCAACCGCACGGGCTCGTTTACCTTCCGCGCCACGCGTGTGGGCGCCGACACGTCGCTCGCCAAGATTATCCAGCTCGTCGAGGATGCCAACGCCACCAAGGCGCCCATCGCCCGCATGGCCGACAAGGTCGCCGGTGTGTTTGTTCCCGTGGTATTCGTGATCTCGGCCGTGACCTTCGTGGTGTGGATGGTGCTGACCGGTAGCGTGAACGAAGCGCTCACCTCCGCCGTCGCTGTGCTGGTGATCAGCTGTCCGTGCGCACTGGGTCTGGCCACGCCCGTCGCCATTATGGTAGGCACCGGCAAGGGCGCCGAGATGGGCATTCTGTTTAAGAGCGCCGAGGCGCTGGAGAACCTGCGCAGCGTGGGCACCGTGGTGCTCGATAAGACGGGCACGGTCACTCGCGGCAAGCCTGCCGTGACCGATATCGTGGTAGCCACGCGCGCCGACGGATCGCCCGCCATGAGTGAAAAGGCGCTGCTCAAGCTGGCCGCTGCGCTGGAGCGCTCGAGCGAGCACCCGCTGGCCGAGGCGATTATGGCCGAGTGCGAGACGCGCGGAATTGTCGCCCGCACCGTCGAGGACTTTGCCGCCGTGCCCGGTCGCGGCGTTACAGCGCGCGAGGGGCAAAACCTCATCGCCGCCGGCAACGTACGCCTGATGGACGAGCTGGACGTTACCGTGCCCGCGGGTCTTGCCGAGCAATTTGCCGCCGAGGGCAAGACGCCGCTGTTCTTTGCCAAGAACGGCGAGCTTGCCGGCACCATTGCCGTGGCTGACGAGGTCAAGGAGACGAGCGCCGAGGCCATCGCCGCGCTCCGCAAGCTCGGCGTCGACGTGCGCATGCTCACCGGCGACAACCGTGTGACGGCCGAAGCAATCGCCCGCCGCGTGGGACTGAACAGCAAGCAGGTCATCGCCGACGTCCTCCCCGCCGACAAGGAGCGCCACGTGCGCGAGCTGCAGGATGCGGGCGGCAAGGTCGCCATGGTGGGCGACGGCATCAACGACTCCCCCGCCCTGGCGCGCGCCGACGTGGGCCTTGCTATCGGCACCGGCGCCGACATCGCCAAGGAGGGCGCCGACGTGGTACTCATGCGCAGCGACCTCATGGACGTCGCCCGCGCCATCGAGCTTTCGCGCGCCACGATCCGCAACATCAAGCAAGACCTGTTCTGGGCGCTGTTCTACAACGGTATCGGCATTCCGCTCGCCGCGGGCGCGTTCTTCCCCCTCACCGGCTGGCAGCTCTCACCGATGTTCGGCGCCGCGGCCATGAGCCTGTCGAGCGTGTGCGTCGTGTCCAATGCCCTGCGCTTAAAATCCTTTATGCCTAAAGTGGCAAAATAGGATCACTATTACGTTCATTTAGAACGGGTTTTCCAGGTACCCGAGATTGACCTGAAAGAGGAGCGACGCGTACTTTGGTACGCGAGCGACGGTTTGAAGGTCAATCTCGGGTGCCTGGGAAAGCCGACACAACAGAGAGGAATACCCATGCGTTACAAGATCAAGACTTCCGGCCTTATGTGCGGCCACTGCGATGCCACCGTCGAGACGGCGCTGCTCAACGTGGCCGGCGTGACCGACGCCGACGCCGATCACGAGACCCAGACCGTCCAGGTGGAGTGCGCCGACACCGTGACCGCCGAGCAGCTCGCTGCCGCCGTCGAGGGCGCCGGCGAGAAGTTCCACGCCCTGTCCGTGACCGCCGCGTAGCAGGCGCTGCCTACTCAATCCTCAGAAGTTGCGGTGAAATACGGACTGTTGAGCCGCCCTAGGCCTTTAAACAGTCCGTATTTCACCGCAACTGACGGGGGCATCCGGAAGATCGACCAGAAACGAGGACCCGCCATGATGGCAGACCATAAATCGGTGACCCGCATGCTCAAGACGGCACGCGGTCAGATCGACGGCATTTTGCGGATGGTCGATGAGGACCGTTATTGCGTCGATATCTCCACGCAGCTCATGGCCACACAGGCGCTCCTCGCGCGCATTAACGCCGACGTGCTCAAGGCGCATATCGAGGGCTGCGTGACTTCGGCGATCGAATCGGGCGACGAAGACCTCAAGGCCGCCAAGCTCGCCGAGATCGAACGCGTCGTCGACAAGCTATCCAAGTAATTGGGGCATTGGGGACAGACTTCTTTACACCGTCTTGGTATTCCGGGGACAGGTACGTTTGCGCCACATTGGTGCAGATTAACCTGTCCCCCTTGCTCTAAATCGGGTATAAGGGCGTGCGGCATATCGAATGAAAGGCAATTTGCATGAATGACTTTATGAAGGGTCGCAATGGCGCCGACGAGCTCACCATCGTGATGGGTTTTGCCGGCATCGTCATCGCGATGATCGGATCGATGGCCCGCATCCAGTGGCTCAGCTGGATCGCCATCGCCGTCATCGTGATTGGCGTGCTTCGCGGCCTGTCCAAAAATATCGATGCACGTCGCAAGGAGAACGAGGCCTTTGTCGCCGCGACTGCCAATGTTCCCGGCTTGGGCAAGTTCGTCGCCAGCTTGGGCGGCGGAGCTGCAGCGGCCAACGCCTCGCGCGCAGCCGGTACTAGCAAGGAAGACTTTGAACGTGCCAAGCGAACGGCCAAGAAGATGTGGAAGGGTCGCAAGACCACGGCGTACCTCAAGTGCCCCAACTGCGGTCAGATGCTGTCCGTCCCCAAGGGCAAGGGCAAGATCCGCGTCACCTGCCCCAAGTGCCACGCCAAGATGGAAACCCGCTCCTAGCGCCCGCACGCGGGACAAATTAATCAGGTTTGTTTGTCCCAAATCTTAAGTATTTGTTCGATAAAAAAGCCGAGGCCTCGTGTTGAGACCTCGGCTTTTTGTATGCGGCAACGGAGCTGTCCCTTTGTCACATCTACGCCACGCCGTCGCGGGCGAGCTCCTCGGCCAACGCCTCGGCCGGCATGGCCATAATCGCGTCGAGCTCGTTATCAACCTCGGGAATGCGCTTCACCTTGAGCTTGCGCACCAGATCACCGCGACACATCACATGTATCGGCTCACGCAGAGCGCACAGATTATCGAGAGGATTCTCGCGCGTTACCAAGATATCGGCAGCCTTGCCGCACTCGATCGCGCCAGTATCGCCGCCCAGCCCCAGCAGCTCGGCATTAACCTGCGTGGCTGTATGCAGTGCGAAGGCGTTGCTCACGTCGACATACTTGGCAAAATAGGCGACCTCGCGCCACATGTCATACTGCGTCACGAACGGGCAGCTTGAGTCCGTGCCAAGGCCCACCTTAACGCCAGCTTCCAGTGCGGCACGGGCGCTCTCGATGATGCCCGAGCACACGATGTCGCCGTTCTTCTTTTGCGTATCGGTAGAATGGGTCTTTTCCGGGTCGAGCAATACAAACGGCAGCGCCGGGCTGATAGTGCAGGTCACACTCGGAGCACGCCCCTCGAGCTGCGTGCCCGCGGCGCCACGGTACAGCTCCAAGATTTCGGGTGTCAACGGAGCGCCGTGCTCAATCGTGTCAACGCCGGCCTCAAGCGCGGCCTTCACGCCCTCGGTACTCTCGACATGGGCCATAACCGGAAGGCCCATATCGTGCGCCGCCTTGCATGCCGCCGCGGCAACCTCCACTGGCATACGCAGCACGCCCGGCTCGCCCACCTCGGTCGCATCGAACACGCCGCCCGTCACGAACAGCTTAATGACGTCGGCACCACGCGCATACAGGTCGCGCACCTGTTCGGCTGCCTCGGCGGGACTGTTGGCCACCTGGGCGAACAGGCCCGCACCATGGCCGCCCGGCACCGTGATGCCCGTTCCCGGCGCCACCAGGCGAGGACCCTGATACTTGCCGGCATCGATAGCATCGCGCACGGCCAGATCGGCAAACAGCGGGTCGCCCGCGCCGCGCACCGTGGTCACGCCGCTTGCTAGCTGCTGCTGGGCACTGCCTTTGAGGATGCGGCGGACGATGGTGCGGCCCACGGGATTATCGAGCTTCTTCATCAGCGCGCCCGCATCGCCGGCCGAGACAGGCTTGCCCGAGCCGCACAGGTGCACGTGCATATTGATGAGACCGGGCATGAGATACGCACCACCCAGGTCGATAACCTCGGCACCCGCGGGCGCCTGCGCCACAGCACTCGCCCCATCCATGTGATGACACCGCGCTCAACGGCCACGGCCATATCGGGTTGCGGCTCCATATGCTCCGAACCATCCAGAATGGTCGCATTGATAAACAACGTAGAACGATCGGCAGACGCCATATCGAGCTCCTCCCTCACGATTAACTTGAACATTTGTCCATTATTATCCAGCGCGGCAGGGTTGCTGCGGACATATCGGCTAACGGAGGGAAGAGGGGATGTGGGGGACGGAATACGTTGCAGCCCCACCCCAGCAACATCAGGGGAATGTCTCGATCTCTAACAGTTACGGGCCCAAACAGCCGCCAAACGTTACAGATTGAGACAAAGTCAGGGCAGCAGAGCGACCCCAGTAACATCCCCTACTCCCACTCCTGCTCGTAGATGTTGAGCGACTTTACGTACCGCCCCTGGGCGCCCATGATGTCGCGGACCAGACGCAAGAAGAAACTGATGCACGAGGTGTCAAAGCCATCCTGCAGGTCCTCCGGATGCACCGCACCAGGCCCATCGACCGCCGTGTCACTCAGGCGTGCGATGTCATACAGATAGAGTTGTCCCGCCGTCAGCCAGACATCGTCGACGCAGGCGAGGCGCACCGCAATCGCTCCGTCGCTCCAATGCTCCTTTTGCACGATATGCGGATCGTAGACGTCAAAGCGACGGTCGGTGCGTGTGTCCTTCAGCGCGACCATACCAGTCGCAGGATCCTTGTCCAAAATGCCAAAGCGCGAGAAATACTGCGTGTCGCATACCTGCTCGAGCCGCTTGAGCGAGGCAGGCGAAAGCGATGCCGGCGGCTCATCAACATACAGCTCGAGCAGCGTCTTGCCATGGCGATAGGGGCGCTCGAAGAGCAGCCAATCGGTAAATGCCATGTTGTAGGCCATGATTTCGTTTTGGGAAGGCTCGGTGCAATAGCCGAGCCACGGGTCGACAATGATCTCGAACTGCTCGCGCGCCGGCTCCAAAAACTGAAACTTCCGCAGCATCCAAAAATGGGCCATGTCGGCAATATCGTTGCCAACGGCTTCGGCCAGATGCGCTCGGTCTAAAACGTGGTCAGTCACGGCATCCTCCTCAAACTGATGAACCTCAATTTGAGCTTACGAGGAGGGTGGGCAGCCACTGTCAGCACGGACAAAATAGGCCTCCGGCTGCAAACCAACTGCTGACCAAACACTTGACGGGATGCTTGACCGAAAATGCGCACCGCAATAAAACCGCAGGTAAACATAGACGGCCAACCCGCCCTTTTGAGCCATATGCCCACAGCCACCACAGAAACAACAGGTGACCACAGCTCAAGAAAACGCCGAATGGACACTCGCGCGTCGACAAACGAGCAAATCGGTCGCAAACCCGCAAGAAGTGTCCCCGAATGCCGACCCAAAAGGAACGTCCCCAGCATGCCGGCACTTGGGGACGTTCCTTATGTGCCGGCCGTTGGGGACAGCCCTTGACGATTCAGCTGTGGACAGCCGCCTTACAGCTCCAGCGCGTCGGCGACTTCGGCAGCGCAGGCCAGGGCATCGGCCACGGCGTTTACCACGAGTGAGCTGCCGTTGCGAGCATCACCCGCCACATACACCGGCGCGGCATCCGCGGCGACGCCGTCGACACGAGCCGCAAGGTGCGAGCCCTCGGCAGCCATCACCGGCAGCGGACGACCAGCGGTGGCAACAGGCACGCCAACGGCGTCGAACACACTGTGCTCCGGGCCCGTGAAGCCGCAGGCGATGAGCACCAGCTGCGCCGGTACCTCGTGCTCGGAGCCCGCGATGCGCTCGGGCTTTCCCGCCGACCAGTCCAGATCGACCACGCGCAGACCCGCAGCCGCGCCCTTCTTGTCCAGCAGCACCTCGAGCGTATCCACGCCCCAGGCACGCATCTCGCCACCCATCGCAGCGATAGCCTCCTGCTGGCCGTAGTCGGTCTTCTTAACGTTGGGCCACTGCGGCCAGGGGTTGCTCGCCGCGCGCTTATCGGGCGCAGCCGGCAAGAACTCAAACTGGCGCACGCTGCGCGCACCCTGACGTACCGCGGTGCCCACGCAGTCGTTACCGGTATCGCCGCCGCCAATGACCACGACGTCCAGGCCGCATGCATCGATGACAGGCTCGCCGCCATCGAGCACCGAGGCGGTCGAAGCCGTCAGGTAGTCCACGGCATACACCACGCCCGGGGCATCAATGTTCGCAGCCGAAAGCCCACGCGGAGCACGAGCGCCGGCAGCCACCACGGCGGCGTCAAAGTCGTCGAGCTTGGCGGTAACCTTGGGATCGCTCACGTCAGCACCCAGCTCGAACACAATGCCCAGCTCGCGCATAAGTGCCACGCGACGCTCGACCACGGACTTCTCGAGCTTCATGTTGGGAATGCCGTACATGAGCAGGCCGCCCGGGCGGTCGTCACGCTCAAACACCGTCACGCGGGCACCGCGACGCGCAAGCTCCCATGCTGCCGCCAGACCAGCAGGACCAGAGCCCACCACGGCAACCGTGGGCGCGCCCTCCCCTGCCGGCTCAAAGCGGCGCGGACCGCCGTTGGCCCACTCATGGTCGCTGATCGCACGCTCGTTGTCATGGATCGTCGTGGGTTGGCCATCGACCGAACCCAGGTTGCACGCGGCCTCGCACAACGCCGGGCACACGCGACTCGTAAACTCGGGCATGGGCGAGGTGAGCGACAGGCGCTCGACAGCCTCATCCCAGCGGCCGCGGTACACCAGCTCATTCCACTCGGGAATCAGGTTGTGCAGCGGGCAGCCGCTCGGGCGTGCCTTGCCAAAGCTCGCGCCCATCTGACAAAACGCCACACCACACATCATGCAGCGGCTCGCCTGGGCACGGCGCGCATCGTCGTCGAGCTCCACGTACAGCGGATCGAAATCGCGGCTGCGCTCCTCCACGGGGCGCAGCTCGTGGGTCACGCGATCGATATCAAGAAAAGCACCGGGCTTACCCATGGCACTTACGCCTCCTTCTTGGTCGAAGCAACAGAGCTGGCGGTGGCGGGCGCAGCGCCAGCGACACCACCCGCCACATCAAAGCGAGCGACATCGGCGGCGTCGGCGCGACCGGTCACAATGTCAAACGCCAGCTCCTCTGCCTGCGCATGCGTCTTGCCGGCAGCCTCGGCGGCGGCGACAATCGCCAGCACGCGCTCGTACTCGGTTGGAATGACCTTCACAAAGTGCTTGCTCATCGTCTCAAAGCTGTAGAGCAGCTTAATGCCGCGCGGGCTCTGCGTCGCGTCCACGTGCTCCTGGACGAGCGCACGAATCTGCGCCAGCTCACCGGCCGTCGGGGCTTTAAGCTCAACGCTCTCGTGGTTCACACGGGCATCGAGCGTGCCGTACTGGTCAAAGACGTAAGCCACGCCACCCGTCATGCCGGCGGCGAAGTTCTGCCCGACCTCGCCCAGGATGAGCGCCAGACCTCCCGTCATGTACTCGCAGCCATGGTTGCCGCAGCCCTCGACCACCACCGTGGCACCGGAGTTGCGTACGCCAAAGCGCTGGCCGGCCAGGCCGTTAATGAAGCCGCGGCCACTCGTAGCGCCAAAGAACGCAACGTTGCCCACGATGATGTTCTCGTCGAACTTGTAGGTCGCATGCGGGTTGGGGCGCACCGACACCTCGCCGCCCGAAAGGCCCTTGCCAAAGTAGTCGTTGGCGTCGCCGCACACGTTGAGCGTAATGCCGCGCGGCAGGAAGGCGCCAAAGCTCTGACCGGCCGAACCATCGCAATCGATGGTGATGGAGCCGGCGGGCAGGCCCTCGGGATGCGCCTTGGTCACCGCGTTGCCCAAGATGGTGCCCACGCAGCGGTTGACGTTGGCGATATCGGCGCGGAAGCGAATCGGACGCAGGTGCGCACGGGCATCGGCCGTATAGGGCACAAACAACGTGGAGTCGAGCGTCTTTTCGAGCTCGCTGTCCGCAGCCATCTGGGGCAGGAAGTGACGGCCGTCGGCACCCGGGATGTGGGCACCAAACTCACAGGTCGCGCTCGCCAGCACGGGCGACAGATCCAGCAGGTTAGCCTTGCGGTTGCCCGGGACCTCAATCTGGCGCAGGCACTCGGGATGGCCGACCATCTCGTCGACGGTGCGGAAGCCCAGGCTCGCCATGACCTCGCGCAGCTGCTCGGCAACAAAGAGCATAAAGTGCTCAACGTGCTCGGGCTTGCCGCGGAAGCCGCGACGCAGGCGGCAGTTTTGCGTCGCGATGCCGGCCGGGCAGGTATCCTGCTGGCAGTCGCGCTGCATGAGGCAGCCCATCGAGATGAGCGGCATGGTCGCAAAGCCAAACTCCTCGGCACCCAGCAGGCAGGCGACGGCAACATCGGTGCCGTCCATGAGTTTGCCGTCGGCCTCGAGCACCACGCGCGAGCGCAGGCCGTTTTGCAGCAGCGTCTGCTGGGCCTCGGCAAGGCCAAGCTCCAGCGGCAGACCGGCGTGCCAGATCGAATCGCGCGCCGCAGCACCGGAGCCGCCGTTGTGGCCGCTGATCAAGATCTTGTCGGCGGCACCCTTGGCCACACCGGTGGCGATGGTGCCGACGCCGGCCTCGCTGACCAGCTTGACCGACACGCGTGCGCCGGGGTTGGCGTTCTTAAGATCGAAGATAAGCTCCGCCAGGTCCTCGATGGAGTAGATGTCGTGGTGCGGCGGAGGCGAGATCAGGCCGATGCCGGGCGTGGACTGACGGACCTCGGCGATCCAGGGGTAGACCTTCTTGCCGGGCAGGTGGCCGCCCTCGCCGGGCTTGGCGCCCTGGGCCATCTTGATCTGAATCTCAAAGGCGCTGCACAGGTAGCGGCTCGTCACGCCAAAGCGCGCGCTTGCCACCTGCTTGATGGCGGAATTCTTGGAGTCACCGTTAGCCAGCGGGGTCTCACGGCGCGGATCCTCGCCGCCCTCGCCCGAGTTGGAACGGCCGTGCAGGCGGTTCATGGCGATGGCCATGCACTCGTGTGCTTCCTTGCTGATGGAACCGTACGACATGGCGCCGGTGTTAAAGCGGCGAACGATGTTGAGCGCGGGCTCGACCTCGTCGAGTGCCACCGGGGTGCGGCCGCCGGCATCAAAGTCCAGCAGGTCGCGCAGGCGCACGGCACGGCCGGTGCGGTGCAGGCGGGCGCTGTACTCCTTAAAGGTGTCGTAGCTGTCCTCACGGCAGGCGGTCCGCAGCAAGTAGACAGTCTGCGGATCGATGAGGTGATCCTCGCCGCCGAGCGGGCGCCACTTGGTCAGACCCAACGTGGGCAGCTGATCGGGAGCCGGGCTCTTAAGGATAGCGAGCGCGGCGTCGTAGCGCTCATTCTGCTCGCGCTCGACGTCCTCGACACCCATACCGCCCACACGGCTCACCGTGCCGGCGAAGTACGCGTTGACAAACTCCGGCGTAAAGCCCACGGCCTCGAAGATCTGCGCGGAGTGGTAGCTCTGCACCGTGGAGATGCCCATCTTGGACATGATGGAGACGATGCCGGCGGTCGCAGCCTTGTTGTAGTTGGCGATGCCCTGCTCGGCTGTCACGTCCAGATCGCCGTGCGCCGCCAAGTCGCGAATGCACGCATGCGCGTTGTACGGATAGATGCCGCTCGCGGAGTAGCCCACCAGCGCCGCAAAGTCGTGCGGGGACACGGCGTCGCCACACTCCACCACGATGTCGGCAAAGGTACGCACGCCGGCACGGATCAGGTGGTTGTGCACGCAGCCCACGGCGAGCAGCGACGGCACGGGCACCTCGCCCGCAGCGGCACGGTCGCTCAGCACCACGATGTTCACGCCATCGCGAACCGCAGCCTCGACGTCTTCGGCAAGCTGCTTGAGCGCAGCCTGCAGCGCGCCCTCGCCGGCATCGCGGCGGTAGACGGCACGGAAACGGCGGGTCTTAAAGCCCACGCGGTCGATGGCGCAAATGCGGTCGAACTCCTCCTCGCTCAGCAGTGGGCGCTCCAGGCGAACCAGCTGGCAGGCCGTACGAGAGTCCTCGAGCAGGTTGCCGTGGTTGCCCAGGTAGAGCGTGGTCGAGGTGACCATATGCTCGCGAAGGGCGTCGATGGGCGGGTTCGTGACCTGGGCGAACAGCTGATAGAAGTAGTCAAAGAACGAGCGCGTCTTCTTGGACAGGCAGGCCAGCGGCGCATCGATGCCCATCGAGGCGAGCGGCGCCTTGCCCTGCTGGGCCATGGGACGCACGACTTCGTCAACATCATCCCAGTGATACCCGAGCTTGGCCATGCGCACGGCGGCGGGCACCTCGGTATCCTCGGCGGGCGTGGGCGCGACGGGCTTGTCGAGCGCGTCGACGGTCAGCGTCTCCTCGGCGATCCAGTCGCGATAGGGCTTTTCCTTGGCGTAACGAGCGCGCAGCTCGTCGTTGTAGATCACGCGGCCGCGGGCAAAGTCGACCTCGAGCATCTGGCCCGGCCCCAGACAGCCGCTCGTCAGGATGTTCTCGGGGCTCACCTCGATGGTGCCCGCTTCGCTTGCCAGCATAAAGTGACCGTCGCGCGTCACATAGTAGCGGGCGGGACGCAGGCCGTTACGGTCGAGGGCGGCACCCAGTGTGCGACCGTCGGTAAAGGCGATGGCCGCCGGGCCATCCCACGGCTCCATGAGCATGGACTGGTAGGCGTCGTAGGCGCGGCGCTCCTCGCTCAGACTGTCGTTGTGGTCCCACGGCTCGGGCAGCAGCATGGACGCGGCACGAGTGAGCGGACGGCCGTTCATGACCAGGAACTCGAGTACGTTGTCCAGAATCGCGGAGTCGGAACCCTCGCGGTTGATGATGGGCATCACGCGCTCAAGATCATGTTGCAACACGGGGCTGTACAGGTTGGGTTCGCGAGCGCGGATCCAGTTGACGTTACCCTTGAGGGTGTTGATCTCGCCGTTGTGAATGATAAAACGGTTGGGGTGCGCACGCTCCCAGCTGGGCGTGGTGTTGGTGGAGTAGCGCGAGTGGACGAGCGCCACGGCCGTTTTGACGGCGGCGTCGTTGAGATCGATGAAGAAGCGGCGCATCTGCGTGGCGACCAGCATGCCCTTGTACACGATGGTGCGCGAGCTCATGGAGCAGACGTAGAAGATCTTGTCGCGCAAGGCGAACTCGGCGTCGGCCTTCTTTTCGATGGTGCGGCGGCACACATACAGGCGGCGCTCGAAGGCGTCGCCGGCGGGCGTGTCGTCGGGGCGGCCCAGGAAGGCCTGCAAGATTGTGGGCATGCAGGCGCGGGCCGTCTCGCCCAGGTCGTGCGGGTCGACGGGCACCTCGCGCCAAAAGAGCAGCGGCACGCCGGCCTCGGCGCAGCCCTCCTCAAACACGCGACGGGCATCCTCTACGCCCTTGTCGTCCTGCGGGAAGAACAGCATGGCCACGCCATAGTCGCCCTCTGCCGGCAGAATCTGGCCGCACTTTTGAGCCTCTTTACGGAAAAAGTGATGCGGAACCTGGAACAGGATTCCGGCGCCGTCGCCGGTGTTCTTCTCGAGTCCGGTGCCGCCGCGGTGCTCCAAGTTGACCAGAATGGACAGTGCGTCGTCCAGGATCTGGTGATGGCGCTCACCGTTGATATCGGCAAGCGCGCCGATGCCACATGCATCGTGGTCGAATTCGGGGCGATAAAGGCCCTGCTGCTGAGCGGAATCTGCCTGCATCGCGATCCTCCCCTAGATATTAGACAGTCAGTTGAATAGGCATACTAGGAGCATCGCCGGCCCGTTGTGTTTCCCGCCCGTTTCGAAACAATCGCGTAACGCACACCCTACGAGTGGACACCGCCAACCTCAAGGGCGACAACATAGGCCCCAAGTTCGGCCTGTATGCTCACCGCTTCAAACATCTCAATCTGTAACAGGAAGACCCAATTTCGACGACTAACTGTTACAGATCAAGATGTTTTCGAGAGACGGTTCCGAATGTCTCGATCTGTAACACGAAGGGCCGGTTTTGGCGGTCAGCTGTTACAAATCGAGATTTTCCATAGGACCATTTCTTCCTGTCTTGATCTGTAACACCTAGACCCAATTTCCATCCCTGGTTGTTACAGATCAAGACATTTCGGTAAACCCCCTTTCACCATCCTATTCAAATACAACAATTTTGTTAGTCTTGGTTAACTTTTAGCCTAAAACGAGTATCCTTTGCGGCGTCAAACAAACGGCACGCAGGAGCTCACCATGCCCAACCATCTCAAACATCATTTTGGCTCCCGGCGCACCGGCGGTCACGGAGGCCTAGACATTGCGCGGCGCATCGGCCCCGGGCTACTCGTGACCGTCGGCTTTATCGATCCGGGCAACTGGGCCTCAAATATGGCCGCGGGCTCGCAATTTGGCTACGCGCTGCTGTGGGTGGTCACGCTGTCCACGGTTATGCTCATCGTGTTGCAGCACAACGCTGCACACCTGGGTATCGCAACGGGCGCCTGTCTTGCCGAAGCCACGACGCGCTACCTCCCCCGTTTCGTTGGGCGCACGGTGCTCGCCAGTGCCTACCTCGCGACCATCGCCACCGCTATGGCCGAGATCCTGGGCGGCGCGATCGCGCTCCAGATGCTCTTTGGACTGCCCGTGCGCGCCGGCTGCGTCATCGTGGCCGCGGCATCGATGGCAATGCTCATGACGAGCTCCTACAAGCGCGCCGAGCGATGGATCATCGCCTTCGTAGGCGTGGTAGGACTCTCGTTTTTGGCTGAGCTTACGCTGGTCAAGGTCGACTGGCCGCAGGCCGCCGCAAGCTGGATCACACCCAGTATGCCCACCGGCTCGGCCGCGATTATCGTAAGTGTCCTAGGCGCGGTCGTTATGCCTCACAACCTCTTCCTGCACTCCGAGGTCATCCAATCCATGCACTTCGAAGGCCAAGGCGAGCAGATTATCGAGGAACGTCTGCGCTACGAGCTCTTCGACACGCTCTTTTCGATGGGCGTGGGCTGGGCGATCAACTCGGCCATGGTCATCCTGGCCGCAACGACCTTCTTTGCGCATGGCATTGTCGTAGACGACCTCGCCGTCGCAGCGGACACGCTCTCCCCCATTCTGGGCCCGGCAAGCTCGACCATCTTTGCGGTGGCACTGCTGTTTGCGGGCATATCGAGTAGTGTGACGGCAGGCATGGCGGCAGGCACCATCACCGCGGGCATGTTCGACGAGGAATACGACATCCACGACCGACATTCCTCGATCGGGGTGGCGGCCTGTTTCGCCGGCGCAGTGGCGGCGTGCTTGGTCGTCCCGAATCCTTTTGAGGGTCTCATTTGGAGTCAGGCGCTGCTGTCTCTTCAGCTGCCGATTACGGTCTTTGTGCTCATACGGCTCACCAGCTCACGCCGCGTCATGGGCAAATACGCCAACTCGCGCCCGCTCAACGCGCTGCTCGTAGGGATCGGCGTCATCGTGACGATTCTTGATGTCGTGTTGTTGACAGGGATGTAATGGGGCGGGGCACCTACCCAGGCAAACGTCTCGATCTGTAACATCTAGACACGCTTTTGATGTCTAGATGTTACAGATCGAGATTATTCCGAGGGACAGCTCCGTTTGTCTCAATCTGTAACACATAGACCCCGTTTTCACTGCTAGATGTTACAGATTGAGATCTTCTGCCGGACGGTTTTGGTTTGTCTTGATCTGTAACAAGTGGACCCAATTTCCGCTTCTAGATGTTACGGATTAAGACAAAAAGTCGGCCGGACTCACGACAGGCAGGATCGGCTAACAGCAGCCGTGATCCCTTGGGGACGGATAAATCAAAAGGGTCCCGGCCGGAATATCCAGCCGGGACCCTTGGACAGAGCTCTGTATGGCTAATCGCCGTGTGTCTACGAGTTACTCCTCGACGAGCTCAAACTCATCGGGGCCGACGCCGCAGACCGGGCATACGTAGTCCTCGGGCAGCTCGGGCGTGTCGACCTCAACCTCGTAACCGCAAACGGTGCACACAAACTTATACGTCTTCTTCTCCTCAGCCATGATGTTCTCCTCTCGAACGTGACTGCTGGTGTACTTGCTTATTAATATATATTCTCAATAACATAATGCAAGTATTTTTAGAACATTTCTAGCCTTGATACGACGAGGCTTTGGGCGGCGTCTTGCCCTTTAGTACCTTGTGATAGTAGTCGTACGTCAGTGGCGTCTCGTCGCTCAGGCGCTCGGCATCCTCGACCTCGCCAATAAACAGCAGATGCGTGCCCACATCCACAGTGTCGATCAAATGGCAGCTAAACAGCGCCGCCGCGTGCTCGGGCACATAGGGCATGCCCAGAGTGGTCTCGTGGGTCTCATACTTGGCAAACTTGTCGTAATCGCTGCTGGTGCGGAAGCCAAAATTGCCGATATAGAGCATGTCGGCGGTCTGGTCAATCACGGTCAGCGCAAAAGCCTTAGCCGATGCGATGACGCCGGACGTGACATTTTCCTTGTTCACGGCAATCGAGATGCGCGGCGGGGCGGATGTCACCTGCACCGCTGTGTTGATGACGCAGCCGGCACGCAGCCCGTCCGCCGCGGCGCTCACCACGTACAGGCCACTCGGCATGGTAAAGAACGCAGTTTTGTCCATAACGATCACTCCCCTAGCTCGGGTTGGAACCTCATGGATGTATGTACCCACAAAAAAGGCGACGCCCATAACGGACGCCGCCTTTGAGACATATGTGTCAGAACAGTAAGAAAGATGAGACGCCCGCAGTTGCGGTGAAATAGGGACTGAATAGTCCCTCAATCAGGCAAAACAGTCCGTATTCCACCGCAACTTATGAAGGGTGGTCAGCGATTGCGCTCTTTGAGGGCGCGGTCGATCTCGCGTTGGACATCACGCTTGGCCAAGTCCTCGCGCTTGTCGTAGAGCTTCTTGCCGCGACCCAGACCCAGCAGCAGCTTTACGCGGCCGTCGGTATTAAAGTAGAGTTCCAACGGAACCAGCGCATAACCACGGTTGCGAAGTTTGCCGTCAAGAAAGTCGATCTCCTTGCGGTGCAGCAGCAGACGACGCCGACGATCGGGATCGCGATTCCACACGCCACCATGGCTATAAGGGTGGATATGCAGTCCGACGAGCCAGCACTCGCCGCCACGAATCAGCGCAAAAGTGTCAGTGATCTGACAGGCGCGCTCGCGAATCGACTTGACCTCGGTGCCGCTCAGCTCAATACCGCACTCAAACGTCTCATCGATAAAGTACTCGTGATGTGCCGAGCGATTCTTGGAAATGAGTTTGCGCTCGCGCTTACTGGGCATCGCCGGCCTCCTTGGCTCCATCGGCGTTTGAGCCCGCAGCCTCACGCTTTGCCTTGCGCTCGGCATTGAGCTCGGCATCGCTCTCGCGCACCAGTTTGATAATCGCCGCGCAGGCCTCCTCGCCCACCAAGTCGCGAGCACGCACCGTCAGGCGCGTCGCCTCCTGCTTGTCGCCGTCGCTTGCAGCATCGGTCGCGCACATAATCAGGCAGATGGCAATCTCGGCCGAAGGCGAGGTCGGCACGCCTTGCAGGGCCAGTTCACCCATCACGTGGTCGTCGCTCTCATCAGCGGCATCCGGATAGGTGGTATGGATCTTGTTGAGCAGGCGCGTCGTATGCGCATCGTTGGGCGCCAGGCGCAGCGCCAGACGCGCGCAGCCCACGGCAGCCGAAACGTTCTCGGTCTCGGGCTCCAAGAAGTACTGACCTAGATTGGCGTAAGCGCGGGCGGCGCACTTGCCATCGCTTGCACGCTCCAGCACCGAGAACGAGAGCGATGCCCATTCCTGCTTGTCCTCGAGTGCGCGGAACAGCTCGGCCAAATCCAAGCGATAGTTGCAGTTCATGGGGTCCCAACGCACAGCCTGCATCAGGGCATTACGAGCGCTCACATAATCCTGCTGGCGAATGTAGGCAAACGCCATGTCAGAGTACAGGCGGTCAAACGGCACCTCGACCTGCACGAGCTCGCGCGGATCCTTCTCCACGCGGCGATAGGCCAAGCGCTCAAACTTGCTATCGAAGCTAAAGTATTGACGCTTCTCCTCCGTCTTGCACTCAGCATCAATATACTCCTCGGCGAGCTCCACCAGACGCTCCAGCAGCGGCGTCGCCGTAGCCAAGTCGCCCTGCGCCAGATAGTTCTCGGCGTACGTGATGTCTTGCAAGCTGATGGGCAGATCCATGGCTACTCCTCGATCTGAGCGAAACACGGCAGGCGCCGTATATACGGTCAATACACAAAACCCGGGTCTCTTACGAGGCCCGGGCGTTCAATTTTGGTAGCCCGTACCAGATTCGAACTGGTGATCTCCGCCTTGAGAGGGCGGCGTCCTAAACCGCTAGACGAACGGGCCATATGTAGCAAATGCAATGGCTGGGATGGAGGGAGTCGAACCCCCATTGACGGAACCAGAATCCGCTGTCCTGCCATTAGACGACATCCCAATGACTGCATCGCTGCGCTCGGCTGTGCCTTTGCGCAAGAAAGAAATATACGGGAAGTCTCGCCGTGACGCAAGCCCCAATTTTGACTTTTTTGAAATTCAGTCAAATTGGCCTAATTTAGTCCAACCCGTGAAGGACCTGTGAAGCCGACCGCTGTACACGAAGGGCAAAACGCCGCGAGCGGTAGCCGTCAACCGTTGGCAGATTCTACCGCGAAAACGATAGCACCAGGCAACACAATCGAAGTATCAATGATCGCGTAGATATCGAGGCGCCATGGACGAAGAGCTTGATTACCTATGGGAGACCCTGGGCCTCGAGATCACTGCTGACCTTTGGCCCGAACGGGACAAAATCCATCCCACACTGCGCCCCGCCATCACGGTGATGCAGGCAAAATACCGCCGTGCATCCTTTTTGATCATGCGGATGTCATGGCACGCGGGACTCCCCGACCTTAAACGAATCCAGGCAAGCCTCGTCGAGCTGTCCGGTATGCCGACCGTCATATCCGAGGCACACCTGGAGCAGCGCCAGCGTGAGCGACTGCAACAGCAGCGGATTCCCTTTATCTGCCCCGGTATTCAGGCATATCTGCCCTTTATGGACGAGGAGTACTGGAGCGGCAAGCCCAACAAACACGTAAAGGTCTACGATCCGCACGAATGGGCACAGCTGGCGGACTGACTGGGGCAGGCCCGCCGGCGGAAAGTGCGTCCCAGATTTCAAGCTCAAACTGGTCCCTACTTTCCCGTCGAGCCCTCAACCGGAAACCGTGTCCCACAATCGAAGCTCAGAATGGGACGTGCTTTCCGCAACCGGCCACTTTGGGAAAGCGCATCCCATTCTGGAAGCGAATTCCGGGTCGCACTTTCCGCAGCCGCTACAGCAACGCCTCGGCCCAAGCCGATTCCCTAAAGCCGGGAATCGCAAAGTCGTCGCCCACCAGCAGCGGACGCTTGACCAGCATGCCGTCGGTCGCCAGCAGCTCGTAGCACTCCCGATCCGTCATGCCCGCATCCAGACGCGCCTTCAGGCCCAGCTCTCGATATTTCATGCCCGACGAATTAAAGAAACGCCGCACCGGCAGCCCCGAACGAGCAACCCAGGTCGCAAGCTCATCAGCCGTGGGATTATCCAAAACGATATCGCGGTCGATATACTCAACCCCATGTTCGTCCAGCCATGCCTTGGCCTTCTTACAGGTCGAGCACTTGGGATATTCAACAAACAGTACGGTCATGGGAATCCTCCGAATATAGATCGGCCAACGCGGGCACACGCCACACGAGGCGCCTTCGTATGATGGGCCAATTGTAGCCCACGGGTCACACGCTAAACGAACCGTACCCCGAATCCGCGTTTGATGAACGGCAGTAGCTCCATTGCCTCGGGCGTGATATGGCCCGCAACGTTCATGCGCTCGTCACCGGGAAGATCGACCCGCGCAATCTCAAGCTCGCCTTCGTAGCGCCCATATCCGCTATTGCTCACAGCGATCGACCCCGCCTTTCGCGGCAGGCCGGCTCCGGCATCCGTCGGCACGGAATCCGGCTTAAGCGTCGTACGTGACTCCTGAGACCTAAAGATGAGGACGCTCGAGTCGGGCCGGTCGTGATGAATCTGCCCGCGCGCATAGGCATAACCGGGCTCAAGCTCGCATTGCAGGTCCACGTATCCGGCGGAAACTTGAGCAAACTGCGCCCAGCCCGCATCGGATAGATCGGGGTCGCCGACCAACACAATGTCGCAATCGGCGCCATGTGCAAGCTCAAGCATGTTAAGGGCAACCTTTGACGCGCGACCGCGCTGCGCCTCGACCGTCGGCAGTCCCTCGAATACCGGCCCGCGAACGTTAGCATCACCCGGCACAAAAGCCATGATTTCGAATCCAAGCGCCGCAAGACGAAGATTCACCCGAGCAATATCCTCCAGAGCTAAACCGGTATAAGGCTTGGGGTAAAAATTGTGGCAGGCGGCAAAACGAGTCACATCGGCACCGGCCTCACGCCACGATGCGATTTCATCAGAACTCACTGTCGATGCATTGACCACAATGCGAAATACACCGGACAGCTCCGCGACCCGCTGGGCGCTAAAGCCATAGTCCAAACGAAGGTATTCCAACCCCAGATCGCGCAGGTCCTCGATGCGCTCAAGCCCGAGCAAATCGCACGTGCGAGGCCCCACATCGGCAATGAGCGCAATGCCGCGGGCGGAAAGCAGCGACAGCACATGACGGACCTTATCGGCATACGCCGCTCCCCCATCCTCGGGAATATGCAGCGAGGTGAACGCATAGCGCGCACCCGCCGCGGCACCACGCTCAATCGTCCGCTCAATATCCTGCAAAGGGCTGGAAAGATAAATCGAAATACCCGTTTTCACGCTTCAACGCTCCTTTAAAAAAGGCCGGCGGAGCAGCTAGCCCCGCCGGCACAACCATAACATCAAGAAATCTGCCGCGCGCCGCGAGCTCTGAGCAACACGGCTCGCGATATCAAACTACTCGCCAAAGAACTCGTTGATCTTCTGCTCGTCGACGCCAAAGAACCACGTCAGGACAAAGCCGGCGGCATAGGCAAGCAGCATAGCGGCAACGTAGCCGAGCTGCTGGCCAGGAACGACGATCAGCAGGCCAAACAGACCGGAAACGCCCTGAGAAACCGTGCCGATGTGAAGCAGCGCCGCGAGCGCGCCGCCAAATCCGGCACCCAGGCAGGCCGTCACAAACGGACGAACGAGCGGCAGCGTAACAGCATACATCAGAGGCTCGCCCACACCCAGGATTCCAACGGGGATGGACTCGGCGACGTACTTCTTGAGCTTGGCGTTCTTGGTCTTAAAGTACAGCGCCAAACCGGCACCGACCTGGCCGCCGCCAGCCATCATAAGGATGGGAAGCAGGTAATTGATACCCTTGGTAGCGCCGTCGGGATCGTTGAGCATAGCGTGGATCGGCGTGAGCGCCTGATGCAGGCCGACGGACACCAGCGGCAAGAAGCCTGCCGACAGGATATAGCCGCCCAGGACGCCCAACTTCTCGAAGATAAAAGTCAAAACGCTAAAGATGGCAGTCGTCAGCCATGCGCCAACCGGCTGGATGACGAGCATCAGAGCAAAGGCGCCGATGATGAGCACCAGCAGCGGGGACAGGAACGTGTCGAGTGCGTTGGGCATAACCTTGCGAATCTGACGCTCCATCCAGGCAAAAAATGCACCAGCGATGAGAGCCGCGATCATGCCGCCCGCTGCGGGGTTGTACTGCGCATTGGTGAGCGGCAGCAGAATGGCAGTGGCAGGATCAGCCGCGCCAGGCGCAAGCAGGGGCATGGCACTGTTGGCGATACACATCATGCCGGCGATGCCGCCCAGCGCAGCGGAGCCACCAAACTCACGTGCCGCGTTATAGCCCACCAAGATGGGCAGATAGGCAAACAGGGCCCAGCCCATGGAACGAATGCCCTGGTACCACCACTCGCCTGCAAGCGCGCCTGCCGTCGAGACGTTAATGACGTTGCAGATACCGTTGATGAGGCCAGCCGCAATGATGCCGGGAAGCAGGGCGACGAAGACATTGGAAATCTTCTTGAGGAAGGCCTGAACCGGCTTGGACTCGTACTTGGCCTTCTGCGCGGCCTTGTTCGTGGCCGCAGCGTCAACCACGCTCTCGTCGGCAACGCCTTTCGCAAGGCCGGTGAGCTTGGAGAACTCCTCGAGCACCTTATTCACCTTGCCCGGACCCAGCACGATCTGCATCGTGTCGTCCTCGACCAGGCCCATCACGCCGTCGAGCGCCTTAATGCCCTCCGTGTCGACGTTGCCCGCGTCTTTGACGGTCACGCGCAGGCGCGTCATGCACGCCGCGTTTGCCAGCACGTTGTCTTTACCGCCCAAAAGGTCCAGCAGCTTTTGAGCCAGCTCTTTGTTCGTCATAACTCCTCCTTGTATTGGGTATCTCGTCTGGATGTCATATCAGCTCACGCCGCGCACCTATTGGGCATCGGCATTGCTCTTCTCATGGCCACTCACCGCAGCACGGACATGGCCTCGCGCCCGCTCAAGAGCCACCGCAGCCTGCTCGGCATCGCAGTCCAGCAGTACCGAGACAATAGCGGTTTTTACGTGGCCGCCGGCATCTGCAAGCGCCTGAACGGCGCGCTCGCGCGTGCAGCCGGTCGCCTCCATCACGATGTTCTGGCCGCGCACCACCAACTTCTCGTTCGTCTGCTGCACATCGACCATCAGGTTTTGGTATACCTTGCCAATCTTGACCATGGCACCGGTCGAAATCATGTTGAGAATGAGCTTTTGAACCGTTCCCGCCTTGAGCCTCGTTGAGCCGGTCAGCACCTCGGGACCGGGCACGGGCTCAATGGCAAGATCTGCGCTCTCCCCGATCTTCGACCCTTGGTTGCAGGCAATTGCAATGGTCTTGCACCCAGCTGCCTTGGCGTACACAAGGCCGCCCACCACATAAGGAGTACGACCGCTTGCCGCCAGGCCAACGACAAGATCCTTGTCCGAGAGTCCACGCTCTCGCAGGTCGTTCGCGCCAAGCTCATCGCTGTCTTCGGCACCTTCGACAGCCTTGATAAACGCCGTCTCGCCTCCGGCAATGAGCCCGACAATCAGATCGGGTGACACGCCAAACGTGGGCGGACACTCCGAAGCGTCGAGTACGCCCAGACGACCGCTGGTGCCTGCGCCCATGTAAAAGACGCGCCCGCCGCGCTCGAGTGCCTCAGCAGCCCAGTCGATTGCTGTGGCAACCTGGGGCAACACTTTCGTGACCGACTGGACGGCACGAAGATCCTCATCGTTCATCGTCGTGACGATTTGCAGCGATGTCATCGTATCGAGGTCCATTGACCTTTGATTACGCTGTTCGGTCGTGAATTTTGTTAAATCGAGCATTTCATTCACCTCATCTTTCCTGTTTCTCGATGTAGTTTTGCTTAATGACATGCGTCGCCCGTTCGTAGTCGCTGGCAACGTAAGCAGCGTACAGGGCATCGACAACCATAAGCTGGGCCATACGCGAAGCCATGGCACCGCTGCGGACCAAGGGTTCACTCGCAGCAACGCCGAGCACGGCATCGGCCATGGTGGCAAGCTTGGATGATCCATCTACTTTGGTAACGGCCACAACGGGACAGTTGTGACGTTGAGCCTCGACGGTGCAGTCCAGCACCTCTTGCGTCAAGCCCGAGTAGCTAAAGGCGATTGCCATATCGCCCTCATGCATGTTCTTGGCACATAAGAGCTGATCATGCCAGTCGTCGTACAGATGGCACTCTTTGTCGACACGCATGAGCTTTTGCGCCAGGTCGTGCGCGACCAAACGAGAGGCACCAATACCGAACAGATTGACCGCGCGTGCCCGCTTAAGACGGGCCGCGCATCGCTCCAAGACGGTGTAATCGAGCGTTCGCGCCGTCGCCTCGATCGTGCGCACGTTGCTTTTCATCACCTTCCCCACGATACGTTCGACGCTGTCATCCATGGAGATGTCCTCGAGGGCTACGTCTTTCTTGTCACCTAAGAGCGCCAGCTCGGCAATCAGTTCGCGCTGGAACTCCTTGTAGCCCGCAAAACCCAAACGCTTGCAAAAGCGCAAAATGCTCGAGGGCGAGGAGAACGTGACATCGGCAAGACCGCGGACGGACAGCCCGACCACCTCGTGCGGATGAGCGCTTACATATGCGATGACATTGCGTTCCGCCGGGCACGCGCTGAGCTCACGCTCGCGAAGCCGCAAAAGCAATCCGTTTGCCATCTCAAACACCTCCGTTGAGAAGAATTAAAGACCAACGAACGATTCGTACCGGATACAAACAGCTTTTGCGGTACATTGTGCCGCATCGTGGCGCACAAAGGGCGAGCGTTCTACCGCTCGCCCCTCAAATCCGACCGCTCGGAAATACGCGCGACACAAAATAATTCAACAAGGTCGCATTATCAGAAACGGGTTTGTTACCGGCTAGCGCCTCGCATGGGCGCCGATCGGCCGAGTCGCATGGCGCACCAACGCCGCTGCCAGCAATACCAACAGCATGGCGGTGACATAGCCCGCAGCATCGAATCCTAAATCGATAACGTCGAAATGCCTGCCGGGAACAAAGATCTTATGTACCTGATCGCCAACGGAGCAGGCGGCGCAAAAGAGCAATACGGGCACGCAACGAGAGCATACGCTCCACGGGCGCCTGGAAAGGCAAACCACGACCACGGAGGCGAACAATCCGACGAAGAAAAACTCTACGGTATGGGCAACGCGACGGACGTTCGTGCCCACCCACATGCGAATGGAAGCAAGTCGGCCAGACCGGACATTCGAGGCAGCCGAATCGGTGCCCCCGGTCATTCCGTTCTCCGCCTGAGCTTCACCCGTGGCATCGACAGCCTGAACGCCCGTAGCCTGGCCCTCCACCACACGCGCGGTGGACTCGCTCAGCAACGACGTCTCCACCGCATTTTGCTCCGTCAGCACCCAGATGCCCGCCAGCGTTGCAGCGAACAGAACGATCGCGGTCCATCCGATTATTTGTTTTACGCGCGCCAAGGGCCAACCTCCTTTTTTGAATATCAGCGAGTGTAGCCCCAAATGGCATCGTCACCGTATCAAAATTTGAATCGCAACAGGAAGCGACAAAGCGACGCAAACCCCTACCCCGCCTCGCGCATCCAGCGATCGAACGTCCCCACGCACACGCCCAGGCACTTTGCCGCCTGGCTGCGGGTAATATCGCCCGCCTCATAGCTATCGCGCACCAGCTCAAACTGAGGAGGGCACGGCTTGCGAGGTCGACCGAAACGGACCCCTCGCGCCCGCGCCGCTGCAATTCCCTCCGCTTGGCGCCGATGGATATTCTCGCGCTCTACCTGCGCCACGTAGCTCAGCAGTTGCAGCACAATATCGGCAATCAGGACGTTGGTCACATCCGGCGCGCCGCTGGCCCTAGCGCGCGTGTCAAGCAATGGCATGTCCAACACCACAATGGCAACCCCGAGCTCCTTGGTAATGCGTCGCCATTCCTCAAGAATCTCGGAGTAATTACGGCCAAGTCGGTCGATAGAAAGCACCACCAGTACGTCCCCGTCTCCCAGGACGTGCAGCAGCTCGCGATAACGCGGTCGATCGAAGTCCTTGCCGCTCGCATGGTCGGCATAAATATTCGCCGAGCCCACGCCATAGGCGCCCAGCGCATCCAGCTGCCGATTAAGGTTCTGATCGCGCGAACTCACCCGCGCATAACCGTACACCGTCGCCATCTCATCCCCGCTTTCTTGTAAACCTGCCAAAAAGGGACAGGTTTATTTTGGTAGGTTTTACCTCTCAAATAGCAGGTAAGCGGGCGGCCGAGCAGACGGCAAGGTAGCCACGATTCAAATGCGAAGGGCGGTCCCGAAAGGCCGCCCTCCGCTCTCTCGCCACGAGTCGGGATTTAGCTAATGGATAAGCTTAAAGTCCAAGTGCCCACGCGTGGTATTGACGCGCGAGACCTCGATAATCACGCGCTGCCCCAGCTCGTAACGGGTGCCCGTGTCGGCACCTGTGAGCGTTAGCGCGTCCTCGTCGAACTCGAACCACTCGTTGCCCAGGCTCTTAATTGAAACCAGGCCCTCGACCTGTGTTAGGTCCAAGCGCACAAAGAGGCCCATGCTGCTAACCCACGAGACGGTTCCGGCATAGCGCTCACCCAGACGGTCCTCATAGTACTGGGCAATCTTGATCTTTTGCGTCGCATGGCTGGCGGCATCTGCCGCGCGCTCGGCATCGCTACATGCGCGGCAGATCTGCGGCAGAATGCGCGGCAGCGACTCGCGCCCCTTACCGATCAGCCGCGGCGTACGGACCAAGGCGTCCTTGCCGCCGAGCTGCTCATAGGCCAACTGCAGTTTGAGCACGCGGTGCACCACCAGATCGGGGTAGCGACGGATGGGACTCGTAAAGTGACAGTAGCACGGCGCGGCGAGCGCAAAGTGGCCCTCGTTGCGCGGCTTGTACAGCGCGCGCTGCATGCTGCGCAGAAGCAGCGTGTTGACGAGCGGTGCGTTGGCCGTACCGGCGGCAGCATCAACTGCAGCCTGCAGCTCATCGGGGCTCCCCAGGGCAATACCGGCAGCACGGCGATCGTCGATGATGCCTAGCTGCGCCAGCGCAACGGCAGCACCGTGCAGGCTATCGGGGCTCGGATCCTCATGCACACGATAGCAGGCCTCGATATCACGGTCTGCCAGCCACTCTGCAACGCACTCGTTGGCGAGCAGCATGGCTTCCTCGATAAGCGACGTGGCACACGAACGCTCACGCGCCACAATCTGCACGGGCACTCCGTCCTCATCCAATAGAGCGCGAATCTCGGCTGTGTCAAAATCGACTGAGCCGCGGGCGCGACGAATACGACGGCGAAGTTCGGCGAGTTCGTTAGCGGCGACAAGGAAATCGCCGAGGTCGATGTTGTAGCCGCGGGCGGCCTCCTCGCACGCAAGACCGCGCTCAAGCGCTTCCTCGCGCGAGGTCTCGGCAGCCGCAACATCCTCGGCTGCACCCTCCAGCACCGAATACTCAACCGCGCCGGCACGCACCAGCAGCGCCTCGGCGCCGTCATAGTCCATACGCACACGCGAGCGAATCACGCTGGGATACGGATCGTAATGCCGCACGCGACCCTGCGCATCGAGCTCGATATCGACGGTAAACGCAAGACGGTCCTCGTCAGGGCGAAGCGAGCACAGGTCACAGGACAGGCGTTCGGGCAGCATGGGAAGCACGCGATCGGCCAGATACACCGATGTCGTACGATGGCGAGCCTCAAGATCGATATGCCCGTCCCAAGCCACATAGTGTGAAACGTCGGCGATATGCACACCCAGCTTGTAGCCACCCTCGGGCGTGCGCTCCAACGAAATGGCATCGTCAAAGTCGCGCGCGTCGACCGGGTCGATCGTGATGACAAAGCGGTCGCGCAGATCGCGGCGGAGCGGGTCCTTAAGCGCCGCGGACACATCGAGCGAAAGCCCCTCGGCCTCGTCCAGCGCGGCCTCGGGATAGCTATCGGTATAGCCGTAACGCGCCATCACATATTGAACGCCCAAATCGGGCGCGTCATCTCCGCCAATGCGGCGTTCGATCGTCACGGTACCCGATTCCAGGCGCGTCGGGTAGGTCAAAATGCGCGCGACAACGGCATCACCCGGGTGAACGCCCAGACGATCCGCCGAGGTATCCTCGGGCAGAATGAAGAAGTCGACCTTCAAACGCGAATCGAGCGGCTCAATCACACCGAGCGGACCGGCGGTCTGGTACGTACCCACTACGCTTATGGCTGCGCGCTCAACCACACCCTCGATCACGGCGCGCCGCTCACCGTGCGGGCTGTTCTTAATGCTCACGGCAACGGTATCACCGTCCATGATCTCACGCTTGCCGCGACCCATGACCTTGTAGTCGCCGTTTTCGGTTACAACGTAGGCACTGTGCTCATGGAGCTGCACGCGCCCGGTCAGGCTCGGACGACGTTCGCTGCGTACCGGCCCGCGCTTATTGCGAGCTCCACGCTTATGCTTGTTATTGCGCCCCATGGCGCCTCCTAACTATCGATTGCCGTTTACATCCCAAGAGTCTACCCAAATGATCCCTAGGGGACAAAAAACGGGCCGCCCCATAAGAGACGACCCGTTGGAAGGGATGAATTCCAGGCATGCCTACACGCGCAGGTAGCGACGCATGGCGATGGCAGAACCAAAGAGGCCGATAATCACGCCGACCAGAATCAGCGCAGCATAGGTCACCAGGTAGTACTGCATCGGCAGGGCAAACGACATCCAGCCGATGCTCTCCTGCAGACGCGGAATCATCAGATTGCGCAGCAGCTCCAGAACGCCGATGGAAAGCAGCGAGCCCAAAATGGCCTGCAGTACGCCCTCGGTGATAAACGGGCCGCGAATGAAGCCGTTGCTGGCGCCGACCAGACGCATAATCGCAATCTCACGACGACGCGCCGTGATGGATAGGCGAATCGTGTTGTTGATGAAGATGAAAGCGATAAAGGTCAGAAGGCCAACGAGCACCACGGCGGCGATGCGGATATAGTTGGTCACCTGGAACAGGCGGCTCACTTCCTCCTGGCCGTACAGCACGCTCGCGTTGACGTCGCCGTCATCCGCGATCTTCTGGAAATCGGCATCCTTCTTGAGCTTTTTGGCCGTGCTCTCGACCTTGGACGGATCGTCCATCTCAATTGCAAACGAAGCCGGCAGCGGGTTCTGGCCATCGAGTGCGCTCATGGTGGCGTCGGCGTTGCCCGACATCTTGCTCGTATACTCGGCCAGCGCGTCGTCCTTGTCCTTATAGGTAACGGACTTGACGTTATTCCATGTCTTAAGCTCGGCCTCAAAAGCCTGAACATCGGCCTGATCGGCGTCATCGCTAATGAACGCGTTGATGACAACCTGATCCTCGACGGTGCCGATCACGGAGTTCAGCATCGCGGAGCCCATGATGAACAGGCCGATGATAAACAGCGAAAGGAAGATCGTGATGACGGCGCCGAGCGAGGTAGTCCAGTTACGGAAGAAGTGGCTGATTGCCTCTTTGAAGGAGTAGCCCACGTTAGTTGGTGCCATAGTTGCCGTAACCTCCCCTCTCCTGGTCGCGGATAACGTGGCCGCCCTCGAGGGCGATCACGCGACGGTGCATGCTATCGACCATCTCGCGGTCGTGCGTGGCGACGATCACGGTGGTGCCGGTGCGGTTAATACGCTCGAGCAGCTTCATGATGCCCAGCGAGATCGCCGGGTCGAGGTTACCCGTGGGCTCGTCGCAAATCAGCAGCGGCGGACGGTTGACCATAGCGCGGGCGACGGCAACGCGCTGCTGCTCGCCACCGGAAAGCTGGTCGGGCAGCGAGTCCATCTGATCGGCCAAACCGACCAGACGCAGCACCTCGGGCACCTGGCTGCGAATGACGCCCTTGGGCTTGCCGATGCACTGCAGGGCAAACGCCACGTTTTCGTAGGCGGTCTTTTGCGGCAGAAGCTTAAAGTCCTGGAACACGGCGCCAATCTGGCGGCGCAGGAACGGAACCTTGCGGTTCTTGATCTTCATGAGGTCCTGACCGGCAACCAGGATGCGGCCACTCGTCGGCTTGACGTCGCGGTTGAGCGTCGACAGCAGCGTGGTCTTACCCGAACCGGAGTGACCGACCAGGAAGACGAACTCGCCCGGATAGATCTCGATGTTGATGTCGTCGAGTGCAGGCTTGTTGGGCTGTGCCGGATAGATCTTGGTGACATGCTCCATAAGGATAACGGGCTCGACACCGGCCTGCTTGGCCATCTTCTTGCGGCTGGCCTGCGGATCGATGGGCGCAAACACCGACGTAAAATCGGGGTTGTTGAGCGCGTTATCGAGGCTTGCGACCTCGGCCGCCTGATCGCTCTCGACCACCGGGGCAGCAGGCTGCGTGGGGTCGGGAATAGCGGCAAAGAGACCGGACTGCGCAGGCTGAGGAGCCGGCGTCGCAGGGGCCATGGGGTCGGGAATGCCGGCCATGGTAGGCTGCGGCGTGGCGGCACCAGCCTGAGGCTGCTCCACGCGAGCGGTCACGGCCTGAACGGGCTCAAAACCCGCCGTGCCGGAAAGCGCGACATCGCTGGTTGGATTGTAGGCAAAGGGATCGGATGCCGGCTGTGCCTGATCTGCCGGCTGAGCGGGGGCCTGAGCAACAGGCTGGCCCTCTGAATCCGGAGTGGCGAAACGACTGCCCTGGACGCCTGCCTGCGTCTTGGGGGCATCATCGCCCGCACCGGAGGTACGGAAGTGGTTACCCACTGGTGCTCCTTATCGTCGTGCGTTTAAACTACATGAGCGCTTTATATTTTAGCAGCATTAGCTTTGCTGCACATAAGAAGCATGGCGTGCTTAGGGATCCCGTCGGCCGGGCACAGGGCTACTCTCCAAATCGTCCTCGGACATGTCGGAGCCCCCGCTGCGCGCTTCGCGCTGCGGGGGCTCCTCCGTCCTGCGGAAAGATTTGGAGAGTAGCCCTGTGTCCGGCCTGCGGTAACTAAGGGGTCGCCGCGTTTTACTTGGGGTGCTGCATATACAAAGTTGGAAGGGTCTGAATTGCGCTTTGTCGATATATGCCCTTTTCCCTGATGGGACCGTGCTTGAGGGGCGTCTTCATAAGTTGCGGTGAAATAGGGACTGTTTTACCAGTTAAAAGGTCTAATCAGTCCTTATTTCACCACAAATCAGAACCACCCTTAAAAAGGGTGGTTTGCTCTTAGGGTATAACCCACGGGCTCCGGGCTCGCGTCTAAAGGC
>NZ_JBDGAV010000017.1:15883-51499 GCF_040910325.1 Collinsella aerofaciens | reverse complement strand
GCGCCTTTAGACGCGAGCCCGGAGCCCGTGGGTTATACCCTAAGAGCAAACCACCCTTTTTAAGGGTGGTTCTGATTCGTTCTTTGTCGCTATCCGTACACGCCGCATTTTGCACAGGCCGAAAGTGCGGCCGGAGCCTGCGCGATGCCGCCCTTTGCCGTCTCGCGCAGCGTGGCTGGCAACGCGTGGCCCACCGAGAGCATGACATGTGCCATCTGGTCAAACGGCACCAAGCTCTTAATGCCTGCGAGGGCGAGTTGTGCCGAGCTAAAGGCCGCTGCCACGCCGATGGCGTTGCGGTTTTGGCAGGGCACCTCCACGAGGCCACCGACGGGGTCACAAACGAGGCCCAGCAGGTTACTCAGCGCGATGGAACTGGCGTCGAGCGCCTGCTCGGGCGTGCCGCCGAGCATCTGCACCAGCGCGGCGGCCGCCATGGCGGCGGCGCTTCCCACCTCGGCCTGACAGCCGCCCTCAGCGCCGGCGACGCAGGCGCTTGTGGTGAGGTTGAGGCCGATGGCGGCTGCGCAGTAGAGCGCGTCCATGACCTGCTCGTCGTCGAGCTGCAGGCGATCGGCGAGCGCCAGCACGCAGCCGGGCACAACACCCGCGGATCCTGCCGTCGGAGCTGCGACGATTACGCCCATCGTGGCCGAGCGCTCGAGCACGGCCATGGCGCGGGCTACGGCGTCGGTCTGGACGGCGCCCATCAGGCTCGTGCTCAAATCGTTGCGGCCGGTGGCATCGACGAGTTTGGCCTCGCCGCCGATAAGCCCGCCGAGCGATCGCTGCGGATTGGCGATGGGGGCCGTGGTCTCCTCGCGCATGACGTCGAGCACGCGACGCATGGCGTCGACGGCGTGGGCTTCGCCGGTCAGGCGCGCCTCACGCACGGCCATGACGGCGCCGATGCTGAGTCCCAGTTCCTCGCACGCATCGAGCAGCTGCTCGCCGTCGTCGAAGATCTCCTTGGCCGAGACGCCGGGGGAGAGCGACGAGGCAGAACCGGGGAGCTCGATAAAGGTCGCGTAATCGACATTGTCGAGCTTGCGTAACATGGGGACGACGGTGTCGTCGGGCGCACCGTCGGTCTCAAAGACGGAGTAGGCCTGGCCGCCCACTTCGGTTCGGTAGGTGCGGCAGAAGGCGATGTTCACGTGGGCGTAGGCGAGCAGGTTCGTGAGCGCGGCGAGCACGCCGGGAACGTCCTTGTGCGCCACGAAGAGCGTGGAATACATGCCCGAGATGTCGACGCCGACGCCGTTAATGCGGCTGATGCGCATCTTGCCGCCGCCCAGGCTCTCGCCGCGGACCTGCGCCGTGGCGCCCGTGTCGTCGACCATATCGATGTCGACGGTGTTGGGGTGGATGGAGGCGTCGTCGCCCTTGATGTCAAAGTGATATTCGAGGCCCTGCTCGCGAGCGAGGTCGAAGGCCTGCTTGATGTTCTCGTCATCGGTGTCGAGGCCCAGGATGCCCGCGACGAGCGCACGGTCGGTGCCGTGGCCGCGGTAGGTGTGGGCGAAGGAGTTCCATAGGCCAAAGGTGACTTTGGCGATGCGGCCTTCTAACAGGCTGGCGGCAACTTGGGCGCACCGCAGGGCGCCGGCGGTGTGCGATGAACTGGGGCCGACCATGACGGGACCCAAGATCTCGAATGCCGAGGTCGTAGCTAGTGTTTGCGGCTTGCCTGCCATGGATGCTCCTTTACGTGGCTCGTCGTCCCGAGGGGCGGGGCATAAGGTCGCCTGCTCGGACAGTCCTGCTCGCACGGAGAGCACATTAAGTGCTCTCCGGCTCGTGCGGAACTCGCGATCGACCTTATGCCCCGCCCCTCGGGACTAAGGATACATGGTTGGAGTCGCTCTGCTGCGAAAATTATCGGCCTGTGACCTATTCCATGTCCCAGGTCGGCTCATCTTCACCACCTTTAAATAAAAAAGAAGTACCGGTTGGAGCCGGTACTTCTTTTGGTGCGTTGTTTTTGGCTGTAGCTTTTCGGGTTACCTTACAGGCCGCAGGCTGCTTTGAGTTCTTCGGCTCGGTCGGTCTTCTCCCAGGTGAAGTCGGCGTCTTCGCGGCCGAAGTGACCGTAGGCTGCCGTCTTTTCGTAGATGGGGCGACGCAGGTCTAGGTCGCGGATGATTGCGCCCGGGCGCAGGTCGAAGGTCTTCTCTACGGCCTCGACGATCTTGTCCTCGGCAACATGTGCGGTGCCGAAGGTGTCGACCATGATTGAGAGGGGCTTGGAAACGCCGATGGCGTAGGCAAGCTCGACTTCGCAGCGGTCGGCCAGACCGGCGGCGACCACGTTCTTGGCTACCCAGCGCGCGGCATACGCGGCGGAGCGGTCGACCTTGGTGCAGTCCTTGCCGCTAAAGGCACCGCCGCCGTGACGGCCATAGCCGCCGTAGGTGTCGACGATGATCTTACGGCCAGTCAGTCCCGTGTCACCCATAGGTCCGCCCACGACAAAGCGACCGGTGGGGTTCACGTAGATGTCGGCGTTGTCCCACGGCATGTTCTCGGCGGCCATGACCGGGGTGATGACGTGCTCGATGAGGTCGGCCTTGATCTTGCCCATGTCCTCGATCTCGGCGGCGTGCTGCGTGGAGATGACGATGGTCGTGACCTCGACGGGCTTGCCGTCCTCGTAGCGCACGGTGACCTGGGTCTTGCCATCGGGACGCAGGTAGGGCAGGGTGCCGTCGTGGCGCACGGCAGCCAGGCGCTCGGCCAGGCGGCTTGCCAGGTAGTGAGGCATGGGCATGAGGGTCTTGGTCTCGTTGGAGGCGTAACCGAACATCATGCCCTGGTCGCCGGCACCGATCAGGTCGATCGGGTCGGTGGTAGCGCCGGTCTGGGTCTCGAAGGACTCGTCAACGCCCTGAGCGATATCGGGTGACTGCTCATGGATGAGGCTCATAACGCCGCAGGTATCGCAGTCAAAACCGAATTTGGCACGGTTGTAGCCAATGCGGCGGATAACGCCGCGGGCGATTTCCTGAACGTCGACGTAGGCCTGGGTGCGAATCTCGCCGGCGACGATAACGGTGCCGGTGGTCACGAGGGTCTCGCAGGCGCAGCGGACGTTCTCCACGTTGGCGGGCACGCCGTTGGGGGCGATGTAGCCCTGCTCCTGCAGCTCTATTTCTTTGGCGAGGATTGCGTCGAGGACGGCATCGCTGATCTGGTCAGCGATCTTATCGGGATGACCTTCGGTCACCGATTCCGACGTAAAAACAAAGGACCCGTGTTGGGGTGGGATGGAACGAAGTTCTTCTGACATGATTGTCCTTTCAAAAACGTGTCCCGGCGACCGTTACCATTCCGCCGGGCTCTCTATGCAAGGGCACATCATAACGCGTAAATCAAACATTCACACCCTTTCCGCACCTACTCATTGGGGACAGACTTAAATGACCAGCCTTAAACTAAGAACGTCTCCAACGACTGGTCATTTAAGTCTGTCCCCAATGATTGGGTCGGTGCCCTTTGTGCGGAGGTTGCTTTGATGCTTTATACTGATGCGGTTAGACATCCATCCTGCAATCGAGGAGATTTCCATGGCATCAGACGTTCGCGTCCGCTTTGCACCCTCACCGACGGGCAAGCTGCACATCGGCGGCGCCCGCACCGCTATCTATAACTGGGCTTTCGCCCGCGCAAACGGCGGCACGTTCATCCTGCGCATCGACGACACCGACCCCACCCGCTCCACCGACGAGAACACGCAGATTATCCTGCGCGCCATGCGTTGGCTGGGCCTGGACTGGGACGAGGGTCCCGAGGTGGGCGGCGACTTTGGCCCCTACGCCCAGACCGAGCGCCTGGACCTGTACAAGCAGGCCGCCCAGAAGCTTTGGGACGAGGGCAAGGCCTATCCCTGCTTCTGCACCAAGGAGCAGCTCGACGCCGACCGCAAGGCCGCGCAGGAGCGCAAGGACCCCTTCCAGGGCTATCAGCGCCGTTGCCGCGATCTTGATCCCGAGGAGGCCCGCCGCCGCATCGAGGCCGGCGAGTCCTACGTCCTGCGTATTAAGGTGCCCGAGGACCGCGGCGACGTCGTCATCCGCGACGCCGTCCACGGCGAGGTGACCTTCGACGCCAAGGAGCTCGACGACTTTGTCATCTTCCGCTCCGATGGCACGCCCACGTACAACTTCGCGACCGTCGTCGACGACGCCATGATGAAGATCACCCACGTCATCCGCGGCGACGACCACCTGTCCAACACCCCGCGTCAGGTCATGGTCTACGAGGCCCTCGGCGCGCCCGTGCCTACGTTCGCCCACATCTCCATGATCTTGGGTGTCGACGGCAAGAAGCTCTCCAAGCGCCACGGCGCCACCTCGGTGGAGGAGTACCGCGACGCCGGCTACCTGTCCGACGCCTTCGTCAACTACCTGGCGCTGCTCGGCTGGTCGCTCGACGGTGAGACCACGATCATCCCGCGCGATGTCCTGGCCAGCAAGTTCTCGCTCGACCGCATCTCCAAGAACCCGGCGACCTTCGACCCCAAGAAGCTCGATTGGGTCAATGCCGAGTACATCAACGGCATGTCCGATGCTCAGTTTGCCGACGAGATCATGGTCCCCGAGCTGCACGAGGCGGGTCTCATCGAGGGTAATGTCGAGTACGGCGAGGATTGGATCGATGCGCTTGCCGCCATCGTCAAGCCGCGCACCAAGATGCCGGCCGACGCCGTGACCGTCGCCGCTCCCATCTTTGCCACGGCCGAGACGCTCGAGTATGACGAGAAATCCGTCAACAAGGGCCTGGCCAAGGAGGGCATGGGTGTCATTCTGGATGCCTCCAAGGCCGCGCTCGAGGGTGTGAACGAGTGGACGGCTGCCAACATCGACGCCGCGCTTGAGCCGCTGCCCGAGCAGATGGACCTCAAGAAGCGCGTGGTGTTCCAGGCCGTGCGCGTCGCCGTCTGCGGCAACATGGTGAGTCCTCCGCTGGGCGAGACCATGGCGCTCATCGGCCGCGACGACTGCCTGGCGCGCATCGACCGCGCCCGCACGATGGCGCTGTAATCGCTGCGCAAACGTATGTATCCGAGCCCCGTTCACCCGAGCGGGGCTCTTGTTTCTGTAGACGTATGGGATAGGAGGTGCTGGAGCCGTGGCCGAGCAACTGTCGCTGTTTGGTTCGCCGGAACCGGAGGAGGTTCCGGTGAAGCCAGTGTCTGCCGCTGCCTCGGCTCAGCCTAAGCCTGCACCTGAGCCCATCGCCGCCTATGCGAGCGTGGTTCTCGACATCCCGACGCGTGCGCTGTCCGAGCCGTTTGCCTATGGCATTCCTCAACCCCTTGCTAGCGACGCGCAGATCGGATCCACGGTCCTGGTCCATTTTGGCAACCGTGCTGCCGCAGGCTACATCGTCGACATTGCGCCCGAGCTGGGCGATCTGCAGGGCAACAGCGCGCTCGACCCCGCGCGCATTAAAGCCGTCGAAGCCATCCTCAGCAAGCCGCTCTTTACCGCAGAGGCCGCCCGCATCGCGCGTTGGATGAGCCGCGAATATGTTGCGACGCTTTCCGAGTGTCTGCGCCTGTTCTTGCCCCCGGGTGGAAGCCCGCGTGTGGTCAAGGGTGACGACGGCGTGTGGACGGTTGAGCGCCCCGCTGTTAAACCCATCCAAAACCGCTGGGTCATGCTCACGCCCGAGGGTTTCGACTATACGCCGCCCAAGACTGCAGTTCGCCAGCGCCAACTCATCGAGGCGCTCCAGTGTGGACCGGTCACGACGCGTGATCTCAACCTTCTCTATAACAGCATGTCGGCGACCATCAAGGCGCTCGAAAAACGCGGCGTCGTGGTGGTTGAAGAGCGCCGCGCCTGGCGTGGATGCAGCGAGCAGACCACGCTGTCCTCGGCAAGCGGCAAGGCGCCGGTCTCCCTTACCAACGGCCAGCAACAGGCACTCGCTCAGATTGAGCTCGCCCGCCTTGACGCCCACGGCGACGTGGTTCTTGTCGACGGCGTCACCGGCTCCGGCAAAACCGAGGTTTACCTTTCGGCGATTGAGCGCGTGCTCGCGGCCGGCCGCTCGGCCTGCGTGCTGGTGCCCGAGATCTCGCTGACGGCCCAGACCGTCGGCCGCTTTCGCTCGCGCTTTGGCGAGACGGTCGCCGTGTTCCATTCGCGTCTTTCGGCCGGCGAGCGCCTGGACCAGTGGGATATGGTCGCCAGCGGTGCGGCCCGCGTGGTCGTCGGCGCCCGCTCGGCGCTCTTTTGCCCGCTTGACGACCCGGGCCTCATCATCATCGACGAGGAGCACGAGACCAGTTACAAGCAGGGCTCCAGTCCGCGCTACCACGCGCGCGAGGTAGCGGCCGAGATGGCGCGGCGCTACCGCTGCCCGCTCGTGTTGGGCTCCGCCACGCCTTCTGCCGAGGCTCTCGACCGCTGCCGCCGCGGCACGTATAACGGTGCCGCCTGGACGCGCGTCGAGATGCCCGAGCGCCCGGGACACGCCGTGCTGCCTACAGTCCGCATTGCCGACCTGCGCCGCGAGTTCGCGCACGGTAGCCGCTCCATGTTCTCTAAACCTCTGATGGAAGGCCTGGAGCGTGTGGTCGAGCGCCGCGAAAAGGCCGTGTTGCTGCACAACCGGCGTGGCTTTGCGCCCTTCCTGATGTGCCGCGAGTGCGGATGTGTCCCCACGTGCAACCACTGCTCCACCGCGCTCACGTACCACGAGCGCACGCACACGCTGCAGTGTCACACCTGCGGTTCGTCTTGGCGCTTGCAGCCGTATCCCGCGCCCACGAGCCGTTGCCCCAAATGTGGCAGTCGCTACCTGGCAAAAATGGGTATGGGCACTCAGCAGATCGAGGACGCACTGCACCAGATGCTTCCCGAGGACGTCGCCATTATTCGCATGGATGCCGATTCCACGCGCGGCAAGGATGCGCACAAAAAGCTGCTCGAGCAGTTCGATGCTGCCGATTGTGCGGTGCTGCTGGGCACCCAGATGATCGCCAAGGGCCTCGACTTTCCCGAGGTCACGCTCGTGGGCGTGGTCAACGCCGATTTCGCCCTCAAGCTGCCGGACTTCCGCGCAGGAGAGCGCGCCTACGACCTGCTGGAGCAGGTTGCGGGCCGCGCCGGCCGCGGCGATCGCCCCGGCGAAGTTATCATCCAGACCTACCTGCCCGAGGATCCGGTCATTCGCGCCGTCGCTGAGCATGACCGTTCGATCTTTACCGACTACGACCTGGACCAGCGCCGCGACGCGCTGTACCCGCCGTTTGTTCGCCTGGTCAATATCTTGGTGTGGTCGGCGAACCGAGACGACGCGCAGGACTACATCGGGCGCATTGCAAAGCTGCTTAAGCGCCGTTGGCATGCCGCCGCGCCCGACTTTTTGCGGGCGGGGAGTGCCGTGCCGCAGGTGCTGGGCCCGGCTTCGTGTGTAATCGAGAGAGCCAAGGACCGTTATCGTTTCCACCTGCTTGTGAAGTCGCCCGTGGGGTACCATGTCTCTGATGATATCGACGCCTGCCTCAAAGAGGTGGGCTCTGTGCGCGGCGTGAGCGTGAGCGTTGACGTCGACGCCTATGATTTGATGTAACAACTCGAAAGGATGGCCATGGAAGCCAACGGAATCGTACTGTCGCCCGACCCTCGTCTGCGCCAGGAGTGCGCCGTCATCGAGGAGATCACCCCGGCGATCGAGGCGCTTGCCGAGAAGATGAAGAAGATGATGTTTGAGAACGGCGGTTGCGGTCTTGCTGCCCCGCAGATCGGCGAGCTCATTCAGCTTGTCACTATCGACTGCGACTACAGCGACAAGAACGACTACGACCCGTATGTGCTCATTAACCCCGTCATTGTTGAGCAGAGCGACCATCTGGTGCCCTTTAGCGAGGGCTGCCTTTCCATTCCTGGCATTAGCTGCGAGATTGAGCGTCCTGACCATGTCGTCGTCGAGGCGTACGACCTGGACGCCAACCTGATTCGCTACGAGGCCACGGGCGATCTGTTCTGCGTGTGCCTGCAGCACGAGATTGATCACCTGCACGGCAACACCATGTTCGAGCGACTGAAGCCCATGCAGAGGATCAAGGCGGTCAAGGAGTACCAGGACGCCCTGGCCCGCGGCGCTCGACCGGGCGAGACGGAGTAGGTCCCACCGTCCCCGGTGCTGAGCGCCCACATATCATCCCGTGCTCAAACATTCTCGCTTTGCTGCGAAACTGCGCGCGGGACTATATGTGGGCGCTCAGCACCGGGGACTGCGTTGTTCTGGCTCGGTTCGCCCGGGTGCCGTTGGGCCAGGGAGGGGCGTCTTCGCTGATAATTGCTTTGTTGGAAGAGCTGCTTTTATTGCGGCTCTTTCTTTGGTTTTGGGTATATTTGTCTTTGTTGATTGTTCTTGCGGCTAGGTGCGCTTGCGACCTGGAACGCTTCTTTTGTAGCCGTCTCGGCTCGTTATTGAGAGGAGACTAACTTTTATGCGTATTGTGTTTATGGGTACGCCTGATTTTGCTGTGCCTTCTTTGACTTCGCTTGTTGAGGCTGGGGATGAGATTGCGCTTGTTGTTACTCGTACTGATGCTGTTCGCGGGCGTGGTAAGAAGCTGGAGCCGTCTCCTGTTAAGGCTAAGGCGCTTGAGCTGGGGTTGCCGGTTATAGAGGCTAATCGTATGACGCCTGATGTCGTTGAGGCGCTTCAGGCTGCCCAGGCTGACATTTTCTGTGTGGCTGCCTATGGCTGCATTTTGCCCGATGAGGTGCTGCATATGGCGCCGCTTGGTATTGTGAATGTTCATGCCTCGTTGCTACCTCGTTGGCGTGGGGCTGCTCCTATTCAGCGTGCGATTCTCGCTGGTGATGAGGTTGCTGGCGTTTCTATCATGCGCATCGGGCATGGCGTGGATACCGGCGCTTATTGCGCGCAGGCCTCGACCTCGGTTGCCGGTAAGCATGCTGAGGCGCTGACCATGGAGCTTGGTGAGCTTGGCGGCAAACTGCTTGCCGATACGCTTCCTTCGCTTGCCGATGGCTCGGCTGTTTGGACTGAACAGGATGAGGCGCTCGTTACCCATGCTGCCAAGATTTCTAAGCAGGAGATGCGTCTGGATCCGCAGATGGCGGCGCTTGATTGTGTGCGTCATGTGCTGGCTTCGTCCGATACCGCGCCTGCTCGTTGCGTGATTGCCGGCAAGACCGTGCGTGTGCTCGATGCTACGCTGGCCGATGTTTCGCTTGGCGAGGGCGCCGTTGACGTTAAGGCCAAGCGTGTTTACCTGGGTCTTTCCGATGGCTCGGTTGAGTTGCTCGAGGTTAAGCCCGATGGCAAGCGTGCTATGGCTGCTTCTGCTTGGGCTGCTGGCCTGCAGGGTGTCGATCTTTCGTGGGGTGTTTTGTCATGAGCACGCTGTCTCCCGCGCGCAAGCTTGCGCTCGATGTGCTGATGGAGGCCGATCGCCGCGGCATGTACGCGCGTGACGTGCTCTCGTCCCGTGCTTCGGCCAAGGCCATTGACCAGCGCGATTCTGCTTTTGCCGCCCGCTTGGCGCTCGGTGTGGCCGCCACGCAGGGTATTTTGGACGAGCTGCTCGATCAGTTTCTTGATAAGCCTAAAAAGGTCGCTCCGCGTGTTCGCATGGCGCTTCGTATCTCGGCCTTTGAGATGCTTTACCTGCATACGCCTGGTCGCGTTGCCGTAAGTCAGGGTGTTGAGCTGGTGCGCAGCGGAGCTAAGTCTGCCGCCGGTTTGGCCAATGCTGTGCTGCATAAGGTTGCGGACAATGTTGAGGACTTTGCTACTGCGTCCGATGTGGATGAGTCTGAGCGACGCTTGGTTCGTCTGTCGCGCCTGATGGGACTGCCGCGTTGGCTGTGCGCTCGCATTATGGCATCGTTCGACACGACAGAGGGTGCGCTTAACTTTGCCGGCAATCTGGCCCCTGCACCGCTGGCCCTGCATGAGAACGCCTTTGCGACCAAACCCGATCCGTATATCTCGCAGCTCGTCGCACCTGTCTTCCCGGGCTGCCATGCCCCGGTTGATGCCCAGGTTACCGTTGCTTCGGGTGTGTTTGGGCGTGCTGCCGCGGTGGCATCCGATCTCAACGCGCAGCTTATCGCCACGGCTGCCACGCGCCCTGGTAGCTGCCTTGAGATTGGTGCCGGTCGTGGCACCAAGACCTATGTGATGATGTGCCAGGCCAAGCGTGCCGGCTATGAGCGTCAGCATACGGCACTTGATCTTCATGACCGTAAGTGCGATCTGAATCTCGCTCGCCTGCATAAGGCCGGTATTCAGGGCGTTCGTACGGTTTCGGGTGATGCCTGCGAGCTTGATGAGGTGCTCACATCGTTTGATGCCATGCTTGGCGAGCCGGTTAAGTTCGACACGGTCTTTATCGATGCGCCGTGCTCTGGCACCGGAACCATGCGTCGTCATCCCGAGATTCCGTGGCGCCTGACCGAAAAGGATGTGACGGTTGAGCTGCCCAAGCTGCAGCTGACGATGCTCAAGGAGGCTACTGCGCGCGTGGCTGCCGGCGGTGAGCTCATCTATGCAACGTGCTCGGTCTTCGACGAGGAGAACACGCAGGTCGTGGACGCGTTCCTTGCTTCTCCCGAGGGTGCTGGCTTTAGCGTGGCACCGCTTTCCGAAGCACAGATTCTGCAACTCCCCGAGTTCGATCAGGCCAAGAAGCTCGTATCCGTACGCCAGAACGATCGAGGCCTCTTCCAAAGCGTGCCGGTAAACGCCGACACCTACGACGGCCACTTCTGCGCCAGGCTAGTCCGCAAGTAACTCTACTAAGTTGCGGTGAAATAGGGATTGAATAGCGGCTTTTGCCCGCCAAACAGTCCTTATTTCACCGCAACTCATAAGGAAACCTAGGTAGATTATTAGCTACTCATAGCTCAAAGAAGTAGCCCCGCGATCTGTATCGGTCGCGGGGCTATTTGGTTTCTAGTGGTTATGCGGGCAGTTGGCGCAGCAGCCGCTGGTGGCGCTGGTGCTGGCGCCGCCGCTTCGCTGGTCGGTGTTGTAGAAACCGCTACCCTCAAATTTAATGCCGCTGGCCGAGAACGTCTTGGCCGCCGGGGCACCGCAGCTCGGGCACACGACCTCGGGAGTCTCGGACATGGGATGCTCAACCTCAAACACGTTGCCGCAGCTCGAGCACTTGTAATCGTAGCGCGCCATAATACTTCCTTTTCAGCACAAAGCGGGCAGATTACTCTGCCCGCAAAAATTCAAACGATTGTAACTGTACCCTATATCGGGGGTTTTATCACGCTTCGCCCCAGAATCTATGGTTGTTGCGCAGGAGCTGTGCGGTTTTGTTTTCGGCGGCTGCAATGTCCGCCTCGTCAGCCTGCCAGGTCCAGTTGCCCGTTGCCACGCCCGGAACGTTCATGCGCGCGTCGTCGCTAAGCCCCAGGATATCCTGTAGCGGCATCATCACTAGGGGAGCGTCGCTTGCAAGCGCGTCGCTCATCAGCTTTGCCGCCACCTCAACACCGCTCGGTTCATCGCCGCCCGCAAAGGAACGTGTGCACCAACCGGCCAGCGTCGAAGTATCGTGCGTCGAGGTGTACAGGATCTTTCCTGGCGTGGGATGCACACCGCAACGAACGTCGTAGTCGCTAAACTCCAGCACATCCATGCCGGGGAAGCCGCAGGTCGAAGCCATGGCGCGAACACCGGGCGTCAAATAGCCCAGGTCCTCGGCGATAAAGTTGAGCGGACCCAGCTCGTCGTAGGCGGTCTGGAATAGGTCCTTGCCCGGGCCCGCAAGCCAGCGGCCATCGGCGCATGCCTTACCTGCGGGGATACTGAAGTAGCTGTGGAAGCCCAAGAAGTGATCCAGGCGCACGCGGTCGTAGAGCGAAAACGCACGACGCAGGCGATCCATCCACCAGCTATAGCCGTTCTGCTTCATGTGGTCCCAGCGGAACGTCGGGTTGCCCCACACCTGGCCCTCGGGCGCAAAGTTGTCGGGCGGCGCACCGGAAATCTCAATCGCCTTGCCGGTATCGGACAGCCAGAAGTTCTCGGGCTCGCTCCACGCATCTGCCGAATCGTCGGACACGTACATAGGAATATCGCCGATAACCTCGATGCCCTTCTTGTGCGCATAGTTCATGAGCTCGCACCAAGCCAGGTCAAAGCGGTACTGCATGTACGCCTGAAGCTCGGCCTCGTTGTGGAAGCGCTTGTCGTCGATCAGATGCTCGTTGTAGCGCGCGACATCTGCCGGCCAATCGTGGCGCGACTCGCCCTCAAAGTACTTCTTAACGGCCATGTAGACGCAGTATTTCTCGAGCCAATCGGCATTGCGATGCTTAAACGCTGTGTACAGCGGGTCGGCATCCTCGCCGCCGCGGGTCTTCCAGGTCTCAAAGTCGGCGGCCAGCTCCTCGTGGCTTTCGGGCAGCAGGTCGATATTGCCTGCAAAGGCCGAAGGACCGGCGTAAGGGGAGCGGAAGAAGTCCGTGGGGTTGACGGGGAGAACCTGCCAGTAGCGCATGCCCATGGCGGCCAGATGGTCGATAAAACGACGCGTGGGCGCGCCGATCGTACCGGGCTTGCCGTCGTCGGTCGGCACCGATGTGATATGGCACACAACACCCGCACCGTGATCGAGCGGCTCCTGCAGGCGCTGCTCGGCATGGTGATAGATGATCGACGAGCCCAGCGGATACAGATCGAGCGTGACCGTACCGTTGTGGATCTCGCACTCGTGACCACTAATCACATCGCTCGCGCATTCGCCGAGCGCCGGAATCGTCACGCGGTGTGAATTGCGCAGGCTGCGGTTGATGATGACGGTCGCGGACTCGCCGTCGTTACCGGTGCGGTTGTAGGCCAGCACTTCGTCATTGAGCGCGAAGGCCTTGATTTCGCCGTCGATCATAAACGGCAACGCGCGGCGTACAGCAGATGCGTTCTTGACGATCGCAAACGTATCGAAGTCGTGCAGGTCTTCCTTGGTCGGCATGGTGCGACGATTGCCCGGATCGGTGAGACCCTCCAAGCCGTACTCGTCGCCATAATAGATCGAGGGAACGCCCGGGAACGTCATCTGCATGAGCGTCGCGAGCCAAAAACGGCTCTTGGCCAGGCCCATCGCGTTCTCGTCCAGACGCCATTTGCTGCGCTCGCACTCGGGCAGCTGCGACTCGTCGGGACCTCCGCCGAGCACCGAGATAATGCGCGGACGGTCGTGACTCGAAAGCAGATTGAGTGCGCATGACAGGGCCTCACGCGGATAGTTCTCGCGCAGGGTCTCGATATCCTCGGCAGCTTGGTAGGCGTTTTTGTAGCCCATCAAAAAGCCGATGACCATGTCGCGGAAGGGATAATCCATAGCAGAGTCCAGCTCGGACCCCTGTAGGTAGCGGCGCAGATGGCCGTAGCTGATCTTGTTGGAGGCGTCTTCCCAGACCTCACCGAGTAACAGTGCGTCAGGCTTTTCGGCGAGCACGGCCTTTTTGATCTCGGCCAGGAAGTCATCGGAAAGCTCGTCAGCCACATCCAAGCGCCAGCCGTGAGCGCCGGCACGCAGCCATTTGCGGATCACGCCGTCCTTGCCCAAGAGCCGCTCGCGTACCAGTTCGGAGCTCTCATTGATGGCGGGCATATTGCCCACGCCCCACCAACAGTCGTATGAGCCGTCCTCGTGGAAATAAAACGCATCGCGCCACGGCGAATCCTCGCTCTGCCACGCGCCCACGCCGGGGTAGTTGCCGTAGCGGTTGAAGTAGATCGAATCGTCGCCCGTGTGGTTGAACACACCGTCCAGAATGATGGAAATGCCCAGCTTCTCGGCCGCCTCGCACAGCTCGGTAAAGTCCTGCTCGGTGCCCAGAATCGGATCGATCTTGGTGTAATCGGCGGTGTCGTAGCGGTGGTTGCTCGCGGCTTCAAAAATGGGGTTGAGGTAGATGGCTGTAAAGCCCAGCTCGGCGATGCGAGGCAGGTCTTCCTGGATACCCTTGAGCGATCCGCCGTAGAAGTCCCAGGTCTTGATGGAGCCGTCCTCGGCGCGCTCGTACACAGGCGGTTCGTTCCAGTCCTCGACCATGCGGCGCTGAATGCCCTTACGCGGTTTTTCGACCTCGGCCAGTGTGCGCTCGCGCCAGTGCTCGTCGCGGGCATAGCGATCGGGGAAGATCTGGTAGACCATACCGCGCTCGTACCAGGTGGGACGGTTCTCACGGTGTTTGTAGACGGTGACCTGGAATGACGGCACCTCGGCGTAGTTGTAGGTTACGCCTTCGCCGCCGGTGCGTCCTTGCGGTGCGCCCAAGCGGACCTCGGGCTGGCCTTCGATATTGCAGATAAAGCTGTACCAGATAAGACTGGGCTCGGCGCACTCCAGCTCGGCGGTAAAGATGCCGTCGCCCTCGTGCGTCATGGGATACAGAGACTCACCGATCTCATCGACCCAGGTGCGCAGCGTAAGCGTTGCCTGCGCGGGGTCGGCATCCTCCAGAATCACGGAGAGCGAAAGGGTAGTTCCTGTGGTCACAGCGCCAAACGGAGTGCGAAACTGCGGCAGACGGCTGTTGTGTATCAATCTCATAGTACGGTCCAGTTCAATAGAATCATGACCTGCTGGCCATGGGCTTTACGCACAGGATGTAAGTATATCTGTTGAACACAGGCTGTATAAACAACATCCGTTTACCATCGGCGAACGGTTGTCCTAGAAAATCGTTTTACCAACTATCTACAGATAAGGGGCGCCCGGTTGGAGCGCCCCTTGCTAAGGGTTTGATGAGGTTTTGGATCGTCTGTGGACTAGCGGCGCTTGCGGGTGGCCGTTGCCTTGCGGACGGACGTCTTCTTGGTCGGAGCCTTTTCCTCGGCCGGAGCGGCGGGGGAGACCGGGGTCTCTTTGGCAGGCTCGGGCTTAGCCTCTGCCTTCGGGGCGGCCTTGACCTCAGCGGTCTTCGGCGCCGGCTTGGCCTTTACCTCGGCCTTGGGCTTCACTTTGGCAGCAGCGGGCTTAGCCTCTGCCTTGGGAGCAGCAGCCTTGGTCGTGGTCTTCTTGGCCGTCGTCGTGGCACGCTTGCGCGTGGTGGTCTTGGCGGCCGGCTTGGCTTCGACGGATGCCTCGGCCTTGGTCTCGGCGGGCGTCTCCTCGACTTTGGCGGCCGGCTTTGCGGCTGCCTTGGTCGTGGCGGCCTTCGTGGTCGTTGACTTCTTTGCCGTGGTCTTCTTGGCTGCCGTTGCCTTCTTGGCGGTCGTGGTCTTGGACGCGGTCGACTTCTTGGCAGTGGACTTGGCCGGAGCCTTAGCGGCCGGCTGGGCCTCGGCGGCCTCTGCCTTTACCTCGGGAGCAGCCTCGACATCGGCGGCCTTCTTGGCAGCGGCGGTCGTGCGCTTGCGCGTGGTCGTTGCCTTGGCAGCCGTTGTTTTTGTCGTGGCAGCCTTGGTCGTCGTAGCCTTCTTAGCGGTCGTCTTGCGGGTCGTGGTCTTCTTAACTGCGGGCTTTGCAGCGGGCTTGACTTCGGCCTCTGCCTCAGGAACAACCTCAGCCTTCACCTCAGGCTCGGCCTTTGCGGGCTCAGCCTCAACCGGCATCTCCTCGGTCTTGGGCTTCTCGGCGGCCACCGGCTCAGCTGCAGCCTCAGGCTCGTCGACAACAGCCGCCGGCCTCTCAATCTCCGGATGCATAAAGAAGTACAGGTCCAGATACTTATCGGCCGAGCGCGTCCAGCTAAAGTCCTGGCTCATGGCCTGTGTGACCAGCTGGTTCCAGGCCTCGCGGTTATCCCAGAACAGACGCGCCGCGCGGAACACCGCGTCGCCCATCTCGTCGCCGTTAAAGTTACTAAACGAGAAGCCCGTTCCCTCGCCGGTAAACTCGTTGTACGGGATCACGGTGTCCTTCAGGCCACCGGTCTCGCGCACGATGGGCAGCGTGCCGTAGCGCATGGCGATGATCTGCGACAGGCCGCAGGGCTCAAACTTCGAAGGCATCAGGAACATATCGGCGGCAGCATACATGCGCTGCGACAGCGCCGGATCGAACTCGATGCGTGCGGCCATGGTGCCGGGGTACTTGTCCTGGAAATAGCGTAGACCGTCCTCGTAGTCGCGGTCGCCGGTGCCCAGCACCGCCACCTGCACGCCGCCAGCCAGGATGCGGTCGAGCGCGTACATGACCAGGTCCATGCCCTTCTGGCGCGTCAGGCGCGTGACCATCACCATGAGCGGGCGGTCGTCGCGAACCTCGAGGCCCAGCTCCTCCTGCAGCTTGGCCTTGCACACGGCCTTGCCGGAACGGTCCTCCACGGTGTAGTTGGCGGCAATGCGCTTGTCGGTCGCCGGGTCAAAGCCCGCAACGTCGATGCCATTCAAAATGCCCTGCAGCGCGTACGAACGTTCGCGCAGAACGCCGTCCAGGCCCTCGCCAAATTCGGGCGTCTGGATCTCGTTGGCATAGGTGGGGCTCACCGTGGTAATGGCGTCGGCATAGCGCAGGGCGCCCAGCATGTAGTTGATGCTGCAGGCGTCGCAACGCAGCTGCGAGGCAGCCGCCGGAATATGCGCCACACCCAGGATGTCCTCCATTACGGTGTCGCTAAACTGGCCCTGGAACGCCACGTTGTGGATCGAGAACACGGTCTTTACGCGGTCATACAGCGGCAGGCCCTGGTAGAACTCGCGCAAAAACACGGGTGCCAGTGCCGTCTGCCAGTCGTTGCAGTGCAGGATGTCGCACTCAAAGCCGGCGGGCAGGTGCTGCAGGCTCTCGGTGATGGCCTTGGAGAAGAACGCAAAGCGCTCGCCGTCGTCAAAGAAGCCGTACGGATAGTCGCGCGCGAAGTAGCGCTCGTTGTCGATGAACATATAGGTGACGCCGTCGTGCTCGAGCTTCTCGAGTCCGCAGTACTCATTGCGCCAGCCCAGGCTCACGTAAAAGTCGGCAAAGTGCTCCATTTGCGCCTTGTATTCGTCCTTGATGGTGGTGTACTTGGGCACCATCACGATGACCTCGGCGCCGGCGCGCACGAGTGCCGCAGGCAGCGAGCCCGCCACGTCGCCCAGGCCACCGGTCTTAACAAACGGTGCGCACTCGGCCGAGGCAAACACGATCTGCATCTTTTTGCTGGAATCTGCCATATTGTCTCCCATGTTCCAATTCGAGAATAGCCGCCTGGCGCTAACCGGGCGGCTATTCTACATGTTACGAGCGATGTTGCGGTGTCAACGTTAACGTACGATGGTGGTGTCGGAAGTTAACGGAGCCTTGCCCAGCACCAGGATGTTCTCGGGTGTGCCGCGAAGCTCGGTGTTGGTGGGAACCACGTTGTTCTTGTCCAGAATGGCATTCTCGACGCGGGCGCCGCTCTTGATGATGCAGCTCTGGTTGATGATCGAGTTGGTCACCGAAGCGCCTTCCTCGACCACGACGCCGCGCGACAGGATCGAGTTACGCACGGTGCCCTTGATGATGCAACCGGCCGAGATGATCGAGTTGCAGGCGTGACTGCCGGTCGCATAGCGCGAAGGCGGCACGTCGTGAGCCTTGGTCAGGATCGGGCGCTCGGGATCGAAGAGCTGGTCGGCCACGGTCTGGTCGAGCAGGTCCATGCTGCGACGATACAGCGACTTCTCGCTAAACACGCCCACGACCTCGCCCTTGTATTCGTAGCTGCACACGTCGATGTTGCCAAAGTCGCCCTGGAGTGCCTCGAGCAGGTCAAGATAGTCGGCGGCCTGGTAGTGGTCGATGATCTCGAGCAGCGTCTCGCGGTTGACGATGCAGCAGTCCATAGAGGCGTTGTCGCCGTACACGACGCCGGCGCTCACACCCGTCAGGCGGCCGTTCTCGTTAATCTCGAGTTTGGTCTCGTCGTCGACGTTGCGCGTGGCCTTGCAGTACACCACGGTCATCTGGGCACCGGAGTTCTCGTGCGCGTCGATGATGGTGTTGAGGTCCATGTTAAAGATGATGTTGGTGCCCATCATCACGACGTAGGGCTTGTCCGAGCGCTGGAACAGCGTCTTGTTGGAGATGATATCGCGCAGCAGGAAGCGCATGCCGCCCTTGGTGGTGCCATACGCGTTGCCGGGCACCATGAACAGACCGCCCTTCTTGCGGTCCAGGCCCCAGTCCTTGCCCGAGCCCACGTGGTCAATCAGCGAGCGGTAGTTGCCCGGCATGACGACGCCAACGGTCTTAATGCCGGCATTCATCATGTTGGACAGCGGGAAGTCGATCAGGCGGTAGCGGCCCAAAAACGGAACGGACGCGATAGGGCGGTCCTTGAGCAGCACGCTGCCGTAGGTCGAAGAGTAGTTAGCGGTGATATAACCGATGGCCTTGCGATTGATCATCGGATCATTCCCCCTTCCCGATAACGACGTCATTTCCAACGACGGCCGTATCCTTGGTGGTATCGACAGAGCCGAGCTTCACGCCCTCTTCGACCGTGGAGTTCTCGCCCAAAATAGCGCGGCAGATGTGCGCACCGCTCTTAACGTGCGCACCCGGCAGCAGCACGGAGTCCTCGACCACGGCGCGCTCCTCGATGATGACATCGGTCGAAAGAATCGAGTGGCGAGCGGTGCCGTAGATCTTGCAGCCGTTGGAGACCAGGCAGTCGTCCAGGCGGCCGTCCGGGCCAATGTAGTGCGGCGGACGCGTGGTGATGTTGGACATGATGGGGAAGTGCTTGTCGAACAGATCGAACTCGGGGTTGTTGCCCAGCAGGTCCATCGAGGTCTCGTGGAAGCTGGCGATGGTACCGACGTCCTTCCAAAAGCCGTGGAACTCGTAGCTGTACAGGCGCTTGCCCTCGCCGAGCAGCTTGGGGATGATGTCCTTGCCAAAGTCGTGGCTCGAGCGCTGGTCCAGAGCGTCCTCCTCGAGCGCCTCGATCAGCACATCGGCCGAGAAGATGTAGATGCCCATGGACGCGAGATTCGAATCGGGCTTATCGGGCTTCTCGGTGAACTTGGTGATGCGGCCATCCTCGGGGTCGGTGGTCAGGATGCCAAAGCGGCTGGCCTCTTCCCAGGGCACGGGCATAACGCTCACCGTGAGGTCGGCGTTGTTCTCAATGTGCGTCTTGAGCATCTTGCGGTAATCCATGCGATATAGGTGATCGCCCGAAAGAATCAGGACGTACTTGGGGTCGTTGGCCTTGATGTAGTCGAGGTTCTGCGTAATGGCGTCGGCCGTGCCCGCATACCAGGCGCCGCCGGTCTGCGTCTCGTACGGCGGCAGGATCGACACACCGCCGTCGCGGCTGTCCAGATCCCACGCCTCGCCGGAGCCCACGTAGGCATGCAGCAGGTAGGGGCGATACTGCGTCAGAACGCCCACCGTGTCGATGCCCGAGTTGGAGCAGTTGGAGAGCGAAAAGTCGATAATGCGGAACTTGCCACCAAAGCTAACCGCCGGCTTAGCGATCTTTTGGGTGAGTGCCCCCAATCGGCTGCCCTGTCCTCCTGCGAGGAGCATCGCGATGCATTCTTTCTTACTCATCGATTTCTCCTTCTGTCATCGATGTTCCTAAACCCATTAGCGACGGGCGCGGCGCAACGTCACGCCCGTCGAGTAATGCCGTGCTGGCATAGGGGAGCTCGCGCGCCTTTAAGCGTGCCAGATCTCGTCGCGGTACTCGCGAATGGTGCGGTCGCTCGAGAACCAGCCGCTCGAGGCGGTGTTGAGCAGCGCCTTGCGGTTCCAGGTCTCCTGGTCGCCATAGCTGCCGGTGAGCTTCTCCCACGCATCCACGTAGCTGCGGAAGTCTGCCATGACCAGGTCGGGGTCGTTGTTGTTCATGAGCTCGTTGTAGATGCTCTCAAAGTTGCCCGAAAGGCCGGCAAACGTGTTGTCCTTGAGCTCGTCCATCACGCGGCCCAGGCGCTCGCGATCGTTGTTGAGCGTATCCCAAGCAAAGTAGCTGTTCGACGCCCAGAGCTGCTCGACCTCGGGGGCGGTTAGGCCAAAGATGGCCTCGTTCTCGCGACCGGCCAGGTCGGCGATCTCGATGTTGGCGCCGTCGAGGGTACCCAGCGTAATGGCGCCGTTCATCATGAGCTTCATGTTGGACGTGCCCGAAGCCTCCTTGCCGGCCGTGGAGATCTGTTCCGAGATCTCGGCGGCGGGGTAGATGAGCTGGGCGTTGCTCACGCGGAAGTTGGGGATAAAGCAGACCTTCATGACCTCGTTGACGCGCGGGTCGTTGTTGATGACGTCGGCCACGGAGTTAATGAGGCGGATAGTCTCCTTGGCAAAGGTGTAGCTCGAGGCAGCCTTGCCGCTAAAGATGAAGGTCGTCGGCGTCACGTGGAAGTTGGGATTCGCGATGCGACGGTTGTAGATGTCCATCACCTTCATGATGTTCATGAGCTGGCGCTTGTAGGCATGGAAGCGCTTTACCTGGACATCGAAGACGGTGCTGGGATCGATGACCAGACCGGTCTCGGCCTTGACGTAGGCGGCCAGGCGCTCCTTGTTGGCGCGTTTGGAGGCGCCCACGGCCTTCAGGAACTCGGTGTCGTTCTGGAACTCCTTGAGTTTCTCCAGCTCAAAGGCGTCCTTGAGCCAGCCGTCGCCAATGGCCTCGGTCACGAGCTTGGAGTAGGTGGGGTTGGCCTCGGCAAAGAAGCGACGGTGCGAGATGCCGTTGGTCTTGTTGTTGAACTTCTCGGGCGTCAGGGCATAGAAGTCCTTGAGCACGATGTTCTTGATGATGTCGGAGTGGATCTTGGCCACGCCGTTAACGCTGTGGCTGCAGATCACGGACAGGTTGGCCATGCGAATCTCGCCGTCCCACAGGATGGCGGTCTGACGCAGACGCTCCTGCCAGCCCTCCTGCGTGGTGTCGAACGACTCGTGCCAACGACGGCTGATCTCGTCGATGATCTGGTACACACGGGGGAGGAGCTTGGAGAACATGCCGATGGGCCACTTCTCCAGGGCCTCGGGCAGGATGGTGTGGTTGGTGTAGCTCACGACCTGCGTCACGATGTTCCAGGCGTCGTCCCACTCGAGCTTCTTCTCGTCGATCAGGATACGCATGAGCTCGGGGCCGCACATTGCGGGGTGGGTATCGTTGGTATGGATGGCCACAAACTGCGGCAGCAGCTCCCAGTTCTCGCCGTGCTCCTTCTCAAAGGTGTCGAGCAGGCTGTAGATGCCGGCCGAAACAAACAGGTACTCCTGCTTCAGGCGCAGCAGACGGCCGTGCTCGCCGGCGTCGTTGGGGTAGAGGATGGCGCTGATGGCCTCGGCCTCGGCGCGCTCGGCGTCGGCCAGGGCATAGTCGCCGCGGTTGAAGGCCTCCAGGTCAAAGTGCTCCTCGACCGGCTCTGCGGCCCAGACGCGCAGCTTGTTGACGGTCTCGCCGGCATAGCCCACAACGGGGATGTCGTAGGGGACGGCCAGGATGTCCTGCGTGTCCACCGTGCGGTAGAACGTGCGGCCGTTCTCCTCAAAGCCCTCGACGTGACCACCAAACTTAATGGTCACGGCTTTGTCCTGACGGCGGACCTCCCAGGGGTAGCCGTGGGTGAGCCACTCGTCGGTTGCCTCGACCTGGCTGCCGTTAACGATTTCCTGCTTAAACAGGCCGTAGCGGTAGCGCATGCCGTTGCCGTAGCCGGCAATGCCCTCGGCTGCCATGGAATCCAGGAAGCATGCGGCCAGACGGCCCAGGCCACCGTTGCCCAGCGCCGGATCGGGCTCCTGGTTCTCGATGACCGACAGGTCAAAGCCCATGTCGTCGAGCGCCTCGGCGACCATGTCACGCACGCCAAAGTTGAGCAGGTAGTTGTCGAGCAGGCGGCCGATCAAAAACTCGATCGAGAAGTAGTACACGCGCTTTTTGCCCTCGGCGGTGGCGCGGGCGTCGCTCTTGGTGGCAACGGTGCGCGCCTTCTCGGCCACGAGCTTGGCCAGGGCGTTAAAGCGGTCAAGGTCGCTGGCGGCCTCGACGCTCTTGCCGCTGATGCTCATGACGGCATCGCGATAGAGCTCGGTAAACTCCTGCTTGTTGTCGAAGATCTTATTCATACGTTCCTTTCCCCCGGGGATGTTTCTCCCGGAACGGTTATGACTTGTATCCTACGCCCCATCGGGGCGGGTGATTACAGCTGTAACGGCTTTGTTACGCATTCTTGGCAGACGACTTAACAGAAGCAGATTTGGCCTTGGTAGTGGCCTTTTTGGCAGCCGGCTTCTTGGCCGCGGTAGCCTTGGCAGCGGGCTTTGCGGCAGCCCTAGTCTTGGCCTTGGCGGTCGTGGCCTTCGCCTTAGCCGGAGCCTTCTTGGCAGCCGCAGGCTTGGGCTTCACCGAGGACGCACGCTTGCGCGTCGCCTTCTTGGGCGTCTCGACCACCGGCGGCTTGTAGCTGCTGGGACCGCGGCGCTTAAGCACCACGCCTGCCAGGCCGGGCACCTTAATCTCAATGGAGTCCATCTGCCCGTTCCAGGGATAGGGCTCGCTCGAGCAGGTGTAGGGCTCATCGCCGGCATAGCCGCTGCCGCCAAACTCGGGACGGTCGGAATCGAAGATGACCTCCCAGTCGCCCTCGCGTGGCACGCCCACGCGGAAGCTCTCGTAGCTCGCCGGGTCAAAGTTGATCAGGATCACCAGGTCGTCGTCGATGTCCTCGCCCTGGCGCACAAAGCTCACGATGGACTGCTTGGAGTTGTCCGCATCGATCCAGGTAAAGCCGTCGTCGGTGTAGCCGCGCTCGTACAGAGCGGCCTCGGCGGTGTACAGGTGGTTAAGCGCCTTGATAAACGCCTGATGATGCTTGTGAGTCTCGTACTCCTCGGTCAGGAACCACTGGATTGACTCGTAGTAGCGCCACTCAATGAACTGGCCGATCTCGTTGCCCATAAAGTTGAGCTTGGCGCCGGGGTGCGTCATCTGGTAGAAGGCCAGCGTGCGCAGGCCGGCAAACTGGCGCCACCAGTCGCCCGGCATGCGGCCGATCAGCGAGCACTTGCCGTGCACGACCTCGTCGTGGCTCAGCGGGCAAATGAAGTTCTCGGTAAAGGCGTACATGATGGAGAACGTGAGCAGCCCGTGGTTGCCGGGACGCCACGGAAAATCGGTCTGCATGTAGTGCAGGGTGTCATTCATCCAGCCCATGTCCCACTTGTAGTGGAAGCCCAGGCCGCCGTCCTGCGGCGGATAGGTTACGAGCGGCCACGCGGTGGACTCCTCAGCCATCATCATCACGTCGGGGTAGTGCGCCTCCACGGCGCAGTTGACCTGACGGATAAACGCGCTGGCGTCCAAGTCCTCCTCGGTACCGTACTTGTTGAACTTCTTTTGGCCGGGATCGTCGATGCCAAAGTTGAGGTACAGCATGCTGGACACGCCGTCCATGCGAATGCCGTCCACGTGGAAGTTCTCGAGCCAGTACAGCACGTTGGAGACCAGGAAGGAGCGGACCTCGCCGCGGGCGAAGTCGAACTTGTGCGTGCCCCAGTTGGGGTGAATCTCGTGCTCAAACAGCATGTGGCCGTTAAAGGTGGCAAGGCCGTGGGAGTCGGCGCAAAAACCGCCGGGTACCCAGTCCATGATCACGCCGATGCCCGCCTCGTGGCACGCATCGATAAAGTGCATAAGCTGCTGCGGATTGCCGTAACGCGACGTGGCAGCATAGTAGCCGGTCGTCTGGTAGCCCCAGGAGCCATCGAAGGGATGCTCCATAAGCGGCATGACCTCGATATGCGTATAGCCCATGTCGCGCACGTAGTCTACGAGCTCCACCGACAGGTCGTCGTAGGTGTAGAACTCGCCGCGCTGCGCGGGGAAGGGGTCCATGGGGCCGGGGTAGTTGCCGTACTCGTCGGGCTCGCCCTGCGGCGCGTCGCCGTGGCGCTTCCACGAGCCAATATGCACCTCGTAGATGTTAAGGGGCTGCGTCATATGGTTGTGGCCGGCACGGCGCTTGAGCCACGCGGCGTCGTTCCACTTGTAGCCATCGAGGGTCCACAGCACGCTGGCGGTACCCGGAGGGCACTCGGCCTTAAAGGCATACGGATCGGCTTTGTAGAGCTTCTCGCCCTCGTTGGTCTCGATAAGGTACTTATAGAGTTGGCCTTGCTCGGCGCCAGGAATAAAGCCTTCCCAAATAGCGCTCGTATGCATGGGCACCAGCGGGTTGGCTTCCTCATCCCAGTCGTTAAATTCGCCAATGACATGGACGCTTTTTACATCGGGCGCCCAAACGCAAAAGCGCCAGCCGCGCGTACGGTTCTGCGTGTCGGGATGCGCGCCCATCTTTTCCCAGCTGCGCTCCCACGTGCCGATGCCAAATAGGTAGACATCGTCCTTGGTGAGCTCCGGTGCATGCGGGGCGGCTTTGCGGGTAGCAGGCTTTTTGGTTGCTGGCTTTAGCTTTGTATCGCTCACGTTTGATCCCATCATGACGCGGCAGCGTGTTGCCTTGGTGACTAGATGCGAAAGGTCCAAGGCTGCACGAATCGAAGGGACGGCGATAGTTCTATGATCCGTTCCACCTCGCGTGCTCGGTGGAACTTTCGGCAGAAACTACGATAACACCTGTACGTTAGTTTTATGGACGAAAGCGGATTTGCGAGGGCGTTTAATCGGTAAGCGACATGTTTATACCACTGGCAGAATTGCCGTGGTAAAACCCTTGACAGTTTTACCAATTAGGGTTTCAAAACTGATAGGCTTACGTTTGGTAAAACGTTTTTAGCAGGTTGTTTACCATTTGACATCGAAAGGCTCGTTTATGGACCACATCGCTGCCCCAAGTGTTGCTTTTATTTTCGATTGCGACGGAACACTGGTTAATAGCTCCCCCGTCTGGGGCCATGCGCAGACCGAGTTATTGCGCCGTCATGGCATTGATGTAACGGTCGACGATTTTGCCCAGTTTGAGCATTTGTCGCTCGAGGACGAGTGCGAGGCCTACCACGACACCTGGGGCGTTGGCGCGAATGGCGAGGAGCTGTATCGCGAGCTGGGCGAGATTTTGATTGATGGGTACTCCAAGGTGCCGCCGCGCGAGGGGCTCCTGGCATTTTTGGAGCAGGCGAAGGCGACGGGTATTGCCATGTGCGTGGCCACGTCCACGCCGACCGACCTGGTGCAGTCCGCCCTTGCGAGTGCTGGCCTTGATCGCTACATGGAGTTTATTACCACGACGGGCGAGGCGGGGCGCTCTAAGCAGTTCCCCGATGTGTACGAGCTGGCGCTGCGTCGCATGGAAGATCGCCATGGGCACAAGTTTGAGCGTGCGTGGGTGTTTGAGGACGCAGTCTTTGGACTTAAGAGCTCTGGCGCTGCTGGCTTTAAGCGCGTTGGTATCTATGACCCGCACGGCCGTATGGAGCGCGATGAGGTGCGTGCCAACTGCGACATCTTTATCGACAGCTACGAGGACCTGGACCTGGCCCACGTGCTTTCGTTTGAGGGCTAGGCGAGGGCCGTGGCTTGCAAAGTATTAGTTGTTTGCGGCTCGCCGGTGGTGGCGAGCACGGATTTGCTTCAGCAGCTGGCAGGGGAGTGCGACCACATCGTAGCCGTAGACCGCGGCCTGGACGCCCTGCTGGGCGCGGGGCTGGGCTGTGACGTCTACGTGGGCGACGCCGACACCGTTAGTGATGAGGGACGAGCTCTGGTCGATGCCGCTGCCGATTTTGAAGTGGAACGCCACGACCCCTACAAGGACTACACCGATCTAGCACTGGCCCTAGACACCATCCGTCGTCGCTGGCCAGCCGCCGAAGTGGTAGCAACCTGCGCCACCGGCGGCCGCCCGGACATGGCCCTGTCTGTGCTAGGGCTACTGGCAAGCTATGCGGACGCTCCTGTCTGGATCGAAGAAGACGAAGTGACGGCCAGAATCCTGCACAAGGACGAGACCTGGACCATCGAGGGCGCCGAGGGCAAAACCTTCTCCATCATCGCCATCGCTCCCAACACCAAGGTAAGTGAACGCGGCCTAGAGTGGGAGCTAGACCACAGCCCTCTAGGCCTGTTAGCCGACACCGGCATCAGTAATGTCGTAAGATCCACCGCCAAGATCCAAGTCCACACCGGCACCGTCATCGCTTACCTCTACAAGTAAGGTCTATCGCATCAGGGTTTTATCGGGACGGTGGATAGAAATAATTGCTCGAAGAGTGATTATTTCTGCCCCGTCCCAGGAAAACCCGTAAGTGCGAGAATCAATCCAAAAAAGTTCTTGCACAACTAAGAATCTTCCCTTATAGTATCTCCTCGTCACGGGGGCGTAGCTCAGCTGGGAGAGCGCTTGACTGGCAGTCAAGAGGTCAGGGGTTCGATCCCCCTCGTCTCCACCATCGTGAATGCAAGGCCACTCAATTGAGTGGTCTTTTTATTTTTAAACTCTCAGTCTCCTATCTGGGGATTGGCTTCCGTTGTGTGTGTTCGAAACCACCACATCGATGTCTGCCTCCAAGTGGGAGATTATGCTTCGACGTCCTGTCTACTCCAAAAAGTTCATAACCAGAGAGATCATAGATTCCTTTTCTTCAGGTCTCGACTCAGCAATCATGAGCGCAACAGCAACAAGCGTGCTGTCTGCGATTCGTTTGTCTAAGCCGCGAAAAAGCAGTCCGTTGCGATCTAGATAGTAGAGAAAGAGACTGCATCCGATTCGCTTGTTTCCATCGAGAAATGAATGGTTTTTGATGATGAGGTACAACAGATTTGCTGCCTTTTCCTGTACGGATGGGTAGAGGTCTTGGCCTCCAAACGACTGATTGATTACCGAGATGCTGCTGCGGAAGGACTCATCTTTTTCTACGCCAAACAGGTCGCTCGTAAATCGGCTGCGCATTTGGGCTATTAATCTCATACAGAGCTCGTATTCGAGTGTGTATATCCCAGTTTGTCCCTTGGGCCGATCAATGGATTCACGATCGTACTCATCGAGCAGTTTAAAGACGTCTATATAGCTCTCAACGATATCGAGTATCTCACGAGAGCCGAGGTCCTCGGGTAGACGTTCGATAATCTGAGCGACCGTCCCTAGTTGCTCGAGTCTGCGCTCGTTTTCGACATGCCCTTGAATAATATACCTGTGGAGCACATTGGTTGCCCAACGTCGGAATTCAACGCCACGTTGGGATTTAACGCGGTAACCTACAGAAATAATTACATCAAGGCTATACAGAGTAGTTGGGCGGTCTGAGCTGCATTTTTGCAAAATATGCAAATTGCTTTTCTGCTCAAGCTCACCTTCAGCGAAGACATTTTTAATATGGCGCGAAACCACTCCGATAGATCTGTCAAATAGCTGTGCCATTTGGGCTTGAGTCAGCCAAACCGTTTGGCTGTCTAGGTTGACAGGAATCGTGACCTCTCGGTCGTTGGATTCAAAGAGAACTATCTGATTGTCATTCATTTTCGCGCTCCACATCAATCCATTGGGCACATGCATGCCCAATTCGGTACTCGATTGTCTGCCGAGCTTTATGGGTGTCGGCCAGCAGGGGCGCGAACCTGCCTAAGGGCTCTGAGTGACGGTCGCTGTGAATAAAGCATCCATCTCGCCGATACGTACCATTGGGGGCCTCCGTACCGGCTCACGTTGCCCGTATACCTTTAATACCATTCTATCACATATAGAACGCATGTTCTATATGTATTTTCTTTCATTTTCGGTGAACCTCGCACTGGAAGACGTGATCGTCAACCCCGCCCGATAGACATTACGCCCACAACTAGCTGCATCCCAAAAGTTGTCCAACAATCTGCCTCAAAATGCATTGACTCCGTAGCCAGGCGTGTCTATTGTGCGATGAGCATTCTCGCAATCGACACTCGCGCCCACCCCGCAAAAAGTTGCGCAATTACCTTCCCGGTTTTGTACAAAGTTTGTTAGCCAAACTTAATAGTTTGAGCAATTCACGCCCTCAGCAATACAACTCAGGCGGTGCTCACCAACCCACACACCCCCATAAACCTGCGGCTATGTGCGCAAGACGGTACAATATCCCTCATAATCACGGCAAATAAACGATATGTTGCTCAACACACCCCAAAACGTATGGGCCACCTGCTGTGCTAGGATACCTAAGACACATGGGTTCAACTGTGCTCACGGCTTCAGCAGGCCGCAAAGCGCAGGGTCGATCAGCATCCGGCCGTAACGGCGGTGCCAGAAAAACCACGAACTCCAATAGCGTCGTCATGCGTATCGTATTGAATGGCTTTGTTCTTTTCTCTGTACAGACTGCTCATTCGAATCGATATTTCGTGACAATTCGCAGCAGTCCTGCAGTTGTTTGCGTGCGGTCCAGTTTTGTTCCCGCTTGACTGGATCGCACGCAGCCAGCTTGAGTCGCGGTCATTTTTGCGATACACGTCCGCGACTCTAGCCACTGCACTCATACATACCGTTCACGGTGGGGCAGAGCCACGTGCTTGTCTAACTGGGCTCAGGGTTTGAATATGGAGCGCCTTCGCGCACAAGCGCCCTGGCGAAGCCATACCCAAACCCCGTGAGTCACACGTAAGACAGCAAGGGGGTGGTGCTCGTGTGGTATGTGATTCAGGTCATTAACGGTCGCGAAGATGTAGTGCGCGAGCGCATTGAGCACGTGGTGCCGGCTGGCGCCATACAGGAGCTCTTTTATCCCCAATTTCAAACCGAGATTAAGGTACACGGCGAATGGGTCGATACGACAAAGCCGCTCTTTCCCGGATATCTTATCTGCGATACGGCAGATCCTCGCACCGTGCAACAGTATCTGCTGCGCATGGACGACTTTGCCCGGGTGCTATCCCAGGACGGTCGGTTTGTGCCGTTGGCAAAAGAAGAGGTCCAGCTTATTGGTGGTTTTACGCATAAGGGAGACCGCGTAGTTCCTATGAGCGAAGCCTTAAAGGACGGCGACCAGGTCGTAGTGACGGCGGGTCCGCTGCTGGGCCACGAAGGGCTTATCAAAACCATTAACAGACGCAAGAGCACTGCTTTTTTGGAGCTCAACCTGTGCGGCCGACGCGTAACCACCCGCGTTGGCCTCGCCGTGCTTTCGGCCGAGCAGCGCACAATGCGAAACCTTAAAAAGGCGATCGCCTAACTGTAGGCGACTGTTTAAAGGGACAGGGAGGATCCCCGGGGGGCGGGGACGTAGGTTTGAAGGAAATATTGTCAGAAAAAACTGAATATACAGAAGGAGCGCCAGTGGGGGCTGCGCTGGTTGCCCAGGCCATGAAGAGCGGCGACGTAAGCATGCGCTACAAGGCCATGCATTCAATTAAAGATTGGGACCGCACGCGCCTGGCCTACCGCACCGCCAAGCGCGTCTTCGACATCGTATTCAGCGGCTGCGTGCTGGCCGTCATAGCCGTGCCGAGCCTTGTGCTCGCCGCGGCCATTCGCCTGGAGAGCGAGGGCAACCCCTTCTACAGCCAGATCCGCGTGGGCCAGACCCACCGCGACGGCAGCCTGTCCACCTTCCGCATGTGGAAGTTCCGCTCCATGTACAGGGATGCTGACGAGCGCCTCGCAGAGCTCAAGGGACAGAACGAGATCGCCGGCGCCATGTTCAAGATGAAGGACGACCCGCGCGTAACCAAGATCGGCAAGTTCATCCGCAAACACTCCATCGACGAGTTCCCGCAGTTCCTGAACGTATTCCTGGGCCAGATGTCCGTCGTGGGCCCGCGCCCGCCTCTGCCCAACGAGGTCGCGGAGTACACCGAGTTCGACCTGCAGCGCCTGGCTGTCAAGCCCGGGATAACCGGCTGGTGGCAGGTGACGGAGCGCAACTCGACCGGCTTCGACGGCATGGTCCGCCGAGACTTGGAGTACATCGCCAACCGGGGCATCTTCACCGACCTCAAGATTGTGATCCTCACGGTTATTGAGGTCATCACCGGTAAGGGTGCGTGCTAATGCTCGAGGACTATTCGAAATACTCTGAGTTGAATCGCGTTCCCGTAATCGATGTTCCGATCACGGGAACCAATATGTACGAGTGTGTCGAGTTTCTTACTCGTCATATAGATGAGCTTCACGGTGAGTATATTTGCGTTTCCAATGCGCACACATCGGTTATGGCCCATGACGACCCTTCCTATTGGGCCTGCCAAGCTGACTCCCTCATGTCCGTTCCCGACGGTAAGCCCTTATCGGTTGTCGGACGAAACACAATCGAGTCAATGGGGCGCGTGACCGGACCGGACCTGATGCGTGAAATATTTAGCATTTCCGTGCAGCAAGGATGGACTCATTACTTCTACGGTAACGAGCAGAAGAATCTCGAGGCTCTCAAAGAATCACTGCAAGAGGAATATCCGGGTTTGAAAATCGCCGGCATGGAGCCTTCGGTCTTCCGCCCACTCTCCGATAGCGAGAAACAAGACCTATCGCGACGCCTCGCAGAATCGGGCGCAGACTTTGCATGGATCGCTTTGGGCGCACCCCGTCAGGAAGTCCTCATGCATGAGCTTAAAGGCGGCCCTCAACCGTTGATGATAGGCGTTGGAGGCGCGTTCAATGTTCTCGCTGGCGTGGTGCCAGAGGCGCCGATATGGATGCAAAACCTGAGTCTCGAGTGGCTATACAGACTTATTCAAGAGCCAAAACGGCTTTTCAAACGATACCTCGTAACCAATACGAAATTCCTCTTTTACCAGTTTACAAAAGCCAAACGTAAGGAAGGCAAATAGATGAAAGATTCGACCACCTTTAAAGACAAGACCCTGATGATCACGGGCGGCACCGGCTCGTTCGGCAACACCGTGCTCAAGCACTTCATGAACACCGACCTGGCCGAGATCCGCATCTTCTCGCGCGACGAGAAGAAGCAGGACGACATGCGCCACCGCCTGCAGGAGAGGTCCCCGGAGCTCGCCTCCAAGGTGCGCTTCTTCATCGGCGACGTCCGCAACGCCCAGAGCGTGCGCGACGCCATGCACGGCGTGGACTACATCTTCCACGCCGCCGCCCTCAAGCAGGTGCCCTCCTGCGAGTTCTTCCCCATGGAGGCCGTCCGCACCAACGTCATCGGCACGGACAACGTGCTGCACGCCGCCATCGAGGAGGGCGTGGACCGCGTCGTGTGCCTGTCCACCGACAAGGCCGCATACCCCATCAACGCCATGGGCAAGTCCAAGGCCATGATGGAGTCCATCATCTACGCCAACGCCCGCAACGGCGCCGGACGCACCACCATCTGCTGCACCCGCTACGGCAACGTCATGTGCTCGCGCGGCAGCGTCATCCCGCTGTTCATCGACCGCATCCGCAAGGGCGAGCCGCTCACGGTCACCGACCCCAACATGACCCGCTTCCTCATGAACCTGGACGAGGCCGTGGACCTGGTGCAGTTCGCCTTCGAGCACGCCAACCCCGGCGACCTGTTCATCCAGAAGGCGCCGGCCTCCACGATCGGCGACCTCGCCGAGGCCGTCCAGGAGGTCTTCGGCCGCGTGGGCACCCAGGTGATCGGCACCCGCCACGGCGAGAAGCTCTTCGAGACCCTCATGACCCGCGAGGAGCGCCTGCGCGCCGAGGACATGGGCGGCTACTACCGCGTGGCCTGCGACTCGCGCGACCTGAACTACGACAAGTTCGTCGTCGACGGCGAGGTGGAGACCCAGGCCGACGAGTCCTACACCTCCCACAACACCGAGAGGCTCGACGTGGAGGGCACCATCGCCAAGATCAAGACCGCCGAGTACGTGCAGCTGGCCCTGGAGGGCCGCGAGCACGAGGCGGTGCAGTAGGGTGCGCGTCCTCGTCACCGGCGCCAGGGGCTTCGTCGGCAGGAACCTCTGCTGCGCGCTGAAGAACATCCGCGACGGCAAGGACCGCCGCAAGAAGTACGCGGGCCTGCTGCCCCTCGAGGTCATGGAGTACGACATCGACTCGACCCCAGGGGAGCTGGAGGACTACTGCTCGCGCGCCGACTTCGTCTTCAACCTGGCCGGCGTCAACCGCCCCGAGGAGCAGTCCGAGTTCATGGAGGGCAACTTCGGGTTCGCCTCCACGCTGCTCGAGACGCTCGAGCGCCACGGCAACAGATGCCCCGTCATGCTCTCCAGCTCCGCGCAGGCGAGCCTGTCGGGCCGCTTCGAGGGCTCCGTATACGGCGAGTCGAAGCTCGCGGGGGAGGGGCTCTTTCGCGATTATTCCGAGCTCACGGGGGCGCCTGTGCTCATCTACCGCTTCCCGAACCTCTACGGCAAGTGGTGCCGCCCGCGCTACAACTCCGCCGTGGCCACCTTCTGCGACGCCATCGCCAACGGCCGCCCCTACACCGTCAACGACCCCTCCGTGGAGCTGGAGCTCCTCTACATCGACGACCTCGTCGACGAGATGCTGGGCGCCCTGCTGGGCGAGGAGCACCGCTGCGGCTATGAGGGCCTCGAGCGCGTCGACGGTGACGGGTTCTGCTACGTCCCCGTCACCGACGTGAAGTCCCTGGGCGAGATCGTCTGCCTGCTCGACGGCTTCCGCGACAGCCGCGAGACGCTCTCGGTGCCCGACCTGACGGATGGGTCCTTCTCCAAGAAGCTGTGGAGCACGTTCCTGTCCTACTACGAGCCGGGGCACTTCGCCTACGGCCTCAGGCCCAACGTGGACGACCGAGGCTCGTTCACCGAGTTCCTGCGCACGCCCGAGCGCGGCCAGGTCTCGATCAACGTCTCGAGGCCCGGCATCACCAAGGGCAACCACTGGCACATGAGCAAGTGGGAGAGGTTCCTGGTGGTCTCCGGCACCGCGAGCATCAAGCTGAGGAAGGTGGGGGCGGACGCCGATGGCAACCCGTTCCCCGTCGACGAGTACACCGTCTCCGGTTCCGACATGCGCGCCGTGGAGATGGTCCCCGGCTACACGCACTCCATCACCAACCTGTCCGACACCGAGGACCTCGTGACGGTCATGTGGGCCAACGAGCCCTTCGACCCCGAGAGCCCCGACACCTACTACGAGGAGGTCTAGCCGCATGGGCAAGGACTATTCCGATATCGCATTCAGGGACGACGGCCGCCTGAAGCTGCTGATCATCGTGGGCACGCGCCCCGAGGTCATACGCCTGTCCGAGGTCATCAAGAAGTGCCGCCGCCACTTCGACTGCCTGCTGGCGCACACCGGGCAGAACTACGACTACACGCTCAACGGCATCTTCTTCTGCGACCTGTCGCTTGACGACCCGGACGTCTACCTGGACGCCGTGGGCGCCGACCTGGGCGAGACGGTGGGCAACATCATCGCGGCCTCGTACAAGCTGATGGTCCAGGTGCAGCCCGACGCGCTGCTGATCCTGGGCGACACCAACAGCTGCCTGTCCGCCATCGCGGCCAAGAGGCTCCACATCCCGATCTTCCACATGGAGGCGGGCAACCGCTGCAAGGACGAGTGCCTGCCCGAGGAGACCAACCGCCGCATCGTCGACGTGATCTCCGACGTCAACCTGGCATACTCCGAGCACGCCCGCCGCTACCTGAAGGACACCGGCTGCGCCCCCGAGCGCACCTACGTCACCGGGTCGCCCATGGCCGAGGTCCTGCGCGCGAACCTCGACAAGATCGAGGCCTCCGACATCCTCTCCGAGCTCGGGCTGGAGCCGAAGAAGTATATGCTCCTCTCGGCCCACCGCGAGGAGAACATCGACACCGAGGCCAACTTCACGAGCCTGTTCACCGCCATCAACGCGCTGGCCGAGAGGTACGACATGCCGATCCTGTACTCCTGCCACCCGCGCTCCCGCAAGCGCCTGGAGGCGACCCGCTTCCAGCTCGACCCGCGCGTGCGCATGCACGAGCCCATGGGCTTCCACGACTACAACTGCCTGCAGATGAACGCCTTCGCGGTGGTCTCCGACTCCGGCACGCTGCCCGAGGAGTCGAGCTTCTTCGCTAGCGTCGGCCGCCCGTTCCCGGCGGTGTGCATCCGCACCTCCACCGAGCGCCCCGAGGCACTGGACAAGGCGTGCTTCACGCTGGCCGGCATCAGCGAGCGCGGCCTGCTGCAGGCGGTCCGCACCGCCGTCGAGCTCGACGCGGAGGGGTCGCTGCCCGAGGCGCCCGTTCCCGACTACGCCGACGAGACCGTGTCCACGAAGGTGGTCAAGATCATCCAGAGCTACACCGGCGTCGTGGACAAGATGGTGTGGAGGAAATCTTAGCCATGGGCGCTGGGTACAGATTGCTTGATGGTATCTCGCGAGCTTATAACAAATTGCTCTTGCTTCCTGCCCTACGACGTTCCTTTGCATCATGCGGTAAAAACGTAACCATCGGTCGTCGTAGCGAAATTCAGGGGATTGAAAATATTTACATGGGACATGATGTATATATTGGCCCAGGAGCAACGTTTCTGACGACCCGTGCGAAGATTCATATCGGCAATTACGTCATGAGCGGCCCTCATCTCACAATTATTACTGGAGACCATCGTACAGATGTTCTCGACCGACCCATGATGACGCTTGATGAGTCGGACAAGCTTCCAGAGAATGACCAAGATGTCGTCATCGGCAATGATGTATGGATTGGCAGCGGCGTAACGATTCTTAAGGGCGTTAGAATTGCCGACCATTGTGTGATTGCTGCCGGTGCGGTAGTGACAAAAGACGTTGGCCCGGAGTTTTCAATCTGGGGGGGGCTTCCAGCTCGCCGTCTAAGCTTTCGGTAAGAGGAAATTAATGACTAAAGGTTATCCGCACGTCCATGCAAAGGTGCTGATGGTCGGACCCGATCTCTCTCTTCACGGCGGAATTGTCTCAGTCGTGAAAGGTTATCTAGACGCAGGTCTCCCTGAGGCATGCGATGCCTTTGAGTACCTGGGGACGGGCATCGGTTCCTCAAAGCTCGGTAAATCCGTCGCATTTTCCCGAGCGTTGATTCGCTATGCGATGATCATGCCATCCTATGACATCATTCATTTACACATTAGCGCCCGTGGCTCCTACAAACGTAAGTCAATTATGGCTCGTATGGCCCACAAAGCAGGCAAGTACGTAATACTCCACGATCACGATGGCGAGTTTAAGAAGGCTTTCGAAGAGGGCGGAGATCCCTACCGTCGTGATGTAAGAAAGACCTTTAGTATCGCCGACCGAGTTGTGGTTCTGTCGGAAGAGTGGCGCGACTACTTTTCAAAAAACGTTTGCGACCTGGAGAAGATTGACGTTGTTCATAACGGTGTCAAAGTTCCAGACCAGCCGTGCTCACCTTGTTCGCGTCAAGACGTCCTTTTTTTAGGACGTCTTGACGCGCGCAAGAGCCCTGACGTGCTCTTGCGCGCGTCAAGAGAAATGCTGTCGCGTTTTCCCGGCACCAAGGTCGTATTCGGCGGAGACGGAGAGGTCGAAAAGAATAAATCTCTTGCGGCAGAGCTCGGTATTGCCGACCGCTGCGAGTTCCACGGCTGGGTCGCGGGCGCAGAACGCGAAGAGCTCTTTGAGCGGGCCGCGGTGTACTGCCTCCCCTCCAAAAACGAGGGGCTCCCCATGAGCGTTCTTGAAGCCATGGCTAGAGGAATTCCAACTGTCGCCACTCCCGTTGGCGGAATTCCTCAAGTAATTAATGATGGTGTTGATGGGGTTCTGATTCCGGTTGATAACCATCAAGCTCTGGCCGTTGCATTGAGTCATCTTCTCGAATCAAGCGAGCTTAGAAAAGAAATGGG
>NZ_JBDGAV010000017.1:0-15732 GCF_040910325.1 Collinsella aerofaciens | reverse complement strand
GGGCATATTGTTTTTGTTCACCCTTCCCTGATGGGTGGCGGGGCCGAGCGCGTCTCGCTTGCGCTCGCGTCGTACTTCGTTGCTCATGGTATTAGGTTTACCTATCTCCTGACTAAAAGTAACGTTGTTGAATACGATGTTCCCGAAGGAGTCGAGGTGCGTTCTGAGTTTGCAAGCGCTACGCTCAAGCCATTCGACCAAATTAAGCTTATACGACGTTTTATTTCCGAGCGGCCCAATGCTACGGTTATTTCCTTTTTACCTCATCAAAACATGTATACGCTTATCGCGACCATCGGACTTCCAAACAGGGTTATTGTTTCAGTGCGAAACGATCCGAGATTCGATTTTCCTGGCAATAAGATCCTCGCATTCATTAGAAACATGTTGTATCGCAGGTCCGATGCAATTGTGTTCCAGACAAATAGCCAGGCAAGTTTAATGCCGAGATACCTTCAGGCGAATTCCAAAATCATTTTAAATCCAATATCTAGTGAACTTCCTGAACCGTATTCTGGGCTTAGAAGAAAAGCAATCGTCACATCGGGACGGCTTGAACTTCAAAAAAATCACTCGATGACAATCAGGTCATTTGCGCTGTTTCATAAAAAACACCCTGAATATACTCTTGAAATCTTTGGCAAGGGAAGTCTTAAATCAGAACTAGAAAGCCTTGTTCATAGCCTTGACATGGATGATTCAATCAAATTTATGGGCTTTTCTTCTGACGCTCTTATGCACATTAGAACTGCATCGGCTTTTGTAATGTCATCAAAGTTCGAGGGTCTATCTAATTCGATGCTTGAGTCCTTGTGCATGGGGGTTCCAACAATTTGCACCAAATGTGGCGGTGGTGGAGCAGAAGCAGTTATTCGGAATGGCGTGAACGGCATTTTGGTCGATATTGATGACGATCTTGCTGAGAGCGAAGCGTTCAACAGGATCGTTGAAGATCAATCATTCTCGAATCTACTGTCTAATAATGCCCTGATGTTAAGGCAGTCCCTATCTTTAGAAACTATTGGCAATGAATGGGCAAATCTTCTCTTTAAATAGAATCGCCCAAACGTCTCCAATAAGGAAAACAGAATTGCATTATCAGTTGAAACAATACAATCATAATAGAAGAATCACTGACCTGTTGTTAGCAATAGCAGTGATTTCCGGCCTCATGGTTCCCTTTCTTCGAGATTTGGGGTCATCATACTCACTTGCTACTGACTGGGAAGTTAACCGCTTTGCATTCAGTACTTCAAACGGACGCTTTGCTTCTTTATTTGATTTGATTCAACAGATCAGCTTTTCGATTCTCTTGTTGCGTGCAATTAGTAAATCACGAAAAGCTAATTGGCTCGTTATATCTTGTTCAGTTTTTGGACTAATAATTTATAGCTTAATGGCCGTAGTCAATAATGCGGGCGACTTAACCAGCGTGCTCTTTGGAAATGTTCCAACCACTGTATTTATCATTCCTCTATTCTACCTATTAACAGAGGATCCAAGAATCGAGCAGTTGATTAAAGAATGGGTCCCGCTGCTATCATTGATTTGTTTTATCGCCTCACTAGCATCAATTATTAAATTTAAATATCTTTGTGGCTTTGGATCTTATATCGGATGGTGTCCTGCGAGGGACTATTTTGCATTTGGCATCAGTTTATATTGGTCAACCGTGGTGCTTAAATCTAATGATGAACACGCCTATTTCATAACGATGGGCATAGGCATCCTGGCCTGCATCACCGCATTAATGCTGGCAACCAGAAGTTGGTTAATCCAACCAATGCTAGTCATGCTTGTTGCAACTTTTATGGCTAAAGGAATTGACAAAGTTTTTAAACGAACAGTAATTGTTATTTTTGCAACTGGAACGGCACTTTTGGCATTGTCGTTGATCTATCCTGAAGTTCTTGATTCGTTTTTAAACAGAATCGGAGAAGATACACGGTCTAACCAATATGATATTTTCTATAGCCAGGTTGAACCGGCATCGCTTATATTCGGCAACGGAATTAGCGCTGGATATAGATATGGCACGAATTCAAATTATCCTTTTTTTGATAATCAAATAATTTATTTGATGTTTCATTTTGGCGTTTTAGCCGTTGTTCCGCTTTTGTACGTCCTGTTGCGATGCCTATTTGGTTCTTCCAAAAATAGCCAGTGCAAATTTGTTGCCCTCTTTTATCTCATGGCGATTCTGGGATTATCAACTTACTACTCTTACACAATTAATGTCGGGGTCGTGCTTCTATTTTCATCCTTTGGTTTTGCCCTAAACAACATTGAACCAGAAAGATCTAATCGTATGCGCAATGCGGATGGTGAAAAATAATGGCTTCGAACAAGGCTGCAACCAGTATGTTTTGGGCAATAGGTGAGAGATTTGCCACGCAAGGTACCCTATTTGTTATTTCCCTAATTTTGGCGCGTTTGCTGTCCCCGAGTGATTACGGTACTCTTTCGCTGCTGCTTGTATTTACAAATTTGGCAGACGTGCTCGTCACAAATGGACTAGGCGAAGCGCTGATACAAAAGTCTGATATCAATCAAATTGACTACTCGACAATGTTGTCATGTTCAATTGCATTGTCGAGCATCTTATATGTATTGATATTTTTTGCGGCTCCAAGCATTGCAGACTTCTATGGAAATGCAAATATGTGTCTTTACCTAAGAGTTCTGGCATTACGTCTTCCTCTTTCGGCACTGAATGCAATTCAAAAGGCCTATATCGCAAAGAACTTTTTATTTAGATTGCAATTTTCTGCATCGTTCCTCAGCTCCTTGATCTCAGGATTAGCAGCTATCGTAGCTGCAATGTTGGGTTTTGGTATTTATGCGCTAATCATTCAGCAGATACTTACAGTTTTGATGACAACGGTACTAATGGCTTGGTTAACAAAATGGACGCCTAGACTAAAATTCGTGGTTGGTTCAGCAAGAGAGCTGTTGCCCCTTGGAATACAATTTACAAGTGCCAATCTTATTAATTCTATTTATACAGAAGGTCGTTCTTTAGTCATCGGTAAATTCTATTCCTCCGCAGACTTGGCTTTCTTTAATCGCGGCAACCAATTCCCGGCTTTAATTGTAGGCAACTTAAACACTCCAATTAGTAATGTAATGTTGCCTCTAATGGCTGAAAAGAAAGACAGCCAATACGCGCTCAAATCAGTTCTTAGAAAAGCGATGCAGCTTTCTGCCTATCTCGTTTTCCCCATGATGGGAATTTTGGCTGCGTGTGCGCATCCTCTAGTTCTTGTTCTTTTGGGTCAAAAATGGGCGGAATGCGTCCCGTATCTTCAAGTTGCGTGCTTGTTCTACTTATTTCAGCCCCTCCAATCTATGAATTGGCAGGCACTTAAAGCAGCAGGTCAAGGCGCCCTTTGTTTTAAGCTTGAGGTCATTAAGAAAGCTATTTCGTTCATCGTTTTAATTATGTCGATTCCTTTTGGTGTATTTGCGATCTCCCTTTCAAGTGCCTTTTGCGGATTTGTCTCAATGTTAATTAACATGACCCCGAATAAAAAAGTGCTCGGCTATGGCATATTTGAGCAGCTTATTGACGTTCTTAAGCCATCAATTGCCACATTGTTTTCCGTGGTGATCGCATTATTATTAATCCACATTTCAAACGGGAATCTTATTTCGTTAATCGTTGCCCCTCTCGGATCCTTAGGGTGTTACATCGTGCTATCTAAGCTGATGAATATCGAAGGATTTAATTTGCTTATGGACAAATTGTCCCTTCGTCGGAATTAACCGTTTTTTGTTAACGGCATTAATGAATCGATCAGGAATGAACTACAGAATGAATAAACAGGTTTTATATTTAGTTCAATCAATTCCGGGGGATAATGCTCCTACAAAACATGCTTTCGCAATTTCCGATTTGCTGGTTAAATGTGGCTTCAACGTCCATTTTGTTCTTGCTGGAATAATTGAGCCGTCATCCAACGCCATAAGCAGTAATTACGACTATCCCTTTGATTTTCCGTATGAGGTGAAATTCGGGCACCATCAAATAGCCAAAAAGTATTACGAGCGGATCTCTTCTTCCTTCAGCTTTAAAGCCTTCACTCGATGTTTCGATCAAATACAGCCCGACTTGGTTATTTATTACGGGATACAACATAAGCTTGCAAAACGGGTTTTAGATCATTGCCATGATTTTAACGTTCCCGTAATCGTTGATGAGACCGATTGGTTTACTCCGAAATTTACAGGAGATTTAGCTGCTTGGCTTGTGGAGAAATCTCGTTCTAAACGGGTGGCTGAAGTGGACAGATTGCTAGATGGAGTTATCGCAATCTCGCCCTTTTTTAAAAAACATTTCGATTCACTTTACTCCTCCCAAGGATATCCAAAGGTTTTTTATTTACCACCCTTAAATAGGGCCGGAGACTCACTTAGTGACCCTTGCTCTCTAGAAGGATTGAAGCGGAGAACTATAACCAAGTTTGTCTATGCAGGTTCTCCCGCTGGGGGAAAAGACTCACTTACAGAGTTTATTTCGCTTATAAGTAATGACGCTATTCCTGCAATCACTCAACCAGTACTCGATGTAATTGGAATTGATTTAAACCAGGCAGTCAGTTTAATGGGAAACATTGCCAGATCTAATAAGGTTCATTTTCACGGTCGTGTTTCCCATGACAGCGTAATCAAAATGCTGCAAGAATCTGACTTTGGAATTCTATTTAGAACTCCTGATTTATATTCTCGCGCCGGATTTTCAACAAAATTCGCTGAGTGCATGTCGAACGGTGTTCCGATGTTATGCAACGCGGTCGGAGGAGCCGATCTTATTCTCGAGAATATGATTGATGGAATTGTTATCCCAGATTTAAGCAATCAAGCTCTTCTAGACGGAATCACAAGCGCATGCAATTTGACTGACCATGAGTTGACAAGCATGAAACGAGCTGCGCTAGAAAAGGCCTTAAAACTCTTTGAATCTGACAATTATATAGATTCTTTTTCATCATTTCTCAATTCAGTACTTTCAATTCGCGACTAGTTATTTCGATCATCCAAAGGAGCGATATGTCAAATAAAATTCTCGTCACCGGAGCGGCCGGCTTCATCGGTGCCTTCCTCGTCAAGAAGCTGCTCGAGGAGACCGATGACACAATCGTCGGCCTCGACAACCTTAACAGCTATTACGACCCCGGCATCAAGGAAGCCCGCCTGCACATGCTGGCCGAGGCCGACACCGACGGCCGCTTCACCTTCGTGCGCGGCGACCTGTGCGATGCCGCCCTCATCGAGCGCCTGTTCGCGGAGAACGGCTTCGACGTCGTGGTGAACCTCGCCGCCCAGGCGGGCGTACGCTACTCAATCGAGAATCCGCGTGCCTACCTCGAGAGCAACCTCGTCGGCTTCTTCAACGTGCTCGAGGCCTGTCGCCACCACCCGGTCAAGCACCTCGTCTACGCCAGCTCCAGCTCGGTCTACGGCGGCAACAAGAAGGTGCCGTTCTCCGAGGAGGACCGCGTGGACTCGCCGGTGTCGCTCTACGCCGCCACCAAGAAGTCCAACGAGCTCATGGCCGCCGCCTACTCCAAGCTCTACTCCATCCCGGCGACCGGCCTGCGCTTCTTCACCGTGTACGGACCTATGGGCAGGCCCGACATGGCCTACTTCGGCTTCACCGAGAAGCTGCGCCGCGGCGACACCATCAAGATCTTCAACATGGGCGACTGCCGCCGCGACTTCACCTACGTCGCCGACATCGTCGAGGGCGTGAGGCGCGTAATGGACGCCGCGCCCGAGGTGAAGATGGGCGAGGACGGGCTGCCCCTCGCCGCCCACCGCGTCTACAACATCGGCAACTCGCACCCCGAGAACCTGCTCGACTTCGTCGACACGCTTCAGCGCGTGCTGGTGGAGGAGGGCGTGCTGCCTGCGGACTACGACTTCGGGGCCCATAAGCAGCTCGTGCCCATGCAGCCCGGCGACGTGCCCGTCACCTACGCCGACACCACGGCGCTCCAGCGCGACCTGGGCTACAAGCCCGCGACGCCGCTCGAGGACGGCCTGAGGGCCTTCGCCAAGTGGTATAAGCGCTACTACAACATTTAGGAAATCATGGCCCTGTAACAAGGGCCATTTTTAATGTGAATTATTGTTCTTTGACAATTGGAGAATGACATGAAGATCGCTGTCGCCGGTACCGGCTACGTCGGCCTGTCCCTCGCCGTCCTGCTCTCGCAGCACAACGAGGTGCACGCCCTGGACATCGTGCCCGAGAAGGTCGAGAAGATCAACAACTACGAGTCGCCCATCCAGGACGACGAGATCGAGCGATTCCTGGCGGAATCCAAGGCGGGGGAGCGCCAGCTCGACCTACACGCCACCGTCGACGTGGCGGAGGCCTATACGGGCGCCGACTACGCCGTCATCGCCACGCCCACCAACTACGACTCGGACAGGAACTTCTTCGATACGAGCTCCGTCGAGGCCGCCATCGCCGCCGTGCGCTCGGTGAACCCGGACGCCTGGATCGTCATCAAGTCGACCATCCCCGTCGGCTACACCGCGGGCCTTCGCGAGAGGCTGGGCGACAGCAAGATCTTCTTCAGCCCCGAGTTCCTGCGCGAGAGCAAGGCACTCTACGACAACCTGCACCCCAGCCGCATCGTGGTCGGTGCGCCCAAAGAGGACGCCGACGCCGTCGCGGCCGCCGAGCGCTTCGCACGCCTTCTCGCCCAAGGGGCGGACCCCGCCGAGCTGGAGCGCGTGAACGCCGACGGAACTATTGGCATCCCCGAGCTCGTGCTGGGCACCACCGAGGCCGAGGCCGTCAAGCTCTTCGCCAACACCTACCTGGCGCTGCGCGTCGCCTACTTCAACGAGCTCGACACCTACTGCGAGGTGCGAGGCCTCAACACCCGCGACGTCATCGACGGCGTGTGCCTGGAGCCGCGCATCGGCAGCCACTACAACAACCCCAGCTTCGGCTACGGCGGCTACTGCCTGCCCAAGGACACCAAGCAGCTGCTGGCAAATTATAAAGACGTGCCGCAGAACCTGATCGAGGCCATCGTGGACGCCAACCGCACCCGCAAGGACTTCGTCGCCGACGAGGTGCTGCAGATGGTGTGGGACCGCGTGTACGAGGGCAAGCCGAAGCCGGTCGTGGGCGTGTACCGCCTGACGATGAAGTCCAACTCCGACAACTTCCGCGCGAGCTCCATCCAGGGCGTCATGAAGCGCGTGAAGGCCAAGGGCGTGCCCGTGGTGGTCTACGAGCCCACGCTGGACGCGCCGGAGTTCTTCGGCTCCGAGGTGACCCACGATCTGGAGGCCTTCAAGGCAGAGTGCGACGTGATCGTGGCCAACCGCTGGAGCGACGAGCTCGCGGACGTGGCGGACAAGGTGTACACGAGGGATCTGTTTAAGCGGGACTAGGGGAGAGGGTTTCCAACCGCGATTTTTAGCCTTATCTACAAGTCGCATTGTTAAGAAAGAGGTCATATCGGCGTTAGCCGATATGACCTCTTTTTGTATAAGTCTGATTCCTTTTGCAGCTGGTGAGCGATGCGATGTATATAGCACGTTAAGCAACGAACACCATTTTCCCTGCTTTTAGCCTTGAGCACCAAGAACGGGACATCGCCCGTGCTGCAATCGACTGCGTCGGGCCTCTTGATCCAGCCCGACAGGCTTCCGACTTCGCGGCTCAGCCAATGCGTCAACTCCGCGTGGGTCATCCCAAACAATTTGCAAAGCTCCATGCTTGCATTGGTGACGACGAGGTTGAAGTACATAGCGGATCACGAGTGTGTAAGGAGGGGGCATCCGGATATGTCGGAGCTGGAAGAGACGGGTGAGTTGAACAAGAATACGGAGCGTTAGATTAGTCCGCACGGGTTGTTAGGCTAAGCTCGGATGTAGCCTTTGTTTATATTTGACGTCTTAACCTTCGATGTGAAAGAAGATGTCTATGCACCGTTTATCCTGCCGGTCTGTTCTCCCTATGATTCGCCTTGTCCGTGGTTTTAAAGAACAAAAGTGGGCTGAGCAGTTTTTGCGTGGCGATATATACATGAATACCCTAGGGTATTTTTGGAATGAGGGAAACATGGAGCAGCAGGACTTTCTTGAGGGGGCCTGCGCATCTTTTGACCCCCATATCATGCGGGGCTTTCCTAAAGTTTTACTCGGCGTCCTTGCAAAAGAATCGTATGCAATACCGAGAGGCGCTGGCTACTGTAATGTGTGCTGCTTTTCGTGTGTCCTCATTAAGCAAGTAGATACGAGAGTCGACTTAATTGAATTGCCCGATCCGGGCCTTGACCTTGGTTCATGGATTGTGGTTATTGACAATCCCTGTGAACTTATATCGAGGCTTAGGGCAGTCGTTCTGCAATTGGGTTATGACTTTGTAGCCGCTCCGGTTGAATATAGAGATAGCGTTCAGTTGAATCCCTCTGAAATTGTTAAATCAACAATGGATTTAAAATCTCATGGACCATTACCTGCTTATATGGTTTTTCCAAATGGAATTCCACATTTTAATGCAGGAGTGTTTGTAAAGAATGTTCGTTATGCAAACCAAGCAGAATGGCGTATCGCCGTTAATAGGAATGAACGGTCATATGAGCCTCTAATTCTTAAGCTTGGCGATTTGACTGATATCGCTCATTTGATTAGGAGAACGGAGCTTACTGATGATCTGCAACGGGTGCACGGTTGTTCAGTCCCCTATTTGACTAGAGGGTGCTTTGGAACGAAGACTTCTCAAGAACTATCTCAGGATCTCTTTAAGTTAGGTAATGAGGAGCTTTTCATTACGCTGACGATTGGTTAACACTCAATTGACCAGGATAAAAGGAGATACTACTGCTGGCCGATCTTGGTGCTTACATTCCATGCAATAGGTTTTTCGATTCCGACAGAAGTGCTCTTAGTGTTGTCACTCGAGAAAAGTCTGGGCAGATGCTCTTAATCAACCCGGTTCGGATCTGTCGTAATTGGAGCTATTCAGACTCAGCATCACAGCCTGTATCACGCCTCTTCTCGATCAGCTTTTTAGCGAGTTCGAGGACGCTCTCGTCGTAATATGGCCAGTCTACGAAGTTTTCGAGGTACCCGCGGCCAGTTGCGGCCGACAGCTCATCGTTTATCTTGAGCGTAATCGCGACGAGCAAGGTCAGCATGCGATAGTAATCGGATTGAATTCCTTCCGCATCGGGGTCGGCGATCGGTGAATGCGCATGGTCGTATCTGTTCCTGAGACCCTGCGAGTTAGGGAAAGAGGCGTCGTTGAACATGTAATCGAGATATGCAGCCTCGTCGGGTGTGAACAGCTTGCCGCAGTACGACAGCATTTCGTCTGAGACAAGGCCATCGATGAGCGCTAAATCGCCGTCTCCGCATCCCCCAAGCGCAATTGCGCCATTATCCCAAACGGCCTTCAGGCAAATTGATCGAGGGGTTGGGGAGAGAGCGCCTGTTTCTTCGCACGCACTTACCAGCTGTCGGTCAACTAATTGCTGGAGCACCTCGGCGTATACAGCATCATAATCGTCGAAGGTGACCATAGCATTCGAAATTAAATCGAAGAAGCAGCGAGCACGGTCGTTATGGCCTCTTCTGTATGTCAGCATGCACTGGTCGGAGAACAGATAGAATCCCCATCTGTTAAAGCAGGCTCCGTCGATTGCGTACTTTTTCTCAGAGAGCGCGTTGAGGGTTCCAAAAGTTTTAAAGCTTTCATAGGGGAAATAGTCTCCGTCGATTTTTCCAATCCTCGAATATATTGAATAGGACTTAACGGCGCGCTCAATCTCTGGCCCTATCGACTTGCATTTGTCGAGCCACGAAGCCCCGCTTGACGGCAGCGCCAAGCTGAATCCACTGATTGAGTATTCCTCTGCAAAATAAACGTTGTACGTCCATTCGAGTGCATCTTCGAGCCTTTTACCTCGGCTTTCGAGGAAATTCGCGTATGCTACAACTTCGACATTGGCGAGAGATTCCCGCATGTTGGAGATCGTATTCATTCGGTATTCCCCCAGCACGTGGGAACCCAGCATCGCAAGCAGGCCGCTCTCCTCGTGGGAGTGAGCAGGCGAGGCCATGAGACCGCTTCGATCTACTACGTCCAGTAGGTATCTGCAATTGTTCATGATGCTTGCATTATCGGTGTATTTGGCGAGCCACGTTTCGCTAAAGCTGTAGGTCAAGGTTAGGCCTTCGACCTTTACGCCCTTGCAAGCAATCTGTTCAGGGTCGATCTGTACCCCGGCTCCGTACTCAAGTCCAGCGTCTTGTCGGAATAGCTCATCCATGGCCTCATCGTAGGCCTGCTTTGCGCGCACTTTAACGTCCGGGGACGGTGAGAATCTGCATTTTGTTGCGCCGGAAGGCCAATTGAAAAGGGCCTCCATATAATTCGGGTTGGCGCGCTGGTCGTCAAGGTAGCCTGCCATTATCGAATCGAAGTCGACTTGGGAAAGGCATTTGGGGAGGTGAATTGCGTTCTGGCCCCTTGATTCCGTCGCGTACTCGCGGATGAGCAACTCAGCGGAATAATACGGATTGTCGATCAGTGATTTTCCTAGCTCTGTATCAAATAATTTGACGAGTTTGTCGTTCTCCAAGATAGAAGCTAAGCATTCGACATGTCGCGAGAGAAGTTCGTCAATTTCCTCGCCGGAGATCAGCGTCTCTGCGCCGCAGGCGTGCAGCAGGCTCCAGAATTGAGTGGCGTACTGAATCTCGACTTCCTCGTAAATATCGAGGATTCCCGAAGACTTGAATGCCTCACTCGTATACTTGCAGGCGTTCGCGAAGAGCGCAGCGACGGCACTTGCGGCGTCGCCGACTTCAGCTTCCTTAAACAGTTCGGGGACCGTTTCAAAAGTGAGCTTAAGCTGATGAGCCTCTATCGCGTCATTAATCGTCGCGATTTGAATGCGAGGACCCTCCTTCAGGATATGAAGACAACGGTCCATGAAAACTCCTGCAGCCCAGTCATTGCGGCCATAGGAAACAATCCTAGTGTGGTTGAAGTCTCGCAACGCTAGCCTTTCTCACGTAATGCTGACTGCATAAGAATACCGCTGGTTCGGCCTCGTCGGTGGTCAACGATGGCGCGACGCAAAGTATTGCTTCGGCAAATTATCCGCCTCGCCACCCTCTTGGCCTCGAAGATGGGGTCGCCGATTTGAAGGAGAAACTATTGCCAGGCTAATTTCACATATATAGTCTGACCATTTCTTTTTATTGACATTACGCAAAAATCGCAATGTCAAATTGTGACTAGGAGTTATATCAGATGGTTTACGAATCCTGTTATTGGAAAGATGACTTACGATCATACGCAACAGAATTACGGGACTTTTCCACTTGTACCACTCTGGAAGACGAGTACCGTGATTATCGCCTGGAAAAGGCTCTCCTGTTGTCCGTCTTTACCGTTCGCTTACTCTTGGATGCAAATAAGCTAAGCGACGGCATCGGTTCGCTTAACCTAAAGGTCGACTTATATCCTGCAAAGAAGGAAGCCCAAAAAGACATCTCGCCCTTGAACAAACGCTTTATTGATGAACGATATTTCGACTTAACTAAATCCACATCTTCATCCATTTCCTTACGACAACTCACGAACCAACTAATTCATTCCGAGGTCGTTGTTATGTTTTCATATGATGAATCAGATTGCGTGCTTGGCTTTTTTGTTGTCTCTGACAAGGACTATGAAAAGCACTTGTGCTATTGCGGCCTGAAGGAGTGGATAAGCGTAGTGGATGCTGTTGCGGCTGATGATGTTGTCTCCGCTCGGATATGGAAGGACCCGAAAACTGGGAAATGGAAAACCGTAAAGCTAGCCGCAGCTGATTTAAAAGATACGGACTCCATCCCGAGCCATTTTGATTACGGAGCGCTTGGCTCAGAGACCCTTGAGGCTATTCGCGAAGGAGAGGCGTTCTTGACAACGGGGGAGCCCAGTCGCCTTGACAACGCCGTCGATTCTATCAATGCATCTCTAGAAAATTCCGAAGCCTAAGGTATTTTGATTTGCCATCTTGACGATATCCAATTTCCTTTCACCGATTGGCAAAACGATTTACACCTAATTATTGTCACTGTTCAGGGGTATTTCCTTTGTTTGTGCCTTGATCTCGCTAAACTAATACTTGCTGCTACCAGGGCATTTTCTGGTGCACATCCTATTGGCTCCCGCGAAGATCGGAGCGGGTATGTTTGCCGCCGAGTCCCACACCAGCCGTCATCACATTGCGATCGCTGCCATGGCCTGCCTATGCGTCTTGCTGGGCGGGCCAACTTGCGCCGCGGGCGCGGAGAGCCTGTTCATCGCGGGCGCGACGTACTGCGAGCCGGGCGTGTCGGGCCCCGGTTGGGCCTGGACCGATGCCGGCCATCTGGAGCTTGACGGCTACGCGGGCGACGCCACCGCCGCCGACGGCGACCTGGTCGTGACGCTCGCCGGGCAAAACTCGGTGACGGAGTCGAATGCGCCCGATGCGGACATCACGCAGTGCGGCATGGAGGTGTGGGGCGACCTGACGCTTCGCGGCACCGGGTCCCTGGCGGCATCGGGCTCGCAGTGCGCGATCCACGTCTCGCGGGCGCTCGTGGTGGACGGCTGCGCCGTCGATGCCCGGGCGGACGGGGCCGACGTCACGGACGAGGCCGTGGCCGCCCGGGCATCGACGGCGACATGGCCGTGCGCGGCCGCGGGCGCGTCGTCGCCGCGGGAGCCGGGTCCGGAGCGGGCGTGCGCGCCTACGGCGTGTATCTGCAGGATCTGGGCATTGGTGCTGGCGCGGCTGGCTGCCGGCTTTCCGTCGCTGCCTCGTGGCTCGATGCGGCCGGTGCCGACGGCGGCGTTGCGTGCACGGGCGGGTCGCTTGTTTCCGCGCGGTTTATGGCGCCTGCTGGTGGGGCATTTGGAGCTGGTGGCGTGGTGGATGCCACCGGTGCGGTGGCACCGCATGTGGTGATTGAGCCCGATGTAGCCACGTCTCCGGCGGGGGAGACGGACAGGGGCGAGGTACCGGGCGGTGGGGCGGAAAAGTCTCCCGCCGATTCAAGCCCCGCTGCCGGAGAGCCCACCACGGGGCCCACGGCAAATCCCTCGCTGAAACCCGCGGCCGCGACAACCAAGACAACAACGACAGTAACCAAGACCACGGTCGCCAAAACGGCCAAGCCCAAGGCTGCCACCGCGACCACTGCGGTACTCCCCAAGACCGGCGACAGCAACTGGATCGCCGCGTCCTTTACGCTACTCCTGTTGGGACTGGGGCATCTAGGTGCCGCATATCGCTGTTGGGGCGTGCGGCATGCCTAGCTGCAATACAAAGGCCCTGTAGAAGCTTTAAAGGCAACGCTTTCCGAAAGGGAGCGTTGCCTTTTTACTGCATGCAATGTATGAGGTGCCGTACCACTAAAAGGCTTAGTTAATTGATTGTAATTACATAATCTACTATTGTATGTGCGTTATACTAAGGTTGCACTCACATGATTGGAGGGTCTAAAAATGGCAAGCTCAACATTAACCATTAGGGTTGACGATGACCTCAAACGCGAGGCAGCAGAAGTGGCTGATTACTATGGACTTGATTTGTCGTCCGTGACGCGCGCATTCTTCAAGCAAATGGTCAACACCCATCGCATCCCGTTGACTTTTGCCCCTGAGGAGCCCAATGCCGAAAGCCTTGAGGCCATTCGCGAGGGGGACGCGTTTCTTGCATCTGGCAAAAAAGGACGTTTTGACAATGGCGCCGATCTTATCGCTGCGGCGATGGCACAATGAGCACGTTAACCGCAGAGTTCTCTGCAGCCTTCTCCCGCGATTTAAAGAAAAAAGCAAAGCGCCGTAAATGGGATCTATCCGAGCTTCAAAAGCTAATTGACCTGGTGCTACAGAATACACCCGAGTCAATGGACATATTAAAACGACGTCATAATATGCACCGGCTAAGCGGCAACTGGGCAGGGCGAATCGAATGTCACGTAGCAAACTCTGGCGACTGGCTTGTCATATGGTCATCAAACGAAGAGGTAGCTTTCTTTGAACGCACCGGCAGCCATGATGAGCTGTTCCGATAGCTCCCTTAATATCGACACCACCAAAGCTATCCGGATTTCAAGCAAATGACATCCTATTTGTTCAACATTGTTGGAGATTCAGCTGCGCAATGATGATTGCCTCCCATCCTAGGCTGGAATATCGTCTCCAAACCAGGCCCTGGCAGCGGTTTGCTCTGCAAAAGGTTGCGCAATGTGCTCGCCGGTAGATCCTGCGTGTGGCCATACGCTACCAGACTCTTCCTTTTCATCGACAGGTTCCTTAAAGCGATGGCCCAACACTGTCGATGAGCGGAATGCGGCAAACTGCGCCCCCGCGTTCTCTATCGAGGTGCGTCGATCCTAGGTACGAGGGGTTCGCCCAGATCGAGACGACCTATTAAGGCATCTTTGTCCCTGTCGTCTCAATGAACACCTTCGACCTGACTCATGCCTTACGCGATGTTCGGACAAACTCGGTTATAGCGATTTGCCTTCTCATTAAAAGGGACTGCAAGATGTTTACCGCCATGGCCTGCCTATGCGTTTTGCTGGGCGGGCCTTCTTATGCCGCGGGCGCGGAGAGCCTCATCATCGCGGGCGCGACGTACTGCGAGCCGGGCGCGTCGGGCCCCGGCTGGGCCTGGACCGATGCCGACCACCTGGAGCTTGACGGCTACGCGGGTGGGGCCATCGGCGCCGAGGGCGACCTGGTGCTGACGCTTGCCGGGCAGAACTCCGTGACGGAGTCGCATGCGCCCGATGCGGACATCACGCTGTGCGGCATGGAGGTGTGGGGCAACCTGGCGCTTCGCGGCACCGGGACCCTGACGGCCACGGGCTCGCAGTGCGGGATCCACGCCTCGCAGGCGCTCGCGGTGGACGGCTGCACCGTCGATGCCCGGGCGGACGGGGCCGATATTACTGACGAGGCGGTCGCCGGCGTGATCGCAGGCGACATGGCCGTGCGCGGCGGCGGACGCGTCGTTGCGGCGGGCGCCGGGTCCGGAGCGGGCGTGCGCGCCTACGGAGTGTATCTGCAGGATGCGGGCCTTGGCGCTGGCGCGGCCGGCTGCCGGCTTTCCGTCGACGCCTCGTGGCTCGATGCGACCGGTGCCGACGGCGGTGTTGCGTGCACGGGCGGGTCGCTTGTGTCCGCGCGGCTTGTGATGCCTGCCGGTGGGGCTTTTGGTGCTAGCGGCGTGGTGGATGCCTCCGATGCTGTGGCACCGCATGTGGTGGTTGAGCCCGATGCGGCCACACCTCCGGTGGGGGAGACCGATGGAGACGACGTGCCCGGCGATAGCGCGGACAAGTCTCCCACCGATGCTAACCCCGCTGCCGGAGAGCCCACCACGGGGCCCAAGGCAAATCCCGCGCCGAAGCCCGCGGCCGCGACAACCAAGACAACAACGACAGTAGCCAAGACCACGGTGTCCACGTCCTCCAGGCCCAAGGCCGCCACCGCGACCACTGCGACGCTCCCCAAGACCGGCGACAACTGCTGGACCCCCGCTTCCGTGATGCGTTTCCTGCTTGGTGCAGTGCTTCTAGCTGCCGCATGTCGCTATTGAGATAGCTGCCTTTTGGAAGAAAGGGACATCCATGTTAGCGCCGGGCGATTTTAGCCGCTAATAGTCAAACTATTTTGACCAATCCCGGTCACCGAATAATGGCCACCGT
>NZ_JBDGAV010000016.1:46150-52401 GCF_040910325.1 Collinsella aerofaciens | reverse complement strand
CAGCTGAGGGCCGTCCTGCGCAACCACCGGGGGCTGACGTCGGTCAAGCGCGTGAAGGCGGTGTTCTGGTGGTGCCATGCGCACTCGGGGGACGCGAGGGCGGCGCGCGAGAAGCTCGCCACGATGCCGACCGACGCGGACATCGACTTCCTGTTCAGCGTCTACTCCGCCTCGCCGTCGCGCGAGGACGGAGGGCCGGAGTGGGGCGACAGGGCCGTGTGGGAGGACCTCCACCACAGGGACCCGTACCCGTTCTGGCTGGATTAATGGATGGAAACGGATGTTCTATCGGGACACACATTTTGTCCTATAAGCCCCAGATCGGGGGCTTTTTTCTTTTAAGTCCCTTACAAGCAAATACGGCGGAGGAGGAGGGATTCGAACCCGCCAGGGCGCAAAGCGTAAAGAAAACGCGCCAGTGGCGCGTTTTTAGCGCAGCGCGGTCGGCGTAAGCCGACCGGATAAATTTTGAGCAAAGCTCAAAATTTGGACATCCCTCCTATTCGACCACGCCCCCATCGCGTTCAGCATCAACCCGGATCCCCAAACATGGAACCTATGACCGTACCCAGTCCCGACCGTTTGCCGAGCAATAGGGTCGCAATCGGCGCCGAACATGTACTATGTACGGGCATTGTCTAAACCCGTAACTCAAAGGACCCCATCTTGCCCGTTGCCGCCGCTATGATCGTTACCGCACACGCCTCGGATGCCATGGTTGCCATCCCGTTTTGGCTCGAGATGTTCGCCGTCGTCGCGGCATCGATCTCGGGCGTGTTGGTCGCACGCGAGCACAAACTCGACCTGGTGGGCGCCGTCGCGCTCGCCGTGGTCTGTGGACTGGGCGGCGGTCTTTTGCGCGATATGACGCTGCAGGTGGGCAACGTCTACATCCTCAACCAACCGATGGCGCTCCCGCTCTCCATCGCCACCGCGACCATCATCTATATCTTCCCGGCAATCGTCGACAAGCCCGAAAAGCTCATTCCCCTGCTCGATATCATCTCGGTGGGTATTTATGCGGCAACCGGCGCAGACAAGGCGCTGGTCTACGGCTTTGCGCCGGCGGTGTGCATCATGATGGGCTTTTTTACCGCGGTGGGCGGCGGCATGCTGCGAGATGGTTTTATGGGTGTGGTGCCGGGTATCTTCCAGCGCACCAACTTCTATGCCATCGCGGCCATCGCCGGATCGGCAAGCTATGTTTGCCTTGTCATGAGCGGCTTGGTCAGCAATGTCGTCGCACTGGTCGTTTGCGTCGTGGTGACCATGGGACTACGCTGGCTGTCGCTGCGCTTTGATATCAAAAGCCCCACCGAGGATGACATCGCACGCTTTTTGCATCGCAAAAAGTAGGTAGCGCGGGCTCATCCTTCGAAATGCAACCGAGAGGTTCTTTTAGAGCGCCCACGCGTTGGGTACCCTGTTAGGTATATGCCGAGTATCTAACGAAGGATTCACTATGCCCTGCAATCAACTCCCGTTGACCCAGCGCCGTAAAGCATGGGGCCGCATCACCATCCTATTCGCGCTCATCGCGCTGGCGATCACCGTGCTTCCCACGGCGTCGTTCGCCGGCACGGACACCGCAGGAAACGTACTTGCGACCGACAATGACGCCAATCCGTCCGGCGTCGAAGGTGACCTGTACTGGGCAGGTCAGGCCCTCAACTTGGATGATGTGTCCATCGGCCGCGATATCATCGCCGCGGGCGATACCCTCTCGATCCGTGACTGCACAGTGGGCGGCGCCGTCCGTCTGGCGGCACGCACCATCGACATTGCCAAGACCACGGTTGATGGCAGCGTGACCGTCGCTGGCCAGCATGTCGTGCTCAATTCCGACAGCACCGCCAACTGTTTCTACGCGATAGGCGAGACGGTTGCCCTGCGAGGCTCCACCAAGTCGGCAGCGCTTGCGGGCGACACGGTGACCATCGATGGCACCGTCAAGGGCGATGTCGAGGTTTGGGCCGACAAGCTCATCCTGGGCAAGAACGCCCACATCACCGGCACCGTGAACGCGCACGTCTCCGAGGACCCCGAGCGCGCCGCGGGAGCCGAGGTCGGTGCGCTCAAGATCGACCGCACCGAGAACGAGGATACTTCCACCGTTAACGATGTCATCGGCGGTATCGTCGCCGCGGCACTCTCGACCTGCTTTGTCGCTCTGCTGCTCGAGCTCATCTTTCCGCGCGCGACCGCCAGCGCCGCCGGCATGCTCCACCAGCGCTCCATGCCCCTGTGGGTGAGCGGTCTTCTGGGCACGATTGCTATCGTCCCCGCCGTCCTACTGCTGATTATCTCTATCGCTGGTCTGTCGCTTGCCGGAACCCTCTTGTGCGGCGTTATCGGCATCGCGTTGATGTCGAGTGCCTTTGCGGGGTGCGCGATCGCCCGCATGGTTGGACACAACCAAAACCGCTACGCCATGGCAGCCGTGGGCGGCGTAATCGCAGGCGCCCTCACGGGGCTTCCCCTCGTAGGTGACTTCATCAGCGGCGTGGCCTTTGTCTTTATGCTCGGTTACATCATCCAAATCATCTGGCGCAACGCCCGCGTCAAGCCGCAGCAGCCGGCTAACACGCCAGGACTCCCCACCGCTTAGCCGCCAACCACCACAAAGGGACCAGGCACCTTTGTGGTGGTGCAGACCAGCTCAGTCCCTATGCACAAAAAGGGCGCCGACCATTACGGTCGACGCCCTTTCTTGTTAGACGCTATAAAGTCCAGCGCTTATTTGTTGACCTGGCCGGCGCGGACGGCGGCCTTCTTGCGGTCGGTGGCGTTGAGCAGGCGCTTGCGCAGGCGGATGTTCTTGGGGGTAATCTCAACCAGCTCGTCGTCGGCGATGTACTCCAGCGCCTCCTCCAGCGAGAAGGTGCGGGGCGGCACCAGCTGAACGGAGATATCGGAGGTCGAGGAACGCTGGTTGCCCAGGTTCTTGGTACGGGCGATGTTGACGACCATGTCGCCAGCCTTGCTGCGCTCGCCCACGATCATGCCCTCGTAGCACTCGGTGCCCGGCTCAACAAAAAGCTGGCCGCGCTCCTGCAGCGTACCCAGAGCATAGGCAACGGCCTTCTCGGTGGTCATGGAGATCATTGCGCCGTTCTGACGGTTGCCGATCTCGCCGGCGTAGGGACCGTACTCCAGGAAGGTGTGGTAGAACACGCCCTCGCCGTGGGTGACGTTCATGATGCGGTTCTTAAGGCCCATGATGCCGCGGGTCGGGATCTTAAACTCGAGGTGCGTCACGATACCCGAGGTATCCATGCTCGTCATGATGCCACCGGAGGTACCGAAGACCTCAACGACCTTGCCCGAGTACTCGTCCGGGCACTCAACGACGGCCTGCTCGACAGGCTCCATCTTGTTGCCGTTCTCGTCCTTCTTAAACAGAACGCGGGGACGGCCGACCTGGAACTCAAAGCCCTCGCGGCGCATGGACTCCATCAGAACGGACAGGTGCAGAATGCCGCGGCCCGAGACCTCGACGCCGCTCTTGTCCTCGAGCTCCTCGATCTTCATGGTCACGTTGTTCTCGGCCTCGTTGAACAGGCGCTCCTTGAGCTGACGGGCGCCCACGATGTCTCCGTCGCGACCGACGAGCGGGGAGGTCGAAGCCTCGAAGACGATGGACAGGGTCGGCGGGTCGATCTCGATGGGCTCGAGCTCGACGGGGTTCTCGGGATCGGTGTAGACATCGCCGATATCGGTGCGGTCGATGCCCACGACGGCGGCGATGTCGCCGGCGCCGACTTCCTGGCACTCGGTGCGGCCCAGGTAGTCGAAGGTAAAGAGCTGCTTGACGGTAGCGGTGGCGCTGGAGCCGTCGTTCTTCACAACCAGAATCTGGTCGCCCTGATGGATGGCGCCGGAATACACGCGACCGATGCCGATACGGCCAACGAAGTTGGAGTGGTCGATGGTCACGCACTGCATGGCCAGCGGAGCGTTCTCGTCAACCTCGGGCGCGGGCATGTCGTCGATGATCATATCGAGCAGCGGATACATGTCCATGTTGCCGTCGTTGGGATCAAGGCGGGCAAAGCCATTCATGGCGCTGGCGTAGACCACGTGCTCCATGGCGAACTCAAGCTGGTCGTCGGTGGCGCCCAGGTCGGCCATGAGGTCCAGGCAGTCGTTGTAGGCCTTCTCGGGGTTGGCGCCCGGACGGTCGATCTTGTTGATGACGATCATGATCTTAAGGCCGGTGTCGATAGCGTGACGCAGCACGAAGCGGGTCTGGGGCATGGGGCCCTCAAAGGCGTCGACCAGCAGCAGGGCGCCGTCGGCCATACGCAGCACGCGCTCGACCTCGCCGCCAAAGTCGGCGTGGCCCGGGGTGTCGATGACGTTGATCTTGACGTCCTTGTACTCGATAGAGATGTTCTTGGCGAGAATCGTAATGCCGCGCTCGCGCTCCTGGTCGTTGGAATCCAGGACGCGGTCCTCGACCTGCTGGTTGGCACGGAAGGCGTCCGTGGCACGCAGGAGCTTGTCGACCATCGTCGTCTTGCCATGGTCGACGTGAGCGATGATGGCGATGTTCCTCAGATTGTCTACGCGCATGTAGTTCCCCTATCTTCTATCTATATACAACCGGCACGCGTATGCGACCCACCCAGCAATGCAACGCTCGGCGGGAATATTGAGCCTTTTACCGAAAACTCGTTTATTTTAGCGATTTTAGATGAGAGGGGTTTCCTCACCTGCAGGTTCAGGGTCGCTCCACATAAAACCATCGCCGGCGCCCATGCCCTCATACAGCACATATGCCGAAAAACCGCTCTCGAGCGTAGTTTCGAAGAAGCTCACGAGCAGAGCATCGTGATAGCCGCCGTCAATCTCGACGCAGCCGGTGTAGCCGATGGCATAGCGAGCGATACGGCCCAGGCCCTCGTCCTTAAGACCCATCTTGTGCTCGGAGATAAAGTTGGTGGCCGCCTCCAGGCACGCCTCTTCGCCGTCCTCGTCGAGCGCCGCCAGATAACGGTTGGAAGCAGCATCCTCAATTGCCACGACCACGCCAGGGTTTTCACCGGCGGCAAGGTCGTCCAAGAACGCGCCGATCAGATCGCACACCATGGCGTCGAGCTCGGCGGAGACGTTACCGGCATCCTGCATATCCTGTGCCATCTTTAGACCTTCCCATCGAGTCTGACGTCGTTACAGTTCTTGTGCCTCGGCGGCGATCTTGGCGGCAGCGTCGCGGGTGCGCATCATGTCCGCCGCGCGCTTGTCGAGCACCTTGATCTGACTGGTCAGCATGACTGCATCGACCACGCCCCAGATCACCAGGCCCGTAGAGATCGAAAACCCAAGCGCACCAACTGTACCACGAAGGCGTGAGCAGATTGCCGCGACAAGGGCGGAGACGACAACCATCTTGATAAACGAGCCGCGGCGCTCGCGGAGCGTGCGGGCCTGCGTCACATAGGCAATGCGAGCCGCCTCAGAAGCCTCCGAGCGCATCTGGGCCTCGCGGGCGATCGCAGCCGCCTCAGCCGACATACCGCCGGCCATCAGCGAACGCTCCGCATCCTGGCCGCCCCGCATTTAGAAGTCATCGGGCGAGAGCGTATGGACGAACTCGTCGAACTTCTCGAACTCCTGCTCGTCGTCAACTTCCTCGGTATGGGCAGAAACAGTGCCCAGGCGATTCATGATGTCGTCCTCCACAAACATGGGGGCATTGCTGCGCACGGCAAGGGCAATGGCATCACTGGGACGGGCATCGATCTTGCGCTCGTCACCATCGGCCAGTACGACAATCGTCGCGTAGAACACCGGCGGCTCGGCGCGAACGATCTCGATGCGCTCGAGCTTGGCGCCCAGGGCGCCAACAGTATCGAGCAACAGGTCATGGGTAATCGGGCGATCGGCGCGTCCGCTGTCGATGCCGCGGCTGATTGCCGCAGCCTCAAACGAGCCAGTCTGGATGGAGAGGGAGCGCAGCGGCGCGGGGGAATCCGACTTGCTGCAGCGTTCGCGAAGCACGATAAGCGATGGCACGGGACCGGCGGCCATGACGATGGTCTCTATGTCGACACGAACCATGGAACACCTCCGGTACGTAGCGGTTAACACGCGGCGGCCCGCCGCGTTGAATAGCTATACTACCCAAACTTTCGCGTAGCACACAAAATCAAAGTAGTTAATTTGGGACAGAGCTTTTTTGACTACCTTCTGTGGCTAAGAAAAAAGCCTCGAGGCAATTGCCCCGAGGCTTTTAACAGTTTTGATGG
>NZ_JBDGAV010000016.1:0-46050 GCF_040910325.1 Collinsella aerofaciens | reverse complement strand
TGGACCTGACAAGATTCGAACTTGTGACCTCCCGGTTATCAGCCGGACGCTCTAACCAACTGAGCTACAGGTCCATCATGGTGGAGGTTAGGGGGATCGAACCCCTGACCTCAGGCTTGCAAAGCCCGCGCTCTCCCAGCTGAGCTAAACCCCCACGGAGACAGTAATAAACACCCCAGCGGCGACTCGGCTCTCGCTGGGGTGTTTATTGCGAAAGAAAGTGGTGGACCTGACAAGATTCGAACTTGTGACCTCCCGGTTATCAGCCGGACGCTCTAACCAACTGAGCTACAGGTCCATCGCGCAAGGGATATATTAGACGAGTCGTTACGCGCGCGTCAACAACTTTTTTGAAAAACTTTGGAGTGTGCCCGCCGAGCGGGCACGGGGTCCAAGGTTGTCAAAAAAGCGGTCGGCGCGCAGTGCGCCGACCGCCGATATATGGGGTCTGATATTTTCTACCGCTAGGGCCTCTTACTCGTCGAGGAGATCCTCCGGCATGTCGTTGCCGTCGCCTAGGTCGACTGGAGCCTCTTCGGCGTCGGCTGCGGCCTCGGCACCTTCGCCCTCGGGCTTCTCTTTGGCCGCCGTCATGCGGGCTACGGCGCAGATGCGGTCGTTGTCGTCGACGGTCATCATCTTGACGCCCTGGGTGGCGCGGCCAGTCTGGCTGATCTCGTCGGTCTTAACGCGAATGACCGTCGCGCCCTCCGTCACGATGAACAGCTCGTGCTGCGGACCCACCGTCTTCATGGCCGCAAGGTTACCCTTACGCTCGGTCATTTGGATGGTGTAGACACCCTGGCCGCCGCGATTCTGCTCCGGGTAGTCCGCAACCGGCGTGCGTTTGCCGTAGCCGCGCTCGGTGATGACGAACAGATCGCCGTTGCCGTTAGTGACTTCCATGCCCAGAACGCTCACGCCGTCCTTCATACCGATACCGCGAACGCCGCTGGTATCGCGGCCGGTGGCGCGCACCTGCTCCTCGGAGAACATGATCGCCTTGCCCGCGGTGGTGGCCAGGATAATCTTGTCGCCCTCGCGCACGCGGCGCACGTTCAGCAGCGCGTCGTCGTCACGCAGGTTGATAGCGATCAGGCCATCACGGCGGCTACGATCGTAAGCGCTCATCACGGTCTTCTTGACCATGCCACTCTTGGTGGCAAACATCAGGTACTCGTCGGCCGGGAACTCGCGGCAGCTGATGACGCTCGCGATCTTCTCGCCCTCCTCGAAGGGCAACAGGTTGACGATCGCGGTACCGCGCGCCTGGCGCGTACCCACCGGCAGCTCGTGCACCTTCAGGCGATAGACCTTGCCCTTGCTCGAGAAGAACAGCACGTACTCGTGCGTGGACGCGATGAACATCTCATCGATAACGTCGTCCTCTTTGAGGTTGACGCCCGACACGCCCTTGCCACCGCGCTTCTGGGCACGGTAGGCAGCCACTGGGATACGCTTAACGTAGCCGGTGTGGGTGATGGTCACGACCATATCCTCGTCGGCGATGAGGTCCTCGACATCCAGGTCCTTCTCAACCTGGCTGATTTCGGTACGGCGCTTGTCGCCAAACTTCTTGGAGATCTCGCGCATCTCTTCCTTGATGACGCCCAGAATCTTCTCCTCGTGCGCCAGCAGGTCCTCGTAGTAGGCGATGGCGCGGCGCAGGCCGTCCAACTCTTCTTGGATCTTGTCGCGCTCCAGGCCGGTCAGGCGGCGCAGCTTCATCTCGAGGATGGCCGTGGTCTGCTCGGGCGTAAAGCCAAAGCGTTCGATCAGTCGGCTGCTGGCCTCGGAGTCGGTCTGCGAGGAGCGGATGATGCTGATGACCTCGTCGATATGGTCAAGGGCCATCAGGTAGCCCTCGAGGATATGCGCGCGGGCCTGGGCCTTCTTAAGGTCGAAGCGGGTGCGGCGGGTGACGACGTCGACCTGGTGGTCGATGTAGTGCTGCAGCATCTCGCGCAGGCTCAGGCATTTGGGAACGCCGTTGACGAGTGCCAGGTTGTTGGCGCCAAAGGTCGTCTGCAGCGAGGTGTACTTATACAGGTTGTTGAGCACGACCTGCGGAATGACGCCCTTCTTGAGCTCGATGACCAGACGGATGCCCTTCTGGTTGGACTCATCGCGCATATCCGAGATGCCCTCAATGCGCTTGTCGTTGACGAGTTGGGCGATCTTCTCCTGCAGGGTGCCCTTGTTGACCATGTAGGGAATCTCGGTAAAGACCAGGCGGCTGCGGCCGGTCTTGGTGGACTCCACATGTGCCTTGGCACGCACGGTAATGGAGCCGCGGCCGGTCTCGTAGCTCTGCTTAATGCCGGCGCTGCCCATGATGATGGCGCCGGTGGGGAAGTCCGGACCGGGCATGATCTGCATGAGCTCGTCGACGGTGGCGTCGGGGTTGTCGATCAGGTAGCAGGTGGCCTCGATCGCCTCGGTGAGGTTATGCGGGGCGATGTTGGTGGCCATGCCGACGGCGATGCCCTGGCTGCCGTTGACCAGCAGGTTGGGGAAGCGCGCAGGCAGTGCCACGGGCTCGGCGAGCGATTCGTCGTAGTTGGGCTGCCAGTCGACGGTATCCTTCTGCAAGTCACGCAGCAGTTCCATGGCGGGCTTGGCCAGGCGGCTCTCGGTGTAACGCATGGCCGCCGCGCCGTCGCCATCGATGTTGCCGAAGTTGCCGTGACCGTCGATGAGCGGCGTGCGCATGGAGAACCACTGCGCCAGGCGGACCATGGCCTCGTAGACCGCAGAGTCACCGTGCGGGTGGTACTTACCGATAACTTCACCGACCGTCCAGGCCGACTTTTTGTGTGGGCGGTTGGGGTAGATGCCGCTCTCGTTCATCGCGTACAGGATGCGGCGGTGTACCGGCTTTAAGCCGTCGCGCACGTCCGGCAGGGCACGCGCTGTGATAACCGACATCGAATACTCGATGAACGACTGCTTCATCTCGCGACCGAACTCCGAAATCTGGAGCTGGCCGCCGTTGATGTCCTCGCCGGCCGAGGCGCCACGATCGACTTCGCCAAAGCTCTCCTCGAGCTCACCGTCGTCGTCCTCTTCCTCATCATCATCGGCATCGGGGTTATAGGCGTCCGGATCGCCGTCCTCGCCCTGCTCAGCACGGGCAAGCAGGCGCTTCAGATCATCGGGCATACCGGCATCGCCGGCCTCGTCCATACCCTCGTTATTGTTGATATCGTCTGCCACGTTACCTCCTCATGGTTTGCGTGGTCTAATTAGTTCCCTACCACGGAGACGGCTTTTCCAGGTGCCGCAGATTCGCCCGAAAGAGGAGGGAAACGTACTTGGGTACGCGACCGACGATTGAGGGCGAAGGTGCGGTGGCTGGGAAAGCCGAACAGGTTAGGCATCTAAGAATCGTGCATCATGTGCATGCTTCTCGATGTACTCGCGGCGATAGCCGACCTCGGAACCCATCAGCTCGCGCACGGCGCGGTCCGCCACCACGGCGTCTTCGATCGACACACGCTGCAGGATGCGGGTCTTGGGGTCCATCGTCGTCGAGGCGAGCTGCTTGGGGTCCATCTCGCCCAGGCCCTTGTAGCGCTGGACGGTATAGCCCTTGCGCTTTTTGGTGATCTTGCCGTCCTTGGCCTTGCCGTCCTCGTCGTTATCGTCGGGGTTCAGGCCCAGGCTCTGGATGGTGTCGCGCAGGATCTCGTCTTCGGGCTGGCGGCCGTTGGGATACACGTAGTGGATCTTGTTGCGCACCTTAATGCCAAAGATGGGCGGGCAGGCAACATAGACGTAGCCGGCATCGATCAGCGGACGCATGTACTTGTAGAAGAACGTCAGCAGCAGGATGCGGATATGCGCACCGTCGACGTCTGCATCGGTCATGATGATGATCTTGTGGTAGCGCGCCTTGGTGATATCGAAATCGCCGCCGTCGCCGGCACTCGTCGTGACGCCGCAGCCGATCGCGGTAATCAGCGACTGGATGGTGTCACTCGAGAACGCGCGATGGTCACCAACGCGTTCGACGTTCAAAATCTTGCCGCGCAGGGGCAGAATCGCCTGGATGTCTCGGCGACGGCCGTCCTTGGCCGAACCGCCTGCCGAGTCGCCCTCTACGATGAAGAGCTCGGTCAGCTCGGCATCGCGCACCGAGCAGTCGGCGAGCTTACCGGGCAGGGACGCCGTCTCGAGCAGGCTCTTGCGGCGGGTCGCCTCGCGCGCCTTGCGGGCGGCATTGCGCGCCTTGCAGGCCTGTTGCGCCTTCTTGACGATCTCGCGAGCGGGCTTGGGATGCTCCTCGAGGTAATCGACAAGGCCGTCGGTCACAATCTTGAGCGTGAGCGCGCGCATATAGGAGCTGCCGAGCTTGGCCTTGGTCTGGCCCTCAAACTGCGGATCGGGCAGCTTGACCGAGATAACGGCCGAAAGGCCCTCGCGCACATCGTCGCCGGTCAGATTGGCGTCTTTTTCCTTGAGCAGGTTCTGCTTGCGCGCATAGTCGTTGATCACGCGGGTGAGCGCGGTGCGGAAGCCCTCAAGGTGCATGCCGCCCTCGGGGGTGTAGATGTCGTTGGCAAACGACATGACGTTCTCGCCGTAGCCGCTATTCCACTGCAGGGAAACCTCAACCTCGCCCATCTTGGCCACAGGTGCGTCCGGGTCCGATTTGCCCTCGATGTAGATAGGCTCCTTAAAGGCCTCGGGGACGTCCTTGCCCTCGTTAAGGAACTTGACGAAGTCGATGATGCCGCCCTCGTAGCAAAACTCCTCCACGTGGGGAGTAGACTCGCGCTCGTCAGTCAGCACGATTTTGAGGTTCTTATTGAGGAACGCCGTCTCCTGCAGACGGTTGTGCAGCGTATCGAAATCGTAAATGCAGGTCTCGAAGATCTCGTCGTCGGGCCAGAAGGTGACGGTGGTGCCCGTCGAATCCGAGGTGCCCACGACCTCCATCTTCTTGACGGTCTTGCCGCGCGAGAACTCCATCTCGTAGGTGTTGCCGTCGCGACGAACCTGAACGACCACGCGCTTGGACAGTGCGTTGACGACGGAGATGCCAACGCCGTGCAGGCCGCCCGAGACCTTATAGGCCGAATTATCGAACTTACCGCCGGCGTGCAAAATCGTCATGACGACCTCGAGCGTCGGGATCTTTTTAACAGGGTGCTCGTCGACGGGGATGCCGCGCCCGTTGTCGACGACCGTGATGGAGTTGTCGGCGTGGACCGTCACCTGGATCTCGGTGCAGAAACCGGCCATGGCCTCGTCGACGGAGTTGTCAACGATCTCCCACACCAGGTGATGCAGACCGCTGGCGCTCGTCGAGCCGATATACATGCCCGGGCGCTTACGAACGGCCTCGAGACCTTCGAGAATCTTAATCTCGCCGCCATCGTAATCGTTTTCGTTTGCCACACGTCCTCCTTCAGTCAAGAAAATGTGTACAGCCTTACTAGTTTATCGTAAAAAAATACCCTCGGGAACGAGGGTATTTGGCTCTACAAGGCCACCAGATGCGATTTAAGGCTCTTTTTTGCTTTGCACGCCCTTGGCCCACTCGGCACTGGCTCTCATGGCGTTCTCGAGGGCCTCGCGCAGTTTTTGGTCTTCGATGGGCGCCACTTGGCGCTCAATCTCGGTGCGCTCGGCATCGCTGAGGTCGGCGTGTGGGGCCGGCGGGCGCTCGGTCGTCGCTGGGCGAAGGCGCTCCTTGGCGGCGGGCGGCGTGTGACCGGGCGCGGTGGTTTTGAACACCAGGCCGTCCACATGCGCACCGGCGCGCTCCATGCGCGCGCGGATGATCTCGCGCAACAACGTCATTTCCTGCGTCCACGAGGGCGAGTCGAGATATACCAGCAGCTCATTGGACTCGGGCAGGTAGCGCAGACCCGTCACATGCCGCCCCTCGCGCGTGCCCGAGCACACCGCGTTCCACGCGCGATAGACCGCGCGCGACTCCTCGGCGGCCTCCATCTGCGCACGGCGCTCAGGGGTCGCAGCCGCCAGGATGCGCTGGCGCTCTGCGTTCAAAAAGCCACTGAAGGCGACCGTTTCGCTCTCGCGCTCGTAATTAGCACGTCTCACCCATGCTCACCACCTTGGCTCGATCAAGCAGGTCATCGGTAAAGTACCCCAGGTTGGTCGTGGTTATGACCGTCTGGATATCATCGCCGATCAGCCGCAGGAAAGCACCGCGACGCTCGCCGTCGAGCTCGCTCATCACGTCGTCCAAAAGCAGCAGCGGGGCGGTGCCCAGGACATCGCGAGCCACGGCCACCTCGGCCACCTTCCAGGACAGTACCAACGTTCGCTGCTGTCCTTGGCTGGCAAATGAACGGGCGGAGCGACCCGCAACGGTAAACTCAATCTCGTCGCGATGCGGTCCCACCAGCGTCACGCCGCGGCGAATTTCCTCGTCGGCGTGCCCATCAAGGGCAGCCAGCATGCGCTCGTACGCCCAGCCCTTCAGCTCTTCGCGATCCTCGACCTGGGGCAAATCCCCCAGCGTGGACGCATAGGACACGTTGGCGGCTTCACCGGACGCCACTTGCCCGTAGGCAGCACGCACATGGCCCGCCAGCCGGTCGAGCAGGGCCAACCGGTGCACGAGCAGAGCCGCGCCCGCGCGGGCAATCGAATCGTTCCACGCGCCGAGCATCTCGCGGCAGCACCAGGCCTCCTTGAGCAAGGCGTTACGCTGGGTCACGCAGCGACCATAGGTGCTCGCAAGATCGGCATAGCGTGCGCTCAGTTGCATGCCAAAGTCGTCGAGGGCGGCGCGGCGCACACTGGCGCCTCGCTTAACCATGTCCAGATGGTCGGGGCAAAACAGCACGCTCGGCAGAACCCCGCGCACACCGGCGGCAGAGCATCTCTTGCCGTTGCGGCTAAACGAGCGTTTACCGTCCTCCGCGCTCAATCCCATATCAAGTACGCGGCCGTCGCCCTCGAGCCTCAGCTCGATCTTGCACGAGCCCACGCCATCATGGACGAGCTCGGCTGCGGTCGGATGCCTAAACGAGGCGCCGCTCGTCAGCAGCTGCAGCGCCTCTATGAGATTGGTCTTTCCCGCCGCGTTGGGTCCCGCAAGTATCGTCACGCCCTCGTCCAGGGCAAGACGATAGCTCTCGAAACTGCGGTAGTGCGCGACGGAAAGATCGCGGGCGAACATGGTCATGGCGCAGCGCTAGATGCGAACCGGCATGACCAGGTACAGGTAGTTGATCTTGTCGTAGGACTTGAAGATGCCCGCCTGCGAGTAGCTCTTGAGCTCCAGCGTGATCTCCTTCTCCTTGGACAGGGCATTGAGGCAGCCGAAGATGTAGTGGTAGTTGAAGGCGATGGTACCCGACTCGCCCTCGGCCTCGACATCGATCGTCTCCTGCGCAAGGTCCTGGTCATTGGAGATGGAGGACAGGCCCATCTGCCCGTTCTCGACATCGATCTCGAACTTGACGGCGGGGTTGGCGCTCGCGATAACGGCCACGCGCTTGAGGGCGGCGTTAAAGGCGGCGACGTCGATCTTGACGCTCGTCACGCACGAATCGGGGATGAGCTGCTTGTAGTTGGGGTACACGCCCTCGATGCGGCGCGACACGTAGGTGGTGTTGCCGGCCTCGAAGACGACCTGGGTGTCGGTAGCCCCGATCATGATGGTCGCCTGGCTGGCCATGATGTTCAGTGCGTCGTTAAAGGCGTCAGCCGGAACGTTGAGCTCAAAGGAGCCTTCGAGGGTCGAGGTCTCGACCTGCGTATCGCACACGGCCAAACGGAAGGAATCGGTCGCCACCAGGCGCACGGTGTTGTTCTCGACCTTCATGTGCACGCCACCCAGGATGGGGCGGGCCTTGTCGGTCGAGGTGACGCGCCACACGCGGCCGACCATCTCGGACAAGATATCGGTCGGCAGTTCCACGGCGCTCTCGATGGCATAGGCCGGAAACTCGGGGAAGTCATTAGCATCGAGCGTGTTCAGCCTAAAAGAGCTCTTCTCGCAACCAATCAGCACCTGGCGCTCGGACAGCTCAAAGGTGACCGGGGCATCGGGGAGGGTCTTGGTGATATTGGAGAGCATCTTACAGGGGATAACCATCTCGCCCTCTTCTTCGACATGCGCCGCGATGCGATGACGGATCGAGATGGTGTAGTTAGAGGTCTGGAATTCCAAGATGCCGTCTTGGGCCTTGACGAGCACGCCCGACAGGATGGGAAGGGTGGATGCCGAAGCGACACCCTTCATAACGACGCCGATGGCTTGTGTAAGCGAGCTCTGGCTGACGGTGAACTTCATCTTTTAATACCTTTCTTTAGATATAAATATCTTAATAATAGTAATAGCACTGACGAAACTGTTGATTACTCCCAAAGACGCAGGTCAGACCCAGAAAGAAAATCGACAGCAACCTGTGTGCAACGGGGGTGGTTTTCCACGTTCAAAACCTGCGCAAAACTTTTCATCACCGCGGGTTGGGTTTTAGACACCTTATGCCCGTGGTTTCGACAAGTTTTCAACAGGTGTCTCTATTTCCCTACGAGCGCAGTGTAATTTTATCGCGCAACGATTTGAGATCTTCGGTGACGGTGCGGTCTTCCTGGATCATCTTCTGGACCTTTTTGTAGCTCGTGCTGACGGTCGAGTGGTTGCGGTTGCCAAATTCGGCGCCCACCGCCGTGGTCGTCATTTCGCACATCTCGATGGCCAGGTAGATAGCGATATGGCGTGCTTTGGCGATATTGGCGTTGCGACGCGGGCCGATGAGCTCCTCGTGCGTCACGCCGTACTGCTCTTCGATGACGGACTGAACCGTCTGGACGTTGATCTTTTTGGCCGATGTGTCGAAGTACTGGCTGGCGATGGCGTCGATATCGTCAAAGGTGAGCTCTCCGCCCTCGCGCTCGCGGTCGCCCGCCTCGCCGGCGCAGCGCTCGCAAAAGCTCTCGAGTTCGCGGATGTTGGTGCCCGAGACCTCGGCCATGTGTTTAAAGTGCTCGTCGGTCAGGTGTCCGCCGTCGCCCCCATAGGCCGCCAGCAGCGAGTCGTCGCCTGCCTCGGGAGCGGCGACGATGGTGTTCTCGTAATAGCGCTGCAAGATCTTGTATTTCATCTCGTAGCTGGGCTCTGCGACCAGGCAGAGCATGCCGGCGTTGAAGCGGCTGGTCAGACGCTCGTCCATGCTTAGGTCCTTGGGGGCGCGGTCTGCCGCGATGACGACCTTCTTGTTGTTGCGGATGAACTCGTCCATGAGCTGGAAAAAGTAGTCCACGCTCGCGCGCTTGCCGATGATGTTTTGGATGTCATCGATGATGAGCACGTCCACGCCGTGGTACGCCTGCATGATGGGAGCGTTGCTCTTCTTTTGACGGTCGAACTCGGTCATCAGGTCGTCCAGATATGCCTGGGAGTTGGCATACTTGACCTTGATCTCGGGCGACTTCTCGGCGAGCTCGTTTTTGATGGCAAGCAGCAGGTGCGTCTTGCCCAGGCCCGATTTGCCGTAGATGAACAGTGATGTGCATGTGCCGCGCTCGTCCGCGAGGGCGGCAAACTTGAGTGCCGAGCGATAGGCATGGCTGTTTTCGGGGCCGTAGACAAAGTTCTCAAAGGTAAATTTTGAGTTCGCGGCGAGCGGGGCTCCATCCGTATTCTGCTCGGCCGGCACGGTCGGTGCTGGCATGGGTGAGGTGGGGGTCGCGGCTTGCGTGGATTTAGTCGGCGCCCCGCCCTTCATCTGGTTCATCATGCGACGAAAATCGTCGGCCGAGAGCGTGTTTTTGATTGCAATGCCCGAATCCGCGCCCGCCGCTGCGTCGTGAGCGATGGGCATGTGCGTGACGGGCGCGTTCGTTGGCGTCGCCGCCGCGGTCGGCAACGGTGCCATGGTTTCACGGGAAACATCGCTGTGCTGGTGCTCGACCGTCGACGCGTCGCCTGCGGAGGCCGGCACCGCCGGGGAAGCAGCGGGAGCCGTGGCGGGCGCCGTGGCGGCAGCGGATTCCGTCGCGGCGCCTTGCGGTGCCACGATGTCGAGCGCGATCGGTGCAAAGGCGATTTCTTCCAGATAGGCCTCAATAGTCGGCTGATGCTTTTTGAGCTGCGCGATGGCAAAGCGCGAGGGGGCCTCGATCGTGAGCGTATCTTCGGTCAGGCTTATGGCGCGCGATTGCCCCAGCATGTTGATGAGGCGTGCATCTTGGCCGTCGCGCTGGCAAAAGGCGATGGCATCCCCCAGGATGATGCTTGCTTCCTCGTCCACTGTCTCTCCCGTTCTTTAGCTCTGAGCTCGCACGCGAGCGGCGCCGAGTTCGGTCAGATGGTATTTCTGGCCATGCTTGATGACCAAGCCGGCCTGCGCCAAGTCATTGAGCGTGCGTGACCAAGTGGGGGCCGAGTTTCCAAACGCCCTCGCCAGATCGGTTGCACCGCACGCTTGATTTTGCGCCAGATAGCCCAGCGCGGCGTTGCCGCGATCGCTTACGAACACGTCCGGTTGTGGCTGCGCATGCTGATTTGCTGCATTAGGATACATCATTTGAGCTGCTGGTTGTTGAGAACTCTGCATCGGCGGCATTTGCTGTTGAAAACTTTGAGGCCACTGTTGGTAAGGCTGCGGAGGCATCTGCTGGGCCCAGGGGTTGTACTGCTGCTGCGGCATCTGCTGGTACGGCTGCTGATATCCCTGCTGGTACTGCTGCGGGAACTGCTGGCCATACCCCAGTGGCGGCATCTGCTGATATGGATATCCCTGCTGGTACGGCTGATAGCCCATTTGCTGGCCACCCGGTGCCCCCGTCGCCTGCTGCATTGCTGCTGCATCCTGATCCGCCGGCGGCATGGTCTCTGGCATGTTTGGCGGCATCGACATCGATGTCGCCTGGGGCTCTTGTGTAGGAAGCATTCCGGGCTGCTGCATCTGCCCCACGGGGGGCTGCATCTGCTGCGTTGCCATGGGCTGCTGCGCAAAAGCTCCCGGCAGGGGATATGTGAGCTGCTCCGTCTCGGGCCGCACGGCAGCACCGCGTCCGCCGGCACGATCGATTTCCTGCACGCGTTTAGGGTTCAGGCTTACCGTAACCACGGTGCCGTTGCCCATGTTGTCCTCGATGGATACGGCACCGCCGGCGTTTTCCAAATACTCTTGCACCATGGGAAACCCTGCTCCGGTTCCACGGATATAGCGCTTCATCTTGCTGTTTGCGCTGGTAACGCCAAAGTCGAAAGCGCGCTCCTTGTCGTCGATGCCGGGTCCTTGATCGGCAAAGCGGATGGTGTCTCCGCCGTCCAGAATCGAGATTATGGGCTCGGCAAAGTGCGCGTGGATAAAGTTTTCGACAATCTCGCGGATGACCATGAGCGAGATATGGCCACCTTGTTCTTTCATGCACTGGTAGACGGTGTTGGTCGTCTCTTCCAAATACGTGCGGACATCTTGCGGATCAATGACGATCACCCGCGGTGTCGACAGCATGTCGTCATAGACGGCGATGCGCGCGGCGTACATGGCTTTTGGCGCCTGCGTTGTCGTCTGTTCACCTTCGTCACGCTCTTCGCGCACGCCGGTGATGTGCTCGTTGTCGGGTGCCGGGTCTCCGGAATCGACCATGGTGTAAAAGTCGTCAGACATGCCGCTCGCAATCTTCCAAAAGGTTTCGAACAAATAGTAGCTCACCGTGCAATGTTTCTCATCTTTCGACAAACTTTCAAAACCTGTTGAAAACTTTGGAAAACGGACGAAAAGTTCTCAACATTGCCAACATGACCTGTTGAAAACTCGATGAAATATCGTGAAAAGTTGCCATGCACCGCTAAATCGAACTCGGCTTATGGGGGAACCGTGTGAACTGCGCAACCTTTTACCTTTGATTTCTTGACATTTGAACATTGATTTCCCTACAATCTTCAAGCTCACGTGTCTATATCTGCGTCCGCGTCCCCGCGGACACTCGAAATGCAGCAGGAGGAACTTAAGATGAAGCGTACGTATCAGCCTAATAAGCGTAAGCGTGCCAAGACCCATGGCTTCCGTGCCCGTATGGCCACTAAGGGTGGTCGTGCCGTGCTCGCCCGTCGTCGTGCCAAGGGCCGCAAGCGTCTCACTGTCTAGCAGCGATACACACATCTCGCATGAAGACTATTAAGTCTCGGCAAGATTTCGAGCATGTGTTCAGTCAGGGGCGTCGTTTCAATCACCCTCTGATTCGAATGACCATATGTGAATCGGTTGGCGAAGGCGACTCCGGAAGGGTCGCCTTCGTTGGTGCTAAGCGACTCGGTTGTGCCGTCGTGCGCAACCGATCTAAGCGTGTGATGCGCGAGGCCGCCCGCAGCTGCGGATTTCCCGTTGCGGGTTATGACATCATCTTGTTTGCAACTCCCAAGACGAGGGTTTCCTCGCCGCAGGAGATGGACAAGGCATTGCGTTCGCTTATGAAGCGCGCCGGCGTTGCCGGGGAGGAGCGATGAGCAATCACGTTTTGCGACGTGTTGCCATCGCTCCTATTCGCATATATCAACAGGTTATTTCGCCCTTATTGCCTGACGCCTGCATTTATTACCCAACGTGCTCGCAATACGCCGTCCAGGCGATTGAGAAGCACGGTGTTTTGAGAGGCTGCTGGCTTGCCGTGAGGCGCATCGCTCGTTGCAATCCCCTGCACGTCGGCGGTTATGACCCTGTGCCCTAGCGGGCACTCGCTATCGGAGGAAAACTTACATGTGGGATTGGATCGTTAACATCCTTTTCGAGCTGCTCAAGCTCATCCAGACCTTTGCGGTCGACTGGGGCCTGTCCATCATCATCCTGGTGGTCATCATCCGTCTGCTGCTGACGCCGCTCATGCTCAAGTCGACCAAGTCGACGGCTCGCATGCAGGTGCTGCAGCCCAAGATGCTCGAGATCCAGGAGCGCTATGCCGACGATCCCCAGCGTCAGGCCGAGGAGATGCAGAAGTTCTACAGCGAGAACAAGTTCAACCCCATGGCTGGCTGTCTGCCGCTGCTGATTCAGATGCCTATCCTGTTCGCCCTGTTTACATTGCTGCGCAACCTGCCGCAGTACTTTAACGACGGCACGTTCTCGTTCTTCAACATCCTGCCCGACCTGACCACCACGCCGAGCGCTTCCTTTGCCGATGGCTTTATGGTTGCACTGCCTGCGCTGGTTTGCCTGATCCTGTTCGCCGTCCTGACCCTGATTCCGCAGCTCTATATGTCGCGCAACCAGACCGGCCAGCAGGCTCAGAGCATGCGTATGATGGCCGTTGTCATGACGGTCATGATGCTTTGGATGGGCTGGAGCCTTCCCGTTGGTGTTCTGCTGTACTACGACGTCTCGTCTGCTTGGCAGGTTATCCAGCAGATTTTTGTGACGCAGAAGGTCATCGACAAGGCGAAGGCCGATGAGGAGGAGCGTCTTAAGAACGCTCCGCTGCAGGTTGAGGTCACTCGTCGAGAGAAGAAGCCGCGCCCGCACAAGAAGAAGTAACGGGATATCAATCTTATTTAGGTACCTAACTTTTGGAGTACGTTATGTCTGAAGAGATCATCGAGGATATGCTTGAGGAGGTTGCCCCGCAGGTCGCGGGCGATTATCCCGAGATTGCACAGCGCTACAAGGCTGGTGAAGAGCTGACCGATGAGGAGCTCGACACCATTGCCGATGTTGCGATTTCCATCCTGCGTTCCATCCTTTCGCACTTCGATGCCGCCAACTCTCCTATCGATGAGTATGAGGGCGACGAGGGTGAGCTGATTTTGGATGTAACGGCTCCCGACCTTGCTGTTCTCATTGGCCGTCATGGTCGCACCCTTGATGCTCTTCAGGTTATGTTCTCTTTGCTGGTGAGCCGCAAGCTTGGCTTTAGGTATCCGGTTGTAGTGGACGTCGAGGGATACAAGAGCCGCCGTCAGGACAAGGTTGCCTCCATGGCTCAGTCTGCTGCCGAGCGCGCCATCCGCACTCACAAGAGTGTTTCGCTTCCGCCCATGAATGCCTACGAGCGCCGACTGGTTCACATTGCACTTCGTGGCAATGATGCGGTCGATACTCATTCTGAGGGTTCTGACCCTGATCGCCATGTAGTGATTGTTGCTCGATAATCTACTCGAGCTTATGCTAAGGGGACGTGGTTTCCACGTCCCCTTTTTTTGTCAAAAGTTCTCGATACACTGATTTTTGTCAGAAAGGAGCTTTCGTTGTTAGTACTTACTGATCAGCAAGCTGACGAGATGTTGAGTCGTCTAGCTTTCTATTGCAAAGAGTATTCCTTGAGCGTAACTGATGTTGAGCTGAGGAAATGTATTCAGCATTTGGATTTGGTTCTAGAAACAAATAAGACAACCAATCTCACCCGTATTCTTAACGTAGAAGATGCTGCAGTACTTCATATCCTCGACTCACTTGTTTTGCTCCCCTATATCAACAAGGCTCCTGAGGGAGCTTTGCTCGATATGGGAACAGGTGCGGGCTTCCCTGGTATTCCATTAACCATAACCACGCATCGTAAAGCTACTTATATTGACTCTGTTGGCAAGAAGGTTGATGCGGTAAATTCCTTTGTCCATGCTCTTGGATTGAAACATGCCCATGCGGTTCATGATCGTCTTGAAGAATATGCTCGGAGCCATAAGAAGCAGTTCTCTGTTGTAACCGCCCGCGCACTGGCCCCTCTACCGATTCTTGTTGAGTATGCGGCTCCGTATCTGAAGGATGGAGGGCTATTTGTTATAACCAAGGGCAATCCTTCGGATGAGGAGCTTGCTTCCGGCATGTCAGCAGCTAAGATTTGCGGCTTCACTTTGCTTCTGAATGACACAATTGATTTGCCTGAAGGCTTGGGTCACAGGGAGTTCATTGTTCTTAAGAAGAGTCATCCAGCATCCGTTTCATTGCCTCGTGCAAATGGCGTGGCAAAGAAGAATCCGCTTGCCTAGATGTTTCACGTGAAACATAATGGATACTAACAACTTGCAGTGTTTCACGTGAAACATGGCGGTTGATATCGATTCGGAATGTTTCACGTGAAACATCCTCCGTTTGACAGCTTTAATACACACCAGGAGGGACCGTGGGATTTCGCGACGTTAAGCGTTCAAAGAGCGCAAAAGACACGCGTATCATTGCAATCATCAATCAAAAAGGCGGCGTCGGTAAGTCAACGACGGCTGTAAACCTTGCAGCAGCACTGGGTGAGCAGGGTCGTAAGACACTGATTGTCGATTTTGATCCGCAGGGAAACAGCACCAGTGGATTCGGAATTGAAAAAGAAGACCTTGATCACTGCATCTATGATGCATTGTTGAATGATGTGCCGGCAGAATCGCTTGTTCTTGATACAAATTGCAAAAAGGTATTCGTAATTCCGGCTACAATTCAGCTTGCAGGCGCGGAAATTGAACTCGTAAGCGCAATTGCTCGTGAAACCCGTCTCAAAGATTTGCTTGAGCCGATTCAGGACGAGTTCGATTTTATTTTCATTGACTGCCCTCCTTCGCTCGGCCTGCTTACTATCAACGCTTTGACCGCAGCAGACAGCGTTTTGATTCCGATCCAGTGCGAGTATTACGCACTCGAGGGCGTTACGAAGCTGCTTGAGTCAATGAAGATGGTCAAATCTCGTCTGAACAAGGGCTTAGACACCTACGGTGTGCTTATGACCATGTATGACTCGCGTACTTCTCTATCGAATCAGGTTGTTGAGGAGGTTCAATCGTACTTTGGTGATAAGGCATTTAAGACGTTGATCCCCCGTACGGTTAAAATCTCCGAAGCTCCGTCTTTTGGGGAACCGGTAATTACCTATGCACCTCAAAATAAGGGTGCAAAAGCATATATGAACCTTGCAAAAGAGGTGATCAAGCGTGCCTAGTGTAAAGAGACGTGGCGGATTGGGACGTGGACTCAATGCTTTGGTCTCAGAGGCCGAGTATGAGACCGGTGGTTCGGCTGCATCGGCTTCGAATGCCGCATCTGAAACAAAACTACCTATTGAGGATATCGTTCCCAACCCTAATCAGCCGCGAATTCACTTTAACGAAACTGAACTTCGTGAGTTGAGCGAATCAATCCAAGAACATGGCGTCTTGCAGCCGCTTTTGGTTCGCAAGCATGGAAACGGCTATGAGATCATCGCTGGTGAGCGTCGTTACCAAGCGTCAAAGCTTGCTGGTCTTGAGGAGCTGCCTGTCATCATTAAAGATGTTAATGATGAAGAGATGCTGGCTCTTGCTCTGATCGAAAACCTTCAGCGTTCTGATCTGAATCCCGTCGAAGAGGCTAAGGGCTATCGCCAGCTTATCGATGCCAGCGGTATGACCCAGGAGGCATTGTCGAAGGCAGTCAGCAAGTCACGCTCTGCAATTACAAACTCGCTGCGCCTTCTCGATCTCCCTGAAGTTGTTCAGCAGATGATTTTTGAGGGCAAACTTACTGCTGGTCATGCACGTGCGATTCTTGCAGTTCCCTATGAGGACGCTCGAATTCGACTTGCAGAGAAGGTTGTTGCAGAGGGCCTTTCCGTAAGAGCGACAGAAAATCTTGCTCCGTTGTTTTCTGCCGGAGAGACACCTAAGACGCCGAGGCCTGCAACGCCTCAGTCTTTTAAAAAGGCTGCCCGCGTGCTTCGTCAGGTTTTTAATACCAACGTGCGTGTTAAGAGCTCGCGTGGAAAGAATAAGATTGAGATTGAGTTTAAAGACGAGGAAGAGCTCTCTCGTATTCTTGGCGAAATGATTCAGTTTGATCAAGGAGGCCAAGATGAGGAATAGGATTTTAACTGCGATTGCATTGGCGACGACTGTCGCGGCTGGTGCCTTTGCTGGCTATAAGATCGCGACAGACGATGAACTTCGAGGTCGTTTGCTTCGTAGTGCGCAAGATATTGTCGATACATCCAAGAAGAAAATGGATGTTATGACAGAAGATGTTGCCATGCGTACGGCTCAGGTAACGAAGAATCCCAAGATTAATCAAGGTTGGGTTAGTAACCAATGGGAAAATGTAGGCTATTAGGTACCTAACAATTACTTAGCATATTTTGAGGGTCCTTGTCTGATTCACGAGGCAAGGACCCCTTATTTTGGCCGTAAAAAATGGGACAGGTAGCAGCTGATTCAAAATTAAGGTCAATAAATAAAACGGCCCCGGTTGCATCTCCTGCAACCGGGGCCGTTCGATGTTTCACATGAAACGTTTTGGGGTGCGACTCCCCTATGCGTTCTTCTGAACTTTAAAGCGCTGCTTCAGCTGTCCGCAAGCGGCGTCAATATCGTTACCACGGGAGTTACGAATCGTGGTCTCGATGCCACGGGACTCAAGACGACGCTGAAGATCCTCAACCTTATGAATCGGCGACGGCTTGAGCGGGCTGCCCTCGATGTCGTTAAGCTGAATCAGGTTAACGTGGCACAACGTTCCCTCGCAGAAGTCGCAGAGCGCCTGCATCTCGGGATTCGTATCGTTGACGCCTTCGATCATGGCATACTCATAGGTCGGGCGGCGGCCAGTTTTCTCGGTGTAGAGCTGAAGCGCCTCGTGAAGGCGAAGCAGCGTGTACTTCTTAACACCGGGCATGAGCTTATTGCGCGTCGACTGGATGGCGGAATGCAGTGAAACAGCAAGCGTGAACTGCTCGGGGATGTCGGCAAATTTGCGAATACCGGGAATAACGCCACTGGTAGAGACGGTGAGGTGACGAGCACCGATACCGATGCCGTCGGGGTCGTTGAGGATTCGCAGCGCCTTGAGAACCTCGTCGTAGTTGGCAAACGGCTCGCCCTGGCCCATGGAGACAACGCTCGTGGAGCGCTCGCCAAAGTCGTTGGATACATGAAGTACCTGGTCGACGATCTCTTGAGCGGTCAGAGAGCGCTTGAGGCCGTTGAGACCGGTAGCGCAAAAGGCACAACCCATGCCGCAGCCTGCCTGGGTGGAAACGCAGACGGAAAGCTTGTTGCGACGGGGCATGCCGACAGTCTCGACGGAAACGCCGTCGTGGTACTCGAGCAGATACTTGCGCGAGCCATCTTTGGAAACTTGCTTGGTGAGTTCAGTGGGCGTGTCAAAGGCAAAAGCCTCTTTAAGCTGCTCGCGGAAAGCCTTGGGAAGGTTGGTCATATCGTCGAACGAACAAACGTTCTTCTCGAAGACCCATTCGATGAGCTGCTTCGCGCGGAAGGCGGGCTGGCCAAGTTCGGCCACGAGCTCGCGAATATCGTTTTGGCTCAAGTCGCGAATGTCCTGAGATTTAGTCCTGGGATTCATGGAAGCCTTTCGATTTTGGGGAAACGTAGAGGGTATCGCTACAATATGGTATCAGCTGCAGAAATTATAGAGGAGGAGTCTGCCCATGCCGGGTAAAAGCCTAGAGAACATGCACGTAGCGGTCTTGGCGGGCGGTCATTCCGCCGAGCGAGAGATCTCGCTCAATTCGGGAAAGAACGTTGTGGTGGCACTGAAGGAAGCCGGCTACACCTCGGTGGAGCTGCTCGACACGGCCGCTGATGATTTTATGGTAACCATGGCGACCGGCGGCTTTGACGTGGCGTTTATCGCCATGCACGGTGCCGGCGGCGAGGATGGCGCCATGCAGGGTGCCATGGAGACCCTTGGTATCCCCTACACGGCCTCGGGCGTGCTTGCCAGCGCCTGCGGTGCCGACAAGGAGGTCTCTAAGCTCCTGTACGCCAGGGCGGGCATTCCTATTGCCCCCGGCCTCGCGCTCGAGGTGGGCGATGAAGTCGATATCGATCATATCGTCGAGGTTTGTGGCGAGCGCTGCTTTGTGAAGCCGGCCGTCAACGGTTCCAGCTATGGCATTTCCCTGGTCCATGAGCCCTCCGAGCTGCCCGCGGCAATCGCCAAGGCGTTTGAGTACGGCGACAAAGTGCTGGTCGAGAAGTGTATCGAGGGCACCGAGATCACCGTCGGCGTATACGGCGAGGACGACGTGCGCGCTCTGCCGATTGTCGAGATTCGTAAGCCCAAGGACTGCGAGTTCTACGATCTGGACGTGAAGTATGTTGACCCTACAGACATCCATCGCATTCCGGCGCAGATTTCGCCCGAGAATTACGCTCGTGCTCAGGAGCTTGCCTGTGCCGCTCACAAGGCTCTCGGTTGCCTGGGTATCTCGCGCAGCGACTTTATCGTGAGTGAGGACGGCCCCGTTATCCTCGAGACCAATACCATTCCCGGCATGACCGATACGTCGCTGTATCCGGATGAGATCCGCCACACCGACGACATAACGTTCCCGCAGGTCTGTGACAGCCTAATCCGTATGGGCCTTCGTCGAGCGGGCATTGCATGCTAATCGAGGACGCGGTTTCGTCAGGAACGCCGCAGTTTGTCATCGACTCCTATGCCACGCTAGCCGAACGCGCCAAAACGCAGTCCTTTGGCCTTATCGAGGAAGATGTGATTGTCCTCGATACCGAGACCACAGGTCTTTCGGTGCAGGACAATGAGCTGATCGAGATCTCGGCGGCCCGTCTTTCGGGCCGCGAGATCGTCGACCGTTTCGATACCTTCGTGCATCCCAAGCAGCTGATTCCCGCCGAGATTACCGAGCTCACGAGCATTACAAATGCCGACGTGGCAGATGCCCCGTCGGCCGTTGAGGCCGTCGCCGCTCTCGCCGATTTTGTCGGTGGTTGCCCGGTGATCGCACATAACGCCACGTTCGACCGCTCGTTTATCGAGTCGGTCAAAGGCGGCGTCAACGTGAGCGATATTTGGATCGATTCGCTGGCGCTGTCGCGCATCGCGCTACCGCGCCTGGCCTCGCACAAGCTGTCTTTTATGGCCGATCTGTTTGGCTGTGACTCGGTATCACACCGTGCCAATGCCGACGTCGACGCCCTGTGCGGCGTATGGCGCGTGTTGCTTGTGGCACTCACCGACTTGCCCCAGGGCCTCATGGCGCGCCTAGCCGACATGCATCCGGACGTGCCTTGGTCCTATCGTCCTATCTTCTCATTCTTGGCAGGGCAGAACCCTGGTTCTATCTTCTCTCTCAGCGCCGCTCGTGCTGACGTTCTCAAGGCCGATCGCGCCGACGATCGGGTGGACGCCGACGAACTACCGGTCCTCAAGATGCCGAGTCGTGAGGAGATTGAGGCAGACTATGCGCCAGGTGGCCTGGTCAATCGCATGTACCCCACCTACGAGCCGCGTGATGAGCAGATCGCGATGGCGCTCGAGGTCCGCGATGCGCTGGTCACGGGCACTCATCGTGTAATTGAGGCGGGCACAGGCGTCGGCAAATCGATGGCCTATCTGGTGCCTTTTGCCGAGGCGGCACGCCGTAACAACATCACGGTTGGTATTGCGACCAAATCGAACAATCTTGCAGACCAGCTCATGTACCATGAGCTGCCAAAACTTGCCGAGCAACTGGACGGTGGTCTGTCATTTTGCGCTCTCAAGGGCTATGACCACTATCCGTGCCTGCGCAAGCTTGAGCGCATGAGCCGAGGCCAGGTCGAGATTACCACCAAGCGCGATCCGGCGGACACGCTCACGGCGGTCGCGGTCATTATGGCGTACGTCTGCCAATCAGCCGATGGCGACCTCGACTCGCTTGGCATTCGGTGGCGCAGCGTCAACCGCCCCGACTTTACGACGGCCTCGCGCGAGTGTGCTCGCCGCCTCTGCCCGTTTTTCCCTGATAAATGTTTGGTCCACGGCGCCCGCCGTCGTGCGGCGCATGCCGATGTGGTGGTCACCAACCATTCCCTGCTGTTCCGCAATGTTGCGGCCGAGGGCAGGATTTTGCCTCCGATTCGTCATTGGGTAATCGACGAGGCTCATTCTATCGAGCGCGAGGCGCGCCGTCAGTGGGCGCGCGTGGTGTCGGCGGACGAATCACGCGTTCTGTTTGAGCGCCTGGGTGGCTCGAGCACCGGTGCGCTAAGCCAGGTCTCCCGTGATTTGGCAACCTCCGAGGGCTCTACGCTCTATTTGGGCCTTACTGCCAAGGCGACGTCAACGGTTGCGCGCGCGAGCATGGCAATCGCCGACGTGTTCGATGGCGTTCGCGAGCTCGGCCGCCGTGCCCGTGGGGGTTATGACAATGCCAATCTATGGATTGGCCCCGAGCTGCGCGAATCTGACGACTGGCATGATTTCTTACCGTCGGCCTACACTGCCATCGACGCATTGGAACAAGCTGACAAGAGCGTCGACGCGCTGGTGCAAGCCGTCGCCGCCGACAAGCCCGAGGTTGTTGTCGACCTGGGTGATATTTCGCGCCGCCTGCACGAGCTGGCCGAGAACCTCAAACTCATCATTGACGGCACCGATGAACACTACGTGTATTCGCTGCAGGTCAATCGCAGACTGCGTGCCGGCGGAGAGTCAATGACCGCAGAGCGCATCGACATTGGCGAGGCCTTGGCAACCGAGTGGCTGCCCGAGGTTCACACGGCTATCTTTGCCTCGGCGACCATGACGGTGTCCAAAAGCTTTGAACACTTTAACCACGCGGTCGGTCTCGATCGCATCGGTGCTTCAACATCCTCGTCGCTGCACTTGGACTCGAGCTACGACTTCGATTCGAACATGGCTGTAGTCGTTGCGGGCGATATCCCCGATCCGCGCGATCGTGAGAGCTATCTTACAGCGCTCGAGCGCGTGCTGGTCGACGCCCATCTTGCCATGGGCGGATCGGTGCTCACACTGTTCACCAATCGGCGCGACATGGAAGACCTGTACGCCCGCGTTGAGCCTAAGATGGCCCGTGCGGGTCTGGAGCTCAACTGCCAGCAGCGCAACTCATCTCCTCGTCGCCTGCGCGACCGGTTTATCAACGAGCCGACCTCGTCGCTTTTTGCCCTTAAGGCCTTCTGGGAGGGATTCGACGCCAGCGGCGAGACGCTGCGCTGCGTCATCATTCCCAAGCTGCCGTTCTCGAGTCCCACGGACCCGCTCTCGTGCGAGCGCAACCTGCGCGAAGACCGCGCTTGGGCGCGCTATTCGCTGCCCGAGGCGGTGCTCGAGGTCAAGCAGGCGGCCGGCCGCCTTATCCGCTCGTCGACCGATTGCGGCGTGCTGATTCTGGCCGACCCGCGCCTGGTGACGAAGGGCTACGGAAAGAAGTTCTTAACGTCGCTGCCCACGAGCTCCTACCAGCGCATCGAATCGGCGCAGATCGGGCACTATCTGCAACTGTGGCGCGCACGCCACGAGCGGCGTCGCTAAAGCGGACAGACGAGGGTTTTTGCCATATCGCACAGACGCTTTGACAGGGCGGGGTCATCCAAGATGCGGATGGCTCCGCCCGCTGCGATTATCTGGCTCAGTAGCCAACGCTCGGAGCCGTAATGCACGGTTACCGTTGCCGTGTCTGCCCCGCTGCGCTCGATTAGGGTGATGCCGGCCCAGTCCAGATGCTCCGCCATATCGAATGGCATCAGGAGCTTTGCGCTACGCTGCGTCCGGGCAAGGGAATCGTGGAGGGATGCGACATCCGGTGCGTGAGGCACGACGGAGTCTTCCGTCAAGGCGAGTCCCTCGATTTTATCCATGCGATAGGTGCGCTGCTCATCGACCGCGATGTCCCAGGCAATCAGGTATGTTTGGTCGCCGTTTGACGTAATGCGCAAGGGGTCGACCAGACGCTCGCGTGGCCGTGCATCGTCCATCGAGCGATACGAGATGCGGCAGCGAACGCCGTCCTGAATGGCGCAGCTCAGCTGCTGCCAGTGCGACCCGTGGTTGACGGTGTCAAAGACGCGCTGGTTATAGCCGAGCTCTTCGGGTAGAAGGGCATGTCGAATCCGAGCTGCCGTCTGCGGCTCGATCCCCAACGATTCAAGTTCATGGTTGAGCACAGCGCCCTCGGCGGCACTCAGGCGCAACGGTAGCACACGACCGGCGTCACCGGTGAGGACCACACGCTCGCCGCGGCATTCGCAGATGATGCGCGCGCCCGATTCTCGGTCCGCGAGCGTCGAGACGATCTCGAGAATCTCGTCGAGCGACACCCCCGTGATGTCAAAGCGACTGCAAATCTCGGTTCGTGTCATGCCACTCTCGCCGGCGGCGTAGAGGGCCTCCATGATGTCGATGGCACGCGAGAGCCTCTGCTCGCTGGTGAGTTTACGCACGGGCATGCTCGTGCACCGTCCTTTCAATGAGGTGGTTCCACGCCTGCTTGAGCGATTTGGGGGCCACGGGCCTCATGCCGTCCATGGCGTGGGCCATGCAAAATGAGGCGGCGGCTTCAAGGTCGCGCACGTCAACGGTCCAGGTCCATCCCACATCGGTGTGTGCGAGCTCACCTCGCCCACGCGTGAGGCCGTTGATCATATCGATCTGCGTCTGAGGGGCGAACGAGAACGTGGCTGCAACGGGCGGTCGGTCGGCAAAATCGAATTCAAAGAACAGATAGTCGTTGAGATTGAAGTTCGCGGGGATGACGTAGGCCTTCGAAGGACGCCAAGCGCGTACGATACGGTCGCAGCGGAATGTCCTGATGTCGTCGGTGACGTTGTCGAGGCCGCAGAAGTACGCCACGCCCTCGCGCTCGAACATGCCGTAGACGCAGACGGTACGTTCTTTCTGCTCGCCGCGTCCGTTCTGATATAAAAATCGCAGCGCGCATCGCTCGGCAAAGGCGCTCCATACCGCATCGACGGTGGGAGAGCGGCTGATCGGTGCTTCGTCCGCCGTCGTCCTACCGGTGAGGTAGGCAATCTTTGATCGAATATCGGCAAGCGGTGCGGCAAAAGTGGATGAGCCGGCCGCTAGTGTCTGGTCGATGGCGTTGAGCAGGATATCGGCGTCGTCTGCGGTGATGAGGCCGCCTGCTGCAAAGGTGTGCTCGCGGTCAATTGTCCACGAGCTTTCCTCGGTCTCCTGCGCGCCGGCGGGGCGAACCTCCTTGATTAAGATGCCACGCTCGAGCAGTTTGTCACGATCGCGCCGAAACTTGCGCTTATCCGAGTCGATGTTGCCCGAGCCATATCCCAGGTCAGAATCCAAGACGATCTGCTCGGTCGTCAGCGGTTCGGGGGAGCTATTGAGTACAAAGAAAAGATTGAGGATGCGCTGAGCCGTTTTATCGAAACTGGGCTCCAAATTTCCCTTTTTAATTGTCTCGGTCGTGTCGCTTGCCGTCATAGAGTCCTCGCATGAGAAGGTGGTTTGCTGTCATGATTTTAGTCCGATATGGAGATTAGGCTATATCCTTGTCCGCTCGGGGCGTTAAGATGGGCCGAATTCGGTCGTTTGCGCTCGCTCGGGGTATACTTTCGACTATATACGGTTCTAATGTGCATGCATTGGGCCTATTTGTCGGATTATGGATGTGGAGCGCACATGGCGAACACCCAGAACTATATTAACCACCTGCTGCAGAACACCGGCATTACGCCGGCATGCAGCGAAGAAGAGCGCTTGGCTGCCGAGGATATCGCTCAGATCTTCCGCAACCACGGCTTTGATCCCGAGGTTCAGGAGTTCAATGCCCCGGCGCCCAGTAGGTTGGCATTTGCCGTTACCGGTATTCTTGCGTTTGCCGGTGCCCTGCTGATGGGCATCGGCGGCGGTATCGGCTTGGTCGGCACCTTGCTGGCCATTGTCGGTGCCGTGCTCTACGTGCTCGAGCGCACAGGGCATCCCGTGGTTTCGCGCCTGGGCAAGACGGGCGTGAGCCAAAATGTCATCGCCTACCACAAGGCCTCGGGCCCGCTCGCGTCTCCGCGCAACCGCCCGGTGGTCGTTGTCGCACACTACGACTCTCCCCGTGCTGAGCTGCTCGCCCGCGAGCCCTATGCTTCGTATCGTGCGCTCATTGCCAAGCTGTTGCCCGTTGCCACGGTTGCCCCTGCTGCCGTTGCCATCCTGCGTATCCTGCCGCTCCCCGGCGCGCTCAAGGTTCTGCTGTGGATTGTCGCGATCCTCGCTTCCCTCGTTGCACTTGCCAACGCGGCAAACATCATCTCTAACCGCCACATTCTTCCCTATACGTCCGGCGCGGTGTGCAACAAATCTTCTGTCGCCGCTATGCTCGGCGTTATGGACAACGTTGCTCCCTTCCAGGGTGAAAACGAGTTTCCCGACGATGTTCCGTTCGATACCTATTTTGGGGAGCAAAAGCGCCGTGCCGAGGAAATGGCGCGCGCAGCGGCGGAATATGCCGCGGCCCAGCAGCAAAACGACTACGGCAACACCATCGAGTATGAAGAGCCTACCTGCGCCGAGGACGAGTTCGGTCAGCCGATTGCTCCCGACGCTCAAACCGAGCCCGAACAGGGTGAGGCTTTCGACGAGCAGATCGAGGGCTTTGAGGGTGCGTCTGCCGACGAGACGCTGATCGGCGCCATCGTGCCCGAGGATCAGAATCAGGCTGTCCAGGCCGAAGAGTTCAATGACGAGGTTTCCGCTGCCGAGCCGGTGGAGGAGCCTGTCGCGGCCGAGCCCGAGCCCAAGCTCTATCGCAATGCCGCCGGCAACATCCGCTTTGGTTCGGATGCCATCCGTGCGCTCGGAATGCTTCCCGAGTCCTGCACGCTCGATTACGAGGAGGGCGAGGAGCCGACGTTTGAGCCCGAGCCTGCCCCCGTCGTGACTGCACCTGCGCCCGCTGTCACCGTGGATGATGAGTCTGCCGCGGTTGCCGCTGCCGTTGCCGAGCCCGAGGCGGTGTCCGCGATCGATCCCGCGGCAGGACTGGACGTTTTGGCTCCCGCCGCGCCGGCGCAAGACGTTGCGGACGAGTCTGACGACGATTACGTTGAACAGCCGAGGCGCGTGTCTTACGAGAGCGATACTGATTTCTCGGCCGAGATTCCCGCGGCAACGCCCCATGCCGACATTGCATCCGCGTTCTCGTCGATTGGCGCCAGCGCTTCCAACTTCTTTAAGGGTGCGCTTGCAAAGGGCAAGAAATTTGTCGACGATTTCGAGGAGAAGCGCGCTGCCGCACGCGAGGCTGCCGAGCAGGAGGCTATCGCTCAGCAGCAGGCAGCCGAGGCGGCACGTGAGCACGCGGCGCAAGAGTTCGAGCAGAACGAGGCTATGCAGTCCGCGCCCGTCGACGCCGCCGAAGCTACAACGTCCTTTGAGTCCCAGCAACCGACGTCCGCGGATGTTGTTGAGGCAACAACGTCTTTCGAGGCTCAGCAGCACGTCGATAGCACCATGTCGTTTGATGCCGCGAAGTTCGATTCCACGATAACGTTTGAAAAGCAGGGCACCGCGATTGCTGAGCCCCTTCCTATTTCCGATGAACAGGGCGACGCGGTGGACGATGACGAGCCCATTGATGCTGCCGAAATTCAGGATGCTGCCGAGGACGAGTCCGTCGAGGCCAACTCTGACGAAGAGCAATACGCGGCAGCCGATCAGGGTGATTCGACCGAGGTCGAGCAGGAGGAAGTGCCTGCGGTTTCCGAGACTCCCGAGACGGATGAGTCGAGGCCTTATTCCACGCAGATTTTCACCATGCCGACCCCGAGTGGTTCCGGTGCCACGGTTGCCAATGTCGCTCCCACCCAGGACGAAACGGTCGATTCCCTTATGGCCCAGATTTCCTCCCAGGCATCGCCGCGTCCGCAGATGAATGTTCCCGATCCGGCGTCGGCACCGTCGCCTGCACCTTCCTCGTCTCCGCTGGCTTCAGTCCCCGATCCGTCGCTGCCGTCTATGAAGCAGGCAAACGTTGCGTCTCGCACGTCGCTGTTCGACCTTCCCGATCCCTCTGCCCAAGTCAACGACCCCTTTGCTACCGCCCAAGGTCCCGAACCCACATCGGCACCCGTTGCGCCTCCTATGCCCGTTGCGTCGGGCGCGCAGCCGATCGAGACCATTTCGGCTCCCGCCCCGGCGGCACCCAAGTCTCGTAAGCGCGGCCTGGGTGGCCTGTTCGGTCGTAAAAAGAAAAACGAGCAGGACAGCATGAGTGACTGGCTGGGCGTCGAAGACGATTACGATGCCAAGAAATCCGGTCGCGGTATCGGTTCGTGGGATAACTTCGAGGACGATAACGATGGCTGGAAGGGCGGCGCTACGTCTTCCGATGGCGCTTCTTCCGAAGATATGCTCTCGGCTGTCGCCTCTATGGGCGATGATGAGCTGCTCGGTCACGATATCTGGTTTGTGGCAACGGGTGCCTCGGATTGTGATGGCGCCGGCATGAAGGCCTTCTTGGCTTCGCATCGCGATAAGCTCCGCGGCGTATTCTTTATCAATCTTGAATCCGTCGGCGCCGGTAGGCTTTCGGTTGTGACGGTCGAGGGCGAACAACAACTGCTCAAGGGCGATCGCCGCATCATGAACCTGGTCAGCAAGGTCTGCAAGTCGTTCCATGTCGATTGTGGCGCGCTCGAGATGCCCTATGCCAAGACCGATGCCTACGCCGCGCTCGAGGCGAGCCGCCGAGCCCTCACCATCGCCGGTGTGGACGGCACACGTCTGGCTTGCGCTCGTACCGAGGACGACCTGCCCCACAATGTCAACCCGACGAACATTGCTACGGTATCCGAGGTCGTGACCGAGGTTATCCGCCGTTCGTAGACGGAGCTCTAAGGAGTCAACGTGTTTTCGTATATTAAGCGCCATTGGCCTGTCTACGTGATTTTGACCTTGATTGCCATTGCGTTAGGATTTGGGGCTGCCTACATCGTGGGTGCAAAGGGCTCGACCCCCGCCTCCGCAATCAGCGAAGAGGTGGAGCAAGAACAGAGCACGGGCGCCGATGGGATTCCTGAGTCCGAGCAAGCAATCGTTGATGGTGGATCTTCGTCTGCAGAGTAGATACGGCGATTTACATGATTGAAAGCGGGCGAGCCAGGGGACTGGCTCGCCCGCTTTTTCATCGCGCTAGCGCTTCTTTGGGATCGACCTAAGGCGAGCGAACCATAGGGCTGCGGCACCCGAGGTCAGGAGCGCGGTGATGCAAGCGGCGATGGGAACTGGTCCTGTTGCCGGTAGGTCCTGCGGTAGGGTACAGCGTTGAATGACACAGTCCTCGTCATGTGACTCAAGTTTATCGCCGCCGCCGTTGCGACAAAGATCGACGCGTGCGCTGTTGGTGAGTGCGGTTTGGGGCGTATAAGCCGATGTTGCCTGCATGTGCACGACTGCGCCCCGAGCGTCTGCACCAAGGATTGCTTTGGCATCGTCAAGGTCGTCGTGCTCATCTTTGAGATCATCGCGGGTCCAAGAATCCGCATCGCTTCGAGTCGTAAAGTCGGCGGCTACCGCACCGTATTCAATTCGAATGGCCGTTACGACGGTATTGGATGCAAGGTCGAGTTCTTTCGCCTCGAGTGTGGTGGATTCCGTGGTCGAGATATCCGCCTTCCAGAGGTGCCAACCGTCGTAATCGACGAGGCGACAGTCCTCACCCAGGCTCTCTTTTACTTCGTCGGACTCAAGCCAAGGATTTTCGTGCCCATCGTCAAGTGTCGCGTTTGCCGGCTCATCGACGTCTGTCGAGTCCAACGGCGTCGTGCGATACCATACGTTGCACAGACCGTTGAGGTCGCCGATGGCGACGGGGGTTTCGATTGAGATGAATCTCGCCGTGCCGTCTTTGGCGCACTCAAGATCATCGGTAATCGTAAACTCATCAACCCAAGTAGCGGAATCGTTTCGAGCATCGATGGTATAGGAGAAAAGCCCATCACTATTGGTTTGCGTCGTGGCGCGGTTTTTACCATCGCCGTTAGCCAACAGGCCTTTTTCGATAGGTTGGACAAGTTCCTGACGCTTGTCGACCTGTCCCTTGATCTCGATGGGCGCATCCTTCATCGCGACGGGTTGGACATCTCCCGTATCCTTTATTTCAAACGTTATCTCCTCGGCAAGGTCATAGGTCCGCGGAGACATCATTTCGCGCAACGAGTAGGTGCCGGGTGCAAGATGTTCGACGCGGTGCGGCTTGTCGGATGAGGTCCAGGAGTCTATTTCGGTTTTATCGGGACCATATAAGGTGAGTTGTGCGCCTTCCACTTCCTGCTCACCGCTTGCATCGACCTTGGAGATATCAACCTTGGTGTAATCGTCGGATACGTTAAGCCGTGCTTCTACGACGGGTGTTTTCTGGTCGGCATAAGCGAGGTCTACGATATGGGGCGTCCGGTCGAGTAAAAAGCCGGTCGGCGCTTGAGTCTCGACGACCTCGTAGCGTGCGGTGCCAGATCCCAGCGGGAGGTTGTCCGCGCGTGCTTCTCCAGTTTCATCCGACGTGACGGTCGCGACGGTCTCACCGTCGAGCGCGGCAATGCTACCGTCGGGGCGCACGATATCACCCGAGGCACGGATCTCAAAGACGGCGCCCGCGAGGCTGCTGCCGTCTATGGCATCGGTTTTAACGATCCTGATGTTTCCGGTCGCGGCGTGGTCATAATACGAGGCGATTGCAACGGGCGTTAGGTTCATGTCGGCGGGTATGTTTACCTCGATTTCTTCGCCGACAAGATAGGGCTCTTTGGCCGAGGTTTCGCGTACATAATAGGTGCCCGGTACGAGCGATTCGGGCAGTGTGACGGTCCCGGTCGCGTCAGTCGTAAAGGTGTCCATTACGTTATGTGCTGGATACCAGCAAGTTTGTGAGACAGGTTCGTGATTGCTGTCGAGGAGTTGGAAGGTGAATCCGGCTAGTGGAACAGAAGCGCCTGTTTGGGCATCGCGTTTTACAATCTGGAGATGCGTCGACAGAGCGTGGTTGTCCACGATATATTGAAGCTCGGCGCCGTTGGAAATCTGATTGGCCCCGACGGTCCATTCCCCTGCACGTTTAAAACCCTCGGGGACGGTTTCCGGAACCTCGCGAACCGTGTAGCCGGCACGGTCGTATGGGACGGCTCCGTGGACACCGGCGGGTCGCTTACCTGTGCCGAACCATGCTTCGGGCTGGTCTTTGGTGGAGGCAAAGCCATAGATGTTTGTGGTCAGTGTGCCAACAACCTGCTGAGAGCTGTTGCTGACAACCTCAAAGACAACACCACCCGCCGGCTGCTCCAGGCCGGATTGGTCGCTATTGCCGTAATCCTTGAATTTGGAAATCTCAAGGTCAAACGCAATGGAGATATCGGAAATGCGAGATTCGATCTCGACCACGCCTGAATCGCCGAGCTGGTCGGCTCCAACGGTATAGGTCCAGCTGTCGTTGGATGGCAGGTAGCCCTCGGGGGCTTTTGATTCGTAGATGGTAAAGGTTCCTAAGGGGACATCGGCGAGGGTGGCCCGACCGCTTTCGTCGGTCGTGAGGATTTGCGCCCATCCAGGGGTTGATTGCGACACACACGTGAACTCTGCTCCTGCGAGTGAAGAACCCACCTGGGGGCCGGCATTCGTCGCGGCATCGAGTTTTACGATACGCAGGTTGATGGTGCCGGGCTGTTCATCAATGGCGACCTGCCCGCCGTCATTCCCCGTGGTAAAGGCAATACGATCGTGGCGGGGGACATAGCCGGCCGGCGCCTTCGTTTCAACTAGGTAGTATGCCGTGTTGGGCAGAAGTGTTGCTTGCGCCCGACCGTTGCTGTCCATCTGGATGGTGCCGACATGCGCGCCGCTGGCGCTCTCAAAAATATCGAATGTTGCCCCGTCAAACTGATAAGTATTGTTTCCGCTGGTAATGGCGGCGTTTGCAGACTGTTTTTTGAAGGAAACAGAGACTGCCGGCAGTACATAGAGCATGTCTTGACGTTTGCTGTCGCCCGATACGGCTCCTAGATAGCGCCGCGCGCGGTGCGGAGCGGCTTTGATGCTTCCTGATTTTGCGTTGTCGTGGAGCCACCGCGCAGCCGCCACGACTTCATTGTCGGCGGTAAAGTGCCCGCTCTTGGTTTTGCCCTGAGCGGTCGTGTAGGAATAGGTACCGTCGACATGGGTAGTGCCGTTGAGCATCCATACGGCAAGCTGGGTTGCGGCGCGGGCGCGATCGGGTGAAAGATGGTAGCCGCCAAACGATGTGGCGGTAGGATATCCGTGACAAACGATTGCCGCGAACTCGTCGTCGAGCCACACCCAGCCTTGATCAAAGTTGAGCCATGGGCCGCCCGGCTTGGTGGGGCCGGGGCGCTCCTGGTTCATACAGTAGGCAATCGAGGCGTCTTGAGCTTCATACTTGCCGATGAAGAAGGGCCCACAATCATCGCTAATAGTGCGGAAGCCGAGCTGGTCGTAGCCATCGACGGCAAATGCGGCTCCCGGTGCCAGGCAGCCGAAAAGCAGGAAGAGGAGCAGGAGCAGCGGACCTGTTGCGATTGCGCTGTGGACAGAGTGCGTGGGTGCGTTGGACATGGCTGCTCCTTATCCCTCGTGCGTCGCACGGGGAGGCTGCGACGCGTAGGATGAGGCTACCCCCGAGGTTCATGCGGGTAAGTACCGGAGCCTGACCAAAAGCTTGCCCAATTCCTGACAAATTGAGCTCAAATACAACAATCAAGCAAAAGTGCAGGTAGAAGATAGGGAGAACAGGAAGTCAAAGGTCCTCGTCTCCACAATTGACGCGATTTTCAAACGAATCTCCACAGCTAAAACAAGCATCGCTACCCTTGTATCGAACAAGACAACCGCGTTATACTAGCCAACACACAAGCGGGCATCGCCAAGTGGTAAGGCATCAGCTTCCCAAGCTGACACTCGCGGGTTCGAGTCCCGTTGCCCGCTCCACGCAAAACAGCAGGTCAAGAGCTTAGAGCGCTTGGCCTGTTTCTCTTTTCCGGCTCCGTAGACCACGGAAATAGACCAAATGTAGACCAAACTCCGGTGAAACCGTTTTTCGCCCCGACGCCGCCCGCGTCTCCTCCGGCCCCTTTTTAGGGCTTGGGCAAGTTGGGGCTGATCGGCCCGTGTGCCCCTCCCCGCCCTTTTTTAGTTGTTGACATAGTTGACGTTAAAGCAGCGGGGCCGTACCCCTGATACCGGGATACGGCCCTTTTTAGTTGTTCAGATAGTTCAAATTGAGCGCCTTTTTAGGGGCTTCAGAAACTTCAGGTTGAACGGCCCCGCCCTCGGCGCGGTATCGGCTTGGAACGAGCGCGGTTTTGGTCTACGGAGACCGCGCCCCGATACCGCCCCGGCGACGGGGCCGCCACCTCGGGCGCTAGGCCCTGAGCCAATGTTCCCCGCCCCGGCCCCTCACGTAGACGGGGACGTAGGCGGCAACTATCACGCCGTCAACGGTAAGCCCGTCCTCCGGCTTGGCGTCCCGGGCCACCGTGGCGGCCTCTAGGGCCGTGTCCAACGGCTGCACCTCCAACGTCCCCGCCTCGGCGTCAACGCGCCGAATACGGGCAATCTGGGGCGCTGAGGGGCAATCGTCGGCGGTCGAGCACGCCACCAAATCGCCACGCTCCGGCTCTAGCGCCGTGTCCACCTCCACGACAACCCCCCCCGCAGCGGGTACCGCGCCCGCTATCTCCGGCAGGCCCTCGGCGATCATGCCCCCGATAAATCGAGTCGTCATGTCTCCTCCTCGTCTCTCCGTTCCGTCCCGGCGCTCCCCATGTTGCGCCGACGCCGCGCCCTCGTCGGCCTCGCCCCGCATGTCCCGGCGAAACGCCGAAACCCTGCACACGCCACGCCCCCGGCCCCGCCTCGCGGGTTCGCCCCGGCATAAAAAAGCCCCGCCGTGGCGGGGCTGAACTAGGCAAGCGGTTAGACCGATTAGCCGATTGATGGGCTAAAGGAAGATGCTAGGGTCATGCTCCATAAGCTTAGGCTCACCGGACGAGATGGACTCTTCCAGAAGGTCGGCATATTCGCAAACGTGCCCGTAGAACATAGGCTCATAGCCGAACATCTCAATAAAGACGGGTTTGGCCTTCTCGATACGGGCTTTTGCTAGCTTCTCCTGCTTAACCTGGCTTTCCATCAAATCAGCTCCTCAAGCATCTCTTCGAATATTTTAGTTGATTCAGGTAGGTATTTCCGCAGGACATCAAGCAGGTATTTCCGCAGGACATCAAGCGGTTCCTGATTAGCGGTGCTTGCGCTTTCCCGCTGCCTCGGCTTCCGCCTCCTCGATCTCTTTGAGGGCGTGCACGGCGCTCCACCGGGAACGACTGAGGGCATCGGGCACCCATTCGGCATGGATAGCGCCCTAGCCTTCCCCATGCTCCCCGCTTTCCCTGAGCACGTATGAGCTTCGACCGTTCTCCCTCACGGCCTCCAGACCTGATGGTGGCAGGCCGACGGTTTTCATGCCGTGCCTGCCGCAGCTCGAAACGATTAGCCCGCTGCCGTCTATCCATGCCTTCACCGCCTCATGGCATACGGGGCACGGGGCATGAAAGAACGTCTCGCCCGTCTCGAAAACGCCGGGGCCTCGCTCATAGTCGGTAGCCTCCTCGCTACTAGCCATTGGGCTTATAGGCCCATGGCTAGTAGCGGATAGGTCATAGCTAGTAGGTAGTAGTTTATAGCTATGCTGTTCGCACACCCCGTCTGACACGGGGTCTGACACGGGGTGTGATACCCCCTCTCCAGCTGGGGGAACGTTGCCGTTCCCGCCCTCCAGCCACCCGGTGAGGTCTATGTCCCGCAGCATGTTGGCCTTTCGCCACGAGTCCTCGCGGGCGTCGCTGAGGCGGTCGGCGTTTGCGTCGAAATAGGCGCGGGGCACGCCGTCCAGATGATCGGGGCACACGCCCGTGAACCAATAGTCGATGAGCGCGGCAAGGTAGGCGCACCGCTCGCCCTCGTCCTCTATCCTGAGCGACGCGAGGTAGTCCCGCAGTTGAATCTTGTCGTATGCGCACGGAGGCTTGCCGCTCGCAATGCCCCGGTCCTTCCTCATGCGCCTGAGCGCCGCCGCCCGCCGCTCGACCTCTCGGCGGTACTCTGCCCGCTTTTCGCTATCCATCGTCCACCCCCACGAGTGCGAGTGCCGACTTGCGGGTTACGTAGACGCGCCGCCCTATGCGCACCTCGTCGAGCGCCCCTTGCCGGATGAGGCGGCGAACGTCCCTCTCGCTGAGATCGAGCACCGCGCCCGCCTGAGCCGACGTTATGAGCCTCCCCATGTTCACGGGCACGGGCCTAATATCCTCGTTCCACACTGCCGCCGCCCCCTCGCTTTCGTCTCGCTATCTCGCGCCCGATGGCCTCGATACGGCCCCGCGCCCAAGCGCGGTAGGGCTGTCTGTATCCCTTGGCGGCTAGACGGGCCGTGAGGCGGTCTATCTCCTCGCCCATCTGCCGCCCGGTCATTCCCGGAACGTCGGCGTTCGCCGCGCGCCTCGCGGCCCCGAGCGCCGTCCTAATCGGCCTCATGCGCCGCGCCCTAGATGAGGCCCGCGTATGCGAGCAGGCTGTCACGGTTGACGTTCCAGCGGGTGCCCGTGTTCGAGGCTTTGAGCTGTCCGCTTTGGCAGGCGCGGGCGATAGTCACGCGCGAGCGACGGGCGATAGCTGCCGCCTCCGGTGCCGTGAGCGGGTTGGGAATATCGGAATAGCGGCCCTCGTTCGCGGCTTTCCTGAGTTCGTCGAGATGTTCCTGAGTGCACATGGGTATATCCCTCCAATGGTTCGGTTGCTATCTTCTTGAGCGCTCTATAACGGTTATAGCTATGCTGCAACGAAACATAAAATAGGCGCTCTACCTGCGATTGTTCAGTAGAGCGCCTGTTTCTCGACGTGCTGTTAAATTATCGGTCTATCCGTGCTGGCACTATGTCAATGCGATTTAGTGACTCCAGAAAACGTGTCGGGCGGATTGAAAAGATTTTCATTTCTGCGTTGCCTCTAGCGCCGCGATGGCTCTGGCAAGTTCGTTTGCCTCCTCTGTTTCGCCATTGCAAAACATCAGCCCGCGCATAACCTCTAACAGAATATCGACCTGTGGGTCAGTCAACCGGTTAAGCGCCTCGGACGCAAACCTGCGTTTCGTTTTCGCAACGTCTATGTACGGAGGTGGAGCCATTTTCGGCGCAACGTAGCGCGCAATATCTGCGTCAGGGTCAGCGGCCCCTCGCCTGCGCAGTATCTCCGAAACGGCCCTAAGCACACACAGAGCTCTGTGCGGTTCGAGATCGTCGCGTCTTGTCCAGTTCGTAACCGTCGCCCGTGATACCTGTAACTCGGCGGCTAGCTCTTTCCGGGGAATGTCGAATCTCTTGAGTAGCTCCACGATACCGCGCCCGCCGTCGAGGAACGTTGAGAACGGAGGGACGCCGAAGCGCCACGCCCCCTCATTGAGCCTTTCGACGGCCTCGACGTTTAGGGAAATTGCCCTCGTTTTACCGTGCTTATCCTGATGCTCGATATATTCGGCGTCCATCACGCTTCACCGCTCGACAAAACGGCTTGCATGGTCTGGGCCGCGCGTTGCTTGCCCTCGGCTGTCGCGTCGGCGTAGATGTTGAGCGTCATGGCGGCGTTCGAGTGCCCCATAGACGCCGAGATTGCCTTAATGTCCACGTGGGCGGCTACGGCCATGGTTGCGAACGTGTGCCGCAGGTCGTGGAACGTCGGGCGGGTTCCTCTCGTCCCTTTCAGCTCCAGTGCCTCGGCAAGGTTGCGCCACCTCTGCCAAATCGTGTTGGGGCGCATGAAACCGCCGCGGATGTCCCCGAGCACGTAGAGCGCCCCGGTGAAGGGCACGCCCGCAGCGAGGCAAGCGGCCTCCATCTCCTCGCGCCGGGCCACGAGATCGGCGGCAAGCTCTGAGCCGAAATACACCGCGCGGGCGCTGCCGTCGTTCTTGGGGTCTTTGGCGTAGAACCTCGTCCCGTCGCGGCCTATGCTGTCCTCCACCTTGAGCACGCCGCTATCAGTATCGACGTTCGCCCACCGGAGGCCGCATATCTCGCCCTCCCTCATGCCCGTGTATAGGGCGATTTTCACCCCGAGCATAGCCGGGGTCATGCCCGCCACCCTGAGTACCTCGCGCACGGTTCGCACGCCCTCGGCGGTAAGCGAGTTGGGGCGCGGGCGTCCGGCCTTGGGCGGCTTTACGCCTCGGGTCGGGTCTTTGCCCAACAAATCGGTATCGACGGCCTGATTGCACGCAGACCGTAGCAGCGTGAGCGCCTTTTTCATCGTGCCGGGGGCGTACGTCTCGCCCATCTTGGCAACCCACGCCCTCACCATGTCCGGGTTGAGATCGGAAAGCGCCACCTCCCCGAGCAGCGGGGAAATGATGTTGTCGAGCAGACGCCCGTACTCGTTGAACGTTGACGGGTCGATGCTCGGGCGCTTGCCGTCGATATAGCGGCGAACGTAGGCGGCCACGGTGAGTACCGTCTCCGGGTCGAACCCCAGAACCGCCAACGCCGCGCCCTCGCGCTGCCTCTGGTTCCACTCGGCCTCCATGGCCGCGCGCCACTCCTCAAGCTCTTTCTGGGCCGCGCGTTTCCCGGTGGCCTTGAGGGCCTTGGTCGTTTTCCTCCTCGCGCCGTCCTCGTCGATGTATTTCAGCGCCGCGCGGTATTTCCCGCCCCTGCTTTCGAGGTTCGCGGCTATGTAGTGCGTGTACTCCATGCGTGCTCCGTAGACCAAAACGTAGACCAAATGTAGACCAAATAGCGTGTATCTCTTTGGTCTACGTTGCACATTATGGCACATAACGTGCGTTTTACCTGCAACGTTAGCAACGCTTTTTATCTCTTTGAACACTTGTGTGCAGGATTCCCAAGCTGACACTCGCGGGTTCGAGTCCCGTTGCCCGCTCCAGAAAAAGTAAAAGCACGACACCGTTCCGGTGCCGTGCTTTTTTCAATAAAGCGCCGGGACTCGAACCCGACAGGGTGCGAGCGTAAAGCAAACGCGAAGCGTTTGTAGCGAGCAGGCGAAGGCGCCGACAGGCGCCTGAAGCCGGTGCGGATTTGCGAAGCAAATACGCGGATGTCCCGTTGTCCGCTCCATGGAGCACAGAAGACCTCGGGACGGCCAATTCAACAAAGTCTTCCCCATCGTCACCGTGAATCCGAGGGGATCGACCGCAGCCGGTGCGGATTTGCGAAGCAAATGCGCAGACGTCCCCATGGCCGCTCTTGCGGCAAAATGTTAGGTTAATGCCTACTGCCCATACTTGCACCTGTGCACGGTACAATGGTTGGGTTACGACCAACGTGCCAATAACCAAAAAGGAGCCGCTATGATCGATCGCTATACCCGCCCGGAGATGGGACACATCTTCTCCCTCGAGAACAAGTACGCCATTTGGCAGGAGATCGAGGTTCTGGCCTGCGAGGCCCAGGCGGAGCTCGGCAAGATCGGTATTTCCAAAGACGAGGCCCAGTGGATCCGCGACCATGCCAACTTTGAGAAGGCGAAGGTCGATGAGATCGAGGAAGTCACGCGCCACGACGTCATTGCCTTCCTGACCAACATGAAGGAATACATCGATGCCGATGTTCCCGAGGGCGACCCCAAGCCCAGCCGCTGGGTTCACTATGGCATGACCAGCTCCGATCTGGGCGACACGGCCCTGTGCTACCAGCTCACCCAGGCCTGCGACCTGATCATCGAGGACGTCAAGAAGCTCGGCGAGATTTGCAAGCGTCGCGCCTTTGAGGAGCGCAACACGCTCTGTGCCGGCCGCACTCATGGCATCCACGCCGAGCCGATGACCTTTGGCATGAAGTTTGGCTCTTGGGCCTGGGAGCTCAAGCGCGATCTGGATCGTCTTGAGGACGCTCGCAAGAATGTTGCCTTCGGTGCCATCTCCGGTGCCGTCGGCACCTACAGCTCCATCGAGCCGTTCGTCGAGGAGTACGTCTGCGAGCACCTGGGCCTGGTTCACGACCCGCTGTCCACGCAAGTTATCAGCCGCGACCATCACGCCTATCTCGCCGGCGTTCTCGCCACCACCGCGGCCACCTGCGAGCGTATCGCTACCGAGGTCCGCAACCTGCAGAAGACTGATACGCTCGAGGCCGAGGAGCCCTTCCGCAAGGGCCAAAAGGGCAGCTCCGCCATGCCGCACAAGCGCAACCCCATCACCATGGAGAAAGTCTGCGGCCTGTCGCGCGTCGTGAAGTCCAACGCCCAGGTCGCCTTCGATAACGTCGCCCTGTGGCACGAGCGTGACATTTCGCACTCCTCTGCCGAGCGCGTCGCCCAGGCCGATAGTTTCATCGCGCTCGACCACATGTTCCAGTGCCTCATCCGCGTTATCGACGGCCTGCAGCTGTATCCCGCCCGCATGATGGCCAACCTCAATAAGACCCGCGGCCTCATCTTCTCTTCCAAGGTACTGCTCGCCCTCGTCGACACGGGCATCACCCGCGAGGACGCGTACGCCATTGTGCAGGAGAACGCTATGGCAACCTGGCACGAGGTACAGGATTGTGTCTCCGGCCCCACCTTTAAGGAGCGTCTCGAGGCCGACCCGCGCTGCACCGTCAGTCAGGAGAAGCTCGACGAGATCTTTGATCCGTGGGACTTCCTCACCCGTATCGACACGGTCTTTGATCGTCTGGAGCAGCTGAGCTTCGAGTAGGTTCGGGCATAACGTTAGCTTTTTAGGGCGCTTTGCTGGTAATGTGTGTTGCCGGCAAAGCGCCTCGTTGCATTTAGGGAAAGACGGGGATAATAGTCGTCTCGAATAACATTCTGAGAGGGGATCGCATGATTTCGTTTGATTACAAGCCTCAGGGCGTGTGTGCTCGCAATATTCACCTTGATCTTTCCGATGACGGCAACAAGGTGATGGGCGTTGAGTTTACCGGCGGCTGCGACGGCAATCTCAAGGCTATCTCCAAGCTGGTCGAGGGCGCTCCTGCCGATCGCGTAATCGAGGTTCTCGCCGGTAATACCTGCGGTATGAAAAAGACCTCCTGCGCCGACCAGCTTACACGCGCTATCGAGGCCGCTCGCACCGAGATCGCCTAATGGGTATCGCCGATCACATCAAGAACGGAATATCGCGTCGCGGCTTTGTACTCGGCGGGGCTGCCGCGGGCGCTGCCACGGTGCTTGCCGGATGCTCGAAAAAAACGGGTACCAGCGATGATGCCGCCGGCGAGCCGCAGGTTATCAAGGACGATTCCAAAATCATCTCGATTACGGATGAGTATGAGGCTGTCGACATCGATCTTGAGCCGGCGGCGTCGTGGACGCTGCCTCTGGGTACGCTGCTGTACTACTGCGACGGCGATTACGCCGCGGCGATGATGGCGCCCGCATCGGCATTGCACGCCAACACACTCGGTGTGCTCAACCTGGGCGATGGCTCGCTTACCACATTAATCGAGGATCCTATCGAGGGCACGGGATACGCATTCTACGATGTCCGTGCCGGCGACGGCGTATTCGCGTGGGTTGAGATGAACTTTGCCAATTCATCGTGGAAGCTCTACGCTCAAAATCTGTCGGGCGCTTCGCTCTCTGGCGATGTGGTTGAGCTCGATCGAGGTGGCAAGGACTATGATCCGCCCCTGTTTACGGCGTTCGGGTCATCGGTTATCTGGTATAAAATGCCCTCGGCAGGCGGCAATAAAACGAGTAGTGATTCGTTTTGCTATCGTCGCTCGCTTGATGAATCCAAGGCCGAGGCAATTTGGAAATCGACGGGCCGCTTTGCATCGGCTCCGCGCGCGAGCGACGGCATTTTGACCATCTCGCCGCGTGTCCGCAACGACGAGGGCGTCTACTACGGCATAACGGCAATCGATCTGACCGACGGCAACAACACCAAGCGTGCCCAGCTGGTCCTCCCTTCGTCAGTTTCGCCTTTCGAGGCCGTGTATATGGGCGATACCTTCGTGTTTTCTATCGAGGCGGCCTATAGCGGCGTGGGCAGCCTGGGCAATATGGGCACGTATATCGGTAATGAGGGAGGGCCGTACCTCTTTCTGTCACGCGAGCCGCTCGCATGTGCGGCTGGCAAGAAGAATAAATACCTTGTTAAGGTACAGGCGTCGCATTTCCTGATCGACACCTCTGCCAAGACCTATGGCTCGCTGCTGTCGCCCGACCGCGCTTTGGAGTATGGCGATTATCCAGCTACGGCGGGAAAATCGGACTCATTCCTTACGTACGCCACGGTGCGCAACAGCCAAGGTATACCAGAGACGGTCACTGCACGCCTATTCTCTCTTTAAGCTTAGAGGGGTTAAAAAGGCGCCAACAGGGGAATAAACGCGTTGTAATTGTGAGTACCGCCTGCCGAGCTGCCGCGTCATAGCGGCATCCGGCGGGCTCAGGTGCGTTAAAATGGGCTTGTTCTTAGCTAATTGAGACAGGGGGGGCCGTGTTATGGCTTCAGATGCAAAAAAGATTCTGCTGGTCGAGGATGAGAAGGCAATCCGTGACGCCGTCGCTGCCTATCTCGAGCGCGAAGGCTACTGGGTTGTGGGCGTCGGCGACGGCCAGTCCGCGATCGAGGAGTTCGAGAAGCATCAGTTCGACCTGGTCGTGCTCGACCTTATGCTCCCCAAGATTCCCGGCGAGCGCGTTTGCCGCACCATTCGCGATACCTCGGATGTCCCCATCATCATGCTGACGGCTAAGGGCGAGATCGAGGACCGTATTATCGGTCTTGAGCTCGGCGCCGACGACTATCTGATTAAGCCGTTCTCGCCGCGCGAGCTCGTCGCCCGCGTTCGCGCTCTGTTCCGCCGTGCCCATCAGGCCGACGAGCCCGCCGTCGAGGTACTCGACTTCGGCGATCTGGTCATCGATATCTCGGGCCACAAGATCTTGGTCGAGGGCAAGGAAGTCGATCTGACGGCTTCCGAGTTCAAGCTGCTCACCACGCTTGCCCGCCATCCCGGCCGTGTGTATAACCGCATGGAGCTGGTCGAGAAAGTGCTCGGGTATGACTTTGAGGGCTATGAGCGCACCATCGATAGCCACGTGAAGAATCTTCGCGCCAAGCTGGGCGATGATCCCAAGAAGCCCAAGTGGCTCTACACCGTCCATGGTGTCGGCTATCGCTTCGAGGCTCCGGCCAAGACCGATAAGTCGGACGAGAAATAGGGAAATCACATATGACACCTGCGCGCTTTGAAATCGGACAAAAGCACAAGCAGGAGAGCGAGGCGGGTTCCAAGGCTAGTTGGAACACGCCTCGTTCCGATTCACGGCCAACGATGAGCTATCCCTCGCGCATGGCACTTGCTTTTGCTCTGACATCGCTCATGACGGTATTGGTGCTGGTGGGCGTTGTCTCTGTTGTGTGGGGCACGGTCTTTTCGGATTACACACGCTCCAATATCGTCGAAATCGCAAATTCCGCTGCCGAGAAGTTGGCAACCTCATATGAGGAAAACGGCTCTTGGACCGCGGGAGAACTGCGCACGGTCGCAACGTCGAGTTTGGTTTCCGACGATCTGGGCATGCAGGTCGTCAATAAAAAGGGCGTGATCGTTTATGACGATTCCTGGCCCTCGGCAAGCGCCACCGCCGATGTACGCGAAAACCAGGCTACGACCGACGACACGAGCGGCAAGAGGGCATCGCATAGCCCGGTCTCGTCTGCTCCAACCGACTCCGATAGCGTTGCTAACGTCGAGATTGTAACGTCTTCCGGCGAGCATGTCGGACAGGTAAAGCTGTGGGCCATCGGCTCCGACGCTCTGCTCACCAAGGCGGACTCTGCGTTTAGGGAGAAGACCTTTAACGCCATGGCCCTCGCCGCGGTTGTTGCAATCTGCATTTCGGTCGTTATCGGATCGCTCGTGTCGCGCATGCTCACCAAGCCGATTCATCGCATCACCAGTACCGCAAAGCAAATTCGTGACGGCGACCTGTCGGCTCGCACGGGACTGCGCGGTGATGACGAGATCGATCAGCTGGGTGAGACCTTCGATGAGATGGCCACTTCGCTCGAGAAGGATATGAAACACGAGAAGCGCCTGACTTCAGACGTTGCACACGAGCTTCGCACGCCGCTTATGGCCATGCTCGCAACGGTCGAGGCTATGCAGGATGGCGTGTATCCCACCGACGATGAGCATTTGGAGACCGTTGCTTCCGAGACGCGCCGCCTGGCTCGTCTGGTGCAGCAGATGCTCGACCTGTCGCGCATGGAAAACAGCACGGCTCCGCTCAACCTTGAGCCGGTGGACATGGTTCCTTTCGTGCGTTCCATCGTCAATGCCCAGGAGCGCCTGTTTGTCGACCGCGATCTGCGCCTGCGTTTTGCGGACGAGACCCAGGGTCACGACGATGTCGTCGAGGCCGATCCCGACATGATCACGCAATGTGTTATCAACCTCATGAGCAACGCCATGCGCTACACCCCCGAGGGCGGTTGGGTCGTGGTGTCGGTGCTAAGTGACCGCAAGCACGTCAGCATTGCCGTTTCTGATACCGGTATCGGTATTGCCAAGGACGATCTGTCGCGCATCTTCGGGCGGTTTTGGCGCGCCGATGCCAGCCGCGCCCGCGAAGCTGGCGGCCTGGGCGTTGGCCTCGCCGTGACCAAGCAGATCGTCGAGCGTCACCATGGCTACATATCCGTGGAGTCGGAGCTTGGAAAGGGTACGACTTTTACAATTCATCTGCCCCGCGAGCACACGGCAGACGCGGCATCTACTACAATGGAGCACTAGCTTTTCGCTATTCGGTGAAGGAGGGGCCGCGTCCCTGCCGCTCCGAGTTTGCGAAAACATGCGGGAAAGAACCCGCATTTCTGTCGTATTTAGGTAAGGAGTGACTCACGTGACAACGATGGAGCGTCGTCCGGATTCCCGTGGCAAGGTTCGTGATATTTACGATGCCGGTGAAAACCTGCTGATGGTTGCCACCGACCGCATTTCTGCGTTCGACTTCATTCTTCCCGACGAGATTCCGTTTAAGGGAGAGGTACTCAATCGCATCTCGGCATTCTGGTTCGATAAGTTTGCCGACATCGTCCCCAACCATCTCGTTTCCATCGACCCGGCGGATTTCCCCGAGGAGTTTGCTGAGTATCGTGACTACCTCGCTGGCCGCGCCATGCTGGTTAAGAAGGCCCAGACGATTCCTATCGAGTGCATCGTCCGCGGCTATCTGACCGGTTCGGGCAAGAAGACCTACGACGAGAACGGCACCGTCTGCGGCATCCAGCTGCCTGAGGGCCTGACCGAGGCTTCCAAGCTTCCTGAGCCGCTGTTCACGCCGTCCACGAAGGCCGAGATCGGTGACCACGACGAGAACATCTCGTTCGAGCGTTGCTGCGAGATCGTGGGCGAGGACATCGCCACGCAGATTCGCGACCTTTCCCTCAAGATCTACAAGGCTGCCGCCGAGTACGCCGCGACCCGTGGCATCATCATTGCCGACACCAAGTTCGAGTTTGGTGTCATCGATGGCAAGGTCACGCTGATCGACGAGTGTCTCACGCCCGACTCCAGCCGTTTCTGGCCTGCTGCCAGCTACGAGGAGGGCAAGATCCAGCCTAGCTACGACAAGCAATTCGTCCGCAATTGGCTCAAGGCCAACTGGGATATGACGGGGGAGACCCCGCACCTGCCCGCCGAGGTCATCGATGGCACGTCCGAGCGCTATCGCGAGGCCTTCCAGATCATCACGGGCTCCCAGTTCACAAGCATGAAGGAGAACGCATAAGTGAGTACCCGTAGCGCCACGAACAAGCGCACGCAATCCCACGAAGTTACCGGGGTTGCGCGCAAGTCTGCCGCATCTGCTAAGCCCGCCCGCCAAGCAGCGAGCTCCGTTCGCGTCGTGCCGGCTTCGTCTAAGGCACGCCGCAAAGAGCTCGAGAAGGGCGAGAACCTCGAGGGCCTCTCTAAAGAGGAGAAGCGCGCCCGCAAGGCTAAGCAGCGCGCCAAGGAGGACCGCATCTATACGGTGTCGAATATCCTCCTCAAGCAGGACGAGGACTACACCAAGCGCCGTCGCATCTGGTGGATTGTGCTCGCCATTGGCATGGTGCTCGTCGTGGCAATTTGGGCCTCGCTGTACTTCGCTCCCGCTGGCATGGTGTCCAGCCCTGTCCAGATGGTCGGCATTGTTTTGTCCTACGTCATCATTTTGGGCGACTTTATCTATGACTTCGCTCGTATTCGTCCCTTGCGCAACATGTACCGCGCGCAGGCCGAGGGCATGTCCGAGAACAAGCTCAACGCTCTTATTGAGCGCGCGGCTGCCGAGGAGGACAAGAAGGACTCCAAGAAGAAGTAGCGTTTGCATACATACTTATCGCTAAGATATAAGGCGCGCCGTTTTTGCGGTGCGCCTTTTTACTGTTCTATAGATAGATGGAGTGGCACATGATTCGAGCTGCCCTGACGGTCGAAGAGGCTCTGGAGGGCATGAAGGCCCTGGAGCCCAAGATTAAAAACTATGCGCGCCTGGTCGTCCGCAAGGGCGTAAACGTCAAGCCCGGCCAGGAGGTCGTCGTTCAGTCTCCGGTCGAGTGCGCGCCGTTTGCGCGCGTGGTGGTCGCGGAGGCCTATGCTGCCGGCGCCGGTCACGTGACGGTCATTTGGGCCGATGATGCCGTGACGAGGCTCACGTACGAGCATGTCGAGAAAAGCTATTTTGAGCAGACACCCGAGTGGAAGCGCATGCAGCTGGATTCCTTGGCCCAGGATGGTGCCTGCTTTGTCTTTATTGAGGGTGCGGATCCTGCGGCCCTCAAGGGCATCGATCCAGCCAAGCCGGCCGCGGCATCAAAGGCAAGGAACACGCAGTGCAAAGTTTTCCGCCGTGGACTGGACTACAACATCAATCCGTGGTGCATCGCCGGCGCTCCGGTCGTGGCTTGGGCGCGCGAGGTGTTCCCAGGAGACGCCGATGAGGTTGCAATCTATAAGCTGTGGAATGCGATTCTGCACACCGCGCGCGCCGATGGCCAGGACCCAGAGAGCGACTGGGAACTCCATGACGCCGCATTCGAAAAGAACCTGCGTTTCCTGAACGACAATCGTTTCGACTACCTGCATTACACCGCGGCAAATGGAACCGATCTGACGATTGGCATGACGAAAGGTCACGAGTGGGCCGGCGGCAAGGGCAAGACGCCCGAAGGGCATCCCTTCTTCCCCAACATTCCCACCGAGGAAGTCTTCACTTCGCCCGATCGCATGCGCGCCGACGGTATCGTGTACTCGGCCATGCCGCTCATCCACCACGGCAATAAAGTCGACGATTTTTGGATTAAGTTCGAGGGCGGCCGCGTGGTGGACTACGACGCCCGCGTGGGCAAGGCAACGCTCGCAAGTATCATCGATACTGACGAGGGCGCTGCTCACCTGGGAGAGGTCGCGCTCATTTCCAAGAACACGCCGATCCGCGAAAGTGGTGTTCTGTTCTACGATACGCTCTATGACGAGAACGCTAGCTGCCATCTCGCGCTAGGTGTCGGTTTCCCCGAATGCATCGAGGGTGGGTATGACATGTCCAAGGAGGAGCTCCTGGTGCATGGCGTTAACGTCTCGAGCACGCACGTCGATTTTATGATCGGCACGGACGACATCGATATTACGGGCATTACGCCTGATGGACGTGAAGTTGTGATTTTCCAGAACGGCCAATGGAGTTGGGAATAGTCCCAGACCGTGGTACAATGCCACCCGCGGGCCGTTAGCTCAGCTGGCAGAGCAGGGGACTTTTAATCCCAAGGTCCAGGGTTCGAACCCCTGACGGCCCACCATAGAATAGAAAAGCGACTGGCGGATGCCGGCCGCTTTTTTGTTACCGCGGCACGGGTTCGAACCCGAAAGGGCGCGGAGCTGAGTAAACGCGTGAGCGTTTGCCAGCGCAGCGCGCAAGGCGCGAAAGCGCCGCAGCGGCCGCCTGCGAAGCAGGCTGAACCCCTGACGGCCCACCCAAAGATTGTTGAGACGGTCAACTTCGGTTGGCCGTCTTTTTTGTTGCCGGTGCACGGGTTCGAACCCGTATCTAGCTATATATAAGAACGCTTGGCGAACAAAACCCGCCTTTTACCGATGGGTAACAAATAGCTGATGCCTTTGGAGTAAAGTAGCGCTCCAGAGATGACCGATGTCTCAATACTCATAAAACAGCTGGTCATCGCCAATATCAGAAGCCAATGCTTCAGTTTTAACCTCAGTGACGCGACTGAGGGATCTATTCATTTGTGAACAAAATATGGAGTGCGCGATTCCCGCCCGCGGGGCCCCTCCGGTCTGGCAATATATCTCCTTGCCGCGCGGCCCGGTGGAACCGGATCAGCCGCGGGGCGTGCACC
>NZ_JBDGAV010000015.1:0-59696 GCF_040910325.1 Collinsella aerofaciens | reverse complement strand
CGCCGGAGGAGTTCCGGAACCGGGCCCTTGCGGCGTAGTCGCTATTTGTTCAGTCCAAGTTTCGGGGCGCAGTTCACCTGTCCCTTTGTGGTGGTTTTTGTTTTTGAGAGAGGGGCGGGTCGCTGATGGACGTCCGCACGGACGGCGATATTGCCGATAGCTTTTGGTGGCGGCGCACAACGCTGACGCGCCGCACTCCTCTGTATGACGCCTGCGTGTCGGTGGGGCTGTTGGTGGCGGCGACGATTGTGGGCGCGCTGCTCGACCATCCGGGTCTCGCGCCGAGCATCATGATCGTCTATGTGTTCGCCGTGCAGCTGTGCGCATTCTTTACCTGGAGTCGCCTGTATTGCTTGCTGAGCTCGGCTGCCGCCGTGGCGCTCTACAACTTCTTGTTTGTCGACCCGCGCTACTCGCTGTCGCTTATCGACCGCGGCTATCCCGGCATGTTCTTCATCATGTTTGTGGTCTCGCTTGTATCGAGCTCGATTGCGTTAGCCCTGCGCCGGGCCTTGGCGCAGGCTGCCGCCAGCGACCGTCGCACGCATATGGTGCTCGAGACCAACCGCATGCTGCAGCGCTGCGCCGATCAGCATCAGATCGTTCACGCCATGGCCACGCAGCTGGCGCGTCTTTCGGGCTGTCCGGTCGTGTGGTACAGCGCCGACGCCGAGGGCGATGACCTGCTGCCGCGTGCGACGTACACGGCCGTGGGCGATGCCGCCCCGGTGCACGAGCTGGCGCCGCAGATGCCGCCGCGGCTCTCGGCGTCCGCCTATGTGGGTACGCCGCTCGATGCCACCTATGGCGGATCGGCGTTTTATGGCATCTACCTGACGGTTCGCACAGGCGACGGCTTCGTGCGCTCGGGCGACCCCGCCTCGGTGGTGGGCGTGCTGGCTATCGTTGCCGAGCCCGACGTGCTGACACATGAGGAACGGACACTTGCCGATGCCATCGTGAGCGAAGGCGAGCTGGCGCTCGATCGCGCCCGCGCCATGGAGGCCCGCGAAGAAGCGGCGGTGCTCGCCAAAAACGAACAGCTGCGCGCCAACCTGCTGCGCTCCATCTCGCACGATCTGCGCACGCCGCTTACCAGTATTTCGGGCAATGCCGACGTGCTGCTCGATCAGGGCTCGACCGGCACCGCGGTGCTCGATGCCCAGACGCGCCGCGGCCTGCTTCTATCCATTCGCTCGGATGCGCTGTGGCTCAACGCCACCGTCGAGAATCTGCTCGCCATCACCAAACTCGAGGGTGGCGGCATGCATCTGTCGACTACGCTCGAGCTTATGGACGATATCGTCGAGGAGGCGCTGCGCCACGTAAGTCCGGCCGTGCGCGAGCACGACCTTAAGGTGGTGGCGTGCGATGAGCCGGCGCTCGTCAACGTCGATGCGCGCCTGATGGTGCAGCTGGTGGTCAATCTGGTGAACAACGCCATCACCTATACGCCCGCAGGCTCGCATATCGTGATTTCGATTGGCGTCGACGATGGACGCGTGGCGTGCTCGGTGGCCGATGACGGCCCGGGCATTGCGCCCGAGGACCGCGAGCGAATCTTTGAGTCGTTCTACACCGCCAACCACGGTTTGGCCGACAGCCACCGTAGCGTGGGCCTGGGACTTTCGCTCTGCCGCTCCATTGCATTGGCGCATGGCGGTAGCATAGAGGTTGCCGCGGCGGACCCGCACGGCTCGGTCTTTACGATTGAGCTTCCCGTCGCCGACGTTTCGTTTGATAAGGAGTAACGCTGTGCCGAACTCTGCCGTAAAACCGCTCATCTTGGTCGTTGAGGACGACCCCGCCGTTCGCAACCTTATCGTTGCCGCGCTCGAGGCGCACGGCTTGCGCCATATGGCCGTGGAGACCGCCCACGCCGCCATCGCCGCCGCCTCATCGCAGGCGCCGAGCATCGTGCTGCTCGATCTGGGCCTGCCCGATATGGATGGCGTCAAGGTGGTGGAGTCGGTGCGCGCATGGTCGGGCATGCCGATCATTGTGGTCTCGGCGCGCAGCGAGGATGCGGACAAGATTCGCGCGCTCGATGCCGGCGCCGACGACTACCTGACCAAGCCGTTTTCGGTCGAGGAGCTGCTCGCGCGCATTCGCACGACGCTCAGGCGCCTTTCGTATGCACAAACGGGCGGCGTTGCCTCCGAGGGCTCGTTCGATGCCGGTGAGTTGCATATCGATTTTGATGCCGGCATCGCCACGATGGATGGCGAGGAGCTGCATCTGACGCCGATCGAGTACAAGCTCCTGTGCCTGCTGGCGCACAACGCCGACAAGGTGCTGACGCACCAGTTTATCTTGCACGAGATTTGGGGCACGGCAACCAAGAGCGACCTGGCGAGCCTGCGTGTCTTTATGGGCACGCTGCGCAAGAAGATCGAGTCCGACCCCGCGCACCCGCGCTATATCCAAACGCACGTGGGTATCGGCTATCGCTTGGTCACCCAAGGCTAGATCGCCGACCACCATCCCAATATGAGTTGCGGTGAAATAGTTCCTGTTTGCGCCTTTAACAGGCATTTTTAGGAACTATTCCACCGCAACTTTGTTTATTTGCCCTTGGGCTTGCTGGCGTAGAACTTCTTCTTTTTGGGCTTGCCGGCGGGGGAGGGTTTGCCGGCAAAGTTGGACTTGCCGTTGCCGGTCTGCGCGTGCACGGGCGTCGTTGCGCGAGGCTTGCGGGCTTCGGGGTTGCGCAGCTCCTCGGTTCGCTCGGCAATCTCCTCAGCGCTAAAGCCGACTTCGGCCATGGCGTCCTCGATGGGCAGGCGGCGCACGATATAGCAATGATGCACCTTCTGGTTGCGCGCGAAATCCTCGGGGATGGTCTGCGCCGTAATGTCCTCCAGCACGACGCCCGCGCGCGCGAGCTTGCGCGTTTCGGGGCGGAAGCCGCGCAGGTTGCAGCTGAAGATGGCATGGCCGCCCTGCGCGAGCAGGCGAGATACGCCGGCCAAAAGCTCAACATGGTCGCGCTGGACATCCCAGGTACGGCGGCCCATCTTTGACGAGTTCGAGAACGTGGGCGGGTCGACAAAGATCAGGTCCCAGCGGTTGCGCGTCTGGCGCTGGTCGCGAATCCAGGCAAGCACGTCGTCGCGCACAAAATGATGCTGCGGCCCCACAAAGCCGTTCTGGCGCATGTTGCGCTCGGCCCAGTCCAGATAGGTGTTGGAGAGGTCGACCGTCACGGTCTCCTCGACGCCGCCATCGGCCGCGTAGCAGGTGGCAGTGCCGGTGTAGGCGAACAGGTTGAGGAAGCGGCGCGCCTGTTTGGCGTGCTCGCGCACTAGGTTGCGGGTGACGCGGTGATCCAGGAAGATGCCCACATCCAGATAGTCGTCAAAGTTGACGGCAAAGGTGAGGCCGCCCTCTTCGATGAGCGGCAGACGACGGCGTGCGTTATTGGCACGCTCGCCCGATGCGCCCTTGCCGGCGCCCTGCTTGCCGTACTGCGAGCCGCCGCGCGAACGCATGCGGGCCTTGGCGTGCACATGCTCGGCCGGAACATCCAGGATGCGCGGCGCGATGGCCAAGATGTCGAGCATACGGGCCTGGGCCAGTGCGGGGTCGATGGTCTTGGGCGCGGCGTATTCGGCGATGACGAGCCAGCGGCCCGGCGTCTGCGGGCAACCCTCGTACAGGTCGATGGCAGCGGAGTAATCGGGTAGGTCGGCATCGTAGACGCGGTAGCAGCTCACGCCCTCGCGCTTGGCCCACTTGCGACGCAGGCGGGCGTTCTTGCGCAGACGGTTGGCGAACTGCTCCGACTCGGGGATGAGCACGGGCAGCGGCTTGCCGTCGCCCAGGTCGAGCGTGGCGGCAGGTTCGGGCATGGGGGTGTTGGCGGCGTTGTCGTTGACTTCGTTGGCATCCGCAACCTCGGCCTCGGCATCCGCACTGGTCGAAGCCTCAAACGCCGCGGCGGCGTGGTCGAGCGAGGGCCAAACCTCAATAGTTGCCTCCTCGTTATTGGGCATGACGGCGATCGAGCGCTCGGGCTCGGCGTGGAGCGCGCGGGCCAGCAATCCATCGCGGGTGAGCGCGGCGACCGGCGCCGCGGAAAGCTCGGGCGCGCGGCGCAGCTCACCGACCAGCGTCATGGCGTCGTGCATGAGCGAAAGCGGGGTCTCGGTGGTGTCCGCGACCACGGCGGCACCGGCGACGGCGCCCGCGTGGTCCAGCACGGTGGCTGGCTTGGCAGCGCAAAAGTCGACAAAACGCTTGTAGCCGGCGCACTTGACCATGCGCTCGGCAGTCTTGCGGGCGGCGGGGTCAATGTCCACGGCGACGATGCGCGCCTGGCGCTCACGCGCCGCGGTCTCGCGCTCGCGCGCCTCGGCAAGCAGCTGCTCCCACAGGGCGGCGTCGTGCAGCTGCCAGCCCTCAAAGCCCCAGCGCTCGCGTGCGGCGCCCGGGGCGCGGTCGGTCAGAATGTTCACGGCCTCCAGCAGCAGACCGCCGCCGGCGCACGAGGCGTCGACCAGCGTGGGAAGGGCTTCGTTCTCGTAATCGTCGGCCGTTAGCTCGCGCTCGCACAGTGCGGTCCAGCCGACCTGCGCCAGCACCAGGGCGGCGTAGTCGGGGCGCAGCACGTGCGCGCCCTCGCCGGCGCGGGTCGCTGCGGGCGGCAGGCGTTTGAACAGCGGGTCGCCTGAAAGGTCCAGGCTGATGCTCGCGCGGCGCTGGCGCAGCGAAAGCAGCAGGTGAACGTCGGGGTCGGCAGCATCGACGTCGGCGCGACGGCCCGTGGTCTCGGCCAGACGGTCGCACAGCGCGTCTTTGGCGCGCAGGGCCGAGAAGCGCGTGTTGCGCAGCTGCTCGGTCACGCCGCGGGCTGTGATGGCGATGGTGGCGCCGGGGCGGACGATGCTCTCCCAGGCGATGTCGTAAACGCTATCGTACAGCTCGTCGGCATCCTGCGCCTCAAAGCGCCCGAGTACCACGAACACGCGGCTCGCCAGGCGCGACCACAGACAGGCGCGGTAGCCTTCTTCGAGCTCGCCCTCAAATGTAGCGCGGCCTTTCAGGCGGCGGACATGCGAAAGTCCGAGGCGTTTAAGCTCATCGGCGAGTGCGGACTCAAAGCCCTCGGGGCAGCTTGCGTAAAATTCCATGGGTGACCTCTCTGGTTGCGTCGCTCCATTATATGATGGATGCTTCGTTTGCCCTTATCCTCGAAAGGAACCCATATGATTGATGCGTGCCCCGAATCCGCTGTGCTCTTTTTTGACGTGGACGGCACGCTGGCGTCGTTCGATCCCGACGATATGACCGATAAGGACTTCAATGCAGTCCATCCGTCGAAGTCCGTTATCGATGCATTTGGTCGTCTGCGCAATGCGGGTCACCGGGCATTTATCTGCACGGGTCGTCCCTTGTGGCTGATTGCCGATGGCCTGCGCGCGCTGAACCCGGCGGGTATCGTTGCCATGGCGGGGGCGACGCTCGAGGTCGAGGGCCGCGTGGTGCATGAGGACTGCTTTGACGAAGACATTGTTGAGGAGCTTGCGCATCGCGTTGTGGATGCCGGCATCGAGGTTTTTTTCGAGTCCAATGCTGCGACCTTTGCGCTGGAGCCTGTGGGCGTTGAGCGCTCGTCTTTAATCGGTACCTCTGTGGTGCACAGCGCCGAGGAGATGCGCATCGACGGCAGCTTGCGCGTGGGCAAGGTATGCCTCAATGTGCCCAGTTTGGCTCGTGTAGCCAACGATGACGGCTTTATCAATCGCAACTTTGAGCTGTGCAACACCGGTGGTCAGAATCGCGAGCTGAGCCCCAAGGGCATCGACAAGGGCGTGGGCGTGGCGCGAGCGCTGGAATACCTGGGTCGCACCGGCAACGCGCGCACCTTTGGCTTTGGCGATTCCGGCAACGATCTGGGTATGCTCGCCGCCGTCGAGACGGCTGTAGCCATGGGCAACGCCATGCCCGGGGTCAAGGCAGTCGCCGACTACGTGACCGACGATGTCGCACACGATGGCACCGTCACAGCGATGCGCCATTTTGGGTTGATTTAATAAATGGCCGGGTCGCCCGCAGTGGGGGCGACCCGGCCATTTGAGCTATTTTGCAATATAGAGCTTGGGATGACTGCGACTGCTCTCGATCGCCGCCGTCATGATGCCCTCGTCGTCTCCATCAACGATGATGCCGTCGAGGTCATCGATCTGCGCGGACTGATAAAAACTGGTCTTATTGAACTTCCCCTGGTCAACCATCATGTAGCCCTGGTTTGAGTTGGTAAGGTACATATGCTTGATCATGGCCGAGAAGTCGTGCTCGACGGTAAAACCGTGGTCGGGGTGGAATCCGTCGGCACTGACAAACGCCTTGTCGGCATGTAGTTTGCTCATGCAGTCGAGCGTTAGTGCGCCCGCGAGATAGAGGTGGCCCTTGCGCACGGAGCCGCCCAGCAGCACTACCGAAGCATTGGGGAGATTGAAGCTGGCGTAGTTCGCGATTGCAAGATCGCCGGTGATAATGGTGATCTCACGCTTGTCCATGAGGGCCTTAGCGAAGTAAAAGCCTGTGGTGCCGATATCAATTACCAGAACATCGCCATCATCAACAAGAGTTGCTGCGGTTGCGGCGATGGCTTCCTTGGCCTCGACTTGGACATTGATGCGCTCCTCGGGATACGAGATTGCGTTGGAGCGAGAAAGCGATACCGCTCCGCCGCGTACGCGACGCAGCTTGCCTTCGGATTCCAGTGAGACGAGGTCGTGTCGTGCGGTGACTTCCGAAACCGAAAAACGGCGAACGATGTCGGATACCGAGATATTTGGTTTTTCGGCCAGCCAGTTCATAATAAATCGCTGACGCTCGGCCGGTGAAAGGTCTGAAGTAGATGCCATATGCCACTCCTTTTGAACGAAAGGCAAAAGAGGGGCCTTTCGTAATCGAAATATAACGTATCGATATGAAAAGAACAAGGCAAAATCGTATGAATCAAATGAACGGAATGGCATGTCCCGAATGCATATGTAGCAGATAGTTCGCACTTAAATAGCGTATAGAGGGGCTTGTTCTGGAGGTGCCGCCCAAAAGAAGCACGTTCACACCCGATATTCGACCGTTCACGGAAGGTTGACAATTGAGCTTTCGATAGCTTTTGAAATGGTTTATAAAAGAAAACCGAAAAGCTTTTGAAACAAAGAAGAAGGCTTTCGATAGCAATAGCGTTAGATGAGAAAGGACCGAACATGGCGATCAAGGTGTTTGCCGACGGCGCTAACCTCGAGGGCATGCTTGACATGCATGACAATGGCAACGTTCAGGGCTTCACGACTAATCCTTCCCTTATGAAGGCCGGCGGCGTGACCGACTACCGCGCTTTTGCCAAGACGGTTCTTGAGCACATTACCGATGTCTCGGTTTCTTTTGAGGTTTTCGCTGATGACGAGGCTGGTATGGAGGCCGAGGCTCGCGAGATTGCAACCTGGGCAGATAACGTCTATGTTAAGATTCCGGCGCTCAACACCAAGGGCGAGTCTACTGCCGCGCTGGTCAAGCGCCTTTCTGCCGACGGCATCAAGGTGAATGTCACCACTATCTTCACGCCCGAGCAGGTCGACGAGTTCGTCGATGCCGTTTCTGCCGAGACCCCCTCTATTCTGTCCATCTTTGCCGGTCGCATTGCCGATACCGGCGTCGATCCGCTGCCCCTCATGGCGGAGTCCGTAAAGAAGGCTGCCGTTAAGCCTGCTGCCGAGGTTCTCTGGGCGTCTACGCGCGAGGTCCTCAATATCTTCCAGGCGGAGTCCGTTGGATGCCAGATCATTACGGTCCCCAATGCCCTTCTTGCCAAGCGCAAGAATTTCGGGAAAGATTTGCTTGAGTACTCGCTTGATACGGTCAAGGGCTTTGCCCGCGACGTTCAGGCGCTTGGTTTTCATATCTTGCCCGAGGAGTAGGGGACGAGTATGCTGACCGATCTTCTTAAACCCGAGCTTGTTGCCTGCCACGTCGAGGCCTCCGACTGGGAGGAAGCGATCAGGGCATGCGGTAAGTTGCTCGTAGACGCTGGCAAATGCGACCAGAGCTATGTTGACGCCATGATTTCATCGGTTCACAAATTCGGCCCCTATATGGTCTTGGAAGAGGGCATCGCCATGCCTCACGCCCAGGCAGATGGCAATGTGAGTGAAGCGGGAATCTGTATCGTCACGCTTGACCCTGCCGTTGCGTTTGGACACGAGGATTTCGATCCGGTTCACGTGCTTGTGGGTATTTGCGCACCCGACCCCAAGGCTCATCTTGGCTGCTTGGCGGAGCTTTCGCAGATGTTCGAGGACGAAGACTGCGTTGCCAAGCTCAGCGCATGCGATACGCCCGAGCAGGTTTTGGAGACCATGCGTTCATTCTTTTAGGCCTTAATGGCACGGCGATGCGTCGCCGCTTTTGGATAGACGGAAAACCGTCACGTGTAGGAGAGGAAGGTTGCCATGCATATCATCACCGTATGCGGAAACGGCATCGGGTCTAGCCTGATGCTCGCTGGCAAAGTCGAGGAGCTTTGCGAGGAGGAGGGCATCAAGGCCGACGTTGAGTCTATGGACCTGAACGGTGCTTCTTCCGCAAATCCGGATCTGTTCATCACCGTTAAGGAACTCGCTCCCGAGCTCCACGGCAACGTTGTGATCGTTCGCAGCTATGTGAACAAGAAGAAGATCCGCGAAGACGCCCTCGAGGCAATCAAGGCGGCCGCCGCTAACGCCTAAAGCGGCACAAAAAAGGGCGGTTCCCTGTGGAAGAGGGAAACGCGCCCACGTTAGAGAGAAAGGAAGCGCAGATGCAAGCCATCCTTCCCATACTTGAGTTTATCCAATCGATTCTGACCAAGCCAGCATGGATCATGGGTCTATTTGCCTTTGTGGGCCTTGTCGCGCTTAAGCGTCCTGCCCACAAGGTGATGACGGGCACCCTGAAGCCCATTCTGGGTTACATCATGCTGTCTGCCGGCGCCGCTGTTGTTCAGGAGAACCTTGCTCCGCTGGGTACCTTCATCGAGACCGGTTTCCACATCACCGGCGTCGTGCCCAACAACGAGGTCGTCGTTTCGATGGCTCAGAGCGTCCTCGGCGTTCAGACTATGATGATCCTGATTCTCGGCTACGTCGTGAACATTATCATTGCCCGCTTTACCAAGTTTAAGTACATCTTCCTGACGGGCCATCACAGCATGTTTATGGCCTGCCTGCTGTCTGCCGTTCTGCAGGCATCTGGCTTCCAGGATGTCCAGCTTGTCATCGTGGGTGGCATGTTCCTGGGCCTCGTGAGCGCTATGCTTCCCGCCGTTGGTCAGCGTTTCACCGAGAAGGTTACCGATGGCGATGAAATCGCCATGGGCCACTTCGGTTCACTCGCCTATTACATCTCCGCTGCAGTCGGTACGCTTTTTGCTAAGGACGCCGAGGAGAACAGCACCGAGAAGATCGAGGTTCCCGAGAAGTTCTCCTTCCTGCGCGACACCACCATCTCCACGGCTCTTACCATGGCCTTCTTCTACTTGGTTACCGCTTTCGCCGCTTACATCGCAGATCCTGCGGTCGTTACCAAGACCGCTGGCGGCGACAATGTAATCGTCTATGCCCTGACCTGTGCCCTGTCCTTCGCCGTTGGTGTCACCATCGTCTACAACGGCGTTCGTATGATCCTCGCCGACCTGGTCCCGGCTTTCCAGGGCATCTCCAACAAGCTGATCCCTGGCGCCATCCCTGCCGTCGACTGCGCCGTCTTCTTCCCCTATGCTCCCACTGCCGTCATCCTCGGCTTTGTCGCTTCCTTCATCGGTGGCGTGGTCGGTATGTTCATCGTGGGCGCTACCCTGGGCATCTTCATCATCCCGGGCATGGTTCCCCACTTCTTCTGCGGTGCTACCGCCGGCATCTACGGCAATGCTACCGGCGGTCGCAAGGGCGCAGCTCTTGGTGCTTTCGTCAACGGCCTGCTCATCACCTTTGCCCCGGCCCTGCTCCTGCCCGTTCTTGACGTCTTTGGCTTCAAGAACACTACGTTCGGCGACTTCGATTTCTCTGTCATTGGTATTACGCTCGGCCGCGCTGCCGAGGCCTTCGGTACCACCGGTGTCTACGCGATTCTCGCTGTCCTTCTGGTCGTCGCCTTCGTCCCCAACTTCATCCACACCAAGGGTGCTGTGATCAATCACGTTGAGGAAGAGTAATCCAGGCGTACGTTAAGCCCTAATCGGGCGGAGCTCCGATAACCGGCTCCTACACGGAAGCGGTGACGTCTCAAATGAGGCGTCACCGCTTTTTGCTTTGGGGCGATTGTGAAAACGAGCCGGCAAGGCGCTGCTTCTGTTCCGTGAACGGAATCAACCGCGATGATCGGCAAAAACGTTTTGCCGCTGGGGCGTCGATATAAAAATGGTAAATCTGCAAAACCGTTCGCCGAGAAGATAAAAACCCGCAGCTCACGCCTTGATGAACGTAGGTAAAGTGTTTAGCAGTTCAACGCTCGCGTGCAAACGAAAGGAATCAGGCAGATGGCAATCAAGGTGTTCGCTGACGGCGCAAACCTCGAGGGCATGCTCGACATGTACGAGAACGGCAACGTTCAGGGTTTCACGACCAACCCGTCCCTTATGAAGAAGGGCGGCGTGACGGATTACCGCGCGTTTGCCAAGGAGGTCCTGGCCCACATCACCGATGTATCCGTGTCGTTTGAGGTCTTTGCCGACGACGTCGAGACCATGGAGGTCGAGGCGCGCGAGATCGCTACCTGGGCCGAGAACGTCTACGTTAAGATCCCGTGCGTGACCACCAAGGGCGAGTCCACCGCCGAGCTGGTCCGCAAGCTTTCGACCGACGGCATCAAGGTCAACGTCACCACCATCTTTACGCCTAAGCAGGTCGATGAGATGGTCGAGGCCGTTGACGCCGAGACGCCGTCCATCATCTCGCTCTTTGCCGGCCGTATCGCCGATACCGGCGTCGATCCCATTCCGTTTGTGACGGAGTCGGTCAAGAAGGCCGCCGTCAAGCCCAACTGCGAGGTCCTGTGGGCGTCCACGCGCGAGCTCATCAACATCTACCAGGCCGAAGCTTGCGGTTGCCAGATCATCACGGTGCCCAACAGCATCCTGGCCAAGCGCAAGAACATCGGCCGTGACCCCTACGAGGTCTCGCTCGACACCGTGCGCGGCTTTGCCAAGGATATCGCCTCGCTCGGCTTCCATATCCTGCCGTAACGCGAACGCTGGCTGCGCCGAGGGTTGTTCGCCCCGGCCTTTCCTTTCCCTATCGCTCACGCGCTTCGCGAGGGTCGCGCTAGGCAAAGGAAAGGCCGGGGCTGCCGACACGAACTTGCTAGTAGGTTGGTGTTTGGCTTCCATATCCTGCCGTGGACAAAGGTACCCCCGCCTGCGACGTGCAAAATCGAGAGTATTCAGCAAGGTAAAGGTTTTTATCAGCTAGCTGAAGCACGGAACAGCCCCCGTTTTGGCTCTGACGACGCTAAAACGGGGGCTGTTTTTGACTTTATTGCCTCTGAGGGGCGTTCGGGGCGGCGGAAATTGCAGAATACTCGCGATTTTGCACGTCGCGAGAGGGGGGACCCTTGCTTTAGGTGGTTTACTTCCCCTGCACCATGGTGAGCGAGATCTTCTTGCGGTCGCGATCGACCTTTTCCACCCACACCTTTACCGTGTCGCCGACGCGTACCACGTCGCTCGGGTGCTTGACGAAGCGGTTAGCCAGCTTGGAGATGTGCACGAGGCCGTCCTGGTGCACGCCGACGTCGACGAAGGCGCCAAAGTCTACGACGTTGCGCACCGTGCCCTTGAGTTCCATGCCGGGCTCCAGGTCATCGATAGAAAGTGCCGAGCGGCTAAAGACCACCTCGGGCGCGTCGTCGCGCGGGTCGCGGCCGGGCTTCTTGAGCTCGTTGACGATGTCGATGAGCGTGAGGGTGCCGCAGTCCAGGTCGCTTGCCAGCGCCGAGATGCTGCCCAGACGGCGCTCAATGTCGGGCACGCCGCCACGGCTGAGCTCGCTGGTTTTAACGCCTGCGCGCTCCAAGACGGACGTGGCCACCTCGTAGCTCTCGGGGTGGACGCTTGTCGCGTCGAGCGGGTTCCTGCCGCCGCTGATGCGCAGGAAGCCCGCGGCGTTGAGATATGCCTTGGGTCCCAGCTTGGGGACCTTCTTGAGCTGGCGGCGATCGGTAAAGGCGCCGTTTTCCTCGCGGTAGGCCACGATGCTCTTGGCCACGCTCGGCGTGATGCCCGATACGTATCCCAGCAGGCTCGCGCTCGCGGTGTTTACGTCGACGCCCACGCGGTTGACGACGTCCTCCACCACGTGGCCCAGGGTGCGCGAAAGCTCTGCCTGGTCAAGGTCGTGCTGGTACTGGCCAACGCCGATGGACTGGGGCGGAATCTTGACGAGCTCTGCCAGCGGGTCTTGCAGACGGCGGCCCAGGCTCATGGCGCCGCGCACGGTGACGTCCAGGTCGGGATACTCCTGGCTTGCGAGTTCGGAGGCGGAGTACACCGACGCGCCGGCTTCGTTGACGATGGTGTAGCGAAGGCTGGGCGCCTGCTCGGCAATGAACTCCGAGACTACTTCCTCGGTCTCGCGGCTAGCGGTGCCGTTGCCGATGACGATGGTGTTGACACCGTCCTTTTTGACGAGGCGAGCGAGCTCGCGCTTGGTGCCGGCGACGTCGTGGCGCGGCTTGGTGGGGTAGACCACGCCGTGGTCGAGTAGCTTGCCGGTCTCGTCCATGACGGCGACCTTGCAGCCGGTGCGGTAGCCCGGATCGAGCGCGAGCACGCGGGCGCCGCGCACGGGGCGTGCCGAGAGCAGGCCCTCGAGATTCTTGGCAAAGACGTTGATGGCTTCGGTCTGGGCGCGAACGGTGAGTTTGGCGCGGGCCTCGCGCTCCAGCGAGGGGGCCATGAGGCGCTTGTAGCCGTCGGCGATGGCGGCATCGAAGATGGGAGCAAACACGCCCTGACGGCGGGGCCAACGGCTGCCGAGGCGTGCCGTGGCGGCAGCGCCGTCGACGTTTACGCGCACGCGGAGCTTGCCCTCGCGTTCACCGCGGTCGATAGCCAGCACGCGGTGGTTGGGTATACGGCGCAGTGGCTCGTCATAGCTGTAGTACGGCTCGTAGGGAGTCTTCTCGGTGGGATCGGTGGCCTCGACGACGATATCGGCGGTGTTTTGCGTAAAGGCGCGCAGGTCGGCGACGTTCTCGGGGTCCTCGGCTACCGTCTCAGCCACGATGTCCGCTGCGCCGGCAAGCGCCTTCTCGGGCGTGTCGAAGCCGGCTTCCTCGTTGACGTATGCCGCGGCGGCGTCGAGCGCGCTGCCCTTGGCGGATGCCTGCATGATGATCATGTTAGCAAGCGGCTCCAGGCCGGCTTCGCGGGCCTTCTGCGCGCGGGTCATGCGCTTTTTTCGGTAGGGCTTGTAGAGGTCCTCGACACGCTGGAGCTGCGTGGCCTCGCGAATCTGCTGCTCGAGCTCGGGCGTGAGTTTGCCCTGGGCGTCGATGAGCAGGATGACGTCCTCCTTGCGCTGCTCAAGATTGCGCAGGTAAGACAGGCGCTCGTCGAGGGCGCGCAGGGCGACGTCGTCCATGCCGCCCGTGGCTTCCTTGCGGTAGCGCGAGATAAAGGGGATGGTGTTGCCCTCGTCGATGAGCTTGACGGCTGCCTCGATGTTGTCAGCCTTAAGGTTGAGCTCGCGGGCGAGCTGGGCGATAAGATCCATGGGACTCCTTGCGTTTGAGGTGCGTTTGCAGCACAGGGCTACCAAGGATACCACCCGTCCCAAAAGACTGTTTTGGGGCTGCGCCATGAAAACGGCCCATCTACTACGTTTGAACCGTATAGGTCGACCATGCCTGGGTTTTCCGAAAATCGGCAAGCCGTCTACCTGCAGTTTTTATTTCGCGAAATTTGGCATGGTTGAGGGCGATCGGTTAAACGTAGTAGATAGGTGCGTTTCGTGGCGAACGAATCAAGCCGAGGTGCAAAATAGCCCCCGTCTCAGAAAAATTGTCAGCGAAGTAGCAAAAAGCCCCGCGGGCATGAGGCTGCTCGCGGGGCAAAGAAGAGGGGCTTATTGGTGGCGGACCGAGGGGCTCGGCATGGGGCTTCTGCCGCGGCCGCTCTTAAGGCATTACAGCTCGACGAGCTGGCCGGTCTCGGCGGCCTCCTTGATGGCGTTAAGCAGCGTGAGCGTCTTAACGTTGTCGGCGGGGGTCACGACGGGCTCGACCTCGCGGCGGACGACCTTCACAAAGTGCCTGAGCTGCATCTTGTGCGGCAGCGCCGGGTCCACAGCCGGGATCTCCATCTGCAGCGGCTTGTGCCAGTTGGAGGCACCGTCGTAGGAGAACTGGTGCAGGCGGGGCAGCGAAAGGGCGCCCTTGGTGCCACCGATAAAATAGGCGTCGGCGTCGAAGGGGCGGTACTGCGGATCCTCGCGAGCGGTGGCCTCCCAGTTCCAGGGGCTGGCGGTGGCGTCAGAGATGGTCATGCTTGCGAGCGCGCCATCGGCAAAACGGACGTTGACCACGGCGGAGTCCTCGGTCTCAAAACCGCGGGCGGCGCTGGACTGCATGCCCTGGACGGCAACGGGCTCGCCCAGCAGGTAGCGGAGCAGGTCGACGTCGTGCACCAGGTTGACCAGGATCGGGCCGGCACCCTTCTTGCGGCGCCACTCGACATCGAAGTACTCGTCATTCTTATAGATCATGTAGTGGAAGCTCGATACGGTGAGCTTGCCCAGTTCGCCGGACTCGATGATCTCCTTGGCCTTGTTGACGAAGGGGTTGTGGCGACGGTGCTGACCCACGAGCACGGGCACGCCGGCGGTCTCGGCCTCGGCGGCGAAGGCCTGGGCATCCTCCAGGTCGTTGGAGATCGGCTTTTCGACCAGCGGCACGATGTTGCGCTTCACAGCCTCGCGGGCAACGCCCAAGTGCAGGTCGTTGGGGGTGGCGATAATGACGGCCTCGGGCTTGACCTCGTCCATCATCTGGGCGGGATCGGTATAAAACGGCACGCCGGCGGCCTCGGCCGTGGCGCGGGCGCCCTCAAAGGCGTCGGCGATGGCGACGAGCTCGGCTTCGGGCTCCTCGGTGACAAAGCGGATGTGGTTGCGGCCCATGGCGCCGGCGCCGATAACGGCAATGCGGACGGGGTTGAGCTCAGACATTTCGACTCCTTAATACTGGTGACCGGTGGAATGCGACAAAGGGGCTGTCCCTTTGTCGCATCGGTAAAACTAGGCGGACTTCTTCTTGCTGTCGGAGACCATCATGTAGACGGTGAGCACGACGGCGATGGCGGCGATCACAATGGCGCCGTAGAAGGACTGCTGGTAGGCGGCGCTGCCGGCCTCGGCGTGATACAGCACGGCGGTGATGGGCTGGCTGATCCAGGTGGAAGCGGCATAACCCAAAAACATGATGCCGTAGTTGACGCCGATGTTGCTGGTGCCAAAGGCGCCACCGGTGAGCGGCGGGTAGATGACGAGCAGGGCGCCAAAGCTAAAGCCGAGCAGGGCGAGCGCCACAAAGAACATGCCCTGCGTAAAGCTCATCGACATGATGACGAGTGCGACGATGGTGACGACAAGGCTGATGAGCAGCGACTTGTAGGCACCGATCTTGTCGATGATCTGGCCAAAGGAGAGACGGCCAACCAGGTTGGCGCAGGTGTTGACGGAGACCACCACGCCGCCGAGGGCGACGGCCGCGGCGCTCGTGGGGTCGGCGAAGAGCTGGACGGCGGCGATGGAGGCAACCTTGCCCACGAGCAAGGTGCCCGCGGTGGCGGCGAAGGCGAAGGTGACGATGAGGACCCAGAAGCGCGGGGTCTTGACCATCTCGCCCGGGGTGAGGTCGCCGAAGGTGCCGGCATGTGCGCCGCCCTTAGGGGCCTCGAAGCCTTCGGGCAGCCAACCGGCCTCGGGGGCCTTCAGGAACAGGGCGGAGGCGGCGATCATCACAAAGAAGATGACGCCGAGCGCCTTAAGGGCGCCAAAGATGCCCAGGCTCGGGATGAGCAGCGAGGCGAGCACCGGGGACAGCACGGCGGGACCGGCGGTCGAAGCGGCCAGGGTGATGCCGGAGGCGAGACCCTTCTTGTCGATGAACCACTTTTGGCCGGTGGTGAGCGCCGGGTTATAGCCCAGACCGTTGCCGACGGCGGCGACGAGTGAGAACCACAGGTAGAACTGCCACGGCTCGGTGACGGTGCCGGACATGAACCAGCCCAGGCCGTAGCACACGGCGGCGGCGATCACGACGTTGCGCGGGCCGATCTTATCGGAGATGCGGCCGGCGAAGATGCCCGTCACGGCCATGATGGTTTGAAAGACCGGGAAAGCCCAGGTAAGGGCGCTGGACCACTCGGGATAGACGGCGAGCAGATTCTTGCTCACGACGGAATACAGCGCGATGGAGCTGATGAAGAACATGGTGACGCACGCGGCGGAAAGCACGACGGCGCGACCCTTGTTGGAGTTGGTGGAAGCCATTGGACTCTTTCTAATCGATACGGGGGAGGAGCGGGCGTGTCCGCGGAGCCTCCCTGTCATGTTGGTTTACTGGTCGGTCGGCTTGGCGACGCCGGACTCATCGGACCAGAGCTCGACACCTTTGTTCTTGAGGTAGTTGTCGGCATAGGCGCGACGGCCGCCGGGCTTGGCGGTGAGGTCGCCCATCATGTTGGAGAAGCCGCCGTCGACCTTGATGGCGTCGCCGGTGGTAAAGTCCGAGCGCTTGGACGCCAGGAACATGACGGCGTTGGCGATATCGCTGACCTCGCCGATGCGGCGCGTGGCGATCAGGCGGCTGCGGCTCTTTTCGACCTCGGGGTCGGCGTAGAAATTGGCCGACATGGGGGTTTTGACAAAGCAGGGCTCGACGCAGTTGGAGCGCACGCCGTAGGGGCCCCACTCGGCGGCGAGCATCTTGGACATCATGTTGACGCCCGCCTTGGTGGAGCTGTACACGCCCGAGAACGTCTCAGGGGAGTGGCTGGCAACGGTCGAGATGTGCACCAGGCGGCCCTGGCCGGCCTTGATCATCTCGCGACCAAAGCGCTGTGAGGTGATGAAGTAACCGGTGAGGTTGACGTTGAGCACCTGCTCCCAGTCGGAGAGCGGCAGGTCCTCCATAGCGGCAAAGCGCAGGATGCCGGCGGTGTTGACGAGGACGTCGACGCGGCCGAAGTCGGCGATGGTGGCGTCGACGGCGGCCTGAACCTCGGCCTCGTCGGTGGCGTTCATCTTGTAGCCCTCGGCGTGGATGCCAAACTCGGCGGCGAGGTCGGCGGCTGCGGCCTTGACCTTTTCCTCGTCCAGATCGAGCAGGACGACATTGGCGCCGTTGCGGGCGAACTCGCGGCAGATCTCGACGCCCATACCGCCGAGTGCGCCAGTCACGGCGCAGACATCGCCCTCGAGCTTAAGCCAGTTGCTCATAGGAACTTCCCTTCTTGTGCCTCCCGGTGGGTCGCTCTTATTAATCGATCCACGTGGTTTTCGCAGGTTATCGTATGCTTTGCATTTGCGCAGGTGAATTGCATATTTGTTAGAATGGCGTTAACCGTAGGTTTACACTATGCGATGTAGTTTATGCTCAACTGAACGCGTGACCTGCGAAAACAACCCCCTGTGGCGCCATGTGGCCACGGGCGCGAAAACGGGAGATTGACGTGTACGATCGACGACTTGAGGCCATATCGGCCGCCGCGGAGCTGGGAAGCTTCTCGCGTGCGGCGGCAAAATTGCGCGTGTCGACCCCAGCACTCGTCAAGCAGGTGTCGGGCTTCGAGGCCGAGTTCGGCATCACGCTGTTTGAACGTTCGCACTCGGGCGTCAAGGTGACGCCGGCCGGCGCACTGCTGGTGGACGACGCGCGCTCGATCATGCGGCAGTCCGAGGACGCGCTGCGCCGTGCCCGACGCGCGGCGGGCGATGGCGGTGCCGTGCGCTTGGGCGTGTCGATGATGTGCCCGGGGCGCCAAACGCTGTCGATGTGGTCGGGCATCCACGATCTGGAACCGTCGCTGCGATTTGAGATCGTGCCGGTGAGCGACCTCTATGACGAGCGCGAATCCGTCATGCGCAGCTTGGGTCGCGAGGTCGATGTGGTGCAGTCGAGTTTTTCGACCCCGCGCTGGGGTGATGCCTGCCAAAAGCTCCGCATCGTCAACGTACCGTTTTATATCGACCTGCCGCGCACGAGCCCGCTGGCGCGCAAGGCACGCATTACGGTTGCCGACCTGGAGGGCATGCGCCTGCGCGTGCTCCGCCACGGCAACGACGCCATGGACAGTCTGCGTATCGACCTTTTGGCCGACGGCGGCGTTGACGTGATCGACGTGGACAGCTTTGACTTTGCGCTCTTTAACGAGGCGGAGGAAAAGGGCGACGCGGTGCTCACCTGCGGGGCGTGGTCGGGGGTGCACCCGGCCTTTGTGGGCGTGCCGTTCCTGTGCGGCCGTGAGGTGCCGGTCTTTTTGCACTACCCGCTCGAGCCCACCCTCCAAGTCCAAAAATTCGTCAACGCCATGGCTCAGCTTCTCAAATAGCTCATTTAGGACGGGGCTTTTTTAGCCACTTTTGGCGTCCTACCTGCGCAATGCGAAAAATGACTGCAAATCGGTTACGCATGATTTTGCTTTTGCCCTGGGCTGGTTGTAGAATCAAAAAACTTAAACGTACTACTTGTGCAGCTTGCGCGAAAGCTCGGGCTGCGGCTGGGGGGTGCGCCCGTGCAGGGTCCTTTCGGTCATATAGCGTCGATGCGCCGCACCTTTGTGATGTTGGCAGCGGTCTTATGCGCATTCGTTATGGTCGGGGGGGGGTTGCCCTCGCGTGCGTACGGTGACGATGGCAACCTTATAGCGAACCCAACCTTTACCAACCAAGCTTCTGGTTGGTCGACGACCTCTCCGGATAAGAAAATCGGCGAGGCGTCGTACCTCGACCTCCCCACGAAGCTCCTCAACGGTCAAAGAAACCTCAAACAAGCTAACGGTAATCACTTTGCGCTTGCGTGGAATCTTAAGCCGCAGGATACCAATGCTTATTTTGAACCCGGATCAACCTACACCACCTTTTCCACCCAGAGCGGCTCCACGTACGAGTGGGGCCTCAACCATCGCGCCGCAACCGAACACGACGTGCTGATGCTCACGATGGGTCCTCAACAGGAGAATCTGTCGGTTAACAGCGCAGGCCAAGACCAGCTCATGCAGCTGCGGACTTGGCTTAAGGCGCAGGGCAAGATGCCCCAGGGAAATACCGTTGAGCAGTACACCGTTTACAGCGATCCCTTTGCTGCAAATGGCGGCTTTGCTGGTAGCAGCGCCGACGGATCCCACTTCTCGTTTGAGCAGAGCGACGGTCGCATTGCGCTTTCTGTGTGGCTCGTAAGCTCTAACGGACAGGGTTGGTTTTCCTTTGGCACCAACAGTACACACTATTATCGAGCGCTTCCCGAGCAAGACGATGAGTTTGCCTATCAGGCAGTCTATGCCGCAGCGTCCGAAAACACGATGCTTGCACTAACTTGCTACGATTCAAATCTTACGGGGGCAAACGAACAATACCGGGAGTGGTTTGGCAATCTGGTCAACGACGTTCACGTGGAAAAGCAGGGCACGCGCAATATCTATAGCGACTTTGCCAAGGTGTATCAGGAAAACTCGTCCGAGACCATGACAACGCTCACGCGCTATGCGTTCTCGACCTCGAATCTTAAGAACGAGAATACGAACATTGCTAACGGCAGCTTTGAAGAGGATATACATCTAGGGAACCAGAGGCCCAGCAAGTTTACGTTGTGCTCGCCCCATTGGCGTACGACCGAGACAGACCATCGTATCGAGATCGTTGCCCAGAACGACTACTATATCGACCCAGCTGGGCATTCTGTTACGTTTACGCCCTCCGATGGTGACTATGCAGCCGAGCTCAACGCACACGAGGCGAGTTCGCTCTACCAATATGTGACGACCGAGCCGGGAAAACAGTACGAGTGGGGGCTCGATCACCGCGGCCGCTCGGGTCGAGACGCCATGGCCCTTATCATCGGTCCGCGACAAGAAAACGAGCCGTACAAGGACAATCAAAAGGCACTCGATCAGTACCAGCAAATTGTTCAATGGATTCAAATGAGCGTCGATAACTATGTCGGTTTGGATGTGGCCAATTTTTCCCAATCGGGCTGCAGCAAAAAGATCATCCTGTATTCAACCAAGTTTGACAAAGTGGGCGGATTTGCCGATGCGTCCAGCGGAAGCGCGTTCTCATGGACGGCCGATGCGGAGCATACCGAAAAATGGTGCGTATGGATTATGGCGTCCGAAAACGACGCGTGGGCTTCCTACGGTTCCAACGCGCTCGAGCAGAACAAAAAGGTTGACTACGACTATACCTACACCATTCCGGATGGCCAAAACCAGAGCGTCTTTGCTTTTGTGGCCTACAACACGGCCAACGGGAGCAATTCGATCGGCAACTTCCTCGACAATATCTCGTTTAGGGAGTTCTATCGCATCGAGACGTACACGACGCCCAACGGAAGCGGAACGTATTTTTATAACTCCGACAACGAGACAGCGGACTTTACGTATGCCAAAAACTACGTAGGGAAACAGGAAAAGAACTCCTACTTTATGGTTGACGCCAAGCGCGATGGCGGGGCAGTCTTTATCGGTGCTTTTGTCAACGGCGAGTTCTATTCCGCGGACGATAAGGCGCACTGGACCGAATTGGACGATGGCACCTATCACTTTAAGGTCGACAAGGTCACAAAGCACTACAAAGTGCACCTTGTGTTTTCTAAGGCGGGTGTTCAATACGATGTGAACGGTGGCAAAGCGTATCACTATGATCCGTCCAATGAGTCCACGGGCGATTTCGTGCAGCTTTCTGGTGCTGGAGCGAGCTATACCTCCCATGCTGCCGAAGGGCAAAACGACGGTTGGAAGTTTATGGGCTGGGAGTACGCGGGCTCGGGAAAAGCCATTCGTTTTAGCGCAGAGCACACGGTGACCCATACGGCTCCCGAGGGTACCACGGATTCCGGCACTCTTACCATTAAGGGCAAGAAGGTCGATTCGGATACCGGTGCTGCAGGCGATGAGGTAACGGTCAAAAACATTCCCGAGAGCCAAGGCGCGACGTTCGTGGCGCAATGGAAGTATCGTCAGGCCTTTGTTGCTCAGCTTAAAAATGCCGATGGCACGTGGAGCAACGTAACGACGGGCGGTACGGTCAGCTCCAAGCTTAAGGGGGCAAAGGGCTCCATCGATGCCGGGGATCGCTCGGGCAAGGACGCCGACGCGTACAAAACTTCGGGTATCGCCTACTTTGTGGATGACGGCACGTTTGTGGAGGCGGTGGCCACTCCCAAGGAGGGCTATCACTTTGAGGGCTGGTACGACCTGTCAAATCCGGACGCCCCGGAGCTGCTGTCGTCTTCACCCACCTATACGTACAACGTAAAAGAGCGCCATACGGGATGCGTATACGCACGGTTCACCCCACGTACCTACACGCTCAAGGTTTCCAAGAGCGTTACGGGCAATATGGGCGACAAGCGTGCCTACTTTAAGATGACGGCAACCTTTACGGGCCTCAAGGCTGGTCAGACCTACGCCATCGAGTATTCGGATGCGTCTGCCCAAGGCAGCCATGCGCTCGTAGCGCGACCGAATGATCGGGCCGAGACCGTGGAAAACAAGACGGCCTTTACGGCCGATGGCCAGGGCAAGGCGACCATGCCGTTTGCCGTTAAGGACGGCCTGACCGTTTCGATTAAGGCGCTGGATTACAACGCGGTCTATACCGTGAGCGAAGACGATTACTCTTCGTTGGGGTATCAGGCTAAGCTTACGGGTGCGAGCGGCACGCTCAACGGTCCGCGTGTGACCGTTGCCGTTGAAGCTAAGGCCACCAATTCCCGACAGGTCGCGGTGCCTACGGGTATTACGCGCAACCCCATCTATGCCCTGGCGATTTTGACCGCCGGCGTGCTGTTGGCTACGGGCATGGTTGCGCTGCGTTTACACCGCGGCTCCAAGAGGGGTGGGCGCCTATGAGAAGACATGGCGCCAGCAATGCTGGTGATGGGCCAGCCGCACGAGCGGCCCCGCAGGGAAGACCCCGGGGCTCGCGGTATTCGGCCGCGTCGAACGTGAGGTTGGGCGCCCATGCGGCACCAGATCTGGGAGAAGCGGACGACCGGCGCGATATCGTGGGCTTTCTGGCGCGCCTGGCATTTTTTGTCGTGACGCTCTGGCTGCTCTTTGGTGTGGTCTTGGGCGTGGGCGCAGTCACGACTGGCGAGATGGCCCCCCGCATCTGTTCGGGTGACGTCATGCTCTACTGGAGGCTCAGCCAGAGCTTTAACGAGGGTGACGTGGTGGTATACACCGCGGATGGCGAAGAGCGCCTGGGTCGCGTGGTTGCCCGCCCCGGTGATGAGGTCACAATTACCGAGTCGGGCGAGCTCATGGTTAACGGGGCTGTTGTGGTGGAAAGCGATATCACCACGCCGACGCCGCGCTATGAGTCTGCTGTGGACTATCCCGTACACCTGGCAGCGGATGAGCTCTTTGTGCTGGCAGATTTGCGCGAGGGCGGGCACGACAGTCGCCTGTATGGGCCGATTGCCCGTTCGCAGATCAAAGGCAACGTGATCAGCGTGCTGCGCAGGTCGAACCTGTAGGCACGGAGATTGGTTTTATTAAGGGCATGTGCCCGAGAGGAAGGATACAACATGAAAACTGGAAAGAGGCGACTGGCGGCGTTTGCAGTTGTGGCTGCCACGATGCTGCTGGCTTTGGTGGGAGTTGTCACGCCCGCGTGGGCGGAGGGGGGATCTACTACTCCGCATCTGCCGGTAACTGGCAACAAGGTTACGATCACCTCGACGCTTACCATGAACAAGGATGCTGTGGAGCCGAATGCGCAGTTTAAGTATTCGATCTCGCCGGCGGAGACGAGCGAGCTTACGAACACGGGTATGCCCGTTACTGCTGGAGTGGAAGGGGCCGTTTCGCTTTCGCCGTCTTCCGTAAATTATTCTGCCAAAGGTCTTTCTAGCGAAGATAATACCGACGGCGTTACTAAGACAATAACCGCCCCAATGAGCGTCAGCCTTGATACCTCAAAGTTCGCGGCTCCGGGCATCTATCGATACAAAATTACGCAGACGCCGCCAGAGCTGGATGGCCTCAACGACGTTGAGTATAAGGAACTGTTCCTGGATGTTTACGTAGAAAATGGCGACTCAGGCTTAGTTGCTAAGGGCTGCACTCTTAGCACAGCGGCGGGATCGGGCGACAAGACCTCAGGCTTTGAGAACAAATATGTCACCCAAAAGTTGACCATCAAAAAGGTCGTTGCCGGCAACCAGGGTGACAAGAATAAGGACTTTGACTTTACCGTCACGATTAAAGGCACTGACGGGGAGACTTATAAGTACGCCACTGTGAAAGACGGGACTACTACCCCGAACGAAGTTAAGGCCGCGTCGGGAACTGCGATTAGCGTGAGCCTTAAGAACGGAGAATCCGTCATCTTTTACGGTCTCTCATCGGAGGATAAATTCGCCGTAACTGAGGCGGATTATCATAGCGAAGGTTATAAGACGTCGTACAAGATTGGTGATGACACCAGTTCGACAGAAGGTAACTCTATTGCCGAGAAGGGTATCGGTACTTCTGACACCACGGTGACCTTTACCAACACAAAAGAGGCTACCGTTCCCACCGATGTTATTCGGACGGTCGTTCCCTATGCGGCAATCGTCGCGTTTGCTGCCGTGATGGGCGTGGTCTTCTTCCGTCCTCGTCGTAACCGCCATTAAAACAGCGAGGATTACAGCCGATGGAGCTTAAACGCATGGCTCGGCTGGCGAGAGCCGGCGACCGCGTGCTTACGTGGTTTGCCGGCTTTCTCGTGCTGCTCATGCTGCTGTACGGGGGCTATTCGCTGTGGGACACAAACAACGTTATGAACGGTGGGTTCATCAGCGATGAGCTGCTGCACTACAAACCCACCGGGGCCAACGATTGCGCACGCCTGCAGGAACTGATGGCCAAAAATCCCGACGTGGTCGGATGGGTTACCATCGATGGCACCAACATCGACTATCCCTTTGTTCAGGGAAAAGATAACCAGGAATACCTCAACAAAAACGTGTTGGGGGAGTCCGCGGTTTCGGGAGCGGTGTTTTTGGATACGCGCAACAGTCGCGCGATGACCGATTCCTACAATCTGCTCTATGCGCACCACATGGATAACGGCGCGATGTTTGGCGATGTCGATCGGTTTTTAGACAGGGGCTTCTTTGACCTGCACCGCACGGGCACGCTCTACACAAAGGATGGGGCGTTCCGCCTGCGCATTGTTGCCGTGTGCTCGTTTGCTGCGAGTGATGACATTATCTTTGGGCCGGGAAACCTGGACCAGGCCTCAATGCAGACGCTGCTCGCGCATATCTCGCAGACGGCGGTGCACGAGAACATGGATGACGTTGGCCCCGATGCACGCATCATCGCGCTTTCTACCTGCAGCGATAAAACAAATGGGCGCCGAGCACTTATAGCAGAGGTCTTGTAGCTCATTGAATATCCCGATTAAGCTGCGCCCCATAGGCTGCATCAAGTTTGAGGCTCTCGGTCCATCATGGTAGAGTTGTCCGCGCGTGAATTTCGGCACACTGCGCGCTACCTGCGCTTTTACCGTTTGGAGGAGTGAACTTGTGAATACTTCTGTCGCCAAGAAGGCCAGCCAAGTGGTGCGCCTGCTCATGATGGTGCTCACGGCAGTTCTCATCTTCTTCTTCATCAATGTTATGCTGCTCGTCTCCGATATCCAGGGCACGGCGCGCGTGGTCAACTACGCCGGTCTGGTGCGCGGTACCACGCAGCGAATCGTTAAGCTCGAGGATGCGGGCCAGCCTCAAGATGACCTGCTCAAAGCCGTGGATTCATACATCAACGGTTTGCGTTACGGAAGTGACGACCTCAACCTCGTCCGTCTCGACGACGATGAGTATCAGGCAAAAATGACCGAGCTTGCAAATTATTATGATGAGCTTTGTGCCGAGATCATTCGCGTGCGCGAAGTCGGCTACGAGGACACTGACATCATCGCCATGAGCGAGGAATTCTTTGGCATTTGCGACGATGCTACGCGACTCGCAGAGGACTACTCTCAGGAGAAGGCGTCGGCGCTCAACTATCTCGAGGGCCTGGTGGTCATCGACATCGTGGGCTTGGTGGCGACCTTTGCGGTTGAACTTGTTCGCGCGGTGCGAACTGCCGCGCTCAATCGCGAACTGCAGAGCAAAGTCTATCTCGACGAAGCCACGGGACTGCCCAACAAGAACAAGTGCGAGGAGATCTTGGGGCAGGAGCAGCCTGTCTCCGCGGAGGCGCCCGTTGCGGTGTGCGTCTTCGACCTTAACAATCTGCATACGGTCAATAACAACTTCGGCCACGAGAAGGGCGACGAATACATCCGCTCTTTTGCCCAACAACTGGGAAGTGTGGCGTCCGAGACGTGCTTTGTGGGCCGCGACGGCGGCGATGAGTTTATCGCGGTGCTGCGGGATACCGATCGAGCTGCCGCGGAGTCCTGTCTCGCTCGGGTTCGTGCGAACGTGAACGAGTATTCCGAAGTCCACCCCGATATGCCCATCAGCTACGCGGTGGGCTACGCGCTTTCCAGTGATTTTGATGAACCGCCTACGATGCGCGAGCTCTTTTCCCAGGCCGACAAAAACATGTACATCGACAAGAACCGCGTAAAGACAGCCGAGGCAGCCGGGCTGCAACGCGAGGATCGGTAAGCTCATAACGGAGGACATAGAAAAGCCTCCGCAGCTCGTGTGGCTGCGGAGGCTTTATTCGTTGCGGCGCGTTGTGTTTGGGTCGTTGAGATGAGTCGATTTTCCCCGAAAGAGGAGGGCATTGACCTTGGGGTCATGCCCGACGAATGAGCGGCAAAACGGCCATCTCGGCGGGCCGAACTACTCCAGCTCAAACGCTCCGGTATAGAGCTGGTAGTAATACCCGCGCTTGGCGATCAGCTCGTCATGGTTGCCACGCTCGATGATGCGACCGTGGTCCAGACAGATGATTGCGTCGGAGTTGCGCACGGTGGACAGGCGGTGCGCGATGACAAACGTCGTGCGGCCTTCCATGAGCTTGTCCATGCCGGCCTGCACGATGGCCTCGGTGCGGGTGTCGATGGAGCTCGTGGCCTCGTCCAAGATCATCGCCGGCGGATCGGCGACGGCGGCGCGTGCGATCGAGATCAACTGGCGCTGGCCCTGCGATAGCTGCGCGCCGTTGCCGGTGAGCATGGTGTCGTAGCCGTCCGGCAGGCGGGTGATAAAGTCGTCCGCGCCGGCGAGCTTTGCCGCCGCGATGCACTCCTCGTCGGTGGCGTCCAGGTTGCCGTAGCGGATGTTATCCATCACGGTGCCGGTGAACAGGTTCACGTCCTGCAGCACGACGCCCAGCGAGCGGCGCAGATCGGCCTTGCGGATCTTGTTGACGTTGATGCCGTCGTAGCGAATCTTGCCGTCGGCGATGTCATAGAAACGGTTGATGAGGTTGGTGATGGTCGTCTTGCCGGCACCGGTGGCACCGACAAACGCGACCTTCTGGCCCGGCTTGGCAAACACGGACACGCCGTGCAGCACCTCGTGGTCGGGCGTGTAGCCAAAGTCCACATTGTCCATGACCAGGTCGCCGCGCAGCGGTACATACTCGATCTCGCCGGTCGCGCGGTGCGGGTGTTTCCATGCCCACATGCCGGTGTGGTGGTCGGCCTCCTCGAACTCCCAGGTCTCGGGGTTCACCTGCGCGTTGACGAGCGTCACGTAGCCTTCGTCGGCCTCGGGCTCCTCGTCGATGAGCTCAAAGATGCGGTCGGCGCCGGCGAGGCCCATGACCACGGCGTTGATCTGCTGCGAGATCTGACCGATCTGTCCGCAGAACTGCTTGGTCATGTTGAGGAACGGCACCACGACGGCGATGGACAGCGTCATGCCCGAGATGCTCAGGTTGGGCACGCCCAGCGCCAGGAAAATGCCGCCGGCAAGGGCCACCAGCACGTAGAGCAGGTTGCCCAGGTTCATGAGGATAGGCATGAGGATGTTGGCGTACATGTTGGCCTTCTGGGAGACCTCGAAGAGCTTTTCGTTGCGCTCGTCAAAATCGGCCTCGGCGGCGGACTCGTGGCAGAATGCCTTGACGACCTTCTGGCCGTTCATGACTTCCTCGATATGGCCCTCGACCACGCCGAGCTCGGTCTGCTGCGCAATAAAGAAACGCGCGGAGTTGGAGCCGAGCAGCTTGGTCATAAAGGTCATAAAGGCGACGCCGGCCACAATGACCAGGCACATCCACACGCTGTAGTACAGCATGATAAAGAACACCGTGACGATGACGATGGTCGTCATGAGCAGGTTGGGCAGCGACTGGCTGATCATCTGGCGCAGCGTGTCGATGTCGTTGGTGTAGTGGCTCATGATGTCGCCGCGCTGGTGCGTGTCGAAGTAGCGAATCGGCAGGTCCTGCATACGGTTGAACATCTTCTCGCGCAGCTTCTCGAGCGAGCCCTGCGTGACGATGGCCATGGCGCGGTTCCAGAACAGTGAGGACAGGATGCCGACGCCGTAGATGCAGGCGAGGGTGGTCACGAGCTGCAGAATCTTGGGCTGTGCGGTCGTCCAGTCGCCCGACTGCCACGAGTCGCTAATGATCTGCAGGGCGCTCTGAAGGAAGGTCGCGCCGATGGAGTTGATGATGGCGCAGAGCACCACGCCGACGACGACGAGGGGCAAAAGCACGGGGTAGAAGCCAAAGAGCGTCTTGATGAGGCGCGACATGGTGCCGCCCTTGCGGTTGAGCGCGCGCTCGGCGGTCGTTGCCTTACTCATGTGCCTCGCCTCCTTCCTGGGTCTGGGCTTGCGTTACGGTCGTATCGGTGTTGTCTGCCGCCGTGGCCGTGTTGCCGGAGACGTCGCCGGCGTTCTCCTCGCCCTCGGCAGACATCTTGTTCTGCGAGGTAAAGGTCTCGCGGTAGATCTCGCTTGTCTTAAGCAGCTCATCATGGTTACCGATCTGCGCGATGTGGCCACCCTCCATGACGATGATGCGGTCTGCATCCTGCACGGAGCTAATGCGCTGGGCGATGATGAGCTTGGTCGTGTTGGGCAGATAGCTTGCCAGTCCTGCGCGAATCTTGGCGTCGGTCTTGGTGTCGACGGCGCTGGTGGAGTCGTCCAGGATCAAGATCTTGGGGCGACGCAGCAGGGCACGCGCAATGCACAGGCGCTGCTTCTGACCGCCGGAAACATTGGAGCCGCCCTGCTCGATCCAGGTGTCGTAGCCCTTGGGGAAGCCGTCGACAAACTCATCGGCGCAGGCCAGATGTGCCGCTTCGCGGACCTCCTCGTCGGTGGCGTTCGGGTCGCCCCAGCGCAGATTCTCGGCAATGGTGCCGCTAAACAGCACGTTTTTCTGCAGCACCATGGCGACCTGGTGGCGCAGCGCGTCCAAGCCGTAGTCGCGCACGTCCATGCCGCCTACGCGCACGGTGCCTTCGGTGGCGTCGTACAGGCGGGCAATGAGGTTTACGAGCGTGGACTTGGCCGAGCCGGTGCCGCCGATGATGCCGATGGTCTCGCCGCTCTTAATGTGCAGGTCGATGTCGTCGAGCGCCTGGCGTTTCGCATGCGCGGAATACTTAAAGCTCACGTGGTCAAAGTCGATGGAGCCGTCGGCAACCTCGAGCACGGGCTTGGTCGGGTTGGCGATCGTGGGCTCGGCGGCAAGCACCTCGGTAATGCGGTGCGCCGATTCGTCGGCCATAGTTACCATGACAAAGATCATCGACAGCTGCATCAGGCTCATGAGGATCTGGAAACCGTAGGTAAAGATTGAAGAGAGCTGGCCCACGTCGAACAGCGTGCCCTGGCTCGTGATGATGAGCTTGGAGCCAAGGTAGATGATGACGACAAACGCGCCGTTGACGCAGATGTTCATCATGGGGTTGTTAAAGGCGAGCAGCTTCTCGGCGCGGGTGAAGTCCATCTGGACGTCGCGCGCGGCGGTCGCGAACTTCTCCTTCTCAAAGTCTTCGCGCACGTAGCTCTTAACCACGCGCATGCCGGTGACGTTTTCCTCGACGGACTCGTTAAGGGCATCGTACTTGTGGAACACGCGCGAGAAGATGGGGCGCACCTTAAAGATGATAAAGAACAGTCCAAAGCCCAGCAGCGGAATGATGACCAGGTAGACCATGGCGACGCTGCCGCCCATGATAAACGCCATGGTAAAGGCGAAGATCAATACCAGCGGCGCGCGCACGGCGATACGGATGATCATCATAAAGGCCTGCTGCACGTTGTTGATGTCGGTGGTCAGGCGCGTGACGAGCGAGGAGCTCGAGAACTCATCGATGTTGGCAAAGCTGAACGTCTGGATCTTGTAGAACAGGTCGTGACGCAGGTTCTTGGCGAAGCCGCAACTCGCATTGCTGCAGGTGACGCCGGCAGCGGCACCGAAAGCAAGCGACGTCAGCGCGATGAGCACCAAAAAGCCTGCGGTGGGAAGCATCTCGGCTACGGTGGCGCCGTCTTTGATGGCGTCGATCAGGTTGGCGGTGATAAATGGAATCAGCATCTCGCAGAGCACCTCGCCAAGTACGAGCAACGGCGTGGCAACGGTGACTTTCATATAGTCGCGGATGCTGCCCATGAGGGTTTTAATCATCCAGTTCCTCCCAAGTTTTGCGGATTTTCTCGAGCATTTCGGCGAGCTGCTCACGCTCGTCGTGGGTGAGGGCGCTAAAGGCCTGCTCTCTAAAGCGAATGCGGGCGGCCTGGTCGATGCGGGCGTTTTCCCGGCCGGTTTCGGTCAGGCGAATGGTGAGTTGCCGTCGATCCTTGGGGTTACGGCTGCGCTCAATGAGGCCGTTGACCTCGAGCTTGGACAGGATCTCGGAAAGCGACCCCGGCTTGAGGTCAAAGTGCATGCCGAGTTCCTGCTGCGACATCTCGCTGCCGGGCTGCTTGGCCAGCAGGCAGATGATGGGCGCCTTGCCGGATACGCCTCCGCCATGAAAGTGCATGTAATGGCCGCAAAAGCCCAGACCGCTCAGGATGCGCTTGGCGAGTTTGTCTTCGGCGCTGACCGCTTCGGGTATGTCTACCGGTTGCGACGGGTCACCGCCGGGCTCATGTGGAAGGACGAGTGGTTCAACACACATATCTAAGCTTCGCTCCTTTCTTTAGTTAGGTAGAGGAATTGTTTTGTGCCTAACTAATTTAGGAGCGCCATACAGGAATGTCAAGGTACCAAACTAGTGGTTACGCGGTTTTGCCAAACCGCGTAACGGCTCGACGCTGCAAGCGCTCCTAAGCGGCAATCTGGCGTTCAATCGTCGGGCATGGACACAAGGCCTATGCCCTCCTCTTTCACGCTACCTTGCTCGCTTGGGAACGCTTTCGCTGTCCGTCCTCAAATCTGTGATTCCGTCACGGTCCGCTTCGGTGCATGTGATCCCTTGGGGACGGAGGAAAAGGGATCATTTTGGGCTGCGGTGACACCCTTCCAAAGTTGCTTTGCCCAAAACTATGCCGGATTACTACGATGAATTCGAAATCTCAGACCTCGGCATTGTTTTTCGGAAAATCACAAGCTGTCTACCTGCGGTTTTGCTGGAGTGCAATTCGTTGTGGTTGGAGACTGGCGGTTTATCGTAGTAATCCGGCATAGTTTTGGAATGGTAGTAAATAGATGGCAGCTACCGTGCCGCTACCGCCGCGATTTGCCTCCCATTTCCGAAACCTATCCGCAACAATTTGCCCTCCACGGCGCCAGCGCCCGCCCGCCGTGCCTCCTGCGCTACACTTAGTCGCACTGTGGCGCCGTCGCGCCGCGCCCGACCCAAGGGGGACACTCATGAAGAACACTCAGCTGCTGCTGATCAACGATATGTGCGGTTACGGCAAGGTCGCGCTTTCTGCCATGCTGCCGGTGCTGTCGCACATGGGCTATCGCATCCACAACCTGCCAACGGCGCTCGTTTCCGATACGCTCAACTACCCCAAGTTCTACATCCACGACACCACGGAGTATGTCCGCCAGAGCCTCGCCATCTGGGAGGAACTCGGCTTTGAATTCGACGCCATCTCGACCGGCTTTATCGTGACCGAGGAAGAGGCGCGCATCATCTCGGACTTTTGCCACCGCCGCGCGCAAAAGGGCACCAAGGTGTTCGTCGACCCCATCATGGCCGACAACGGCAGGCTCTACGCTGGCGTGCCCGAGTCGACCATCGGCCTTATGCGCAGCCTGGTCGAGTGCGCCGACTACGCGGTGCCCAACTATACCGAGGCGTGTCTGCTCACCGATACGCCTATGGCCGAGCAGATTACGGCCGACGAGGCTCGTACGCTCGTGGATGCCATGCTCGCGCTGGGCGCCAAGTCGGTGGTCATCACGAGCGCAAAGGTCGACGGGGCGAGTGCCGTCATCGGCTACGACCATGTGGCGGGAGAGTACTTTACGATTCCCTTTGAGCTGATTCCGGTGTATTTCCCGGGCACGGGCGATACGTTCTCGTCGGTGCTTGTGGGTCGCGTTATGGCCGGCTGGAGCCTGCAACGTGCGACGACCGACGCTATGCGTGTGGTGGCCGAGCTTATCGAGCGCAATGCCGACCAAGAGGACAAGTCGGCCGGCCTTCCCATCGAGGCCTGCCTGGATGTGATTGACCATGAGTAATGCTGGCGAGGGCGGCGCCAAGCCTGCGGGCGAGAACAAGCCGCTCGGCGCGCCGCGGGGCAAGCGTCCGCGCATCCGCGTGAGCTGCGTGGACCAGCTGGGTGCGTGCCGCTGCCACCATGGTCACAAGCCGGGCGACGTTTTTGACTTCGACCGAGACCGCGGCAAGATGTGTGCCATGGCCTGCCATGTGGGCTTTCCCTATATCGATATCCTGCGCTATGGCGGAACCGTGCCTGGCAACGAGCCCGGTACGGCAAAGTTCTGCTGCCCCGAGGTCGATACGCTGAACGTCTGGCTTGCCGAGATCGTCGACGAGTAGTCGAGCGCAATGTGACAAAGGGACAGTCCCTTTGTCACATTCGCCGGGGCTGCCCCTTCTTTTTGCTTATAATCCTAAATCTCTGCATTTCATCCGATTTTAGGTTCTAAAAATCCTACATTTCATCGATAATTAAGCGCATAAAACTTTGCATTTCATTTGATGACACTGAGGGGAGAGCCTATGCTGCGCAGGAAAATAGCGGCAGAGCTGGAGCGTTGGCTGAAGTCTGCCGAGCAAAAGGCCTTATTCATCACGGGTTCTCGCCAGATCGGCAAAAGCTATTCGATTCGCGCATTTGGCAAAGCCAGCCATGCAACCTACATCGAGCTCAATCTCATGGAAAATCGCCAGGCAAAAGATGCTCTTCTCGAGGCGCGGAATGCCGATGATTTCATCAGCAGGGTGACGCTTCTTTCGGGAAAGTCGATTGCACCAGGCAAAACGCTCGTGTTTATCGATGAGGTCCAAGAGGCCCCCGACATCATGACGATGGCAAAGTTCCTTGTAGAGGACGGGAGGTGCCGCTGGGCGTTTTCGGGGTCAATGCTCGGGACCCAGTTCAAGGGCGTCAGGTCCTATCCCGTGGGGTATGTCCACGAGCTTAGGATGTTCCCGCTCGATTTTGAGGAGTTTTGCTGGGCAATCGGGGTGAGCGAGGGGGCTCGCCAAACGATACGTGACGCGTGTATCAGCGAGAGGCCCATTCCTGATTACATTCATGACGCGATGATGGCAAACTTCAGGACCTATACCGTTGTCGGCGGAATGCCGGAGGTCGTGCAACGTTTCCTTGACACGCAGGGCGACCTTGCCTCTGTTCGTCAGCTACAGTCAGAGCTCAACGAACAGTACCGGCGGGATATCTCCAAGTATGCAAGCGGGCGAGCCCTTCAGGTGCAGAGCATTTACGATCAGCTCCCTATTATGCTCGAGGGCGAAAGCAAGCGCTTCGTGCTCAATTCCATTGACCCCAAGGCTCACTACGAGAAGTATCAGCGAGATTTTGTATGGCTTGTCGATGCCGGCGTTGCTCTCAAAGCCGATATCGTAACCGAGCCAAAATCGCCCTTGCTCAAGACGGCACGGCCATCGCAGTTCAAGCTATATCAATCGGATACGGGCATGTTGATGGCGCGCTACCCCGTCGGAGTCGCCCAAGCGGCGTATCTTGATAGCAAGGAGCCCAATCTGGGCGGCATTTACGAAAACGTGGTGGCCCAGCAGCTGGCTGCCCAAAATCGCCAGCTTTACTACTATCAGACAAAAAAGCGCGGTGAAGTGGACTTTGTGGTCGATGGACCGGATGGGACGGCTGTTCCGATCGAGGTTAAATCGGGCTCCTATTACCACGCGCACGCTGCGCTCGGTCATGTGCTTGATACGGCTGAATATGGCGTAAGGCTCGGGATTGTTTTCTCGAGAGGCAACGTTGAGCGCAACGGAGCGGTTCTCTATTTGCCGCTATATGCGACCTGGGCCCTTTCGGATGTTTTGGGCGACTCCTGCGCCGAGGGGATAAAGCTGGAGGTCAAGCCGGTCTAGGGCCAGTCCCGGATGTGGCAAAGGGGTAGTCCCTTTGTCACATTCATGAGCGTGGATTTTCTCCCACCGAGATAACGAGCGTGGATTTTCTCCCGTTTAGAGCGCACTCGAACGCTCAAAGTGGGAGAAAATCCACGCTCGTTTTATGCCGATGGCGTGGCCCGTGTGCCCGCGCCGCCCGAGCGCCTACAGCTGCTCGAGCATGGCGGTGCAACCGGCGAGTACATCGCGGTAGGTGGCGTCGAAATTGCCGGTGTACCAGGGGTCGGCCACGTCGCCGGGGCGATCGGTCCAATCGAGCAGGCGCGAGATCTTGCCATCGGGGTCCTTCCCAAAAATTCGGTACAGGGCGCGGGCGTTCTCGTCGTCCATATAGACAATGTGGTCCCAGTCGCCATACTCCGCGCGACGCACCTGACGTGCGCGATGTGCGACGACGGGAATCCCGACCTCGCGTAGCTTGGCAATGGTGCCGTGGTGTGGCGGGTTGCCGATCTCCTCGGTCGAGGTCGCAGCGGAATCAATGACAAACTCGCCCGCGCGCCCGGCGCGCCGCACTAGCTCGGTAAACACGGACTCAGCCATCGTCGAGCGACAGATGTTCCCATGGCAGATAAACAGTACACGTTGCATATGCGGTTTCCTTTCGATCGCCATCATCGAGCTCGAGTATCGCATCTACGCCTGCGCCCTTGCCCGCCTGCGCTCCCAGTGAGCCAATTTAATCGTCACCAGCGTAAGCACCCAGGCCACAAGCGAGAACGCGGCACCCACTGCGCCTACGTGCGCAATGCCAATGCTGCTTACCACGGCGCCGCCCACTGCGGTGCCAAACGAGATGCCGACGTTAAACGCCATGGGCTCAACCGAACTTGCGAGTACCATCGACTTGGGATGGCGGCTGCGTGCCACGTCCATGAAGTGCGTGATGCACGACACCGAGAACAAGTACATGAGCAGCGCCAAGCTAAAGACAAAGGCCAGCGCGAGCGGCATGGTGCCGCCCACAGCAAACAGCCCGAGTAACGCCGCAGCCTGCAGCACGAACGTCACAAGCAGCGCCTTCATGCCAAAGCGCGCATCGATCCATCCGCCCAGGATGTTCGAGATCAGGCAGAACACGCCGTAGGCCATGAGCGTGGTACTGGCTTCGACCGTGCCCATGCCCAGCACCTGCTCAAGATAAGGCGTCACGTAGCCATAGAAAACGTAGACCGACCCCACGCCAAACAAAAAGATGAGCATGCCGGTGATGATGCTCGGCTCGCGTAGCAGACCCGCCTGCTCGCGAAAAGTGGCGGGCTCGTCGGTTTGCCCAGCGCGCGGCATAAACGCCACGAGCGCTCCGCAGATCAGAACGGCAAAGGCCAGCGTGCCGTACATGGCCACGTGCCAATCGAGCGTGTCGGCCACAAACTTGCCGATCGAAGTGACAAAGACCATTGCCACGGAAAACGCACCATATACCACCGAGATGGCAAGCGAAGTTTGCTGCGGAGACAGAAGCTCGGGGATGTACGTCACGCCCACGGCGAGCAGTGCGCCCGAGACGGAGCCCAGGATGATGCGCGAGATGAACAGCACCTGGAAGTTGGGCGCCAACGCCATGACCAGGTTGCCGAGCACAAAGACGATGCTGTAGCACACGAGCAGCTGGTAGCGGCGAAAACGCCCCGTACTGAGCGCGAGCACCGGCGTCGAGATAGCGTAGATCAGTGCGAACACGCTAATAAGTTGGCCTGCGGTGGCAAGCGATACGCCGAGTTCCGTCGCTAGGTCGCTTTCGATGCCGATGACCACGAACTCGGAGCAGCCGAGCGAGAATCCCAACAGCACGAGCAGCGCCAGGCAAAGATTGGTGCGCGCGGGGGAGAGCGCGGCGGCGGTTGACTTACTTTTTGGCGTGGTTGCGGCGGTCAAGGTTGTCACTCCAATGTCGCATTAATAAGCGGGATTCAATCCCTGCAACTCTAACAGAATGTGACAAAGAGACAGTCCCTTTGTCGCATTGCGCTGCCGGCCAGTCGCCCAAACCGTCACAACATTCGGCGAAAATCTCGAAATCGAGGAAAAGCGTCGAATGTTGTGACGGTTTTTGTGTCCGGCGCGGGTGAGCTTCGGTGTCGTCTGGGGGTATAAAACTAGCGAGTGTTTATTTGCGAGGCCTAAGGGGCGCCCCGTATGGATATCGATAACTTTGAATGGTGGTATAGCGAGGGTGAGACTCCGGACGAGGGGTGGGACGAGCCTACGCCGCGTGGCGTGTCGAGCGACGAGGACGAGACCGGCAACGACGTCGCCGCCGACTCGGACGCCGCCCTCGATCCCGTCGAGCCCCTGACCTTCGAACAAGCTTGGGCCCAGGCCGAGGCAGACGAGGCCAAGGCCGACGCTACGGCCACGCTCGGCGAGCCAGCCGACATGTCGATCTCGCCGGCAAAGACCCCGCAGCCGCGTCACACCATCGATCCCGACAGCACGGCATCCTTCAGTATTCTCGACGTGCCCTCGCAGGGCGCTCAGGCGCCCGCACCCACACGTCGCCCCAATCTGTCTCGCGAGGAAGATGCAGGACGTCGCTCTCCGCTTGGCCCCATCCTTATCGCCTTCATGGCCGGCGTTATCGCATGCTCGGTAATTGGAAACGTCTGGAGCCATGTCGAGCAGCAGCGAAAAGACGCCGCCAGGGTCGAGATGTCTGTCGAGCAATCGCTCGGCCGCACGCGCTCGGTACATGTGTCGGTCGAGGTCAAGGACGGCGCGACGTGGGACACCGCGCGCGGCGACAGCCAAATGCTCATCCATATCGTGGGGCGCACGCTCAAAGGGCAGACGATTGACGAGTATCAATACGTCAATTCCGCTGGTGACGGCATCGAACTTAAGCCCGGCGACTACGAGCTCACCGTCGATGAACCGCCCGTCGCCACCGACGGCACGCGCTTCCGTGCCTCAAAGCGCATGGTTCCCGTGAGCTTTAACTCGCAGGCGCCCGATACGGTCGACACCACGCCACAGGGCGGGTTTGACCTTTACGTAGATACCCAGTAGGCGCTCGCCGCTCATTCCGCTATGGCTACTCAATAATCGCCTGCCGTCCCGTCCCGCCGCCAAGAGTGGGACAATAGCCCTCGACACTATTGTTTACTTTTGGAGGAAGTAGCATGTCTACCGTCACTACCATCAAGCGCGGCGGCCTCACCGCGGCCATCGATTCCATGGGCGCCCAGCTCACGAGCCTTGCTCTCAACGGCAACGAGTATCTGTGGCAGGGCGACCCCGCCTTTTGGGGCAAGCATGCGCCCATCCTGTTCCCCATTGTGGGTTCGCTGCGCAACAACACGGCAACGTCTGCGGCCGGCACCTGCGAGATGCCGCGCCACGGACTCGCGCGCATCGTCGAGCACAAGCTGGTCGAGGTTTCGGAGGACGGCTCCTCGGTAACGTACGAGATCACCGACACGTCCGAGTCGCTCAAGGCCTTTCCGTTCCACTTTAAGCTCAACATGACCTATGCCCTGACCGGCGACGCCATCCTCACGCAGACCTTTGCCGTCACCAATACCGGCGACGTGGACCTGCCGTTCTCGGTGGGCGGCCACCCTGCGTTTAACGTACCGGCTCCCGGTGCCGAGGACGAGGCATTCGAGGATTACGAGCTGGCGTTTACCGAGGCTTGGACTAACGAGGCTCCCATCATCACGCCCGACGGTCTTATGACGTTCGAGGGCAGCTACAAGGCTCCCGATAACTCGGACGTGCTGCCCATCACGCACCGCAGCTTCGATAACGACGCCATCATGTTCACCGATACCCCGGGCTCCACGCTCACGCTGCGCGGCCGCAAGTCGGGTCACGGCGTCAAGATCGACTTTGAGGGCTTTAAGTACATTGGCGTGTGGTCTGCCGCCAACGACGCTCCGTTTGTGGCGCTCGAGCCCTGGACCGGTCACACCACCATGGACACCGAGGACGATGTCTTTGAGCACAAGGTCAACACCATCACCCTGGCCCCGGGCGAGACGGACAAGCGCAGTTTTAGCGTTACCTTGCTCTAGAGGTTCCGCCGCTCGGTCGATGCTGCGCGTCGTCCAGAGCGACAAGTTGTCATTCAAAAGGCAAGGCATAGACCTTCTGGTCATGCCTTGCCTTTTTCATGCCACTTGTTCGCTCTGGACGTCGCTCGCCGGCATTGCCAAAACATCGGCGTCCCCAATGACTACCGCGTGTCTATTAATTTTTCGAGCTTGTGCTGCGCTGCTAGTTGCTGGCGTATATCCTGTTAAGTCGTCAGCATACGATTCAACAGGGAAGGCAGATTATGCATTCTCCCCATCAACGCGACGCGCATCCACAGCCGGTATGCAGCCGTCGCATCTTTTTGGGTAGCGCTCTCGCTGCGAGCGCTTCCGTCGTCGCCGGCGCGCTTGCCGGCTGTCAGCGCCCGTCAACGCTCAAGGTGGTTCGGCCCACGACGGGCGGCGGTCGCGACGACCTGTCCGATTCCGTGATCGGCAAGGACAAGATCCGCATTGGCATGGAGGCGGCCTACGCCCCGTACAACTGGCAGGTCTCCGAAGCCAGCGAGTACACCATCCCCATCGACAACGTGCAGGGCGCCTATGCCGATGGTTACGACGTGCAGATCGCCAAGATCGTCTGCAAGGCCCTCGGCGGCGAGCCCGTTGCCGTCAAACAGAGCTTCTCGGGTCTTATCGATTCGCTCAACAACGGCCAGATCGACCTCATCATTGCCGGCATGAGCGCCACGCCCGAGCGCGAGGAGTCCGTCGGCTTTTCCGATCCGTACTTCATTGGCTACTTTGGCCTGTTCGTAAAAGAGGGTTCCCCCTACCAAAACGCGACCAAGCTCAGCGACTTTAGCGGCGCTACGGTGCTCGGGCAAAAGGACACCATGCTCGATACCGTCATCGACGAGATCCCGGGCGTTGTCCACAAAAACCCGGTCGACTCGGTTCCCACGGTGTTTTCGAATCTGCTGCAGGGCACCTGCGACGCCGTGACTTACAACACCGAGAATGAGAAGGGCTATATGGCCCAAAATCCCGGTATCGTCCCCATCCAGTTTGCCGAGGGCGAGGGCTTTAAGCAGGAGGTCACGGCAAATGTCGGTTGCCGCAAGGGCTCGGACAAGCTGCTTAAGCTCATCGACAAGACACTCAAGGGCATTAGCCAAGAGGAGCGCGACCAAATGTGGGACGCGTGCCTCGACCGTCAGCCGGCATAGGGAGGCAGCATGAAAACCATTAATCGCCTGGCCTCCTTTATCAAGGCCGACCACCGTTATGTATACCTGGGCACGAGTGTTATCGCGGCGCTCGGCCTGGCGTTTAGCCAACGCAACCCCACGCCGCTGAGCTTCTTGGCCCCCACCGGTATCTTCCAAGACTGCCTCTGGGCAATCCTTTGGGCCTGGCTCGTCGTGTCGGCGGCGGCGCTGGTCACCAAGCTCATGCACTGGAACGACTATCGCGAAAAGTCGCCGTTCGCATCCGAGCGCTGCCGTCGTGGCGCACGCCTGGGCAGCTACGTCATGGTCGCCATCGCGGCAGTTTTCTTTATTGACCGCTGCGTCATGTCGTTTATCGACCTGGTGCAGGTGAGCATTGTCTCGGATTCCAACCCCAGCGACTTTTTGTCGAGCCTGGTCTACATGACCTACAAGAGCGGGGACTTCTTCATTCGCGGTATCGAGATCACCATCGCGCTTGCCACCTTCGGCACCGTCATCGCATTCTTCCTGGCGCTGCTCTTCGTGTTCCTACGCATTCAGACGTTCGACCGCGTGGATAACGACCTGGTGCGCTTCGTTAAGAGTATCGGCCGCGGCTTTGCGACCGTCTACTCCACCATCGTGCGCGGCACGCCCATGATGGTCCAGGGCCTGCTCATCTATTACGCGGGCTTCACCGTTTTGCGCGGCATGGGCTTCGAGACCGCCCAGGCCAACCAGATCTGGAGCACCTTCACCGCCGGCCTCGTCACCATCTCGCTCAACTCCACCGCCTACATGATGGAGGTCCTGCGCGGCGGCATCGAGTCCATCGATTCCGGCCAAGCCGAGGCGGCGCGATCGCTGGGCCTGTCGCAGTGGCAGGCCATGCGCAAAGTCGTGTTCCCCCAGGGCATTAAAAATGCGATTCCGGCGCTCACCAACGAGCTCATCATCAACATCAAGGATTCGTCGGTGCTCTCGGTCATCGGCGTGTTCGACCTTATGTACGCTACTACCACGGTCGCCGGCGTGTACTACCGCCAGATGGAGGTCTACTGCGTGGCGCTCGTGGTCTACCTGATCCTGACGCTCGTGGCGAGCCGCCTGCTCGAAGCCTTTGGCAAAAAGCTCGGTGCCGAGGCTCCGGCCACGCTGCCCAGCTCTAACTAGGCTTAAGACGAGGAGAATCATCATGGCAGATACCGCCACTACCGGCGTTGCGGCCGCCGCACAGACCAATGAGCCGCTCATCCGCGTCGAGGGCCTGCGCAAGAGCTTCGGCTCGCTCGAGGTACTCAAGGGCATCGACCTGTCCGTTAACCCCGGCGAGGTCGTCACCATTATCGGCGCCTCGGGCTCGGGCAAGTCGACCTTCCTGCGCTGCCTCAATCTGCTCGAGACCCCGGACGCGGGCCACATCTGGTTCCACGGCCAGGACCTCACGGCCGAGCGCTGCAACATTAACAAGCTGCGTGAGGACATCGGCATGGTGTTCCAGGGCTTTAACCTGTTCAACAACATGGATGTGCTCGACAACTGCACGCTTGCGCCCGTCACGCTCAAAAAAATGAGCAAGGCCGAGGCCGAGAAGGTCGCGATGGAGCATTTGACGAGTGTGGGGCTCGAGAAGTTCGCGCACGCCGCCGTGGGTCGCCTGTCCGGCGGTCAAAAGCAGCGCGTGGCCATCGCTCGTGCCCTATGCATGAATCCGCAGATCATGCTGTTCGACGAGCCGACCTCCGCACTCGACCCCGAGATCGTGGGCGAGGTGCTCGAGGTCATGCGCAAGCTCGCTGCCGACGGCATGACCATGGTCGTCGTCACGCACGAGATGGCCTTTGCCCGCACGGTGTCCGACCGCGTGGTCTTTATGGACAAGGGCGTGGTGCTCGAGGATGCCGCGCCGGCCGAGCTCTTCGGCAACCCCAAACATCAGCGCACGCGCGAGTTCCTCTCGCGTTATCTCGAGGACAAATAACCGACCGCAAACGCTTATGTGGCAGGGCCGCTCCGGTGGGGCGGCCCTTGTCGTCACAATCGAAAGGATGTCATGGCCGAGGTTTGGCGCTTTTTTGCGCATGAGGATGATTTTGCCGATCTGGACGAGGCTGGTGCGTGCGAGCGCCTGGGCCGCGTGCTGTCGTTTCCGACCATCTCGAGTATGGATGCCGAGGCGGTGAACTGGCAGCCGTTCGACGACCTGCGCGCGTATATGCAGCAGGCTTGGCCGCACGTATTTACGGCGGGTAAGGTCGAGCTTATCGACCATTCGCTATTGGTGACGCTTAGCGGTTCCGACCCTGCCCTCAAACCCGTCATGCTCATGGGCCACATGGACGTGGTTCCCGTGGTACCCGGCACCGAGGCTGACTGGACGCATGTCCCCTTTAGCGGACATGTGGACGACACCTACATTTGGGGTCGCGGCGCCATCGATATGAAAGACCAGGTCGCAGGCATTCTCGAGGCGGTTGAGTATGCGCTCGCACACGGCTGGGAGCACGAGCGCACCCTGCTGCTGGCTTTTGGCCAGGACGAGGAAACCACGCAGTTCGGTGCGGGTGCCATCGGCCGCGTGCTCGAAGAGCGCGGCATTGAGCTTGAGTACCTGATCGACGAGGGCGACTACCGCATCGTTCCGGCTGCCGAGTACGGCGCGGGCGAGGGCTGGCTTATGCATGCCGATCTCGCGGAGAAGGGCTACGCCGATATCGTGTTGAGGACGCGTAGCGAGGGCGGGCATTCCTCCAACCCCTACGGGGGCACTTCACTCGAGGTGCTCAGCCGTGCCATCACCGCAATCTGCGATATCGAGTGGCCGACGCGCGTGACCGACTTGCTTGCCGCCCAACTCGTCGAGTTGGGGCTCTACACGGCCGATGAAATTGCCGCCAACGGGGATGCCATTGTCCGCGATTGCCTCGCCAGCAAAAAGCTCTATCCGCTGGTGACGACCACCTGCGCGCCCACGCAGATCGAGGGTGGCAGCACCGGCGCCAACGTAATGCCGCAGGATATGTGGGCCAACATTAACTTCCGCATGCTCGAGGGCACGAGCGTGGCCGACGTTGTGGCGCGCTGCCGTGAGGCGGTTGCCGGGGCGGACCTTGCCGGTCGTGTCAAAGTGGAGCTGGGCCCCGGCAGCTCCGAACCCTCGCCGTCCCCGCGCATCGGTGGTCCCGGTCTCGAGGCGGTTCGCTCCATCGCCGTCCGCTATTTCCGTGATCCAAAGGGGATGGAGGAAAACGGATCATTCGAGCCAGTGGCAATTGTGCCCTCGACCGTGATCGGTGCGACCGACGCTGCCAACTACCAGCACATTTGCCCTGAGTGCATTCGCTTCTCGGCCTTTGTGGTCGATGATGACGAGTGCGACCGAGGCGTCCACGGCACCAACGAGCGCATCACCCGCCGCGCCTACCTCCAGGGTGTTCGCTTCCTCATCGCCCTACTCCATACGCTTTAGAATCCGACAAAGGGACTGTCCCTTTGTCGGATTCCGTGCGGGTTATATGCAGGTTTGCCTGCGCACGCTATCATATATGGGTTAGACCGCAACTATGTACCCCATACGCGAAGGGATGCGCATGTATCTGAAGATCGACATGCTCTAGCTGGACTTACCCCCGCAGCGGCGCCCCGCGCCCCATCAATTCTGCCGATTTTCGCCTTCACGCATATAAAGGAGTCCGTCATGCGCGACAAGCTCGAAAAGATCATCAAGGCCTACGAGGAGCTCGAGAAGAAGCTTTCCGACCCGGCTGTCGCCTCCGATATCAAGGAGTTCACGCGTCTCAACAAGGAGTACGCGCACCAGTCCGACCTCATTGCCGCCTCGCGCGAGTACATCGGCGCGCTCGATGACATCGAGGCTGCCAAGGAAATGCTGCACGATACCACCGATGCCGATGAGAAGGAGATGCTCCAGATGGACATCTCCGAAAACGAGGCCAAGCTTCCCCAGCTCGAGGAAGACATCAAGTACATGCTCATCCCGAGCGACCCCAACGACGACAAGAACACCATCGTCGAGATCCGCTCCGCCGCCGGTGGCGACGAGGCGGCCATCTTCGCCGGCGATCTGTACAAGATGTACCAGCGCTTTTGCGAGTCGCGCGGCTGGAAGACTACCGTGCTCGATTCCAGCCCCAGCGAGGCCGGTGGCTTTAAGTCCATCGAGTTCAAGGTCGAGGGCGACCGCGTCTACTCCGTCATGAAGTTCGAGTCCGGCGTGCACCGCGTCCAGCGCGTTCCCAAGACTGAGTCCCAGGGCCGCATTCAGACCTCCACGGCTACCGTCGCCGTACTTCCCGAGGCCGAGGAGATCGACGTCCAGATCAACCAGTCCGACCTGCGCATCGACACCTACTGCGCCTCCGGCCCTGGCGGTCAGTGCGTTAACACCACCTACTCCGCCGTGCGCATCACCCACCTGCCCACCAACACCGTGGTGCAGTCGCAGGAGCAGCGTTCCCAGATCCAGAACCGCGAGGTCTGCATGCAGATGCTGCGCGCCCGTCTGTACGAGATGGAACTCGAGAAGCAGCAGGCCGAGCTCGGTGCCGAGCGCCAGAGCCAGATCGGCCACGGCAACCGTTCCGAGAAGATCCGTACCTACAACCAGCCCCAGGACCGCGTGACCGATCACCGCATCGGTTTCAACTCCACCTACAACGGCGTCCTTCTGGGCGATCAGCTCGGCACCGTCATCGAGGCGCTCGCCGCCGCCGAGCGAGCCGAGAAGCTGGCACAGGCTGTGTAGGTTCCGCCGTTCTACCGAACGGCGGACCAGCCGACGCTGCGCGGGCCGCATTTGGACAATCTGACGTTCAACTTCAAGGGCGCGACCAGAAGGTCAGCGCCCTTTCGTTTCACGTCACCTTGTCTCAAATGCGACCCGCTCGCTGGCATTGTCAAGACATCGGCGTTATCTTGGTTGGCACTTGAATGATCCCTTGGGGACGGAGGAAAACGGATCATTCTGCATCGATGCGGTGCCAGTGATCCGTTTTCCTCCGTCCCCTACGGATCATTTTGGGAAATTGCTATGTTGGTTTATTTGGGCTGACTTGGTAGCCTATGGGCCATTTACCTGCTTAAAGCGTCGGTCGATTACCAAAATAATGCTCAAAAAATCGTCCAAGAAGTCGCGGGGCGATTTTTGATGGGTCGTGCGTCAAGCGATGTGGCAAGTTCTTGGTTAGATATTGGTCAGTTTTGGGCAACCTTGCCAAAAGCTTGACGAATGCAGATTTAGACGTCGACGAATGAACATTTTAGGCAGGTTCCAAGCAAAATTCTGGGCTGATTCTCGATAATCGCCTTCAATCGCCCCTTGCCATGCGCTGGCCTCGCGTACAATCTGCTCCGACATTCGCGCGCCGTCCGGCGCTTAAGAGGGGAGGGCCCCATGGCAAACGAGATCTGGACCATCAAGCGTTGTCTCGAGTGGACCAAGGAGTACCTGGCCGAGCGCGGCGAGGAGCACCCCCGTCTTTCTGCCGAGTGGCTGCTGTGCGCCGCCACGGGCCTGGCGCGCATTGACCTATATATGCGTATGGACGAGACGCTTAACGCGGCCCAGCTCGAGACCATGCATGCGGCCGTTGTCCGCCGCGCTAAGGGCGAGCCGCTGCAATACATCACGGGCAGCACGCAGTTTCGCATGATCGACGTCGCGTGCGCCCCCGGTGTGCTCATTCCGCGCCCCGAGACCGAGATGCTCGTCGAGGAAGTCCTCAATTATCTGGATGCCAAGGTGCTGAGCCCCGAGGCTGCTGCCCGTCAGCGTGTTGAGCTGCCTTGGAACGATGAGGTCGAGGAGGCACGCAAGGCCGAGGCCGCGCTGGCAGACGAACGGGCGACCGCCGAGCGCCGTGCCGCTAACCTGACGGCTGCCGATGAGGCGGCGCTAGGCGGCGATGTACTGGGCAGCCGTGCCTATGCCGAGGAACTGGCCGACCGCGAGGCCGAGGAAGCCGCCGCGCAGGCAGCAGAAGCCGAAGCGGCAGAAGCAGAGGCCATGGAAACCCCCGAGCCCGAGCTCGACGAATACGGCATCGCCATCGAGGGTGCCGGCCAGGAGACGGCTTCGGCTCAGGATGCCGCTGCGCCTGCCCCAGCCGAGCCCCGTATCGCCCGCGTTCTCGAGGTCGGCTGCGGCACGGGTTGCATCTCGCTCTCCCTTGCCTGGGAGCGCCGCGGCCACGTTACCTGCACCGCCACCGATATCGAGCCGCGCGCCATCGATCTGGCCACCAAAAACCGCGACGCGCTCGGCCTCACGGCAGATGAGGTTGCCTTTAGTCTCACCAACCTGGTGAGCTCCATTCCCCGCGAAGAGTGGGGCACCTTCGACGTGCTCGTTTCCAACCCGCCCTACATCCCGACCGGCGTCATGCGCTCGCTGCCGCACGAGGTCAAGGACTTTGAGCCCGACTTGGCGCTCGAGGGCGGTGCCGACGGCCTGGACATCTTCCGCCGCCTGCTCAATGCGGCGCCTTACATGCTGCGCGCCGGCGGCCTGTTTGCCTGCGAGCTCTACGAGGGCGCCCTCGATGCCGCGGCCGAGCTCTGTCGCCAGGCAGGCCTTTCGGACGTGCGTATCGTCCACGACCTCACCGATCGTCCCCGCATCGTTCGAGCCATCGTCACCGAGCCCAAACAGCGTATTTAAGCTGAATAAATAGACATTTGCGCAAGTTTGTCCTTGCAATATACCGTAAAACTTCTACTATAGAAGGAGAAAGGTATGTCAAATCAGCTGCATCGGTACCGTATCGTGCTTGATTACATTGAACCTTGGCTTGATGAGCAGGATGAAGCTACGCTGAAGCAGATTTATGCAGACCTTTTGGTGCTCGAGAAGGAAGGTCCCAGCCTTGGTCGTCCGCTGGTTGACCGCGTAAAGGGCTCGAAGCTTCATCATTTAAAGGAGCTGAGAGTGACGTCGTGTGGTGGGCAGGTGATTCGCATCCTCTTCGCCTTTGACCCCAAGCGCCAGGCGGTATTGCTATTGGCGGGTGATAAGTCGCGAGCGGGATCGTCAAGGGCAAAATGGAACGGTTGGTATGCGATCAACATTCCAAGGGCCGAGCAAATATACCGTCGCCACGTAAGGAGGCTCGATCGAGATGGAACTGCATGAGTATATGGAATCTCGCGGGATAACACGCGACTCCATTACCGCCGAGCAGGAGAGGACTCGCGATCGTATCGAAGCCTATAAGCTTGCTCAGATTCGCAGGTTAAAAGATCTAACACAGGCGTCGGTCGCCCAGTCGATGGGCGTTTCTCAAAAACGTGTATCCGAGCTCGAGCGTGGGGAGTTGGGTTCGATGAGGCTCGACACGCTGAGCAGGTACGCAGAGAGCCTCGGCGGAAAACTGGTTGCAAGCATCGAGTTTCCCGATCGTACCGTTACGCTTGCGCGCTAAAAATCTTCAATTAACCCCCTCACTTTCACCGACTACTAGAGCCGCTCACCAAACCAACATGCGCTCTGGGCAAATAGGTTGAATGTTTCGTGCGAGAATGCCCCACAGTAAACAAACTTGCACCGGAGCGTAAGGGGCTGGCATACACATGCAGACGGTCTATCGGGTATACGAGGGAACGCGCGAGCCGCATCGGCTTGCCGTCGAGCGCACGGCCGAGGTGCTCGGCCGCGGCGGCCTGGCCTTGATTCCGACCGAGACCGTCTACGGTGTCGCCGTGGCAGTCAACGCCTTCTCGGGCGCCGTGCCCCAAGATACAAGCGAATTCCCATCGTGGCCGCGCGATCCGCAGGCTGCCGTCAATGGCGCCGCAGTTCCTGCGCTCGGCACCGGCTATCGCCGTATCTTCACTCTCAAGCAACGTGAGCTCACGCAAACCGTCGCTTGGCTGGTCGATGGCGTCGAAGCACTCGACCGCTATGGCGTGGATATCCCGGAAGATGCCCGCGTACTCGCGCGACGATGCTGGCCGGGAGCCCTGACTATCGTGGTCAAGGCAGCCCCCTGCGTGCCGACCTTTATGCGCGCTGCCGACGACACCGTGGCCCTGCGCGCTTCGGCCTCTCCCGTGGTCCAAGCGCTCATCCGCGCCTGCGGCAGTCCCCTTGCCTGCACGAGCGCCAACACGCACGGCGCGCCTTCGCCGGCAAGCTTTGCCGCCGTCGAGGGCCGCATCCTGGAGGGGGTCGATGTTGCCGTCGACGCCGGTGAGACCCCGTGTCGCTACGCCTCGACCATCGTGTCGTTCCAGCACGGCGGGCTCCAGATCCTGCGCCAAGGCGCACTTCCCGCATCAGAGATCGAGCGGGTCCTGTCCGACCCGATGCAATAGAAGGGTGTAAGCGATGTCGTTGAATCTGGGCAGCCTGGGCATGGAAGATGCCTCGTTTAACTTTGGCGGTTCCTACATCATGGCGCTCGACTGCGGCACTACCTCGGTACTCGCGGCCATTGTCGACGAATACGGCTGCATCGTTGCCCAGGCGCGTCGTAGCGTCAAAACCAGCTTCCCGCGCCCCGGCTGGGTGGAGCAGGATCCCACGGAGGTGCTTGCCAGCCAGATCGGCGTGATGATGGAGGTTCAGTTTAAGAGCGGCATCCATTCCGATCGCATCGCCGCCATCGGCATCTCCAACCAGCGCGAGACCACGGTGGTCTGGGACCGCGTGAGCGGCCAGCCCATCTATAACGCCATCGTATGGCAGTGCCGTCGTACCGCGCCGGCGATCGACGCGTTGGTTGAACAGGGTTGCGAGGAGCTGGTGCGCTCCCGCACGGGACTTACGCTTGACCCGTATTTCTCGGCCTCCAAGGTGCAGTGGATTCTCGACAACGTCGACGGCGCACGCGAGAGCGCGGCGGCGGGCGACCTCATGTTTGGCACCATCGACACCTGGCTCATCTACAACCTCACCGGCGGCCAGGTCTTTGCCACCGACTACACCAATGCCAGCCGCACGGCACTCTTTAATATCCATACGCTCGATTGGGACGACGACCTGCTGGCGCTCTTTGACGTTCCACGTTCCATGATGCCCGAGGTTCGCTGGAGCTCGGGCGACTACGGCCGCGTCGCGAGCGACATCATGACCAACATGCCGCCCATCATGGGCGTGGCGGGCGACCAGCAGGCATCGCTGTTCGGCCACTGCTGCTTCTATCCCGGCCAGACCAAAAACACCTATGGCACGGGCTGCTTTATGCTCATGAACACCGGTGACGAGATCGTCGAATCCAAGAATGGCCTGGTCTCCACCATCGGTATCGCTGCGGACGGCAAAGTCAGCTATGCGCTCGAGGGCTCTATTTTTGCCGCCGGTTCAACGATGAACTGGCTTCGCAACAACATGGGCATCATCTCGAGCGTGAGCGAGTCGGCACAACTCGCCGCTTCGATTAGCGACAACGAGGGCTGCTACTTCGTTCCCGCCTTTGCAGGTTTGGGTGCTCCCTGGTGGGACCCGCATGCCCGCGGTATCGTGTGCGGTCTGACCGGCGCCTCGAGCCGTGCGACCATCGTACGTGCCGCCTGCGAATCCATGGCATATCAGAGCTACGACGTGCTGCGCGCCATGGAGCAGGACGTGGGGCTTTCGATTGAGCGCCTGTCTGTCGATGGCGGTGCCTCGCGCAACGAGTTCATCATGCAATTCCAGGCCGACCTGCTGGATATCCCCGTGCTGCAATGCGAGACGGTGGAGACCACGGCAATCGGTGCCGCGTACTTGGCGGGTCTTGCCGTCGGCTATTGGGAAGACCTTGAAGAGCTGGAGCAAAATGCCCAGATCGTTAGGACCTTCCTTCCCCATATGTCCGCCGAGCGTCGCGAGCAAAACCTTGCGGGCTGGCGTGATGCAGTCAAGCGCTCGCTCAGTACCGCACAGTAGGGCTGCGATGGGCTGCTCGATACAACAAACCGCTAAACTTATGCATGGCGTGCGGCGGCAACATTGCTGCGCGCCTTGTCAGCAAGGCCGTTTTGCGGCTGCAACGAAAGGGGCAATCAACCCATGACCGTCACCTACGATGCGTCCCGTGTGACGCTTGTCGATCATCCGCTCGTCCAGCACAAGCTGTCGATCCTGCGCGACAAAAACACCGGCACCAACCAGTTCCGTCAGCTCGTGCGCGAACTCGCGCTTTTTGACGGCTACGAGGCCATGCGCGACCTGCCTATGGAAGACGTCGAGGTCGAGACCCCCATCACTACCGCCACGTTCAAACAGCTTGCCGGCAAGAAACTCGCCATCGTGCCCATCCTGCGTGCGGGCCTTGGCATGGTCGACGGTATCCTCGACCTGGTGCCCTCCGCTCGCGTGGGCCACATCGGCATGGAGCGCGACGAGGTCACCCACGAGCCGCACGAGTATTACTGCAAGATGCCCAAGGATATCGACCAGCGCATCTGCCTGGTCGTCGACCCCATGCTCGCCACGGGCGGTTCGGCCGAGATGGCCATCAGCTACCTGCGCGGGCGCGGTGTCAAGGACATCCGCATGCTGTGCATCGTCGCGGCCCCCGAGGGCCTCAAGTCGCTGACTGAGAAGGATCCCGATGTGCATATCTATACCTGCGCCATCGACGACCATCTCAACGAGGCTGCCTACATCGTTCCCGGTCTCGGCGACGCCGGCGACCGCATCTACGGCACGCTCTAGTCGCTGGGCTAAGACGGCCGCGGCTGCAAATACGAAGAAACGGTGCGCGCGGTCGAACAAAAGGCGACCGCGCGCACTCCTGTTAACGGACGTTTTGCCCTGCAGGGTTCGAGAAAAACGTATTACCGTACCTGCGGCATAAAGAAGGTCTTAAGAAAACGAACAGGTGCGTATTAACCGATGCTTTTTCGGTTGTACTTTAGCGATTGGCTCGTACAATAGTCACCAATGTTTGGCGGGAACTGTTCTGTGAGGCGTTAAAAAGGAAAGTGAGGACGCCAGTGTTTCAGATAGCCGATCTGCTCGCTATCGTTGCAGGTGCCATCGCGGGCGCGATTGCCTTCCTTCCCTTTGTCTTTACGCTCAAGCCGGTTCTTGACGATAAGCAGAATGCGGACATGCTCAAGGGTATGGTGAGTCTCGCGGTCTCGGCAATCGCGTTGCTTGTCTTTACCTTGGTTGTGTTTGTGTTGTTCGGAGAGGCATTTCGCATGTTCCTCCTGGGCGAGGCGATCGGCTTCGTGGCCTTTATGGCCGCCTGCGCGGTTCGCGTCGCCAAGGCGCTGCGAGATCCTCATGAGGTCGAAAGGTAAGTCGTGGAAATTTTTGAAAAGCTGCCTGATGAGATTAATCATCTGGTCAGCGAGTTCAGCTCCACCCCTGTCGTGGGCGATCTGAGCTGCGGCATCACGCAGTACTCGTTTTGGCTGATCGTCTCCACGATCGTGCTCCTGATCGTCCTGGCCGTGTTCAAGAAGAAGCAGACTTTGGTTCCCAAGGGCTTCTTCGTCAACGGTTTCGAGTACATCATCGAGTACGTCGAGAACGATATCGGCAAGGGTGTCGTGGGTGAGAACTGGAAGAAGCACTTCCCGTTCCTGTGCTCGCTTTTCCTGTTCATCCTGATCAACAACATGATCGGCCTGATCCCGGGAATGAAGCCCGGCACCGGCGCAATCGGCTCCACCGCCGCGCTCGCCATCTTCGCCTTCGTGTACTTCATCTACTACGGATGCAAGGCTCACGGCGTGATCGGCTACATCAAGAGCCTCGCCCCGCAGGGCGTGAGCTTCCCGATGAACGTGCTCGTGTGGGTCGTCGAGCTTTTCTCGACCTTCCTGCGCCTCATCACGCTCGCCGTCCGTCTGTTCTGCAACATGTTCGCAGGACACGTGGTCATGGGCTCGTTTGCCATCATGGCGAGCATGTTCATGCAGCCGCTGCTTCAGCAGGTTTCCGCGGCCCACGCCGTCGGCGCCCTGCCTTCGCTGGCCTGGCTTGCCATCCTCATCCTGATCTATGCGATCGAGCTTGTGGTCGGCGCCATCCAGGCTTACGTCTTCACGGTCCTTACCGCCGTGTATGTCTCCGAGGCAGAGGAGGTTGCGGAGGAGGAGTAGTCTTCCGTTCGTGCCTTAAAGGTAAGGCAATTCGTTAAACCGCCGGTGCCCGTACCCATGGAGCCCGGCAGTTATAAAAAGGTTATCCTGCGTGAAATAAGACACGCACGACAAAGGAGGAATCGTGGGAGTTATCGGTTACGGTCTCGGTGTTATCGGCGCTGGTCTTGCTATCGGCCTGTCTGCTCTGGGTGCTACGGGTGCTATGGCCCGTCAGCCTGAGGTCCAGGGCCGCGTGTTCACCGTCTTCATCATGGGCTCCGCCTTCGGCGAGGCTCTGGCTCTGATCGGCTTCGTTGTCGCGCTGATCGTTAAATAGCACGGAGCGTCAAGTATGAATCTTTCATCCCAGAAGAGCGCGATCGCACTCTCCGCATCCGCGGCCGCGCTGCTCATGCCGGTTTCCGCGTTCGCCGAGGACGGCGCTGCCGGTGCGGACATCCTCATCCCTAAGATGGCGGAGTTCATCCCGGCGCTTATCGCCTTCCTGATTATCTGGATCGTGCTGGCCAAGGTCGCCCTGCCGGGCATCATGAAGACCATGGAGGAGCGTGGCAAGAAGATCGAGGAGAGCCTCGACGAGGCCGAGAAGACCAAGCAGGAGGCCATCGCCAAGCGCGCTGAGTCCGACTCGATCGTCACCGACGCCCGTCGTCAGGCTGCCGACATCGTTCTCGAGGCCCGTAAGGACGCCGAGTCCGAGCGCGCCCGTATCATCGAGGCTGCTCACAAGGAGGCCGAGGAGATCATCGCCAAGGCCCATACGACCGTCGAGGACGAGCGCAAGTCCATTTACGCCGGTGCCGCGAGCTCCATCGCCGACCTGTCCGTTGCCGTCGCCACCAAGATCGTGGGCGAGGCGCTCGAGGACGATGCCGAGCAGAAGAAGCTCATCGAGCGCTACATCCAGGAAGCAGGTAGCCTGAATGCCGACTAGCCGCTATCAGGACAAGGTGCTCGAGACCTACGCGCGCTCCCTTCTGGAAGCCGCCAAGGCCGAGAACCATGTGTTCGAGGACCTCGAGATGATCGAGCGCCTGGCTTCTGCCAGCCCCGAGATCATCGCCGTGCTCGACACCATGTCCAAGCGCGACCAGCTCGACCTTCTTCCCAAGGTGGCAGCTGCCTTTAAGTATGTTGCCGAGGAAGACGAGGATGTAGTGGGCGTGACCGTCACCACGGCGATCCCGCTCGACGACGAGCTGCGTCAAACCATCACTAAGAAATGCGAGCAGGACTTCGGCCGCAAGGTATTCCTTATCGAGCAGGTCGACCCGTCTATTGTGGGCGGCCTGGTGCTCGAGGCCCGCGGCGAGCGTCGTGACATTTCCGTCAAGACGCAGCTGCGCATCGCGCAGGAGACCCTCGCAAACTCTGCTAATTCGTACGGAGGTGAAGCCTAATGTCCGAAACCCTCAATGCCCAGGATATCGCCAAGAAACTGCAGGAGCAGCTCACGAGCCTCTCCGCGACGGTCGATACGCATGAGGTTTCAACGGTCGACGAGGTAGGCGACGGCATCGCGCGCGTCTCCGGCCTCAAGAGCGCCATGGCAGGCGAGCTTCTGGAGTTCAAGAGCTCCGATACCGGTGAGACCGTCTTCGGCCTTGCCCAGAACCTTGACCGTGACGAGGTCGGCGCCGTTCTGTTTGGTGCCGTCGACTCCATCAAGGAAGGCGACGAGTGCCGCACCACTGGCCGCATTATGGATATCCCTGTGAGCCGCGCCATGCTCGGCCGCGTCGTCAATCCGCTCGGCCAACCTATCGACGGCCTTGGCGACATCGTCGCCACGCATCGTCGCCCCGTCGAGTTCAAGGCCCCCGGCGTCATCGACCGTACCCCGGTGTGCGAGCCGGTTCAGACCGGCCTGTTGGCCATCGACTCCATGGTGCCTATTGGTCGCGGTCAGCGTGAGCTCATCATCGGCGACCGTAAGACCGGTAAGACCGCCATCGCCATCGACGCTATCCTCAATCAGCGCGGCAAGGGCATGGTCTGCATCTATGTAGCCATCGGCCAGAAGGCCTCCACGGTTGCCAACATCCGCGAGACCCTCGCTCAGCACGGTGCGCTCGACTACACCATCATCGTTTCGGCCACCGCTGCCGATTCCGCCCCTATGCAGTACATCGCGCCTATGGCCGGTGCCGCTATCGGCGAGTTCTTCATGTACAACGGCGAGGACGGCAAGCCCGCCAGCGAGACCAACCCCGGCGGCCACGTGCTCGTCATCTACGACGACCTGTCCAAGCAGGCTGTGGCCTACCGTCAGATGTCGCTGACGCTGCATCGTCCGCCCGGACGCGAGGCCTATCCTGGCGACATCTTCTACCTGCACTCTCGTCTGCTCGAGCGTGCCGTCAAGATGTCCAAGAAGAACGGTTATGGCTCCATGACGGCTCTGCCGATCATCGAGACCCAGGACGGCGACGTCTCGGCCTACATTCCGACCAACGTCATTTCCATTACTGATGGTCAGATCTACCTGCAGTCCGAGCTCTTCTTCCAGGGCCAGCGCCCGGCAGTTGACGTGGGCATTTCCGTGTCCCGCGTCGGTGGCGACGCGCAGACCAAGGCTATGAAGCAGGTCGCCGGCAACCTCCGTCTGGACCTCGCTTCGTACCAGGAGCTCGCCGGCTTTACGCAGTTCGGCTCCGACCTCGACGAGGCTACTCAGAAGCAGCTGACCCATGGTGCCCGCATGACCGAGCTCCTGAAGCAGCCGCGCTACAAGCCGTTTGAGGTTGGCGAGCAGATCGTTACGCTGTTCGCTGGCAACGAGGGCTTCCTGGATGACCTGGGGATCGCCGACGTGCTGCCTTTCCGTGCCGAGCTCATCGAGTACATGGACAATGGCTTTGGCTCGCTGCTCGACAAGGTTCGCGCCAAGAAGATCGATGATGACACCAAGGCTGAGCTCTTGCGCGTCATCGGCGACTTCAAGCAGCAGTTCATGGCCAAGCACCATTCGGATGTTTCTGGATCAGAGGAGAACTAAGCCCCATGGCCAACCTTCGCGACATTAAGAAGCGAATCTCCTCGGTTACCACGACCAAGCAGATCACGCGCACGATGGAGATGGTCTCTACGGCCAAGATCCGTCGTGCCCTTGATCGCTCCAAGCAGGCCGAGCCCTATAAGGAGGCGCTGACCGACGTCATGTTGACGGTCGCCGGCGACGCTTCCTGTTCGGGCACCGATCCCATGCTGCAGAAGCATGAGAACGTCAAGCATGGCCTGATTGTCGTTATTGCCTCGGACCGCGGCCTTGCCGGCGGTTTCAATACGACGGTGGAGCGCACGGCCGAAAAGCTCGCCGCTTCTTGGGCGAACGACGGCATCGAGTGCGAGATCATCGCGTGTGGGCGCAAACCGGCCACGTATTTCCGTGACCGCGAAAACGTCGTCATGCACTTTGAGGGCAACTCCTCTGAGCCCGATTTCAATCAGGCCCGCATGATCTCCTCTCATATCTGCGATGCGTATCGTGCCGGTGAGCTTGACCGTGTCGAGCTTGTCTACCACCACGCCAAGAATCGCGTGGATCAGGAGCTTCGCGTCGAGCATCTGTTGCCGCTCGACCCCGAGATGATCGCTATGGCCCACGGTCCGCGTAAGAACGAGACCGACGCCCCTAAGCGCATCTCGTCCACGTTCGAGTTCGTGCCCTCTCCCGAGCATGTTCTCGGCAAGCTTGTGCCGTCTTATATCCTGACGGTCATCTACCAGGCCCTGATCGATTCGGCGGCTGCCGAGCAGGGTGCACGCCGCAAGGCCATGCACTCCGCGACGGAAAACGCCACCGCGATCATCTCGACCCTTACCCGCACGTATAGTCGCGTGCGCCAGGCTTCGATCACGACCGAGATTAACGAGATCGTCGGCGGAGCCTCAGCATTGGAGGAACAGTAATGGCTAATAACACCGTAAAGCTTGCGGTCGAGGAAGCCACCAAGAAGACGACTGCCGGTGATGGTCGCATCGTGCGAATCATCGGTCCTGTCGTCGACGTCAAGTTTGACGGTGCGGTGCCCCCGATCTACAACGCGCTCACGGTCGAGGCCGAGACCCCGATCGGTCATCTGAGCACGATCCTCGAGGTCGAGAGCCAGCTTCCGGGCGGCGTCGTCCGCACGGTCGCCATGTCCTCGACCGACGGCCTGCAGCGCGGCCTCATCGCCACCGATACCGGTGAGCCCATGAAGATGCCCGTTGGTCCCAAGACGCTCGGCCGCATTTGGAACGTCATGGGCAAGCCCGTCGACGGCAAGCCCATGCCCGAGGTGGAGGAGTTCTACCCCATCCACCATGCAGCGCCCCGTTTCGACGAGCTCACCACCAAGACCGAGATCTTCGAGACCGGCATCAAGGCCGTTGACCTGCTCGAGCCCTACATCCGTGGCGGCAAGACGGGCCTGTTCGGCGGCGCCGGCGTCGGCAAGACCGTTCTGATTCAGGAGCTCATCAACAACCTCGCCCAGGAGCACGGCGGTACCTCGGTGTTCACCGGCGTCGGCGAGCGTACCCGCGAGGGCACCGACCTGTTCCTCGAGATGAGCGAGTCTGGCGTTATCGACAAGACCTGCTTGGTCTATGGTCAGATGAACGAGCCGCCCGGAGCGCGTCTGCGCATCGGTCTGGCCGGCCTTACCACCGCTGAGTACTTCCGCGATCGTGGCCAGGACGTTCTGCTATTCATCGACAACATCTTCCGCTTCTCCCAGGCAGGTTCCGAGGTTTCCGCACTGCTGGGCCGTATGCCGTCCGCCGTTGGTTACCAGCCCACGCTGGCAACCGAGATGGGCGACCTCCAGGAGCGCATTACCTCGACCAAGACGGGCTCCATTACCTCCGTCCAGGCTGTCTACGTCCCCGCAGACGACCTGACCGACCCGGCGCCTGCCACGACGTTTACGCACCTCGATGCCACCACGGTTCTTTCGCGTAGCATTTCGTCGCTCGGCCTGTTCCCGGCTATCGACCCGCTTGCGTCTTCCTCCGACGCTCTCGATCCCTCGATCGTTGGCGAGGAGCACTACCGTGTCGCCGTCAAGGTCCAGGAGCTCCTGCAGGAGTACTCCGACCTTCAGGACATCATCGCCATTCTGGGTATGGACGAGCTGTCCGAGGAGCAGCGCCTTACGGTCAACCGTGCCCGTAAGATTCAGCAGTTCCTCTCGCAGTCCTTCCACGTCGCCGAGAAGTTCACCGGCAACCCCGGTGTCTACGTCCGCGTCGAGGATACCGTCCGCTCTTTCGCCGAGATTGTCGACGGCAAGGCCGATGACCTGCCCGAGCAGGCTTTCCGCTATGCTTCCACGATTGAGGACGTGCGCGAGCGCGCCCGCAAGATGGGGGAGAAGTAGGTTATGCGTATCCGCATCGTGTGCCCCGTGAGCTGCGCCTATGAGGGCGACGCTGCGTTTGTGTCGATTCCGTCCACGGATGGCGAGTTTGGCGTTCTGCCTGCTCACTCCAGCGAGATCTGCACGATCGACCGCGGTTACGTTCGCGTTTCCGATAAGGCCATGGGCACTGTCGACCACACGTTTGCCGTGGCCGGCGGCTATGCCCAGGTTGCGGACGATGTCGTGACCGTTCTCGCCGAGCGCGCTTGCGATTTGGCGACCGTCGATGCCGACAAGCTTAAAGCTGATATTCAAGGTTTTGAAGAGAAGCTGGGTAATTTGTCGGAGGATGATGCACGCCGCGCCTACCTCTATAATGAAATCGCATGGTGTAAGCTCAAGCTTGCCCAATAGTCAAACGATTTAGCGTTCGACCATTTGCGAACACATCATGCCCGGGATGGCCCAGCCACCCCGGGCATGCTTTTTGAAAGGGTAGACCTTGGATATTATCCGCGTTGAGGGTGGCCACGCCATCGGAGGCTCCGTGCCCGTCTCGGGCGCCAAGAACTCCGCGCTCAAACTCATGGCGGCAACGCTTCTGGCGCCGGGCAAGACGACGCTGCAGAACGTGCCCGATATTTCCGATGTCCACGTGATGGGCAAGGTGCTCAAGGGCATGGGCGCTACGATCGATGTTCTCGACGAGCACACGCTCGAGATTGATACCTCTCAGGTCGATTCTTGGGAGGCCCCCTACGAGCTCGTTGCCAAGATGCGTGCTTCCACCGCCGTCATGGGACCCCTGCTGGGCCGCTTCCATCGCGCCAAGATTGCCATGCCGGGCGGCTGCAACCTGGGTGCTCGCAAGATCGATATGCACATTCTTGGTCTTGAGGCCCTGGGCGTTGAGTTCGATACCGCCCACGGTTACATCAACGCTAATGCGCCCCAAGGTCTGCGCGGTACCACCGTCACGCTCGAGTTCGCCAGCGTCGGTGCGACCGAGAACCTCATCATGGCCTCTGTGCGCGCACAGGGCACCACGGTTATCGATAATGCCGCCCGCGAGCCCGAGATCGTCGATCTCGCCAACATGCTCAACGAGATGGGCGCTAAGATTGTCGGCGCGGGCACGCCCGTCGTGACCATCGAGGGCGTGGAAGAGCTCCATCCCGTTACCCATCGCGTGGTGGGCGACCGCATCGAGGCCGGTACCTTTATCGTTGCCGGTGCGTTGATGGCCGACGATCGCGGTGTCGATGTCACGGGCTTTTGCCCCATTCACTTGGGTATGGTGCTCAAGAAGATGGAGCTCATGGGTATCGACTGCGAGCGCGTCGAAGATGGCGTCCATGTGAACCGTGCCGAGCGTATCAAGCCGGTCGACATCCAGACGCTTCCGTTCCCCGGTTTCCCGACCGACATGCAGGCGCAGATTATGGTGCTCTCCGCCCTTGCCGACGGCAGTTCCGTTATTACCGAAAACATCTTCGAGAATCGCTTTATGTTCGCCTCTGAGCTGGTGCGCATGGGTGCCGACATTCGTATCGAGAGCCATCATGCCATGATTCATGGCGTCAAGGGCTTCTCGGGTGCACAGGTTACCTCGCCCGATCTGCGTGGCGGAGCGGCCCTCGTCGTAGCGGGCTTGATCGCCGACGGGACGACCGAGGTTTCGGCCATCCATCACATCAAGCGCGGCTACGAGCAGTTTGTCGAAAAGCTGCAGGCGCTCGGCGCGCATGTCGAGCATGCTTCCGTCCCCGATCCTGTCATCTACTAATACAGGTTGCCTATGTTTAATAAAAAGCCCCTCGCGGATACCACCGCCCGAAGACCCTCAACTGGTGCGCAGGCCAAGATCTACAGTCGCGATAACGTGGCTCGCTATTCCGAGCGCGCTCGTCAACTTCGTCGTAGCCACACGATTCGTCACGTCGCGCTCATTGTCGTGCTTGGCGTGCTGCTGAGTGCCACTACCGCTGCCGGCCTGTGGTTTGCCACCATTATGGGCAAGCTCGGCGATTCTAATGTCATTACCGACAATCTGCGTCGGGTTCTGGTTGACACCGATGAGGCAAAGGATCCGTTCTACGTGCTGCTCCTTGGCACCGACGGCCGTCCGGGCGAGGATACGTACCGTGCCGACTCGATTATCCTGGCACGCATCGACCCCACGCAAAAGCAGGCGACGCTCATTTCCGTTCCGCGCGACACCAAGGTCGAGTACAAGGGCGAGACCATGAAGATCAACGCCTGCCATACCGTTGGCGGCGCCGAGGCCATGGTCGAGGCTGTCAACGAGCTGTGCGGTGTTCAGATTTCCCACTATGCCGAGGTCAGCTTCGACGGTATGCAGGCGCTGATTGATTCGGTTGGCGGTATCGACATTAACGCAACCGATGATGTTGACGACCCCGAGCACCTGGATATTAAGATTACCGCTGGCCAGCAGCATATGGACGGTGCCACCGCCCTTACCTATGCCCGCTGCCGCTACACCTATGCCGACGGCGATTACACGCGCATGCGCCACCAGCGTCAGGTGCTTGGCGCCCTTGCCAACCAGATTCTCAATAACTTCGATGCCACGAAGATCTTTGGCCTGGTTAATTCGCTGTCCGATATGCTCGTAACCGATATGAGCGTTCAGGATATCGTGGCTACGGTCAACGCCATGCGCGGTATGGATGTCGACGGTATCTACTCGGCCAACCTGCCCTCGTACGCCGACGACAGCACCATGATCGACGGTGTGAGCTACGTCTTTGTCTACGAGGACGAGCTCAAGGAAATGATGGAGCGCGTCGATGCCGGCAAGGACCCCAAGGGTCCCAACACCATGGGTCTTTCCGACGGTTCCAGCTCTACGATCGGCGACCTGAACAACAACACGTCTGACGATTACGCAAACGGTACCGCAACCTCATCGGTCAGCTCTGACGATTCCGATGACTCAAGCGATTCGAGCGATTCGGACTACTACGAAGAGCCCACCGGCGACGGTAACGGCTACGAAGCCAACTACTAGAGTTACGCGGTTTTACCAAACCGCGTAACCAGTTGACGCTGCAAACCCGCCAGAGCGGCAATCTGCCTTTCAACTTCGGCGGCATGATCAAAAGATCAATGCCACCTCGTTTCAAGGCACCTTGCTCGCTCTGGCGGGTTTTCGCTGTCGGTGCCAAAACATCGGCGTAACACTTGGCACATGGGTAGTCATTGGGGACGTTCTTAAACGACTGGTCAAAGGGGGCACTCTTGATGCACTTGGCACTTGGGGACGTTCCTTTTAATATGAGCAGGACATTGTCAAGAGGCAAAATCGGGCCTGGCCCCAACGATATGGGGTCA
>NZ_JBDGAV010000014.1:26953-66217 GCF_040910325.1 Collinsella aerofaciens | reverse complement strand
GGGCGTCCGCGACGCACCCGGCGGTCTTCTCCTCCAGCGGCAGCGCGAGCTGGAGCCTGCTGGGGCGGTGCAGCAGCGTGAGCAGGCAGGCGGAGTCCTCCCGCGCGCCCTCGACCGTGTCCATCTCCCAGGCCGCGGCGCACGCGTCCTCCCCGAGGGCGAGGAACGCGGCATGCGACCTGCGGGCGGAGTGGCGCGTGGCCGCCCGGCCGGCGGCGCTCTTCCTCGGCCTGTAGCCGACCTTGCGCCTGAGCTCCATGTTGGTCATGCCGTCGTAGCCCGCCGAGACCCAGCGGTAGATGGTCGACGGCGACAGGTCCACCGGGCCGCCGTTGCGCGCCGCCATCTGCTCGGGCGAGAGCCCCCGGCGCAGGCAGTCCCTTATCGCCTCCAGCCTGGCCGCCGCGGCGGGCTCGTCGGCGTCTATCCCGCGCCTGGACGAGACGAGGACCGAGTCGGCGCACAGCTGCGCGGCCCGGGCCTCGTAGAAGACGTGGGGGCGGCGCTTGCAGCCGATCGCGCGGTACCGGCCGCAGCCGTTGCAGCATCGCGGCCACGCGGCCAGGCGCGGGCAGGCCGCCGACAGGTCGGCGGAGGCGTCCACGCGCTCGCCGCGCCTGGACTTCGGCGCCGTCACGAACCTGTGCGACGCCACCTCGGCGCTCACCGTCGAGGGCGACCTGCCCAGCTCCCTCGCGATCTCCCTGCACGAGGCCCCGCGCTCCAGCATCCTCTGGACCGTGTCCCGCTCGTGCCTCGTGAGCCTTCCGTAGGCCCTCGGGACCGCCCTCGCGGAGCCCATATTCTTCTTTCCGGACATGCCGTCCTCCGATCTCCCGGGGCCGGCCGGTCCGGCCCTCAAGGTATCGGGTTCCCACATTCATCCGCACATGTGCGGATGAATGTGGGAAGTGTTCGGATGAAGTTGATAATCAAGGTAACGCGGACGCGCAGCTTTCCTTCCGCGCTATTATTAAAAGTCCACGAAAGCATAAGACATGAGGAGCCCGCCATGATTAAGCCCATCATGAAATCCGAGTTCTTTTTGCGCCTGCCTTCCGAAGACGCGGGGCCCGACGATGCCGCGACCGGGCAGGACCTCCTGGATACACTCCACGAGCATGAGCACGAGTGCGTGGGGCTCGCCGCCAACATGATCGGTGTGCGCAAACGCATCATCTGCGTAAAGGACGGCAACAGGACACTCCTGATGTACAACCCTCAAATTCTTGAACAGGTCAATGCCTATCAGACGAGCGAAGGATGCCTCTCGCTGATCGGCGAGCGTCCCTGCACCCGCTATCGCCGCATTAAGGTTGAGTATTTGGACGAGAACTTTGTCCACCGCATCAAAAACTTCTCGGGCTACACCGCCGAGATCATCCAGCACGAAATCGACCACTGCACTGGGATAGTGATCTAGTTCCGCCGATTCAAGAAAGCTCCCTGCAGCAAAACAACTGCAGGGAGCTTTTCATAGTGCGGAGCTTCTATCCCACTAGCTTTGGCGGTAATGATCGAAGAAGTCGGCGAGGTCTTCGAGGGACTCTTTGAGTACTTCCATGCGCGGCAGGTACACGATGCGGAAGTGGTCGGGCTCGCCCCAGTTAAAGCCGCCGCCGCGCGTAATCAGGATCTTCTTCTCGTGCAGCAGGTCAAGGGCGAATTGCTCGTCATCGGTGATGTTGAACTTCTTCACATCCATCTTGGGGAAGATGTAGAACGCTGCACGCGGCTTAACCACCGAGATGCCGTCAATCTTGTTGAGCGCCTCATACACAAAGTTGCGCTGCTCGTAGACACGGCCGCCGGGACGGATGTAGTCGTTAACGGACTGATGGCCACCGAGTGCCGTCTGAACGATCGACTGAGCCGGCACGTTGGAGCACAGGCGCATGTTCGAGAGCATGTTGACGCCCATGATGAAGTCGCTCATGCAGCGCTGGTTGCCCGAAAGCACCATCCAGCCAATACGATAGCCCGCGATCATGTGCGACTTGGAAAGGCCACTAAAGGTGACGCAGGGCAGATCGGGAGCGAGCGAGGCAATCGAGACGTGCTCGTAGCCGTCCATGCACAGGCGGTCGTAGATCTCATCGGCAAAGATCATCAGCTGATGCCTGCGTGCAATCTCGACGATGCCCTCGAGCACCTCGCGCGGATAGACAGAACCCGTGGGGTTGTTGGGGTTGATGATGACGAGAGCTTTGGTCGCGCTCGTAATCTTGGACTCCATATCCTCCAGGTCGGGATACCAATCCGCCTGCTCATCGCACAGATAATGTACGGGATGACCGCCGGCAAGGGTTGCGCACGCCGTCCAGAGCGGATAGTCGGGGCTGGGGATCAGAATCTCGTCGCCATTGTCGAGCAGCGCGTTCATCGAAAGCTGAATGAGCTCGGACACGCCGTTGCCCGTGTAGATATGCTCCATCTGAACGTTGGGCAGGCCCTTGATCTGCGAATACTGCATGATCGCCTTGCGCGCGGAGAACAGGCCACGCGAGTTGGAATAGCCTTCGCAGTCGGGCAGCTGCTGGCGCATGTCCTTGATGACCTCATCGGGCGTGCGGAAACCGAAGGTCGCCGGGTTGCCGATATTGAGCTTGAGGATGCGCTCGCCCTCGTCCTCCATACGGGCGGCCTCGTCGACGACGGGACCGCGCACGTCATACAGGACGTTATCGAGCTTGGTGGATTTAGAAAAAGTACGCATGGTGGTGCTCCTTGCAATTTGAGCTGAGGGATGGGGTTCGGGCTTGGAATCGTTGCGGGGTGATGATGCCTCGCCTTGATCGGCGTCGCCGGCAAGCAGCCAGGTAACATCGACCTCCAAAATACGGGCGAGCAGCTCAGCCACATCGCGCCGCGGGATCGTCTTGCCGCTCACATATTGGCTCATCTGACTCTTGCCGAGTTTTTTGCCGAGCATCTCCGATGCGCGGATCACGTCCGACTGGCGAACGTCGCGATCGGACATAGCCTGTCGCAGGCGATCGCTAAACGTCTCTTGGGCCACTAGAACCTCCTTGCTGGCAAAGTTCAATTTATAGAACACGAATTGAACCATGGTTCAATTTAGCAAGCAGTATAACGCGGCGCTTCATTCGAAAGTTCAATTTCATAAGAAAATGTACCGGACTCCGAGATCTGCCCAAAGCAAACAATGGCGTGTACACGTTTAGAGGTATTCGAGAAAACGGGCGGCGGCAAGCGAAACATCGGCCGTTCGATATATGGCGTTGATCTGCCGATGGGGATGTCCCTCGAGCGAACGCACGGCAACATCGAACTGACAACGGCGCAAGATGAGCGCGGGAAGAATGCTCACGCCCAGGCCGTCCTCGACCATAGCCATAATCGCATAATCATCCCAGGTCGACAGCTTGGAGCGCACCGTCAGCCCCGCCCGACGGAACAGCGGCGTAATTTCGTCATCGGTGCCGCGTTCTAGCAGAATAAACTGCTCGTTGGCTAAATCGGCAAGAGAAACGACCTCCGCCGTGGCAAGCAAAGAATCTGCCGGCACTACCGCCATCAACTCGTCGCGCACCAAAGACCGCGATGCCATGCCGTTTTCTCGGGGTTCACGCGGGATAAAGCCCAGGTCACAACGACCCTCAGCCACCTATTGTTCGATCTCTGAATAGTCGCCCATCAGCAACTCATAATCGACGTCCGGGTGATCGGCGCGAAACCGCGCGATCACCGGCGGCAGCACATGGGTCGCCACACTCGAAAACGTACCGATGCAGATTTTGCCGCGCATGAGCCCACGCATCTCGTCCACGCGTCGCTGTAGGTGGCCAAACTCTTCGCATAACGCCTCGACTGCCGGCATGACCTGCCGCCCGTCGGCAGAAAGCACCACGCCCTCGCGGCTGCGATCAAGCACCTTAAAACCCCAGTCTGCCTCAAGGTCGCCCACCATGCGGCTCACGCCCGACTGCGAATAGCTCAGCCGCTCTGCAGCACGCGTAAAGCTGCCGGCACGCACCGTCTCGAGCAGCACTTGCATCTTTTGGATATTGGTCTCCACGGCACGTCCCCACCTTTGCATGAGTTTTTGTCATGTTTTCCATGCATTATATTCGCTTTTCTTCTAAATCCAGTTCACCCATAGTGAACATGTTCGGATTTAGAGGGGATGTCAGCGCATGAACAACGGACTGTTTACATACTTAGCAGCATTACTGTTGTTTGGCTCTAACGGCATCATCGCCGCAGCTATCGCACTGCCGAGCTCCGATATCGTACTCCTGCGCACGTTTTTGGGTGCACTTTCGCTTGTCACCGTCCTCGCCATCACCCAACGCCATAAGTTGCAGGCGCTATCTCGCCCCCGCGAAACTGCGGCTCTCATCCTCTCGGGGGCCGCACTGGGCGCCAGCTGGATATTCCTGTTCCGCGCTTACCAGACTATTGGCGTTGGCATCTCCTCGCTGCTGTATTACTGCGGCCCCATCATCGTTATGGCCCTCTCCCCGCTCATCTTTGGCGAAAAATTGACCGGCGGTAAAATCACCGGCTTCATAGCCGTCGCTTGCGGCGCCTTCCTCATCGCGGCCCAAGGCCTCGGCGGCAATATGCCCATTGCGGGCATCGTGTGCGGCATCGCCTCGGCCTTCTGCTACGCGTTGATGGTCATTGCCAGCAAGGGAGCGCCACATATCGAAGGCCTCGAGAACTCCACGCTCCAGGTGAGTGCCGCCTTTGTAACCGCGTTGATCCTTACGCTCTTCACGCAAGGTGCCCCCTCGTTCCTCTCCCCCGGCATTGCCGCCGGCATCGATTGGCGCGCCGTTGCCATGCTCGGCATTGTCAATACCGGACTCGGTTGTCTGCTCTACTTTAGCGCCGTCGCCAAACTGCCCGTGCAGACCGTCGCCGTCGTCGGCTACCTCGAGCCGCTTTCGGCCGTCGTGTTCTCGGCCGTCCTTTTGGGCGAAGCCATAACACCGGTCCGTCTGATGGGCGCCGCACTTATCATCGGCGGCGCGATTTTTTGCGAACTCGCCGGCAAACGCGCAAACGCCAAGGCTGGCATCGCCCAGACAGTACGTGCTTAAAAGCCCCTGCTTTGAAATGCTACCTGCGTAGATAAATAATCCCCAGCTGAGGATTATTGTCTAAAATAACCCGATGTGCCAAACTGCTCTTGTATGTATAAAGACGGCATAAAGTTTTTTGTCCTAGACAGATAACCGGATGTCTAAGGGAGTCCTCGTGGCACACAATAAACTGGAGGCAAACCTCCAAGACCAGCACGGGCAAGGCGGGCACGGAGCCATCCCCCTCTCCGCTGGCATGCTGCTCGTAACGCTCGGCGTCGTCTATGGTGACATCGGCACGAGCCCCATGTACACCATGAAATCAATCGTCGCCAACAACGGCGGCATCGGTACCGTCAGCGAGGACATGATCCTGGGCGCGCTTTCGCTCGTCATCTGGACCATGACGCTCGTGACCACGGTCAAGTACGTGGTAATCGCCATGAAGGCCGACAACCACAACGAAGGCGGCATCTTCGCCCTGTTCAGCCTCGTACGCAAGGTGGCACCATGGCTGATTCTGCCCGCCATGATCGGCGGTGCGGCACTGCTTGCCGACGGCATCCTCACCCCCGCCGTCACGGTCACCACAGCCATCGAGGGTCTGCGCACCATCGAATGGGGCCATGCGCTGCTGGGCGACGGCCAGACCAACGTCATCATCATCACAATCATCATTATCTGCGGCCTATTTGCCATGCAGCGCGCCGGCACCTCGTCAATCGGCAAGCTCTTCGGCCCGCTCATGACGCTGTGGTTCCTGTTCCTGGCAGGCGCCGGTCTGTTCAACATGCTCGGCAACCTGTCCATCTTACGCGCGCTCAACCCCATCCGCGGCATTATGTTCCTGTTCTCGCCCATCAACCATTCGGGCATTATGGTGCTCGGCTTTGTCTTCCTGTCGACAACCGGTGCCGAGGCGCTCTATTCGGACATGGGCCACGTGGGCAAGGCAAACATCTATGCATCCTGGCCATTTGTTAAGGCGGCCCTTATCCTCAACTATCTGGGTCAGGGAGCTTGGCTACTCGCCAATAACTCCAACCCCCAGATGCTCGCGATGGATATCGTTAACCCGTTCTATATGATGCTTCCCGAGCCCCTGCGCCCCTTTGCCATTGTGCTTTCGGCCGTGGCGGCCATCATCGCCTCGCAGGCGCTCATCACCGGCTCGTTCTCGCTGGTATCCGAGGCAACGCGCCTCAACCTTATGCCGCACCTGCGCATCCACTACCCCAGCGACACCAAGGGTCAGCTCTATATTCCGCTCGTCAACAACATCATGTGGGTCGGCTGCATCTTCATCGTGCTGCTGTTCCAAAACTCCGAGCGCATGGAGAGCGCCTACGGCCTCGCCATTACCGTGACTATGCTCATGACCACGACGCTATTGACGAGCTATATCGCCGGCATCCTCAAGCACAAGCTGGGCGCCTGCATCTTTGCCCTGCTCTTTGGTGCCATTGAGCTGTGCTTCTTCGCTTCGTGCCTCACCATGTTCTTTGACGGCGGCTACGTCATGATCTTCCTGGCCGCACTGCTGTTTGGCCTTATGTACGTGTGGCGTCGCGGCACCGCGATCGAGCGCACGCAGACGATTCTGCTGCCCGTCTCCAAGTACATCGACCAGCTCAACCGTCTGCGCAATGACGAGACCTACCCCGTGCTCGCCGACAATCTGGTGTTCCTCACCAACAGCCCCGACCCGCTCACGCTCGACCGCGACGTGCTCTATTCCATCCTGGACAAGCACCCCAAGCGCGCCAAGGCATATTGGTTCATCAACGTACACGTTACCGACGAGCCCTATACGCACGAGTATTCCGTTGAGACCTTTGGCACAGACTTCCTGTTCCGCGTGCGCTTGGACCTGGGCTTTAAGGTCAATCAGCGCATCAACGCCTACCTGCGCCAGATCGTTGGCGACCTGATGGCCTCGGGTGAGTTGCCGCCGCAGCACCACACCTACTCCATCTACGAGACGCGCGGCAACGTGGGCGACTTCCGTTTTTGCATGCTGCGCAAGATGCTTGCCCCCGAAACGGACATCAACCGCAATGACCACCGCGTGATGGCCATCAAGTACGCCGTCCGCCGCGCTTGCGGAAGCCCGGCGCGCTGGTACGGTCTCGAGAACTCTGCCATCATCATCGAGTACGTGCCGCTGTTTGCCCGCATGCGCCCGGCCGTTAAGCTCGTGCGCACCCAGGTGCCGCTCGAGGTTCAGATTGAAGAGGCCGAGGAAATGGAAGTCGACATCTTCTCGGACGACTTGGTCAACGGCAACGAAGCCGGTAGGGACATGAACGTCGATCCCACCGAGCTGCTCGAGAGCGTCGCCGATACGCCCGAACAGCAACAGCTCGACGGCCTCGAAAGTGAACAACTCAACGACGCCAACTTCTAGCGACGTCACAAATCAACGAAAGCGGCCCTGCACCTCACGGGAGATGCAGGGCCGTTTTGCATTGCGGTAAAGCTATCGGCTACGAACGGCGCGGCTCGGGAACCACGAGCCTATCGGGGCTCGCGCCCTCGGCATCCATCAGGCTCACGTAGCGAATCGATGGATCCCCATACATCGCGTAGTAATAATTGCCCGTGCGCGCGCTAAAGCATCCGGTGTAGATAGTCTTCTCGAACTTGCCATCGCCCATCCTGGACGCTCCCTCGATCATCACCACGCCCTCGAGCGAGCGGAACATGCGAACGACGTTTTCGGTCTCGCTCTCCTTTTGCGGGTAATTGGCATTGAGGTACGCCGCCTTTACAAAACGGCTCGGCGAATAGCAATCGCCCGGAATGCCGCGCATGCCGGCACCGGCTCCATAGGGCTTGAGCTCGGCGCCACGCCATGTCGCCGTCTGCGGAAAATCGCTTGTGGCGGTGATATAGGTGCGCAGGTTTTCCATGTGCCACGGGAAGGTCGGCTGGTTGGCAAGGGTGTCGACCGGATCGTCGTATACATGCAGGCCGTCAGCCATCATCTCGACCACGATGCTGCGCTGGCTGTCGCCGATAATCCAATGGAGCAGCGACACGCCCAGCCCCTCTCCGGCAGATTTGGCGACAATCACCGTGTCGCGCAGCGCGGCCTCGACCTCATCGACCGTCGAGAACGTCGCTGCCACCCACAGGGGAAACTCATAGGCCGCGATATTGGTCTTGCCGTCGACAGGGTCCTCGGCATACTCGGCATAACCCGGGAAATTGAGACCCGCCACGGCGAGGCCCGCATCGTTGCCGCAATCGAAGAACATAGGGTAGTTCTTGTAATCGATGCACATACCGATCACCGCGTGCGCCGCTGTCGCGTCGTCGATAAACGAATACGGAATGTGAAACCCGCGCGGCATCACGCGAACCTGTTGGCCGTAGTCAAAGCTCCAGTCGAGATTGCGGCCCAGATACATGTGGCCAGAATTATCGGTAAATCGAATACTCGTACACATAGCGCCTCCTAGCTTTACGTTCTTGCTAATTTCATTGTCTCCAAACAAAAAGGCGCTAAACACAAAAGCCCGGACATGACAACAATGTCACGCCCGGACCAAAAGAGACGAAGTGCGGTGCTTTGGTCCCCTTAGACCAACTTTCCAAGACAGTGGTCGATCATATGCTGGATCATCTGTGCCTCAAAGCCCGCGTAGTCGCGGCGGCACTCCTTCATCTTGCCGTCGACGATCTGATCAAAGGCGACCTTGCACTTGATATAGCGCGTGGACTTGGTGACCTCCTCGTGCGTCAGGCAGCTCTCCTCCATCTTGCTGGCGCCCAGGCCAAACACCAGACGGGGGTTGTAGAGCACGTGGGGCTCGCCGGCATCGTCCAGGTAGACGCAAACCTTCTTGGTAACGCCAATCTGATTAGCGGCAAGGCAGCCGGCATCATCGAGCGACTTGATGGTATCGATCAAGTCCTGTGCGACCGACTCGTCCTCGACGGTCGCAACCTCGCAACGCTGGGACAGGATGGCCTCGTCGTGGCAAAGCTCTTTAATCATACGTTCCTCCATAGGGGTCGTTGTAACCGCTTAAGTATACGGTACCCACACATTTTCATGCGAAAAATACCGTCCGTCTGCTACAAAGCGCCGAACATCAACATGCGAGGAACAACAGCGTCGTAAAGGGGCTATAGTGGGTGAGTTCGTGTCAATCGGCCTAAACTCGGGGCCGAACAAGGAAAGGGTATGCATGGACGAACTTTTTCACGTCAGTGAGCGCAAGTCCACAATCGGGACCGAACTTCGCGCTGGACTGACAACATTCCTGGCGATGGCCTACATCATCGCCGTCAACCCTGCGGTGCTCTCGGGCGCCGGCATCGATGCGGGAGCGCTCGCCTGCGCCACCTGCCTGGGCGCCGGCATCATGACCATCTGCATGGGCATCTTCGCCAACCGCCCGCTCGCCTGCGCGTCGGGCTTAGGCGTCAACGCGATGATCGCTGGAATCACCACCACCGTCTGCGGCGGTGACTGGCACGTGGCCATGAGCGTCATCTTCCTTGAGGGCGTCGTCATCTTGCTGCTCGTGCTTTGTGGCCTGCGCGAGGCCATCATGGACGCCATCCCGGTTGTCCTGCGTCACGCCATCTCGGTGGGTCTGGGCCTGTTCATCGCCATGATTGGCCTGTGCGATGCCGGCATTATCACCGCTGGCGCCGGTGCACTCGTCGGTCTGGGCGACATCACCTCCCCCACCTTCATCGTCGGCATCATCTCCATCCTGGTGACAGTCGCCCTCGCCTGCCGCAACGTCCCCGGCTCGCTGCTCATCGGCATCGTCGTCGCCGTCATCGCCGGTATCCCCCTAGGTGTGACCCAGGCTCCGACCGGTATCATCGCCCCGCTCGACTTCTCGAGCATCGGTGGCCCCATCGCCGACGCCGGCGGCGTGCCTGCCATCGTCAAGGTCCTTACCGACCCCGCGCTCCTCGTCATCTCGTTCTCGTTGCTCATGAGTGACTTCTTCGACACCATGGGCACCGCGATGGCCGTGGCCAAGCAGGGCGAGTTCCTCACCGACGACGGCAACGTCGAGAATATCAAGGAGATTCTGATCGTCGACTCCGCCGCCGCTGCTGTGGGCGGTTTCATGGGCGTCTCCTCTATCACCACCTTCGTCGAGTCCACCTCTGGTGCTGCCGACGGTGGCCGCACGGGCCTCACCTCCGTCACCACCGGCGTGCTGTTCATTCTCGCCGCGTTCTTCTCCCCCATCGTCACCATCGTTTCCAGCGCCGCCACCTGCGGTGCTCTGGTCTACGTCGGCTACCTCATGATGAGCGAGGCCTCCGAGATCGACTGGTCCGACGTGTCGCAGGGTTTCCCGGCGTTCATGATTGTCGCCGGCGTGCCCTTCACCTACTCCATCTCTGCCGGCATTGGCCTGGGCTTTATCGCCTACGTGATCGTCACGCTCTTTAAGGGCGAGGCCTCCAAGATCAAGCCGCTCATGTGGATCGCAGCCCTTGCCTTCCTCGTCTACTTCTTCGTAGCGTAGCGGCAAAGCTGCCAAAGCAGAACACCAAAGCGCGGAGTCGCATCGAGCGGCTCCGCGCTTTGCTTTTAAAGCCAGGCAACGCACGTACGCGCGATGTATTGCTTCCCAAGTTTTGGACATTTTGCCCTCCAAACGGCACTACCGCCGGCTACATCCTGCAGATATGCTGGGCGTAATCGCATAGGCCCTATGAGGATGGGAGTAACCATGGCCGCCTTGTTCACGACCCCCAAGCGCAATGACAAAACCTCTGGAGCCCATTTTGCCGAGCCCGACGTGCGCCGTCGCACGTTGCTCGCACACGGCAGCTGGCGTCGCGTGACACGCCGCATCGTCTGCGGCCTGGCCTGCGCGCTCACGGTGAGCTCGCTGCTCATGCCGAGCGTCTCGCTCGCGGCGGAGTGGGTGGACGTCGGCGGCACCCAGTACAACGCCGGCATCGCGGCGGGCGACGAGGCCGGCACCTGGAGCTGGGACGGCGCCGACGATATGAAGCTCAACGGCTATGACGGCGGCGCGATCGAGGCAGCGGGCAAGCTCAACGTGAGCTACGAGGGCAACAACACCGTCACTAACGACGACGGCCGCGGCATCAAGGTTAAGGATGGCGCGAACGAGAACGCCGAGCTTAATATTCAGGGCGACGCTTCCAGCACGCTCAACGTGACATCTTCTCGTGACGCCATCACTTCCGTCGGCAACATCAACATCGACGGCGCTGGCACTGTCAACGCCACAAGCACCGAGCACGATGCCATCGATGCCGGGGGCGATGTCACCATCAAGGGCTCGGGAAACGTTAACGCCACGGGCGATTCGGATGGCATCAGGGCCGACGGCAACATCACGATCGACAACAGCGGAACCGTCACCGCCAAGGCCACCGAGGATCAGGGTATCGATGCTAACGAGAGCCTCATCATAAAGGGCGGCGGCAAGGTAGAGGCAAGCTCTATCAAAGACAATGCGATTTGGGCCGACGGCAACATCGAGATCTCGGGTGGCAGCCAGGTCAAGGCAAGCTCCAAGGAAGACGCCGCCATCGACGGTAAAAACAGCCTCACGGTCACGAACGCTTCCCTCAACGCAAGTGGCGTTGGGTATGGCATCTATGTCTACAAGGGCATCACGCTCGATGGCGCGACCGTGACGGTCCGCGCAAGCTCAGATGGCGGGGAAGTCAGCGCACTCTTCACCGATGAGGACGACATCGTCATCAAGAACGGCTCGACTGTGGATGCGCTCGCAGAGGGCAAATTCTCGACTGCGATTTTCACCAGAAACTACGACCCCAACGAAGCGGGTGGCCACATCTACATTAGTGACTCCGTTGTCAAGGCTATAGCCCGCTATGCCGAAATCGGTGGCGACGGTCCCGACTGCTACAGTACAGACCAGGATGGCGAGATGACCCCTGAGCGCAGGGGCGTGAACATCGGCATCTTCGCCCAGACCGAGAAGGGCATCACGCCTGCGACCATCTCCATCGTCCGCAGTAAGGTCACGGCCGAGGGAGACACGGCGGCGATCTTCGCCCTTGCCATGAGCGCGGACGGCAAGGCGATCGGCACCATCGAAATCGAAGGCACCAGCATCCTGACGCCTGAAGGCGGCAAAGTCATTGACTATCGCCACAAAGAAGAGCTCAGTAACGGCATCATGTACGAGGCAGGCCAAGTCATTGGCACGGGCGACGCCGTGATTGATTCTCCCTACGACGATGTCATCGCCAAGAAAGCCGTCATCGCACCGTCCGAGGAGACCAAGCCCGAGGAGAAGCCCGGCGAGACCAAGCCCGAGGGTTCCAAGTCCGAGGGCACGAAGACGACCAAGACCGTTGCATTTGCAGCCACGGGAGCCAAGACCACCGGCAAGCTCGCAGCAACCGGCGACGCCTCGAGCGCAGCCATCTTGGCAGCCGCCCTTGCGGGAACAGCTGCCATCGCCGCAGGCGCCGTGGTGAGCCGCAAGCGCTCGTAAACACTTTTTCGCACGGGACGGGTGGATCGCGGCCCTTGCCTTCCTCGTCTACTTCTTCGTAGCGTAAGGGCAAGGCTGCAAAAGCTGAACAATAAAGCGCGGAGTCGCCATGCGGCCCCGCGCTTTTCTTTTAGCGCCGGTCCCTGCGCCGGCGTGCGGCCTATTTCTCCCCCATTTTGGCCATTTTGCCCTCCAAACGGCACTACCGCCGGCAACATCCAGCAGATACGCTGAATCTAGTCGTATAGGCCCTATGAGAACGGGAGCAACCATGGCAGCCTTGTTCACGACCCCCAAACGCAATGACACTACCGCCGGAACCCATGTTGCCGAACCCGACGTTCGCCGTCGCATAGGACTCGCGCACGGCAGCTGGCGCCGCGTGACGCGCCGCATCGTCGCGGGCGCCGTGTGCGCGCTCACGGTGAGCTCGCTGCTCATGCCGAGCGTCTCGCTCGCAGCGGAATGGGTCAAGGTCGGCGGCAACAAGTACAACACCGCGGCGAGCGACGAGGCCGGTACCTGGTCGTGGGACGGCGCCGACGACTTGAAGCTCAACAACTATAACGGCGGCGAGATCCAGGCCGCAGGCAAGCTCAACGTGAATTACTCGGGAACCAACATCGTCACTGCCGAATGGATCGAAAGCATCAACGTTTCTCATGGCACTAACGAGAATGCCGAGCTCAATATCCAAGGCGACGAGGGCGGCACGCTCAGCGTGACATCTACTGAGGACGCTATCCTCTCCACGGGTAATATCAACATCGACGGAGCCGGATCCGTCAACGCCACGAGCACTGGGTTTGATGCCATCAATGCCGGAGGTGATCTCGCTATCAAAGGTTCGGGCAACGTCAACGCCACGGGTGCATCGGATGGCATCAGGGCAAACGGCAATATCACGATTGACGACAGCGGAGCCGTCACCGCCAGGGCTACCAAGGACAAGGGTATTGGAGCCGACAAGAACCTCACCATCAAGGGTGGCGGGACGGTCGAGGCAAGCTCAGCCGATGGTGAGGCCCTTTGGAGCGGCGGCAATATCAACATCTCGGACGGCAGCCAGGTCAAGGCAAGCTCCGAGAAAGACGCTGCCGTCGAGGCCAAGGGCAGCCTCGCAGCCACAAACGCCTCCCTCAACGTAAACGGTGTTGAATATGGCGTCTATGCCCACAAGGGCATCACCCTCGATCATGCAAACGTGACGGTCCGTGCAAGTAAAGGCAGATACGGTGGCGCCAACGCCCTCTTCACCTACCAGGACGACATCGTCGTCAAGAACGGCTCCACCGTGGACGCGTTTGCGGAAGGCGAGGTTTCGGCTGCATTCTCCACCAGAAACGATCGACCCAACGAGAAGGGCGGCCACATCTACATCAGCGACTCCGTTGTCAAGGCCATAGCCCGCTATGTCGAGAACGGCGACGGCCCCATCCCCTACAGCGAAAACCAAGATGGCGAGACGAGGCGCGAACCCCAAGGCGAGAACATCGGCATCATCGCCCAGACCAGCGAGGGCGTCACACCCGCAGTCATCTCGATCATCCGCAGCAAGGTAACGGCCGAAGGAGATACAGCGGCAATCTTTGCCCGTGCCATGAGCGCTGACGGCAAGACAATCGGCACCATCAAGATTGAGAACGCCGCCATCCAGACGCCCGAAGGCGGCAAGGTCATTGACTATCGCAAGCTCCGTGACGGCATCTACGAGGCAGGCCAAGCCATCGGCACGGGCGACGCCACGGTCGACTCCCTCTATATCAAAGCAGTCGCCAAAAGTACGACCATCGCACCTCCCGAGGTAGCCAAGCCGGAAGACCCCAAGCCCGACGAGACCAAGCCCGCAGAAAGCAAGCCCGCGGAGTCCAAGCAGAACCCCAAGCCTGAGGGCTCAAAGCCGACCAAGGCCGTCGCGGCTTCAACCACGAAAGCCAAGACTACCGGCGTGCTCGCGGCAACCGGCGACACCTCGGGTGCGGCCATCGTGGCAACCGTCCTTGCGGGAACAGCCGCTATCGCCGCAGGCACCATGGCGAGCCGTAAGCGTTCTTAGACGCCTCTGCGCACATGGCAGCTCTCGCGAAGGCCCCGAGCCCCAGCACCGTTTAACAACGCCACCGCCGAGCTCCCCTCCGGCGGTGGCGTTTTCCATATGCGTCCGCAGGGGATGCACGAGATTGTCTTTGGTCTAGCCCAACCGGCATACGCTGGCGTGCGACAATTGGGGCTGCCGATATCACAACACTGAGAGAAGCCCGTCATGGAAGCGCATCAAAAGCAAATAACCGTTTATTCGAATCATACGGAAAGCGCGCCTGTCATCTACCTTCCTGTGGTCGTGGGCGACGGCAGCGAGGTTTATGACCGCTGCCGAGAGCTCGACTGTCCGCCATTCACCCTTGTCGCCATCGGCGGGCTCGATTGGAATCGCGAGCTAAGCCCTTGGGAATGCGACGGATGCGTACGCGATGCCGAGCCTTTCGGCGGCCAAGCTGCCGGTTTTCTTGATGAGCTGCTGAATCAGATAATCCCCCAGGTGGAGTCGTCGCTTCCTCAGCCGCCCACCTGGCGCGGCATTGCCGGCTACTCGCTGGCAGGCCTCTTTTCGCTTTGGGCTCTCTGGCAAACCGACGCTTTTGACCGCGCCGCGAGCGCATCGGGGTCGCTATGGTTTCCCGACTTTGTCGATCGCGCCAGCACGGCCCCTTTTACCAGCAGATCGCAAGCCGTCTACCTGTCACTCGGCAAAAAGGAAACCAAGACACCCAACCGCATGATGAGGCACGTGCTCGACGACACACGCGCGATGGAAGCGTTGCTCGTCGAGCGCGGCATTCCAACAACGCTGGAGCTCAACCCCGGCAATCACTTTACCCAAACCGACTTGCGCATGGCCCGCGGCATACACTGGACACTGACGCATTAAAAATGGCGCCCATGCATACGCACGGGCGCCATTTTATTATTTAGCTGAACACAACTCCTACTCGACAGTCTCCTCAAGCTCAGAAACGTCGAACTCGAAGTCGTTACCCGGCAGAATCGCGTTGAGCACAATGCCCACCAGTGAGCCCACGGCAATGCCGGACAGTGAAATGGTCACGCCGCCCAGCTCCAACACGATGGCGCCGGCGGTGCTATAGGCAATGCCGAGCGAAAGCACGAGTACCAGAGCGGCCACCAGCACGTTGCGGTTGTTCTGGAAATCGACCTGGTTCTCAATGAGGTTGCGCACGCCTACGGCACTGATCATGCCGTAGAGTACGAGCGACACGCCGCCGATAACGCATGGCGGCATGGCGGCGATCACGGCAGCGAACTTGGGGCAGAACGAAAGCACGATGGCGCAGCACGCGGCAATGCGAATCACGCGTGGGTCGAACACGCGCGTCAGGGCGAGCACGCCGGTATTCTCGCCATACGTAGTGTTGGCCGGAGCGCCAAAAAGCGAAGCCAGAATCGTGGCAAGACCGTCGCCGAGCAGCGTGCGATGCAGACCGGGGTCGGCAATGTAGTTGCGCTCGCAGGTGGAGCCAATAGCAGAGATATCGCCGATATGCTCGATCATGGTCGCAAAGGCCAGCGGCATGATGGTGATGACGGCCGTCGTGGCAAGACCGCTATCGAACTGCGGTCCAAAGAGCGCAAACACGGTGTTGTCCCACACGATGGGAAGACCGACCCAGGAAGCGGCTGCGACGCCAGAAAAGTCGACCTCGCCCAGCGCAGCCGTAACGGCATAGCTCACCACAACGCCCAGCAGAATCGGCACGATCTTGACCATGCCGCGACCCCAAATGTTGCAGATCACGATAACGGCAACGGCAATAACAGCCACAAGCCAGTTGGTCTGGCAGTTGGCAATAGCGGAGCTCGCCAGAATCAAGCCGATGGAAATGACGATGGGGCCCGTCACTACCGGCGGAAAGAAGCGCATGACGCGCTTGGCGCCAAACGCGCGGAAGAGTGCCGCAAGTACCGGATAGAGTAGACCGGCGCAGGCAACGCCCAGGCAGGCGTAAGGCAGAAGCTCGGCCTCGCCGTTGGGCGCGATTGCGGCATAACCGGCAATAAAGGCAAACGATGAGCCCAAAAATGCCGGCACCTTACCGCGCGACAGGAAGTGGAACAGCAGCGTGCCCAAGCCGGCAAACAAAAGCGTTGCCGATACCGAGAGGCCGGTGAGCACGGGCACCAGCACGGTGGCGCCAAACATGGCAAACAGGTGCTGTAGGCCGAGCAGGAACATGCGCGGGCGACCGAGCGACGATGCGTCGTAGATGGCATCGCTGACGGCGGGCGTCGAGGACTGGGACATGGATGTCCTTTCGAATGGAAGGGCGATCAGGCATATCGGATAACCTGCCCGAACGATACGATCCGAACCATTGTACGCGATGCGCCATGTCTCGCACGCGCCGTCACCTGCGAACGTTACCGCTATTTCCAAACGCGCTCGGCAACGCGCTTGACCAGCGCGATCTTTGCCCATTGCTCGTCCTCGGTCAGCTTGTTGCCAATCTCGCAGCTGGCAAAGCCGCACTGGGGCGACAGATACAGGTTCTCGAGCGGCACGTACTTTGCCGCCTCGTGAATACGCTCGACGATGGCATCCTCGTCCTCAAGCTCAGCGACCTTGGTGGTCACCAGGCCCAACACGACCTTCTTGCCGGGGGCAACATACTTCAGCGGCTCAAAACCACCGGCGCGCGGCGTATCGAACTCCAGGTAAAATGCATCGACATCCTCGTTTGCGAACAGGTACGGCGCGATGGGGTCATAGCCGCCCTCGAAGGCATACGTGGAGTGATAGTTGCCGCGGCACACGTGCGTGTTGATGACCAGATCGTCGGGCTTGCCCGCGATGGCGGCATTGTTGAGCGCCACGCCCAGCTCGCTCACCTTTTGCAGGTCAACCGGGCTCATGCCGGTCTTGGACACAAAGTCGCTATCGCAATAGATGCCCCAGGTGCAGTCATCAAATTGGATGTTGCGGCAGCCTGCGGCATACAGGTCGGCAATCACGGTGCGATATGCTGCGGCGATGGCATCGGCGAGCTCTTCGTCGGTCTTGTAGACGGCGCGCAGACTCTCCTGCTGACCATCGCAGCGGACGAGCGTGACTTCGGAGAACGTCTGAATCGGCGCCGGAATGGTCTGACGCGCGACCTGGCCCTCCCCCTCAAGCGCCTTGACAAACTTGAAGTGCTCGACGAACGGATGGTTTTCGCCGCTAATGGGACCGGTCACCACGGCAGTGTCGGCGGTAGTCTCCTCATTGTGGAACATGTAGCCCGTGCGCGAGGCGCGGCGCTCAATGCCGTTGAGTCCCCACATAAAATCGAGATGCCAGTAGCTGCGGCGGAACTCGCCATCGGTGATCACCTGCAAGCCAGCGGCCTTTTGCTTAGCCACCAAATCGCGAATGGCCTCGTCCTCGACGGCCTTAAGGCCGGCGGCGTCAAGTTTGCCCGCGGCATAGGCGGCACGCGCATCCTTAACAGCTTGCGGACGAAGAAAGCTGCCGACGATATCGGCGCGAAACGGCGCTTTGAGCTGGGTGGATTTGCTCATACTGATCTCCTTTTTTGCGTGGATGCTTTAACGGGACAAAGTATGAGTGCTCAAGTAGCCATCGTAAAATACGTATTATTTTTGGTTTGGCATAGGGAATAGCTATATCAATACGCGCCGCTCGGCATCATGCGCACGGCAGACATAACAAACTAGATATGCTGACGAATCGCGTCGATATAGGCCTGCCCATAGCGCGTGAGCGTCGTATTTTTGCGCGTGATAATGCCGATCTCCATGTATTCGTCCACATCGAGCGGAATCGAGATAATACCCGGCCCGTTGAGCTCGTGGCTGATCACGCCCGAACACACCGTGTAACCGTTAAGGCCCATAGCTAGGTTGAACAACGTCGCACGGTCACGCACGCGGATATTCTTGCAACGCTCAAAGGTCGAGGTCAGTTCCTCGGAATAGTAAAACGAGTTATAGCTGCCCTGCTCGTAGGACAGGAACGGGTAGTCCTCGAGATCTTCGAGCGTCACGCTGGCATGGTCCGCCAGTGGATGGTCGGCGCACACGAAGACATGCGGCGTAGCGCAGAAAAGCCCCTCGAATACGAGCTCGTTGGCGGCAAGCATGCGCTCGATAACCTCGCGGTTATGCTCAGATAAGTACAGGATGCCCAGTTCGCTTTTCATATGCGCGACATCCTCGATAATCTCGTGAGTCTGCTCCTCGCGCAGGGTGAAGTCGTAACGCGCGGCATCGAACTCGCGGATCACGTCAACAAACGCGTTAACGGCAAAGGAATAATGCTGGCAACTCACGCTAAAGTGCGGCACCTGCTCGGACGTGCCTTTGTACTTGCCCTCGAGCAGGTCGGCCTGGTCGAGCACCTGGCGCGCGTAGCCCAAGAAGGTCTCGCCTTCCTCGGACACAATGACGCCCTTGTTGGTGCGCTCAAAGATATGCACACCCATCTCGTTTTCGAGATCGCGGATCGACGCGGTGATCGAGGGCTGCGACACAAAGAGCCGGCGCGAGGCCTCGGTGATGCTGCCGCATTCGGCAACCTTAACAACATATCTGAGCTGCTGAAGCTTCATAGCCTTCTCCCTAGACGTTCGTGACGTCGAAACCCGTCGCGTCCATCTGACGCATAAACGACGGCATCTCCCCCGTCGCGGCGCAGGCGGCAATCTGATGTAGAGCCCCGGCGACCGCATCGTCTGCCGCAGCGCCGATATGCCAGCGCGCGGCAGCCGTGACGGCCTCGTTGGCATTGGCGACTGCAACGGAATTGGGAACGGCGTCGATCATGGGCAAATCGTTATCGGAATCGCCGAATACGGCCACCTCGTCGGGCGTCAGGCCCAAAGCGCGCGCCAGCTCCAGCGCAGCACAGCCCTTGTCCCAGCCGGTCGGAAGAACGTCGAACAGGCGCACGCGGTTGTTGGGAAACACGAGCGAGAGCTCCGGCACCTCGGCGGCAACACGCTTGCGCAGCTCGGCGAGCTCCTCGCGCGAACGGGCACTCCAGATATTCGCCTTGTATACCGGGGCATCGTCAACGACAGGGCGACAGGGAGCCTCTTCGCCCTTGAGCCACGCGTTGCCGCCTGACTCCATGGCGCGACGCACACGCTCGGGATCGCTTGTCACGCAATAGGCGTCGTTGTCCCAAAAGTCATCACCCAGACGGTAGACCTTCAAATAGGTATCGTCGGTCTCTTGCTCCAGGTAGTCGGCCAGGCGCATCAGGGCATCGTTATCAGTTGTGCGCGAGGCAACCGCCTCGCCATCGACAAACATCACCTGGCCGTTGCAAAACGCACCGGTCGAGAAGCACTCGGAGCGATTGCGGAACATCCAGCCCATCGCGGACGGCTGGCGACCCGAAACCGGGCCAAAATGCAGGCCCGCCGCCTGCATGGCATGAATGCCCTCGATGGCGTAGTCGCTGGCGCCATCGTGTCCAGCAGGAATCAGCGTATCGTCCATATCGGTCAGCACAAGTTTGATCATAAGGTCCCCTTGGTCATTCTTAATCCCGTCTATTGTACCGACCTGCCAAAAAGGGACAGGTTTATTTTGGCAGGTTTTATCTGGGAAAACGCAAAGCCCCAGTTGTTACCTGCCAAAATAAACCTATCCCTATTTGGCAGGTGCGCTAGTATAGGGAACAACAGATTCGATGCGGGAGTGCCGGCGGTGCAAACCACAAGGCTGAGAGGGCATGGGGCCCAATCCTTTGAACCTGTCAGTTAATGCTGGCGTAGGGAGCATGCCGCCTTTACAGGGGCGCTGTCTATGCACGGCGCCCCTTTTCTATGCCAAGGAGGCATGTGCAGTGATTGATTCGAAACAGCTTAAGCAAAACGTGATCAAGGCCGTGGGGGAGATTCGCGCCACCAATCCGATGGCCGGCTCCATCACCAACACGGTGACGATCGACTTTGTCGCCAACGCGCAGCTCGCCGTGGGCGGTTCGGCCGCCATGGTCTATCTACCCGACGAGGGCGAGGCACTCGTTGCCGGCGGCGGCGCCATCTATCTCAACATGGGCACGCTCTTCCCCATCTACGAGCAGACGATTCCCCGCGCGGCCAAGGCGGCACACGACGCCGGCAAGCCCTGGGTGCTCGATCCGGTGGGCCTGGGCATTGGCAGCCTGCGCACCCAGCTGGTAAACGAACTCAAGCAGTACAAGCCCGCCATCGTGCGCGGCAACGCCTCCGAGATCATCGCGCTCGCCGGCCTGTGGGGTCTTGAAGGCGAGGCGGCCAATCTGAGCCGCGTGCGCGGTGTCGATACCACCGACACGGTCGACGCCGCCCGCGATGCCGCCGTGGCGCTCGCCCGCTACACTGGCGGCGCCGTGGTCGTCTCGGGCGAAGTCGACCTGATTACCGACGGCACGACCGTGGCCAAGTCTCACGGCGGCAGCCCGCTCATGTCCAAGATCACCGGTTGCGGCTGCTCGCAGGGCGGCGTGCTGGCTGTGTACGCCTGCGCTGCCGACCCGTTTACGGCCGCCGTCTGCGGCACCGCCGTCTACAACGTTGCCGGCTCGCGTGCCGCCGCTGTCGCCGACGCCCCGGCAAGCTTTAAGGTCACCTTTATCGACGAGCTCTACCGCGCAACCGCCCAGGACATCGCCAACAACCAGCTCGACCTCGAGGAGGCATAGGCCATGTCCGAGCCCGCAACCAATGCCGGCATGAACACGCTCATCGCTGTGGCCATCGCCCCGTGCGGCACCGGCGATGAGCTGTCCGCCGAGGTCGCCGAGGTCGTGCGCGTCATTCGCGAGAGCGGCCTCCCCAACCGCACCACCTCGATGTTCACCGAGATCGAGGGCGACTGGGACGAGGTCATGCAGGTCGTGCGCGACGCAACCTTTGTGTTGGCGAGCAAGGGCATCCGCACCGAAGTCGTGCTCAAAGCCGATATTCGGCCCGGATTTACCGACACCATGACCGGCAAGCTCGAGCGCATGGAAGCGCAGATCAAAAAGCAGGAGGAAGCACGATGAGCATCCGCGACAACCTTGATATCTCGGCCTATCTGGTGCTCGGCCCCGAAAATACGCTCGGACGCCCCGTGGGCGATGTGGTGGCCCAGGCACTCGACGCCGGCTTTACTTGCATTCAAGTGCGCTCCAAGGTGGCAAGCGCCCGCGAGATCATCGCGCTGACCGGCGACGCCGCGCAGGCAATCGCACATGCTGGCAAGACCGGTCAGGTCGCCCTGTTAATCGACGACCGTCTGGACTGTGTGCTTGCCGCACGCGAGCAGGGTATTGCTGTCGACGGCGTGCACGTGGGCCAAAACGATATTCCCGTCGAGGTCTGTCGCAAGCTGCTGGGCCCCGATGCCATCGTGGGCCTTTCGGCCCGTTGCGAGGAGATGCTCGAGTACGTCAAGACCGCCGACATGAGCCTGGTCGACTACCTGGGCATCGGCCCGCTCCACGAGACCGAGACCAAGCGCGACTGCGGACGCGCGGCCGACGGCTCTATCATCACCAAGAGCTTTGAGGACCTGGACGCACTCCACGCGGCAAGCCCCGTGCCCATCGTGGTGGGCGGCGGCGTCAAGACGGCCGACCTGCCGCAGCTCAAGGCCACCGGCGTCGACGGCTTCTTTGTGGTGAGCGCTGTCTGCAGCGCCGATGACCCCCACGCCGCGGCCAAGGAACTCGTCGACACCTGGCAGCAGGCATAGGCTCAGGCCGAGCAACTGATTCGCGACCTCATATCTTCAGCAATGGAAAGCGCATCCCAGTTTGGACCTCCATTCCGGGATGCGCTTTCCGCATGCAACCCTTACCCCGCCAGATACGCTTCCAGCTCGGGCAAGGTCGCCTCCGCATCGTGACGGCCGATCTGGTAGATGCGCTCAAGTTCATCCGGTTCGCGGCACAGCGACGGCACCTTCACCGATTCGCTCGGCCGTACCACAAAGATTTCGCCGGCAGCCTCGCGACGTGCCAGGTCATCGAGCGTGGCATTGTAGACCTCATGCCGATGCTCAAGCGCTGCGACAAATTCCGGGTAGTGACGGAACACGCGCCGCAGCATGGGCATCACGCTGTTGGGCTGCTTCACAAAGCCCGCCGGCTGCGTGAGTACCACGATATTGCGGTCATACCCCTGCGAAAACAGCCATGCACTGGGAATAGAATCAGCCACGCCACCATCCAGATACTTATGCCCGCCAATAGCAACGGGACGCGTCGCCACGGGAATCGCAGACGACGCCCGGATCCACTCGATATCGCGCTCATCGCCATAGGGCAGGTCGTGGTAGACGGCCTTGCCCGTCTCGATATCGGTACACACGCACGTAAACCGCATGGGGCAGGCGCGATACGCCTCCAAGTCGATGGGATCGCGCTCGATAGGCACCTCGTGATAGGCAAAATCGGCATTGAACATGTCGCCGGTTCGCAACCAGCTTGCTACACCCGCATAGCGCTTATCGGCGCAATAGGCCTTGTTGTAGCGAATGGCGCGGCCGATCTGGCGCGATTTAAAGTTGTAGCCAAACGCCGCGCCCGCCGAGACACCCACCATATGGTCGCAGGTCAAACCGTGCTCCATCCAGACGTCGAGCACGCCCGCCGTATACATACCGCGGTAGCCGCCTCCCTCGAGCGCAAGCCCCACCGTACGCGTCATATTTGACTGTGCCACGCGACCATCTCCGTCCCCGCAAATTTAACCGGGACAAGTATACCCGTCAACATATACCGTCCCAGTCGCATTTTTCATGCGCACCCAGGCGCTGCCGTTTGGCGAATAATAGCCGCCCACAGCATGTGCGCCCATATATAATTGTGCACTGTTGTCTATACTACTCAGCTGTTATCAACAGCGAACATTAGCCGGCAAAGTAACTCAACAACGCAGCAAGGCGGGGGCCTGGATACACGCAAGGCGCCGAGCAACGACGCGTGTACACTACGAGCTCGCCCGACGCCATCCGCCCCGACCTCAGAAAGCCGCTTACAACATGGACACCGCCAGCAATTACACCGAAACGCTCGAAAAGACCGTCCGTGACCTTCTCGAGCGTCAGGATGATCTGATTAGGACGGCCTTTACCGACCAGCTCACCGGACTTGGCAACCGCGGCGGCTTTGCCCATTCCCTAGAGGAAATCTGGGAGCAGGAACTGCCCGTGACCATGGCATTTATCGACATCGATAACCTTAAGCACTGCAACGACGTCTTTGGGCATGACGAGGGCAACCGCTATATCTTGCAGGTAAGTCTCTATCTCAAGCTGTATATGAAAGTGGACGAGGCGGCGTTTCGCATAGGCGGCGACGAGTTTGCCATCCTGTCTACGATTGCGACCGAGGACGACCTCGCCGAGCGCCTGGAACACTGCCGAACGGTCCTACTCAAAAACAACGATTCCGAGATGCCTCACTCGTTTAGCTACGGAGTGTCGCACGCCGACCCCGCCCTGGGTGAAGCCTCCAATCGCATGACACTCGATGCCGACCATCGCATGTACGACTACAAGCTACGCCATGCCATGCATCTTGATCGACGCAATATCGCGCAAGTCCACACCGACGACTTCGAAATAAGCGATCGCGTTTTTGACGCCTTTTCGATGCTCAACGAAGGCCGTTATTGCTTTATCGAGAACTTGGACAAACATCGCACCCTATGGTCACAAGGCGCCCTGCGCGATCTCGGTCTTCCTTCTGAGCATGTAGACAACTGCCACGATTACTGGAAAACGCGCGTCCACCCCGATGACCTTGAGGCCTACATCAACGACATCGACCAAATCTATAATGGCTCCAAACACCGCCGCGTCATGCAGTACCGCATGCGCAATGCCGCGGGCGACTACGTCCTCTGCCGCGCTCGCGGGTTTCGCATCGACGGCGACGGAAATACCCCCTCGCTCTATGTCGGCGAACTTGTTAACCACTCACTCGCCGAGACCGTCGACGCCGCCACGGGCCTCGGAACGCAGCGTATGCTGATCAACGCTATCGATGCCTGCCGTCGCGACCGTTGCGAGACGGGGCTTATAGCGGTCCGCGTTTGTGGCACGGCAAAGTTCAACGAGCTCTACGGGGCCGAGGCTGTCGACAACATGCTCGCCGAATACGCAGGCCGCATGCTATCGATCACCCGCGGCAGAAGTCGCGTCTTCCGCTCGCGAAACGCCCAGTTCGTCGTGCTCAGCAACGATCTGGACCACGAGGCATTCGAGCAACTGACCCATCATCTTAAAGAGGCCGTTTTCGCTCCTGTTCGAATCGCGAACGACACCATTACCCCCGTCTGTCTTGTCGTCCCGGCCTTTTACGAGCGCTTAATCAATCAAGCGACCGCTGTTTTAGGCGAACTCGACCGTCGTCTTCGCGCCGCCGGCGGGCTTGCACCCAACGACAGCCTCCCCATACCCGAGATTGAGCGTAAAAGCGCCGTCGCCGAACGCATCGATACGCTCACGGGCCTCTATCGACCCAGCGAGTTTATGCGGCGCGCCAACGCTTTTCTCGAGGCAAGACGCGACGGCGCCTGGTGCATCGCCACGGTCGACATGGACCACATGCGCCTGTTTAACGAATGGTATGGACAGGCCGAAGGCGACCGCCTGCTTGCCGATGTGGGCACGGTCCTCAAGGACATCGAGAATGCCGACATGGGCGTCGCAGGGTACTGGGGCCAAGATGACTTTTGCGTACTCATCCCCTTTAAGCACATCACCGTCCATCAAATCTACAACCGCGTTCGCGAGGCAGTAGCCAGGTATGATGGCGGCGTAGGTTTTTGGCCGTCCATGGTCGTTTACCCCATCGATTCCAATGAGGAGATCACCATCGATGCGCAGGCAAAGGCCATGTTTACCAATCGGCGCGCAAAAAACGACTTTAAGGAGCGCATTGCCATTTTTTTGCCCCGAGGAGTACAAGCGCGAAATCGTGTTCAACCGCACGCTGACCGAATTCCAGTACGCGCTGTCAAATGGTCGCATCACGTACTATCTTCAGCCCCAGGTCGATATGGAAACCGGCGAGATTATTGGCGCCGAAGCACTCACCCGCTGGATTGACAAGGACGGCTCTCTCATTTCGCCCGCAACGTTTATCCCCGCACTCGAGGAAAGCGGCTTTGTGGTGACGCTCGACAAGTACATTTGGCAGGGTGTCGCCTCGTGGCTGCGCGGGCGCATCGATCGAGGACTTTGCGTGGTTCCGGTCTCGCTTAATGTGTCGCGCGTGGATATCCTTGCCTGCGACGTTGCCGAACATATGGGGGCGCTCGCCGCCCAATACAACCTACCGCCCGAGCTCATGCGTATCGAGATCACCGAGACGGCTTATACGGGGGAGTCCGAGGCCGTGGACAAACTGACAGCCGACCTGCACACCCGCGGCTTCTCGACCTATATGGACGATTTTGGCACCGGCCAGTCCACGCTCGCGATGCTCAAGAACGTCAACGTCGACGTCATCAAGCTCGACCGCACCTTTGTGCCCACCGACCGCGATCAAGGCCGCAGCGCGCAGATCGTGTCATCGATGCTCGAGATGGCGCAGTCGCTCCATCTGCCCGTCGTGGTCGAAGGCGTCGAGACAAATGAGCAGGCAAACATACTACGCCACATGGGCGCCCGCTACGCTCAGGGCTTCCTCTACTACCGCCCCATGCCGGCGAAGGATTTTGAGGCATTGCTCGATGGTGGCAATAACAACTGATACGCTCGCGCGCAAAACGCCACCGCCGAAGGGGGAATTTGCCTCCATTAGCTGACTTATATCCCCAATTCAAACCGAATTGGGGATATGATACAAACCATTGTTCCGCCCAAGGAGGTTATCCATCATGAACGAGTCATATCGCCTGGGTGAGCAATTGATTATTGCCTATCTCCAACGACTTGCGAATGGCATCTCGACCGCCGAACTCGATGTTGCCGCGCTGCCTGCTGAGCTACGCGCCGTTGGTGAGCAACTGCAAAAGACGCATGCCATCCTGCAACAAGAGCGCCGGCTGCTTGAGCGCAACGCCTATATCGATCCGCTCACCAACTTGGGCAACCGCAGCGGACTCGACCGTCACGTCGAGCAGCTCTGGCGCAAAGGCGACCCCTTCACCTGCGCCTATATTGACATCGACCATCTCAAGCATTGCAATGATAGGTTTGGCCACGCCGAAGGCAATCGCTATATTCTGAGCATCTGCCGCACGCTCTCCGAAACCATGGAGCACGATGAGATGCTGTTCCGTATCGGTGGAGACGAGTTTGTGCTTATCTCGCTCTCCGCAAACGAGACTGAACTCGAGCAGCGCTTGGAGCAGGTACGTGCCGGGCTGATCGAGGCGAGCTCAGATGGCAAGGCGCCCATGATCGCCAGCTTTAGCTTTGGCTGCTCGCGCGTCGATCCACTTGCCGGCGACACGCGTCGCCAGATGACGATGGACGCCGATCGCAAGATGTATCGCTATAAGCTTATGCATCGTGTACAGCAACCGGAAAACAATGACGCGCCGCAACGCCCAATCGTCAATCAGCTTCCCTGCAACGACCGGGTGTTCCAAGCGATCTCCATGAGCTCCGAGACGCGCTATCCGTTCATCCTTAACCTCGATACTGGAGAATCGCAATGGTCGGTTAACGCCGTGCGCGATTTTGACCTGCCTTCCCAGCACCCTTTTAACTCACTCGACATGTGGCTCGCCCGCGTTCATCCCGAGGACCGCGACAACGTACGCGCCGAGCTCGACATGGTGATAAACGGCACGTGGCACTTCCACTACATGCAGTATCGCGTAATGGATGCCACCGGAAAATACGCGCTTTGCGACTGCACGGGCTACCGCTTGGACGGCACCGATACCGAGCCCAGCATGTATGTGGGCATTATCGTCAACCGAAGCCTAGCGGATACGACCGACTCGGTAACGGGCCTGGGCGATGTCCACGCGCTGGTCAACGCTATTGGAGAGATGCGCCGCGTGCCGCACGAGGCAGGCTTTATTGCCATTAAGGTCGACGATATCGCCGAGGTCAATGCCCGCTTTGGATTCGATGCAGGCGACCGCGTGCTCGCCGAAAGCGCCGCCTGCCTCATGGATTGTTCGCGCGGCAAGGGCCGCCTGTTCCGCTCGACGGGGCCGACATTCGTGGCACTCTTCGATGAGCTCGGCCCCGAGGCAATCGATGAGATCGCAAGCGACATCGAACGGTTCCTGGGTTCTCCCGTGCTCATCGGCTCGCTTGAATATCAGCCGCCCATTCGCGTGGCCACGCTCCATCTGGACGGCGTCGACCGTCAGCCTGTTTCCATTTTGAACGAGCTTAAAGCGTTGCTCGGGAAAGCCGTGCAGGTGCCAGGTACCAAACTGGATTAGCACCGCGCCCGCACCGCCTCCCCCATCGTGCGATAATCCTCTGCAGAAGTCACCAAAAGCAGAGGGAGTTTGTGATGAAGGTTCTTTTGGTCAATGGCAGTCCCAAGGCAAACGGCAACACCGCCCGCGCACTCGCCGAGGTCGCCGAGCAATTGCATGCCGAGGGCATCGATACCGAGGTGTTCCAGCTGGGCGCCAAGCCCATTCGCGATTGCATCGGTTGCGGCCAGTGCGGCAAGCTTAGCGGTCGCTGCACCTTTGACGATGACGTGGTCAACGAGCTGATCGCTGCCGCCGAGCAGGCAGATGGCTTTGTCTTTGGCTCCCCCGTCTACTATGCGCATCCCAGCGGACGCATCCTCTCGGCTCTCGACCGCGCATTCTATGCTGGCAGCAAGGCCTTTGCGCACAAGCCGGGCGCCGCTGTCGCCGTTGCCCGCCGCGGCGGCACGTCGACCACCTTCGATGTACTCAATAAATACTTCACCATCAACCAGATGCCCGTGGTCGCCTCCACCTACTGGAACAACGTGTTTGGCGCCATGCCGGGTGAAGCTGCCCAGGACGCCGAGGGCCTTGCTACCATGCGAAACATCGGTAAAAACATGGCATGGCTCCTGCGTTGCATCGAGGCAGGCAAGGCTGCCGGCATCGATGCCCCCGAGGCCGATCGCGAGCGCACCAACTTTATTCGTTAGAACGGCGGAACATGAATATCCAGATTTTTGGCACCAAGAAGTCCTTCGATACCAAGAAGGCCCAGCGCTATTTTAAGGAGCGCCGCATTAAGGTGCAGTTTATTGACCTGAAGGAAAAGGAGATGAGCAAGGGCGAGCTCACGAGCGTGATGCAGGCGGTCGGCGGCATCGACAAGCTGCTCAACCCCAAGGCCAAGGACGAGGAGACGCTCGCGCTCATCCAGCACCTCACCCCTAGTCAGCGCTTCGACAAGCTGCTCGAGAACCAGCAGGTTCTAGCCGAGCCCATTGTGCGCAACGGCAAAAAGGCCACCGTCGGTTATTGCCCCGATGTATGGGGAGCCTGGGAGTAGCTTGTGTTATTTGCCGGCGCGTGGGTATAAGAGCAGGCGTTTGGCATAAGATTCAACTGTAAGCCATGTCTAACAAAGGAGGGCACATGCCCAACAAACCCGTGAAGATCATCATGCTTACCGGATACCTCGGTGCCGGCAAGACCACGCTGCTCAACCACATCCTCGCTAACGACGGCGGCATCCGCGCCGCCGTGATCGTCAACGATATCGGCGAGATCAACGTCGACGCCAGCCTTATCGCCGACGGCGGCCTTTCCGAGACCGATGACCTCATCCCGCTCACCAACGGCTGCATCTGCTGCACGCTTTCGGATGACCTGGCCAACCAGCTGCAGGGCATCGCCGATTCGGGCAACTTCGACTACATCATCATCGAGGCATCGGGCATTTGCGAGCCTATCCCCATCGCCTACACCATCTCGAGCTTCTGCGACGAGGCCAAGGTGGGCGGCGAGCCCAAGCTCGCGCTCGACAACATCGTGGCCGTGGTCGACTGCGCCCGCATGTACGACGAGTTCAACGGCGGTCGCGACCTGCTGGCCGAGGATATCGACGAGGACGACATCGAAAGCCTGCTCATCCAGCAGATCGAATTCTGCTCCACGCTGGTCCTCAACAAGACCGATACCGTGACGCCCGAGCAGATCGCCGAGCTCAAGGCCATCGTGCGCAGCCTGCAGAAGGACGCCGTGATTGTCGAGGCCCAAAACGGCGAGGTCCCCATGGAGGAGCTGCTCGACACCGACCGCTTCGACTTTATGCGCGCCTACAACTCCGCCGCCTGGATCGAGGCCATGGAGCATCCCGAGGAGCACGACGACCCCGAGGTGCTCGAGTACGACATCGAGACCTTTGTGTACTCGCGCCGCAAGCCGTTTGACCTGCAGAAGTTCACCAATTTTGTTGAGCAGGAGTGGCCCGACGAGGTCATCCGCGTCAAGGGTCCGCTGTGGCAGACCGGCGATCCGGACATGTGCTACATGTTTGAGCAGGCCGGCCACCAGATGCGCCTGATGGAGAACGGCCTGTTTGTCGATTCGGCGCCCGAGGGCGAGAAGCAGAAGATCATCGACGAGAACCCCGAGATCATGCAGATTTGGGACGACGAGACGGGCGACCGCATGACGAGCCTGTGCATCATCGGCCGTCACATGGACAAGGATGCGCTCATCGCCTCCCTCGATGCCTGCCTGACCGACTGGCACCGCGCCTAGGTTTATCCAAGCGGGCATTTTTCCGCCTATGTAACCGCCAAACCACCACGAAGGTGCTCTTCGTGGTGGTTTTTCGTTCTGAGCCAAGGAGATTCATGTTCAACATCGTGCTGTATGCGCCCGAGATTCCGGCCAATACGGGCAATATCGGCCGTACCTGCGTTGTCACCGGCGCCCGCCTGCATCTGGTGGAGCCGTTGGGCTTTTCGCTCGACGACAAGACGGTACGCCGCGCCGGCCTGGGCTACTGGCAAAACTTGGACGTGACGACCTATGCCGGCTGGGAGGATTTCCTTGCGCGCAACGACCTCTCCCCCGCCGATGGTCGCCTGCATCTGCTGACCAAAAAGGCACGCCGCACCTATGCGCAGAGCACCTACCGCGATGGCGACTATTTGGTCTTTGGCAGCGAGAGTTCGGGCATTCCCGAGCCACTGCTTGCCGCGGCGCCCGAGCGCTGCGAGCGCATCCCAATGCTGCGCGATTGCGACTCACTCGATAACGCCGAGGCTTGGGAGGCCCACGAGGAATCGCTGGGGCATACCGAGGACAGCCACGAGGCCATCCTTCGGCAGGATATCTGCGGCAACTTCGTCAATCCCGACGACTACCGCATCAGCGCCCTCAACCTTTCCAACAGCGCCGCCATCGTCCTCTACGAGGCCCTGCGCCAGGCAGGCTTTCCGGGAATGTGACAAAGGGGCTGTCCCTTTGTCACATTCAAGCGCCACGCCGATGGCACACACGCCTAATTGATGCTCTAGATAAAGAGCCCTCACTTTTAATCAGAATTAACTAAAGTAAAATGAAGTTAAACGGCGGTGTGAAAGGAGAGCCTTGTGAAATATCTCGAGAACCCGTTTACCCCCAGTTTTGGTGAGGTTCCTGCCCATCTCGCTGGCAGACAACAGATTATTCGGGATTTGGACCGTGCCTTCTTGAGCCAGCGTAGGCGCCCAGAATTGACCTCGATCTTCTCAGGCGCGCGTGGAACCGGTAAAACCGCTCTCATGTCGTCGCTCGCGACAAGGGCGGAATCCCACGGCTGGATAGCCGTAAAGACGACCGCGCTCCCGGGAATGCTTGAGGAAATCGAGATCGGGACGAAACGCGCCGCAGCCCATCTCATCGAATCGTCCAACCACTTCGAAGTCACCGGTCTCGGAATTGCACCGCTCGGCAGCATCGAGGTCAATCGCGTTCACGATGCCTCAACCTGGCGTTATCGCATGAGCGACATCATCGACCAGCTCAACGAGGCGGGCACCGGTCTGCTCGTCACGGTTGACGAGGTGGACCCGATACTCGACGAGATGATTCAGCTCGCAGCAACGTATCAGCACTTTGTGACCGATGGGAAACGCGTCGCCCTGCTCATGGCGGGACTTCCCAACAACGTCTCGACGTTGCTGAACCACAAGACGGTCTCGTTCCTTCGCCGCGCCCAACAATATCATCTGGGTCGCATTGCCGACTATGACGTGCGCGAGGCCTTGATTCGCACAATCCAGGAAAACGATCGCCTGGCAGATGCTGAGGGAATCGATAGAGCCGTTCGCTCGATCTCTGGTTTTCCCTTCCTATTGCAACTCGTAGGCTACCGTGCCTGGGATCTCACAAGCGATTCGAAGGAAATCTCGTCACGCGACTTTGACCTGGGAATCAAAATCGCGCGCGACGAGATGGACGACCGAATCCTCGCGGCAACCTATCGGGAACTCACTGCAGAGGACAAGCGATTCCTCATCGCCATGCTCGATGACGAGGAAGAGTCCACCACCGCCGACCTTGTCGAGCGCCTTAAGCGTTCGCCGCAGCAGGTCTCCCGCTACCGACGCCGCATGATAGATGCCGGCATCATCGGGGAACGAGGACGAGGGCTCGTCGCATTTGAATTGCCATTCTTCCGCGACTATCTCGCGGCTCAATGCGTGAAATAGGCATCAATGAGGCAAAGAGGCTGTCCCTTTGCCTCATTGTCTATAGATAGCGGCCGGTGATGCTTGCGGGGCAGGCCGCGATGTCGCTCGGCGTGCCGGCGCAGACGATTTGCCCACCCGCATCGCCACCGCCCGGGCCCATGTCGATCACGTAATCGGCATTGCGGATAAGGTCGAGATCGTGTTCGATCACGATAACCGTGGCGCCCTTGGCAACAAGGCCGTCGAACACACTCAGCAACACCTGAACATCGAGCGGATGCAGGCCAATCGTGGGCTCGTCAAATACGAATACGGCATCATCCTGCACGCGGCCCATCTCGCTCGCAAGCTTAAGGCGCTGCGCTTCACCGCCCGAAAGCGCCGGTGTGGGCTCGCCAAGCGTGAGATAACCCAGGCCCAGGTCGTGCAAGGTCTGCAAGCGCGTCTGAACCTTCTTGAGTCCCAGTGTGGCGTCGAGCGCCTCATCCACACTCATATCCATAAGCTGCGGCAACGTAAGCAGGCTCCCGTCCTTGCCCTCGCGATGGATATGCGAGGCGGATTCCGCGTAGCGAGAGCCGCGACATGCGGGACAGACGATCTCGACGTCGGGCAAAAACTGCACGTCGAGCGATATCGAGCCCGTGCCGTCACACGTAGGGCAGCGCAAGGCGCCGGTGTTGTAGCTAAAGGCGCCCGCCTTGTAGCCGGCTGCCTTGGCCTCGGGCGTACGGGCGAAAGCGCGGCGCAGCTCATCATGGATGTCGGCATAAGTCGCTACCGTCGAGCGCACGTTGGCGCCGATGGGCGTAGCGTCAATCAGGTTTGCGCGGGCAATACCCTCGGCATCGACCCAACGCACGTGCCCCGGCAGGCGCTCGCCAGCTGCCTGCGCCTTGAGTGCCGGGATGAGCGTCTCGAGCACCAACGTCGTCTTGCCCGAACCCGAAACACCCGTAACCGCAACCAAGCGACCGCGCGGGATATCGACTTCGAGCGGCTTGACGGTATGGATGGCATCGGTCGCCATGCGGATATGGCCCTGGTCGAACATTTCGTCGTCAGTCACCTGCGGACGCAAGCGCTTGGGCTCGGCGCGCAAAAACGGCGCGATGCGACTGCTCTGCGATTGCTCGACCTCGTCTACCGTACCAGCGGCGATCACATTGCCGCCGCCTGCTCCGGCAACGGGGCCCATCTCGACAAGATAGTCGGCTTCCGCCAGTACGCGCGTATCGTGGTCGACAACAACCACGGTGTTGCCGTCATCCACCAGATCGCGCATCACGCCCACCAGGCCGTCGACATTGGCAGGATGCAAGCCAATCGAGGGCTCGTCCAGTACATAGAGCACGCCCGTCGAGCGATTGCGCACCACGCGGGCGAGCTGGACGCGCTGGCGCTCACCCGTGGAGAGCGTGGCGCCGGCGCGGTCGAGCGAGAGATAGTCAAGCCCCAGGTCGACCAAGCGACGAGCCGTGCTCAAAAATGAATCGCAGATATCCACTGCCATGGGCTGCATCTCGGCCGGCAAGGATGCGGGCACCCCGTGCACCCACTCAATCGCCTCGCCCAATGTCATGGCCGCCGCCTGTGCCAGATTGATACCGCGTACCTGGGGCTGGCGTGCGGCCTCGGAGAGGCGCGTGCCGCCACAGTCACGGCATGGCCCCTCGCGCAGAAAGCGCGCAACGCGCTTGAGCCCCTTGTCGTCCTTAACCTTGGCAAGCGCATTCTCCACGGTATAGACGGCGTTGTAATAGGTGAAGTCGAGCGGCGTGGCGCCCTCGCCGTTTTTGGGAACGTAGAGAATGTGCTTTTTGACCGCCGGACCATGGAACACGATGTCGCGCTCCTGAGGCGTGAGCTGGTTAAACGGCACGTCGGTGCGTACGCCCATCTCGCCAGCCACCTGCTTCATCAGATCCCACATGAGCGTGCCCCAGGGAAGGACCGCACCTTCGTTGATAGTCTTTGACTCGTCGGGCACCAGGCTCGCCTCGTCCACCTCGCGCATGACGCCGGTGCCACCGCAGGTGGGGCATGCACCACCGCTATTGAAAGCCAAATCCTCGGCACTCGGCGCGTAGAACTCGCGGCCGCATGTCGGACACGTGAGCGACAGGCCCGCAGCCACGTTAAGGCTCGGCTCCACACGCGCCCCGCAATGCGGGCACACGTGATGGGCACAGCGGCTGAAGAGCAAACGCAGGCTATTGTTGAGCTCGGTCATGGTGCCAAAGGTCGAGCGCACGCCCGGCACGCTCGGACGCTGGTGCAGCGCGAGCGCCGCCGGCACGTGCAGTACCTCGTCCACCTGAGCGTGCTCGGCCTGCGTCAGGCGACGTCGAGTATAGGTGCTGAGCGCCTCCAGGTAACGACGCGAGCCCTCGGCATAAAGAACCCCCAGCGCCAGAGAGCTCTTGCCCGAACCTGACACGCCGGCAATACCCACGAGCTTTCCCAGCGGAATATCGATATCGATGTCCTTAAGGTTATGGACACGTGCGCCACGTACCTCGATAGCCTGCGGGCTCATCTTCTGTTCCGTCACCTTTATCACCCTACTCATGCCATATAACTCGATCGCGAATGTACGCGCCCAGCATGGGCACGGTAAACCGGACGAGGCCGTATCCGGCAGCTTCGATGACGCGCTCGCGAATCAGGCTTGCGCGATATTTACTCGCCCAGCTCTGGGTACGCTCGCAGCGCTCAATGATATCCGCCATGCGCGTCGGTTTGCCCTCTTCAACCGCCATGGCCTCGATAAAGAGGCGCTGTGGACTGCGCAGCCCGTAATACAGAGGCGCGTCAACCGCTTCGTAGAACTCGGAGACGGCATCCGCATGGCCATCCTCGACATCGCGCCTTTCGATGACCTGCGAGCTACGCCGGACAGCAGACCGCCACATGTAATATCCCACCAGCTGAACCATATAGGGATGCCCCATGCTCTTGTGCGCCGCAAGGTCCGCTGTCTCCGCGTCAACGTAAAGACCAGCGTCTTTGACCGTCTGGATATACGAATCGCGTACCTTGGGCAAAGATATCGCCTCCAGCGTACGCTGCTGGGCACGCCGCAAAAACGTCACGCTCGGCTCTTCGAGCAGATCGTCAACCATACTGGGCAAGCCAGCGAACACCAGCGCAAGACCGCGCTGGTCGCTATCGGGCAAGCCCGTGGCATCCTGGTCTCCGAGCAACTGCTGATAGAGAACGGCAAGGGCCGCCAGTTCCTCGATAGACGCCGATTGTGCCTCGTCAATCGCAAACAGTATGCCCTTGCCTGGACCGAGCTTCTTGAGGCGCTCGTTGACCAGCCCTCGCAACGTTTCGCCCTTTGCTCGCGCCGCCTCGACCGACATCCGGCCAAACGACGGACCGAACTCCATTGACGTCACAACGGGCTTATTCGAGCGAAGCGCGTCGGCTAAGCGGTCGCATAAGCCAAGCGAAGCGGAATCGGAGATAACCGCCCATCCGCGCTCGCTGGCTAGACGTTGCAGCTCCCGCAGGAGAACCGTTTTGCCGCAGCCGCGGTTTCCCGTAATGAGCATGAGTCTACCCGGCGCTCCGGCGCCGTTGTCGAGTCCTTCCTCAAAATCTTCGATGACCGACTCTCGACCGATGAGCATCGGAGGCCGCTTGCCTGCCGTTGGCTTAAAGGGATTTGGATTCATGTCGGCCTCCTCGGATCGGTAAATCCTGGTAACAGTTATACCAACTTATACCGAGTTATACCAACTGAATCTGACAAAGGGGCTGCCCCTCTGTCACATGTGGCCGAAAAACTCGGCGTCTGCTGCTCGCCAGGGGCGGAAGGTGGCGGGATCGATCTTTACGTGCGCCGCGGCGGGTACGTCGTACCATTTGACCGTGTAACCAGCGCCGTGAGAGCAAAAGACCGAGTCGGGCGTGTTGGGCAGATCGGCCTCGGGCTCATAGGCGGCCGTCTCGATTACGCGCTCGGCATCATGGCAAGCCGCATAGCCGGCGAACTCCAGGTACAGATGCCCGCGACCGCTCGTGTAGGCAGCTACCTCCAGGGCATAGTCCTGCACCTCGGATGCCGGCACGCGACCCACAAGCTTCGCCCGGTCCCCCGTCATCGTCGGTGGCTCGTACTCGGCACCCATGCGCGTGGCATCCGAGAGCGCCCGGCCCACGCACTCCCCCGGCACCTCGAGCTCAAAGTGGTACCACGGCTCCAACAGCACCGCCGCGCCAGCCTCACGCGCCTGCATGAGCCCCTGGCGAATCGCGCGGTACGTGGCCTGGCGAAAATCGCCGCCCTCGGTGTGTTTGGCATGCGCACGGCCGCCCGTGAGCGTAATGCGCACATCGGTGATGGGCGAGCCGGTCAGCACGCCCAGGTGATCGCGCTCCATGGCGTTGGTGAGTGCCAGACGCTGCCAGTTAAGATCGAGCTCATCGGTCGAGGTCACGGTGCCAAACTGCACGCCCGAACCCGCCGGCAACGGCTCCAGACGCAGATGCACCTCGGCATAGTGGCGCAGTGGCTCAAAGTGGCCCACGCCCTCGACCGGCTGCGAAATAGTCTCCTTATAGAGAATGCCGCCAGACTCAAACGCAACCGAAAGGCCAAAGCGATCGGCCAACACCCGCTGCACGACCTCGAGCTGCACCGCCCCCATAAGCTGCAGATGTATTTGTTCAAGATGGGTGTTCCAGCCTACGCCGAGCATGGGATCTTCGTCCGCCAACTCAGTCAGCGCTTTGAACACCGCGTGGACATCGTGTTCGACCGGAAGCACCGTATAGGTGAGGACCGGCGCAATGACGGGCGCATCGCACGCAGGTTCCGCGCCCAGAGCGTCCCCTGGGCGAACGTGCGCAAGGCCCGTCACGGCACAAATGCCGCCAGCAGCAACTTCTTGGGCAAGCTCATACTTCTCGCCGTTATAGATGCGTACCTGATCGACCTTCTGCTCCCATGCCTCGGCACCGGAACGTCCGTTAATCACCTGTTTGGCATGCAGCGTGCCGCCGGTCACTTTAACCCAAGCCAAGCGCTCGCCGCGGTCCCCGCGGCTGACGCGATAGACGCGGGCGGCAAACTCCGGGAGCCACGCCTGTTCGCGCATCAGCGCGCATATACCATCCAACAGCTCGTCCACACCTTGGTCCTTGAGCGCCGAGCCGGCAAAGCAGGGAAAGAGCTTGCGCTCAGCAACCATGCGCGACAGCGTCGCGGAGGAAAGCTCACCCGCCTCAAGAAACTCCTCGAGCGCCGCTTCGTCCAACGCAGCAGCGTCCTCCTGAACGGCGCCACCCGCCAGCAGTTCGTTGGCATCCAGGCACCCCTCAGAAAGACGTTGCCCAAGTTGTGCCAGCAAAACATCGCGGCCGGGATTCTCCAAATCGATCTTGTTGATAAAGATGAACGTCGGGATGTCATAGCGCGCAAGCAGGCGCCACAGGGTTTCGGTGTGCCCCTGTACGCCATCGTTGGCGCCTACCACCAGAATCGCGTAGTCCAGGGCACGCAGCGTGCGCTCCGCCTCGGCAGAAAAATCGACATGGCCGGGAGCGTCCACGAGCATAACGTGGGTGTCACCATGGTCGAGCACAGCCTGCGACGAGAAGATCGTGATACCGCGCTCACGCTCAATCTCGTTCGTATCCAGATGCGAGTCGCCATCGTCAACGCGGCCGCGCTTGCGAATGCGGCCCGCGTTAAACAGCATGGCCTCGGCCAGCGTGGTCTTGCCGGCATCGACATGCGCCAAGATTCCAGCGACCGCTTGCTTCGACATGGCTCTCCTCTTATTGCAAGCCCATCGCACGCGGCAACGGGCACCCTCGTTCCACACTGGATGATACAATTTACGGGCCGGCGGGCGAAGCGGGCCCTATCCCCCGACCGAGCTCATCGCCCCGCGTTGCCGCGCGGCGATTTTCGTAGGTTCGCGCCTTGCGAAAGCCGGCTTGCAAATCAGCACAGCGAACGAAAATGACCCCACCTGGGCCAGTTTCGTTCGCATGAATTATTGATATGAGGCGTCGCTCTTACGCCTCGCGCAGCCAGTCAAACGCAACACGCGGCGTACCGTCCGACACATATACGATACCGGCGCGCTTAAACCCGGCCTTGGCAATGGCTCCCTGCATGGGCAGGTTGTCCTGATGTGTGTCGATGCGCAGGTGATCGGCACGCTCCTTGGCAAAGGCAAACATCGCGGCCGCGATACCGTGCACGGTGCCGTCGGATGCCACACGGTGCAGCACGGCGTACGGAGTGTCGCTACGCCATTGACCGTCCTCAATTACGTCATAGCACTCGTCCGGGCCCGGTAAAAAGGCAAACGTCGCCACCACGCGACCATCGACTTCGCACACATAGCTGCCACCGGCGGCGATATCGGCAGCCAGCTGCTCGGCAGAAGGCGTGCCCTCGGGCCACTGCGTGGCGTTGCCATGCGCGCGCATAAAGGCGCGGGCCGCGTCATAGATAGCCATGACGGCGGGAATGTCGGTATCGAGGGTTTTTCTGATCATCACGCGGCGACCTCACGTTTATTGGTATCACTTTGATTGAGCAATGATACCAACGTTTGGAGAGGGGCGCGATGCAGATGGGAAGCAAAAAGCGAGCCGCCTGGTCAAAGGCCAAAAGCGAGTTTTTGGGCGCTGCCACCGGCGGCGATATGAGCTACCTGTTTGCGCGCGAAGACGAGCGCCGCGACGCCCTGAACGCCGAGCGCAATGAAGCCTGGCGCTACAAGTCGTGCGAACGCAAAAACCGTTACGATACGCGCGCCGAGGCCGAGGCAGTTATGGCCGACTGCGAAAACCGCGGGCGGCGTGGTTTGGCCTGCTACAAATGCGAATACTGCGGTGGATGGCACCTGACGTCGCACCCATGGAAATAGACGCCGCATCGGCACGGCGCTAGCGAAGCGCCGGTAATCGCACGCAAGTTACGGGCGCGGCGGCACTAACACATCGTAGCGAACGGCCTTGCCCGCAAGCTGATAGCTCGGCTTAACGCCGGCAAGCAGTGGCCCCTTCACCGGTCGCTTGATAACGACCTTGCGCGGGCGCGCCGCAAGCGCAGCTTCGACCAGCGTCTCCTCATCGGCACACGGCTGTTCCAGAT
>NZ_JBDGAV010000014.1:4068-26803 GCF_040910325.1 Collinsella aerofaciens | reverse complement strand
ATACTGTCCTCGCCCGCATGTAAGCGCATGCGCGCCACGGCTGTCGCAAGCGCCGGATCATCTGCCGCGCGGTCCAAGGCATCCTTGAGGAGCGCCGCAATCACGCAATCCTGCTCATACAAATCGACCGCAAAGCCCGCGGCCGCGAGCAGCAGCGAATCCTCGCCAAAGCCTGCCGTGGCGTCAATTGCCCACGGCCGCTCGATGCCTTTTGCACGCGCAGCCTTCACCAACAGCTCTTGCTGCAGACGGCCCTGCTTGAGTCGCGGCAGCATGCGGCCAAAATCGGCACGCAGCTCCATCGTGCCGTCGGTGAGCGTGAGGCCCTCGGGCTTCCCGGTCAGCTCAAGCCCCGCGGCCCGAGCAACAGAAAAGGGATCGACGACGCCCATGGGTACTCCTTAGCAAGCAAAACGAATACGTGGGCGCCGTTCATGACGACACCCAACCGTCCGCTATTGTCCCACATGTGACATGGCCCACAGCATCCCAATGCAAAGCACCGCCATCAATCCCGTGCACACGGCAGCGATCACGGAATCACTCATGCGCCTTCCCAACGACCGCGGCTCACGCACTTGCCCTGCTCCGTACATCATGGCTCCTCCTTGAGACCAGCTCCTTGTTACGACCTCATCATCGCAGCGCCGCACATGAGCTGCCATCGATTTGGCTTACGTCCAGCTTTCCTTTTTGAAAGGTTGGACCGTACAGGCAAGAGACGCTTTCAAACGCATGCATCGCCGCGTTGAACTACAATGTGCTTCACCATATGTGCAGTACATTGGGTGCGCCAAGTTGGCGTACTCGTATCGAAAGGACCAGCCATGAGCTTCACTCGCAAGACTCTCAAAATCCTTGCTCTCATCTACTTTGTTTTGGGCATCGCCAGCCTCGTCACCGCCGGCGTCGGTATCGCCACGGGCGGTCTCGATTCCACGTACGGTTCGTACGCCACGCTCGCAGCGGTCGTGCTTATCGCCAAGGGTCTCGTCGACCTTGCCGCAGGCGTCGCCGGTATCAAGGGCGCCAACAAGCCTTCGCAGGTGGACGGCGCGTTTAAGCTCGGTATTGTTGCCGCGGTCGCCACGCTTGCCCAAGCGGTGCTTACGCTTCCCGCGTTTGGCGGCGACGCCATCAACTTTGGCGCCTTTGTCGTCGTGGTGTACGACCTGTTCTTTGTTCAGCAGGCACACGCCGTTAAGGCCGAGAACAAGGACCGCCTGTAAGCGCCCGCTTCTCATAACCTCTGTTTCAGCCAAGCAACTAAAAAGGGCCGATCGCGCATCTCCGCGGTCGGCCCTTTACGTTTGCCCAGATAAAACCTGCCAAAATAAATCTGTCCCTTTTTGGTAGGTTAGTGGCGGTACTCGGCGATGATGAAGTCGATGTCGGTTTGAAGGGTGTCCAAATTTGCCAGGCGTTCTTTGTCGGAAGGGCGCGTACGGTAGTAGTACGGCGTCATCTGGAACACTGCCTCGATGTCGGCCTGGGTCTGAAGCGTAATATTCGCAGACACCCGCTGCATTCCGACTAACTCGAGCTCGGTGGTCTTCGGCAGCTTCTCATCGTTAAGGTACGGCGTGTCGTAGAGCACCTCCTTAAGCCCAAAGAGATGACGGGCGCCCGGCACCACGGTGTAGAGCGAGCCCTCTGGCGCCAGCACGCGGGCAAATTCGCGCTCGTTAAAGGGAGCAAAGAGCTCGGTCACCATATCGAAAGCGCCATCGGCCACGGGGATATCCTTCATGTTGGCTACGAAATAGGCTGCATCGCCGCGCTTGGCGGCCAGGCGAACCATCTCTTTGCCCAAGTCGAAACCGTAAGCATCCACGCCCGGCACCGCGCCCATGGCGCTGGTGTAGTAGCCCTCACCGCAGCAAATATCGAGCAGCGTCATGGGATCTTTCGTAAACGCGGCGCGCCCAGACACCTGCTTGCGCACCAGCTCAACCATCGCATCGCGCAACGGCGCATAGTATCCACGGTTCAGAAAGTCACGACGGCTGCGTGCCTGCGACTTGGGATCGCCCATGGAGTCGCCGCTCTTGGACGAACGTAGTAGATATAGATAGCCCTCGCGAGCTCGGTCAAACCGGTGTCCGCCCGCACATGCAGCACCACGCTCGTCGTCCACCAACGGCTCATGGCAAACGGGACACAACAACATGGCAACTCCTTAGCGCGAACAACACAACGCCCACCATTGTCGCACGCCTTCCCCGCCTAGTCATTGGGGACGTTCTTGAATGACTAGTTAGAAGAGATAAGGAGTGTCCCCAGCTGCCGGCAGAAAAGGAACGTCCCTACGTGCCGACTGGTTGCATTAGGAGTATCATCATCTGCGCAAATAAGCACGAAAGAGCATATTAGAGATTGAGAGCATATGGCTGACACCGTATCTAAGCACATTGACATGACCACCGGCTCGCTGTGGCGCAATATCCCCCTGTTCGCCTTCCCCGTGGCCGCCACGAGCATCTTGGAGCAGCTGTCGAACCTCATCGCCACGGTCATCATCGGTAACTTCTCGGGCGACCAGGGAACCCTCGCCATGGCAGCGGTCGGCTCCAATGTTCCGCTTACCAGTCTTATGCTCAACCTGTTTATAGGCATGTCGCTTGGCTCCAACGTGGTCATCGCCAACGCCATCGGCCGCAACGATCAGAACATGGTCAAACGCGCCGTCCATACCTCGATTTTAATGGCGCTCGTGGGCTTTGTCGTCATCGCCCTGGGCGAGGTCTTTGCCGAGCCCATGCTCGCCGCGCTCAACGTTCCCGCCGAGACCATGCCGCTCGCTTCACTCTACCTACGTGTCTTTTTGCTCAGCATGCCCTCGATTTTGCTCTACAACTTTGAGGCCGCGATTTTCCGCTCCGTCGGCATCACCCGCATGCCGCTGCAGGCGCTTGCCGTGTCCACCGTCCTCAACATTGGCCTGGACCTCATCTTTGTCCCCGTACTCCACTGGGGCGTCGCGGGCGTCGCCATCGCCACCGCCATCGCCTACACCGTCAGCGCCGCTACGCTCTTTATTCGCCTGCTCAAGACCGACTCCGTCGTCCGCGTCACCCCGCGCGACCTGGCTATCGACCCCGTCGCCCTCAAGCGCATCGTTAAGATCGGCCTGCCCGCCGGCATCCAAAGCGCTGTCTTTGCCGTCGCCAACATCATCATCCAGTCCGCCATCAACAGCCTGGGCACCGAGGTCATGGCGGCATCGAGCGCCGCCATGAGCCTGGAGTACGTGTGCTACAACCTGCTCAACAGCTTTAGCCAGGCTTGCACTACCTTTGTGGGACAAAATCACGGTGCCCGTCAGATCGACCGCTGTACCAAGACGCTCAAGGTCTGCCTTGTCGAAGGCGGTATCGTCGCGCTCACCACAATTATCGTTATTGTCGGCCTGGGGCGTGAGATCTTGTCGCTGTTCAACAGCGATCCCAACATCGTCTCGATCGGCTATATCCGCGTGTGCTCGATCTTCCCGGCGTACGCCTTTAGCATGTTCTACGAAAACATGTCAGGCTACCTGCGCGGCTTTGGTATCTCGCTCACGCCCGCCCTCATCACCATGATCTGCGTCTGCGGCATCCGCTTCTATTGGGTGTTCTGCGTGTTCCCGCACTTCCGCACCTTTGCGAACATCATGATGGTCTACCCCATCAGCCTGGGCACCACGGCGTTCTTTATGGTCGTGGCGGTACTACTCTGCCACCCGGCACGCACCTATCGCGCCACCCAAGCCAAAGCGACAGCCCGCTAAACACCGCACTCAACGCCACGCCAGTCATTAATTGACAATATGCGAGCTCATATAGTCGATAAAGCGCCTCGTGGCGATGGGCATGGTGTCCCAGCTGCGCCAAGCCGCCACTACGTCGCGCGAGGGAGCATGCACGATGGGACGTACGCGAATATCGGCCCGCATGCCCTCAACGGTACGGCGATATAGCATACTCACGCCTAGGCCCTCCTCCACCATCGCCATGATGGTGTAGTCGTCGGTGACCTCGCTCGTCACATGCGGCGACAGCTCATGCGCCGCAAATGCATCGAGCACCAGACTCTGTTCGCCCTCATCCAGCAGCACAAACGGCTCGGACGCCAGGTCGGCGAGTGTCACCTTTTCCTTTGCCGTCAGCGGATGCGCGGCCGGCAACAATGCTACCAACTCGTCGTGATAGACCACGCGCTTCTCGAGCCCGGTGGTAAATCCGCGCGCCGTAAAACAAAAATCAACCACGCCATCGTGCACCCATTGAGCGTTGCGCGTGTAATCGCCCTGCTTGAGGGTAAAGCGTACGCCCGGGTGCAGCGCACCAAAGTCGCGGATCACGCGTGGCAACACAGTACGGCTCACGTTGGTAAACGTCGCAATGCGAATATCAGTCGACGAAAGCCCCAGCAGTTCCTGGCGCTTGCCCTCGAGCTCAGCCTCGGCAGTCACAATCTGTCGCAAATACGGCAGGTACTGTTTGCCATCGCGCGTAAGCGACACACCCTGCTTACCGCGCTCGATAAGCGTGGTGCCCAGCTCACGCTCGAGCGCCTTGACGGCCTGGCTCACCGCGCTTTGCGTATAACCCAGCTCGTCCGCCGCGCCCTTAAGACTGCCGCGATCGACCACCATGCAAACAATCTGATACCGCGATGCCATCGTGCCTCCACATCAATGAAGCCGTAAAACGTTTTGCCAGGGCTTTTTCTGCATACATTAGTATTTCTTAATCATACTGAAGATACATTCGCTTTACTACATCCACATCTGGGAGCAGAATCCTTTTTGCGAAACCGTTCTGTAACAAAAGGAGTCCCATGGATCGCAAAAAAGCAATCGCGCTCTCATTTTCCGTTCCCGTCGCATGGGGCTTTTCGTATCCCCTCATGAAGATCGGCATGGACAGCATGAACGCCACGAGCATCGTCGCGCTACGTTGCATCATCGCCTTTGTGGTCTGCCTGTTGCTCTTCCACAAGCACGCGTTGCGCATCAACCGCGACCTTATGGTCCGTGCCGCCATCATCGGCGCCATTATGGCAACCGAGCTCACCTGCATGTGCCTGGGCTCCAGCCTCACCTCTGCCTCCACTGCCGGCTTTTTGCAGAGCCTGACGGTCGTGATCGTACCGTTTGCCAACGCCGCCCTGCTGCGTCGCGCCCCCGAGCGCAAAGTGCTCGTCGGCACCGCCATCGTCACCTGCGGTATGCTGCTGCTCTCGGGCGCCGACTTTACCAGCCTGAACCCGGGCGCGATCATCATGCTGCTCTCCGCCTTTGTCTACGCCGGACACATCATTGTGGCGAAGCGCTTTGTCGAAGATGTCGACCCGCTGGCTCTGGGCGTTTGGCAGCTGGGCTTTGGCGGTTTGTTCTCGGGCGTCGCGGCATTCACCTTTGGCGGCTTCACGCTTCCCAGTACGCCCAGCGAGATCGTGGTCGTCATTGCGCTCGCACTCATCTGCTCTGCTTACGGCTTTATCACCCAAACGCTCGTGCAGCCCCACGTGCCCGCCGAGACCACTGGCTTCGCCTTCTCGCTCGAGCCGGTCTGCTCTGCCGTCTTTTCGTTCTTCCTGGTCGGCGAAGTCCTGAGCCCCATCGCCTTCTTTGGCGCCGCCCTCATCCTCACCGGCGTCATGGTGGCAACCGTCGAGCTTCCGCGCCTTCGCGCGCATGGACAGGCTCGCATGGCAGGAGCGCCCGAGCACGTCTCGTAGACCCCGCTCTTCATACAGCCGTGGCATAAAGGCAACCGGTGCGCCTTTACAATAGATGCCAACAGAGCATCTGCCATAAAGGAGCCCCATGGACACCGCAACCCGCGACCTCAACATAGCAACTTGGTTGGGCAATGCGCCGCAGCCGGTACGTGACACTACGAACCAGCTGCTCGAGCGTATCGCCCTTTTGCGTGGCGAGCAGACCATCTACCCGGCACAAGACGACATCCTCAATGCCCTCGCCTACACGCCGGCCGACCAGGTCAAGGTTGTCATCTTGGGTCAAGACCCCTATCACGGACCCAACCAGGCAATGGGGCTGTCGTTCTCGGTCCCCGCGACGCAAACCAAGTTGCCGCCGAGCCTGCGCAACATTTACAAGGAACTCAAAGCCGATCTGGGTTGTCCCATTCCCGCCACAGGAGACCTAACCCCATGGGCACAACAGGGCGTCCTGCTCCTCAACACTACGCTCACCGTGCGCGATCATGCCGCCAACTCGCACGCCAAACTGGGCTGGAGCACGCTCACCGACTACGTTATCGAACGCTGCTGTCAGCTGCCCCAGCCGATAGTCTTTTTGGCATGGGGCCGCTTTGCCCAGCAGATGGTCGAAGGTAAGCTCGTCGCAACTGGTGCGGGCAAGGCAACCGACAAGTTCTGCCTGGCCTCCACACACCCCTCGCCGCTTTCGGCCAACCGTGCCACGGCAGAACTCCCCGCTTTTATGGGGTCGCGCCCCTTCTCCGCTGCCAATCGACTACTCGAACAGCACAGCTCGACCCCCGTCAACTGGACCTGCCTCGGCTAAAAATCGATACATCAAAAACGCGCCCGACAGCTTTCCATCGGGCGCGTTTCCTATTCGGGCCAAATAAATTGTGTGCGGCCGGCCTCGCCGCCATCGATCAGCAGACTCTGTCCGGTCATAAACCGGTTGGTCACGCCCACAAAGTAGATCCACTCGGCGATCTCTTGGGCGGTAGCCCAGCGTTTAAGCGGCGTGAGCTCCATAATCTGGTTCCACAGGTGCTCGTCTTCCATCACGCAACGGTTGAGCGGCGTGATAACGCCGCCCGGGTCCACACTGTTGGCGATGGCCTGCGGCGCCAGACGGTTTGCAAGGTTCTTGGTGTAGGCGATAACGCCGCCCTTGCTGGCGGCATAGGCGGGAAACTCCGATCCCGTATGTCCGCTCGCGGACCCCACATTGACCACGGATTTGATAGCGGGCGCCGGCTTGGCGACAAGCCCCTCCCCCACAAAAGCGTAGCACTCGGTCACGTTGATGGTGCCACACAGGTTGGCGGCGATATCGTCGGCCGAATCCTGCGTACCGGCAACGTTCACGATCACTTGGGGTTCAAGGTCGCCTGGAAACGAGCCCGGCTCGCGGACATCAACAATCAGATGGCGGTAGCGCTCGTGTTCGATCGACGCCGGCAGCAGATCAAAGCCCACGACCTCGTGGCCCTCGTCCAAAAAGCGCTGCACGCATGCGGCTCCGATACCGCCCGAAGTACCCGTGATCAAAACCCGCATACTTGCTCCTTAGGCGGTTGCGTGGCGCTCGAGGTACTCGGAGCCCACATTCTCGCGCTCCCAGCCGCGCACGACCTTGTAGCCCACGGGGCTCAGGAAGACCTCGCACAGCAGCTCGGCAACAGCGCCCGTCAGCGAGCACATGAGGACTTGCACCCAGGTCCAGCCGAAGAACGTGTGGCTCACCACAATGGCAAAGACCAGATTGTCGATAAACTGGCCAACACCCGTGGACACATAGGAGCGGAAGGCAAAGCTCGCAAAGTTATTCTTTTTGAGCATACGGCCGAGCGACTGGTTGAGCGTGGAGTTAACCACGGCAGAAACGAGCATTGCCAGCGAAGAGCCAAGCACCACGTACCAGGTGCCGCCGATAGTGGCGTTAAGGGCAGTGTTGACCTCGATCATGCCCGTGTCGTAGTAGGCGCCCCACATGCCGGGCGTGAGCGAGCATGCCCAAAAGCACAGGCTCACGACCAAGTTGACCAGCAGCGCGAGGATAGAGATTTTGATGGATGCCTTGGCGCCAAAGCGCTTGCAGATCATGTCCTGGCACAAAAACGAGACCCAGCTCACCACAAAGCCGCAATCGAGTGCCAGATACGGCAAGCTGATAAGCTCCTTGTTGGCCAGCAGGTTCATCATGATGACGCTCACGAAAAACAGCGAAACCGTTGCCGCGGGAATGCTCCGCAACAGGACCTTGTAGTCCTCCATGACCTTCTTGATCATTATGTACTCCTTTGGTTTTAGGTTTAACGAGCAGGATATCGGACCCGAACTGCTCGGACGCCCCGGTCTTGAGACGACGGTGGGTATAATAGCCGCTCACACGGCATAAGGCAAGCAAACGGCGCGGCAGCCCCGCAGGACCACCGCGCCGATACGTTAAAAGGCTACGTTGCCAAACTCCGACAGGATCAGGTCGGGGTTGTGGTCGGTTGCCCAATCCACGTTCCACGGGCTCGTGAACAGCAGCAGCTTACCGCCGCGCATGTCCTCGACGCGCAGCGTGTCGCGCGTGAGCGAAAGGCCCGGGATATCAATAGTGTCGGGGTCGTTCTGGATCCAGCGGATGTCCGTATAGGGCAGCGGCTGGCGACGAACCTCAACACGGTACTCGGCCTTGAGACGGCGCTCGAGCACCTCAAACTGCAGCACGCCGACCACGCCCACGATGACGCTCTCCATGCCGGCGCCCAGCTCGCGGAAGATCTGGATGGCGCCCTCCTGGGCAAGCTCCTCCATACCCTTGACGAACTGCTTGCGCTTGAGCGTATCGACCTGCGTAATGCGAGCGAACATCTCGGGGGCAAACGTCGGGATCTGCGGATACTGCACGTGGCGCTTGCCAGAGCACACGGTGTCGCCGATGCTAAAGATACCCGGATCGAACAGGCCCACGATATCGCCCGCGTACGCCTCGTCAACAATCGCGCGGTCATCGGCCATCATCGAGGTGCCCGTGGCCAGCTTGAGTTTACGGTTGCCCTGCATGTGGAAGGCATCCATGCCACGCTCGAACTTGCCCGAGCAAATGCGCACAAAGGCGATGCGGTCTCGGTGGTTCTTGTCCATATTGGCCTGGATCTTAAACACAAAGCCGCTAAAGTCGTCGCGGCAGGGATCGACCGGCTCGCCGGTGAGCGTATCGGTATAGGCGCGCGGCGTCGGGGCCAGACGCAGGAACTCCTTGAGGAAGGGCTCCACGCCAAAGTTGGTGAGCGCTGAGCCAAAGAACGCCGGGCTCAGCTTGCCGCAGGCCACGGCATCCAAGTCGAGCTCGTCGCCGGCACCATCGAGCAGCTCGATGTCGTCCATCAAGTTCTTATGGTTTTCCTCGCCGATGAGCTCGTCCATGGAAGGATCGCCCAGCTCGGCCTCGACCTCGGCGACCTTCTTGGTGGCGTTGGCGTGGCCGTCGCCCTCAAAGGCAATGACGCGACGAGTCTGACGATCGAACACGCCGCGGAAATTGCGGCCGCTGCCGATCGGCCAGTTCATGGGATAGGTGTTGATGCCCAGGACATTCTCGATCTCTTCCATGAGCTCAAACGGGTCGCGGGCCTCGTGGTCGAGCTTGTTCACAAAGGTGAAGATGGGAATGTGGCGCAGCGTGCAGACCTTAAAGAGCTTCTTGGTCTGGGCCTCGACGCCCTTAGCGCCGTCGATGACCATGACAGCGGCGTCGGCGGCCATAAGGGTACGGTAGGTATCCTCCGAGAAGTCCTGGTGGCCGGGGGTATCGAGGATGTTGACGCAGGCGCCGTTGTAGGTGAACTGCAGGACCGAGGAGGTAACGGAAATACCGCGCTCCTTCTCGATGTCCATCCAGTCCGAGACGGCATGCTTGGCCGAGCTCTTGCCCTTGACCGAGCCGGCGGTCTGAATGCTGCCGGTATAGAGCAGCAGTTTCTCGGTAAGCGTGGTCTTACCGGCGTCCGGGTGGCTGATGATCGCGAATGTGCGACGCGACGAGATTTCATCCGACAGGCTTGCCATGCGGATCCTTTCTTGCATTGAGTGCATTACGTCGTTGTAACCGCATTATTGTAGCCGCGAAATCCCGCCATAGGGCACCTATCAGGACAAATTCATCAGTTAGGGCCAGGGTAGCAGTCGATGGCGGCACTCCGCAGCAGTTTGTCTCGATCTGTAACATCTAGACGGTTTTTGAACCTCTACCTGTTACAGATTTAGACAAACAGGTGGGGCCCGCCAGCAAAATCTCAATCTGTAACAGGTAGCCGTCCAAATCGGTTCCAGATGTTACAGATTGAGATGAATGAACGAGCGGGCAATCCGTATTTACCTCTTGCATAACTGTGTATAGTATATATATACTGTGCTTACCGGTTATATACACGTGTAGCCCATCAGCTAAGGAGCCGCTGTGGACATCATCCTATCCAATTCGAGCGACAAGCCCATCTACGAGCAGATAACCTCGCAGGTCAAAGCCCAGATCCTTTCGGGCACGCTCGCTGCGGGAGCCAAACTCCCCAGCATCCGTGCACTCGCGAGCGATCTTGGCGTGAGCGTCATCACCACCAAGCGCGCCTACGCCGACCTGGAGCAGCTCGGGTTTATCTGCACCGTGCAGGGCAAGGGCTGTTTTGTCGCCGAGGGTAACCAGGAGCTTTTGCGCGAAAACCAGCTCTGTCATATCGAAGAGCTGCTTGCGAAAGCGGCAAGCCAAGCCGAAGCCTTGGGCGTCACGCGCGACAAACTGCACGAGATGCTCGACCTGGTAGCCCCCAAAACCATGCAGTAGCCATCTGCAAGAAAGGCTATACCATGCAAAACTTGCTTGAACTCAAAGGCATCTCACGCACTGTAAGCGACCGCTTTTCGCTGCGCGACGTCACGCTTGCCGTGGAGCCTGGCCAGATCGTCGGCTTTGTTGGTGCCAACGGTGCTGGTAAAACAACGACGATTCGAGCTGCTCTCGGGCTTATAAAGCTCGATGCCGGCGAAGTGCACCTGTTTGGGCAGCGCTGTGGCGCCGACGCGCCCGATGAGTCGCAACGCCATCTACGCTCCCGCGTCGGTCTTGTCCTGGACACGTGCCCCTTCCCCTCCACGCTCAAGGTGGGCCAGATCGAGGCGCTCGTAGGCCCGGCGTACCCCACGTGGGACCGCGAAACGTTCGCCGGATTCATCAACCGATTTGGCCTCGATCCCAAGACAAAGGTCAAGGACCTCTCCCGCGGCATGGGTATGAAGCTGCAGCTCGCCTGCGCGCTCAGCCACAATGCCGAGCTGCTCGTTTTGGACGAAGCCACCGCGGGCCTCGATCCCATGGCACGCGAGGAACTGCTCGATGAGCTGCTCGCCTTTGTCGCCGACGGTCAGCGCAGCGTGCTGCTCTCGAGCCACATTACGTCTGATCTCGATCGTGCTGCCGACCGCGTCATCTGCATCGATAACGGCTCGATTGTGTTTGACCTGCCACGCGAGGACATTACCGACCGCGCCGGCATCGCCCACTGCACCCAGGCACAGGCCGCCGAGCTCATGGCTTGCGTCGAAGGCACCCGCGCCGCCCGCCACGCCTACAGCGTGGACGTGCTCGTGCCCAACCACTGCGAAGTGCTCGAGGCCTTCCCCGAGATTCCCTGCGATCGGGCAACCATTGATGACTATCTTCGCTTCATGCTGAAAGGGGCCTTGAAATGAAACGCGCCATTATGTCCGAGCTTGCCATCGTTCGCACGCTCGTCCCGAGCATCGCAGGTGTCGGCCTGTTCATCTTCGTCGTGCTGACCGCCGTCAGGGCATCGAATGGTGATTCCGATATGAGCGCCGCCGGCGCCTTCGCGATCAGTGCCATGTCGCCCATCATGGCCATGACGTCGCTGGCCGGGCTCGACAACCAAAACGGATGGGAGCGCTATCGGGCAACGCTGCCCATCTCACGCAAAGACATCGTCAGCGCACGCTACCTGTGCATCACTATTTTCTCGGTCATCATGACGTGCGCGGCCGTGCTGTTGAGTATCGTCGCCATCCCGATCTTAAACAGCGTGGGTATCCCCTCCACGGGAGAGACCGTCTTTGAGACCGCAATCGCCTCGGCAATATCGATGCTTTTCTCCCTCATGGCGGTGTTTTTGGTACTGCCTCTGTTCTTTCGATTTGAACACATGAAGGCGCAACGCCTATCCGTTGGTCTATACGCCCTATACATGTGCCTTATCATGGTCACGCTAAACTCATTCAACCCCATCAGCAACCAGCTCATGTCGATGATTGCCGGGGCGAATCCCGATCCTTCCGTTCTTGGCTTCCTGTGCGCAGGAATTGCCGCGCTGGCAACGGTCGTCCTTGGCGCTGTCAGCTGCGCCATCAGCACCAAGGTCTACCGGGCACGCAACCTATAGGCAAGCGCGGTATCATTGGACATGCGCCATAGATCTGGCGTGGTCTTTTTTGAGGAGGCGCTCAACCCGTGTCGTGGGTCGTCGCAGCATTTGCGTCAGCATTCTTTGCCGGCATCACATCCATCTTGGCCAAATGCGGCATCAAGCAGACCGACTCCGATGTCGCGACGGCCATTCGCACCTGCGTGGTGCTCGTTTTCGCCTGGGCAATGGCGGGCATTTCTGGATCCATTGGAACCATTGGCAGCATCGAACCCAGATCCTGGCTCTTTCTCGTCCTCTCGGGACTCGCTACCGGCGCTTCGTGGATCTGTTACTTTAAGGCGTTGAGCATCGGAGACGTCAATAAGGTCGTACCGGTCGACAAGATGAGCACCGTGCTCGCCGCGCTGATCGCCATCGTGCTTTTTGGCGAGACGAGCAACCTTGCGGTTAAGCTCGTGGGAACCGCCGTCATTACCCTCGGCACGTTTTTAATGACCGAGAAGCAGCAATCCGCCGGACCCGAGCAGCAGCAAGACCGGACCTGGCTCGCTTACGCCCTCGGCGCCGCCATGTTCGCAGCACTCACCTCCGTCCTCGCTAAGATCGGCATCGAAGGCGTCGAGTCAAACCTGGCCACGGCAATCCGCACCTGCGTGGTACTGGTTATGGCATGGGCAATCGTGGCAGCTAAAGGCAAGATGGGCCAAGCCGTGCACGTAGACCGCTACGAGCTCGTATTTCTCGCGGCATCGGGCATCGCGACCGGAGCATCGTGGCTGCTCTATTACTATGCCATCGCCGCAGGCCAGGTGAGCGTCGTGGTGCAGATCGACAAACTATCGATTGTCGTATCGGTACTATTTGCGCGCTTGGCATTCAACGAAAAGGTCTCGCGGCGCAGCGCCATCGGTCTCGCCCTCATCGTACTGGGCACTGCGGCGCTCGCGGTTTGGAAGTAGCGCGGCCAGCAGCCGCTACATCCTCACACCTGGCTTGGGATGCCTGTACTGACCGTGGGATGCCGTGCGCTTACCGTGCGAGATGGCAAATTTGGGACAACGGTGCAGGCAACGAAGGCAGGCTGCGCACTCCGGCTTTGTCCAGACGGGAAGGCCGTCGCGCATCTCAATCGCCGCCATGGGGCAGCGCTTGGCACACAGGCCGCAGCCGATGCAGCGATCGGCATCGACGGCAAACTTGCTCGTCTGTTGCATGCGCGGCAGCCCAATTGCGTGATACGCGCACGATGCAAACAGAGGCACGCGATGGCGCATCATGTTGCCCGTGCGGCGTGCCCGCACCGCCTCGATCACGGCATCAATCTGCGCCTCGGCAGCTCTATTGATACCCTCAACCTTTTGAGGGTCAGACAGGTCGAAAACAGGCGTCCAGGTATCGGGCATCTTGACGCTCATCGCCGCATCTAACTCGAGCCCACGCTCGTGCAGCAGGTCGCGGGCAAACTTGGCAGATTGGCCGGTCGTCGAACCGTACGTCGAAACATAGAACGTATAGGGGCGCTCGCCGCCCTTTGCACCGGCAGCAATCGACAGGTCGGCAGTCTTCAAAAACTCGATCATCGGTGTCGGCAGACCCCAGGCATACACCGGAGCAACAAATCCCAGCTGGCAGGGGCCTTCCGTCGCAACAAGGCGAAGGGCTTCGACATCAAAACGCTCAATCGACACAACCTTGTCGTCTGTCGCCGCCGCAATGCGACGCGCCACATGTTCGCTGTTCCCCGTCGCGCTAAAGTACAGGATCATCTCGTACCCCTCTGGAGTTGACTCGCGATTAACCGCGCTATTTGCGCAGCGGCTTGGGCAGCGGAATGCCGGCGGCGATAACGGCGGCGATGATCATGCAGACGATACCCTTGAGCGGGAAACACATAAGCAGCAGGCCCACGACCATGACGGGCTGACGCATAACGGCGCCCATCGTCGAGGCCGTGCAAACGGCGACGCAAAAGACCGGATCGGCGCCGGTGAGGATAGCAAGGCCATAGCCCAGGCTTACGCCCGAGAAGATAACCGGGAAGAAGTGGCCGCCGCGCCAACCAAGGTTGATGAGGGCGGGGGTCAGCATGGCCTTGACAAGACCGGTCGCGATAAGTACGCCGGCGGGAATGGTCAGATAGGTTTCCATGAGCACGTCGGCCTGGGTCTCGCCGGCAAACATGGTATAGGGCAGGACCGTGCCACAGATGGCGAGCGCCAGACCGGCTAGCATGGCCTTGACGACAGGACGCTCCCCTATTGCATGGGACAGTGCCTCGCTTGCATGCTCAGAGACAAAGTACAGCCAGCCGCATACGGTGCCGACCAACGCCAGCGGAATGAGCCAGGCAAGTTCCAGGTTGCCCACCTCGGCGGACTCGAACCTGGGCATGCCCATGCCGCCGCCCACAAGCTGGCCAAGCAGCAGGTAAGTGCCCAGACCGCCGGCAATCGCAATACCGTAGACCACCGTCTTTTGCGCCTTGGGCAGCTTGATCGTGATCTCGTCGGACGCGGGCTCATCGTCGGCGTCTTCGCCCTGGCCGTCGGCGCTACCGGCAAGCGGCGCCACAAAGCCAAAGACGGGCGCGGTAAAGAGCGCCGTCAGGGCGGCCTGGGTGCCCAGCAGCGTGAGCTCCCTAAACTCGGCGCCAAAGCGACGCATGCGGTCGCCGACCCAGCTGCACAGACCCGCGATAACGCCGGTCAAGCCGGCCTCCGGTCCAATGCTTCCGCCAAACAGCAGCGGCAGCAACGCCGCGAGCGAAAGCTTGCCCAGGTTGTCGTACGGATAGCGCCCGTCTTGCTTAACCTTAGCCATCACCTGGTTGAGGTCATCGGTCTTGGTGCCTGTCATCTTTTCGTACAGACCGATTAACAGGCCACCCAGCAGGCAGACAAAAAACGGGTACGGCAAAAAGCCAAACGGGCCGCTGGCAAGCTCGGGCGAAGAGACGCCCAGCGCGTGCGGAATCTCGGTCCATAGATAGTCGATACCGTGCTCCATCGCAAAAAAGAACAGCCAGACCGCGGCACCTGCGAACGCACCGGTCACGGCAACGCTAGCTAAAAACAGCGCGCGGTTTGTGGGTTTGGCAAGGTTGTCCATCGGGTCCTCCCGCGGTCAAAGTCGACATAGATACGTTTTATTGTAGAGCGAGCGTTGCCCGAACGAGCCAACCATCCACGCCGCGAACGGCACCATTGGGAGCCATAGTGGGGCAGGCTCAAGACTTATCCGTTGATAATCGAGGCAATCTCACGCAAATCGTCGGCAAAGTAGATGCCGTGCTGGCGCCGCGGGCTCGAAAGTCCTTTATCAATCATGTGCCCGAGCAGCGCCTTGAGGTCGTTGTAGTAACCGTCCAGGTTATACAGGATGCATGGAGCACTCAGGTGCCCCAACGACACCGCGGACATGACCTCGGCAATCTCCTCGAGCGTGCCCGTCCCACCGGGAAAGGCGATGAACGCATCGCCGAGCTCGATCATCTTGGCCTTGCGCTCCGCCATATCACTCGTCACGATGAGGTCGTCGATACCGTCATGTTGAAACTCAGCCTCGATAAAAAAGCTCGGCTCAACACCCGTCACGTGTCCACCCGCCTCGAGTACGCTATCGGCAAGCGCACCCATCAGGCCCGATTTTGACCCGCCGTATACCAGTGCGTGTCCGTTGGCGCCAATCCAGTTGCCCAGCTCCTGCACCGCGGGCAGAAACGCCGGGTCATTGCCGGCACTGGCACCCAGATACACGGTGATATGCATATTCAGTCCCCCTGTTGTGGCGCACGACGTTCGTCTTAGAGCTGGCGTCGACGATACTCGCGCACGCGACGCGAAAGATTGGCAAGCTCGTCGCGATCGAGCTCTTCCAAATGCTCCAGATCATTCATAAAGCGCGCCATGGTGTCCTTTTGACGCATCTTGATAAGCGTATTGCAGTAGTTCACCGCCACGCCCGTGAGCATGGCGATGTAGAAGATGCTGATGACGCTCAGAATGACGGTAATGGCGCGAGCAACCGGTGTCTCGGCCGGAATGTCACCAAAGCCAATGGTCGAGACCGTCTCAAAGCTAAACCACAGGCCATCGCCAAACGTGAGGGTCGTGGGCTCGGACAGCCAGACGGCCGTCGAGCACAGCAGATAGAAGACGAGGAACAGCTCCGTAATGCGCACGAAGCCCGCCTGGCGTAACACATCAGCAAGCGTCTTGAGCTTTTTCATCGCGACCCCTTTTCCCAGATGCCCAATCACGTTCGCTCGGTATTGTCCCACGCCTCCCCCGCAAACGAAACTAGTCATTGGGGACGTTCTTAAATGACTAGTCAAACAAGAACGTCCCCAATGACTAGTCGTTTAAGAACGTCCCCAATGACTACCAGCTGCCGACTAGGCAGGCTGAGCTGGTATCCTTATGCGGTAATGTCTCGATTCGTTAGGATTGCATGTGAGAGCTGTCACTGTCCTTCGTTCAGTTATATATCGCGCCCTGGCCGTTGTGCTTGCCGCGCTTGTCGTGCTGAGTTCTATCGCACCTGTCCAGGCTTTTGCCGATGACTCTAGTCAGCAAGTCAAAACGGTCCGCGTCGGCTGGCTCGTCAACAACGAGGGCTTCCAGGACGGCACCCCCGGCGAGCGTCTCTCGGGATGGGGTTACGAGTACCTCCAGACCCTGTCGTACTACACGCCCGGCTGGCGGTACGAATACGTCTCCGGCACCTTCACAGAGCTTATGGACATGCTCGAGGCAGGCGAAATCGACCTCATGCCCAACATCTCCTACTCCGAGGAACGCGCCCAAAAGCTGCTCTTTTCCTCGAACCCCGAGGGCACCGAGCGCTACTACATCTACGCCAAGCCCGATCGCGACGACCTGACCAAGGGTGACCCCCAAGCGCTCCAAGGCCTTACCATCGGCTACAACCCCGACGTTATGCAAACCTTCGTTGGCCAGCAGTGGCTCGCCAACGAAGGCATTACCTGCACATACAGGGAGTATGACGGGGGATCCATGCTCTTTGACGCGCTCGCAAACGACGAAGTCGATGCCGTCATCATGAACGACACCATTTCGTCGCCCGATGCCTCCCCCATGTTCTACGTTGGCTCGAGTGACTACTATTTTGCCGTCCCCAAAAGCCGCCCCGACCTGATGGACGACATCAATGCCGCCATGTCGGCAATCGCCCGCGTCAGCCCACGCTATATCGACGAAGTCAAATCTAACTACTCGGCCCAAAACAGCGGTTCATCATCGCTCAACGGCCCCGAACGTTCCTGGCTCAAAGCAAATGACAACACCATCACGTTTGGCTACATTACGGGCAAACTCCCCTACTGCAACGAAGACGAAGACGGCAAAATGGAAGGCTCGCTCGCATCGCTTGCGACGACGTTGCACGATAAATTTGGCATTACGGTCAAAACCGTCGCCTTTGATAGCTACAAGATGATGTCAAAGGCCCTGTCAAAGGGAAGCATCGACGCTGCGCTGCCGGTATACCGAGATTACTGGTTTGCCGAGCAATCTGGCGTTGTGCAGTCGGTATCGTTGGGAACCGTGTCCCTCACCGCCGTCCACACCGGCGGCAACCTGAACAAAGACCTTCAGAACATCGCCTGCACCAAATCATCGTTTATCAACCGAAATGTACTCGAAAGTCTGTTCCCCACAGCGACCGTGACCGAATACCAATCCGCCGATGAAGCGTTCGACGCCCTCAGGAAGGGAACGGCACACTGCATCGTCGCTCCCAGTTCACGTGTAAAAACCATCGGCGACCGTTATGATCTCGAAGGCTACGAGACGACCGAGCTCCCTGACACCTGTGAGCTCTCGTGCTGGATTTCGCGCGGAAAACCCGAGCTGTTGGGAATCATCAACAAGGGCATCATCAATGCCGGAGAATCGCTCTCCGCAAGCAATTACTCCTCCACGTCGTACACGGCCCAGGAATCCAACACGCTTCAATTCCTTTATCGCAACCGTGCCGCCGTTGCAGCTGCCCTCATCGGTATGTTGTCGGTCGGCATCGTCCTGCTCATCTGGGCACTCGTGCGCGCTCGAACCGAGCGCAAAAAAGCCGATGCCGCCAACGCCGCCAAGACGGCATTCCTCACACGCATGAGCCACGACATCCGTACGCCGCTCAACGGTATCCTGGGCCTTATCGAGATCGAGGAATTGAAGGAAGGCGATATCCAGGTCGCCCGCGAGAGCCGTGCCAAGGCGCGCGTTGCCGCCAATCACCTGCTCTCGCTGATCAACGACATCCTCGAGATGGGCAAGATCGAAGACCGCAAGCTAACACTGGAACATGTGCCTTTTAACCTCAAAGAGCTCTGTGACGATACGCTGGTGCTGTGCAAGCTCCGCGCGTCCAGTAACGGCATCACAATGCAGGACAATAGTCTGCCGTACGCCACGGGGCCATACATGGTCGGCAGTCCCACCCATATCCGACAGATCATGATCAACCTGTTAGACAACAGCATTAAGTACAACAAGCACGGCGGCTCCGTCACCTTTAGCTCAAAGACCAAGCCACTCGATAACGGGCGCGCTCTCTTTTGCTTTAGCGTTTCGGACACCGGCATTGGTATGACTCCCAAGTTTTTAAAGCATATCTATGAGCCGTTTGCCCAAGAAGGTGACGATGCGCGCAGCAAGTTCCAAGGAACCGGCATGGGAATGCCAATCGTCAAGTCGCTTATTGAACTGATGGGCGGCACGATTGAGATTTCGAGTGAGGTTGGCGTGGGGAGTACGTTCAACGTCCAGATTCCGCTCGATATCGACAAAGACCCTCAGGCAAGAGAACGCGCGGACGAGCAAGCAGACAGCTGCTCGCTTGCCGGCATGAACGTTCTTTTGGCAGAAGATAACGAGCTCAATGCCGAGATTGCCCAGGCGCTGCTCGAAAGCGAAGGCATTGTCGTAACTCGCGCCGCCGATGGCAACGAAGCGGTCGACCTATACGTTGGCCGTCCCGCCGGCAGCTTCGATGCCATTCTGATGGACATTATGATGCCGGACATGGACGGCTATGAGGCAACCCGCGCGATTCGCCTGAGCGAGAAGGTCGATGCAGCCGACATTCCCATCATCGCGCTCACCGCCAATGCCTTTGCCGAGGACGCCAAGGCGGCACACGACGCCGGCATGAACGCCCATCTGTCCAAACCGCTCGACTTTAACAAGCTCAAAAACATACTCGCCCGCATCAAGAAAAACGGATCCGTTTCGCTATAGTTTGTGCCCAACCACCACGCACGACCAGAAAGGAAGTCAACGATGTTTAGGCCCTTACGTCGAAAGAAACGCGCCATCACTGACGAGGAAGCGCGCGAACTGCTCGCCACCTGCAAGCGCGGCGTCTTTGCCGTCAACGGCGACGATGGCTACCCGTACGCCATTCCCGTCAACTACTTCTTTGACACCGAGCACGACAAGATTTATTTCCATGGCGCCAAGGCCGGCCACAAGGTCGACGCACTCAAGCGCGATGACAAGGTCTGCTTTACCGTTTACGGCAACGAGTGGTACAAGGACGGTGACTGGGCTCCCTACGTTATGAGTACCGTGGTCTTTGGCCGCTGTCGCCTGGCGAATGACACCCCCGCGCTTATCGAGGACAAAGTCCGCCAGCTCGCCCTTAAGTACTACCCTTCTGCCGAGGAGGTCGAAGAGGAAATCGCCAAGGACATTAAGGGCGTCCAGCTCTACGAGATTTCGATTGAGCATCTTTGCGGCAAGCAGATTCAGGAAAAGTAAGCCCCTCAGCAGGTCTCATAAATAACAATATGGCCCGGTTCCAACCCACCTTGGAACCGGGCCATATGCTTATGAAGCGTCGGCGGCGATGTGCGCCAGCGCCTCGACGAGCTCTTGTGAGCTCACAGGCTTGCTCAGGTGCGCGTCCATGCCCGCCTCGCGCGAAAGTCTGCGGTCGTCGGCAAAGGCGTTGGCACTCACGGCGATAATCGGCGTGGTCGCGGCATCCTCGCGATCGAGTGCTCGAATCCGACGCGTGGCCTCAAGGCCATCGATGCCAGGCATCATGATGTCCATCAACACCACGTCGTACTCGTGCGGTGCGCTCGCGGCAAACGCCTCAACGGCAGACTCGCCATCCTTAGCATGCGTCACGACGGCACCGGCACGGCTGAGTGTAAACTGCGCGATCTCGGCATTCAGATCGTTATCCTCTACGAGCAAAACGCGCAAGCCCTGGAGCGCATCACCATCGCCCGCATCCGCGCGAACTGCCTGAGGAATCTCGGAGCGCTTGCATTTCTCGAACGGCAGGCGGATGGCAAACGTCGTCCCCTGCCCCAAGACGCTCGTAAAACTCATGGTTCCGCCCATAAGCTCGACTAACTGTTTTGCGATAGGCGCGCCCAGGCCAGTTCCCGATGAGGCGCCTTCCACCTGTTGCCCCTCGCGGCAAAACGGCTCGTAGAGGTGCTGTTGGAACTCCTCGCTCATGCCAATACCGTTGTCGGCGATCGTGTATTCATAGACGGGGGCGCCATCCGCTGGCTCCACCTCGCGGCACACCAGGCGAACATAGCCGCCCTGGCGGTTGTACTTGACGGCATTGCCGGCAATATTGAGCAACAAGCGCTTGAGGTGCGTCACGCTCACCCGAGCATAGGGATGATTAAGGGTCTGCTGGTCGCAGATAATTGTCACCAGACGCTCCTCGGCCTGGCGCTCCAGAATATCGCGCACTTCACAGTTGAGTGCCACCAAATTTGTGGGTACGAGGTTCAGGTCGACCTGCCCGCTCTCCAGGCGACTCATATCGAGTGCCTCGTTGGCAAGGTCGAGCAGCAGTCCCGATGCCGTCCAGATTTTCGAGCGGCACTCAGTCTGCTTTTGCAGATCGTCCGCATTGGCATCGCCAACCTCGACCATGCCGCGAATGCCGTTGATGGGCGTGCGCAGATCGTGGCTCATGCGACGCAGAAACTCTGTCTTTGCCGAGTTGGCAGACGAGGCCTCACGCGCCGCCTTTGCCAGCTTGTCGCCATAGTCGCGCTCCTGCTGCAGCAAGTCCGTCAAACGTCGGCGATCAGCGCGGCGACGCACCATCACAACAACGGCTATAAAACCGCTGTAGAGCGCCAGCACGCCGGCAGCAACAGCCGCGACGACCTCGAAGTAACGCCGCGCCGGAGCATAGGTGTACACATAGAATTTGTGCGCTTTTCCAAATGTGCCCAAATACCACTCGCCGTCGGCGTTAATCAATTTGACCTTACCGGCCAGGCATCGATCCTTAATACCGTCGACAATGAAGACGTCCGTCGCAGGCAGATCGAATACGCCCAATACAGTGGGTTCAACGGCATTGGTCGCAACGACCTTGCCGTCGCTTTCGATCACGATATTGCCGCTATCGATGGTTTCATAGCCTTCGAGCAAACTCTGCAGTTTGAGTGTATTGCTTGCAACCGCCTTCGCGCTCTGATGCCTTACCGCGATAACGATGCCCTCGCCATCCTGCCGAGTCACGCAGCCAATGTCTGCGACCGAATCATCCGCAAGCGTGATGCGGGCGGTATAGGACTTAAGCGGATGAGTTGCCACCTCCAGCACGGGTGATTCTTTGAGATACGTAGCGAGCGACTCGTAGCCCACATCGCCCGTCGAGGACTCGGACACCAAATTGCCCGATGCGTCTGTCACGATCAACGCGCTCACGTTGAACTGGTCGGCGTATTGCTCCAGCATGGCGCTATCCACCGAACCGTCGCGCTCCATATCGCGGGCAGCCTCTCCGGCGATCTCCATAACGCGAATCAGGTTTTTGGTCGTATAGGCGCTGTTGAATGCATCGTAGGAAAGGCTCTGCGTCGCCACGTAATCGACAACGTCGGCAAAGCGCTGCTCGGCTTGGGCCGTCATGTAACCGTAGCTCATCATGCCGGCAACAACCGAGAGCACTATCCCCAGCAGAGCGACAAGGAGCCATGCCCCTGCCGAACGATTGCCCCGCTCCTGAGCGGCGTGGTCAGGCACATCGATCATGACAGACCCTCCACATTCAAAAATGGCGAAGGGTCATCAAAGTACTTTGACACCAGGCGTTCCATGGTGCCATCGGCAAGCATTTCTTGGTAGGCATGAGTGAGCTTGACGTCGATGCCGCGCGTATCGTTGATATCGAAAGCAGTGCCCAAACCAACCTCTAGCAGCGGCTCATCCAAAATGCGATACGTTACGCCATAGTCTTTTTCGTAGGTGAGCAGCAAGGACTCATGCGCGGCGATGGCGTCGACCAGGCCTTCGACGAGCGCCGGGTTCAGGCATGAACGGTCCGAAAAGCAGTAGAGTTCCTTGATCTGCGGAACGCTTTCATTTGTGCGATTGAGCAAAATGCCCTCGGGCTTGGTGGTGGACTGAACCGCCACGATCTTATCCTCAAGATCGGCAAGCGTATAGATATCGCTCTGGGGATCGACCGCGACCACCTGGCGGCTCGCAAGGTACGGGCCGGCTCAACGATACTCGTTTTCGCTACCCGTCATGCTAAAGCTGCCCATGACGCAATCGAGCTCGCCGCTCGCCAGCAGCTCTTTCTTCTTC
>NZ_JBDGAV010000014.1:0-3917 GCF_040910325.1 Collinsella aerofaciens | reverse complement strand
CTTAAGGTTGTCGTCTTTGGCTTGTGAGGCGTCCAGACCTTCTAATGCAGACGTCGAGGCTCCGTCATTCGACCCGGAGCAGCCAGCTATCGCTACGACAAAAGCGCTCGCCACTGCAAGCGCAACAAACAACGAAATGGCAACCGAGCGACGGGATCTTTTCATCGAGCTCCATACGATCCTGTTTACAGACTGAAATGGTAAAAAATAATAGCAAACAAAACCACACGAGTGCCCAATGGCTACAGACGTTTTACCATGTGGGGCCTTCCAGCCGACTTGGCAGAAGGCCCCGCATGCAGTGCTCACTTACCGTGCATTAAAAACGTAGCGGTCCAGGCGGTCGCACGCTTCCTTTACGCGCGAAAGCGGCAGCGCCAGATTCACGCGAATGTGGCAGGGCCCGTGGAACGGGCGGCCGTCCTGATATCCCACGCCCACGCGCGCCCCCTCGTCGAGCAGCCACTGAATATCGCGGCCATGCTCGCGACACCACTCGGTGCAGTCCAGAAACACCATGTACGTGCCCTGCGGACGCGAATAGGACACGCCCTCAAAATGCCCGTCCACGTAATCGCAGAAGTACTCGATATTGCCGGCAAGCACCTGGTTGAGCTCGTCCACCCACTCGTAGCCCTGCGGCTGGTAGGCACCGATCAGCGCATGCATGGAGAGGACGTTCATCTCATTGTAGTGAGTCTTGTTGGACACGGCGCACATGCGGTCACGCAGCGTCTCGTTGTAGACAATGTGGTAGCTGCCGACCAAGCCCGCCAGGTTGAACGTCTTGCTCGGCGCATAGAGGGCAACCGTGCGCATGCGGGCATCCTCGCTCACCGACTGCGTCGGAATATGCTTGTGACCCGGCAGAATGATATCGGACCAAATCTCGTCCGAGATCACCACGCAATCGTGCTGGCAATAGATGTCCATGGCGCGCTCAATCTCGTCGCGCTCCCATACGCGGCCGCAGGGATTGTGCGGCGAGCAGAACACCGCGGCATGGATGTGGTTTTGGGCGAGCTTGTGCTCCATGTCCTCAAAGTCCATACGCCACACGCCCTGGTCGTCGAGCTTAAGCGGGCTGTGGACAATACGATAACCCGCGGCTTCGATGGACTTGGTAAAGCCGATGTAGGTGGGGCTGTGGACCAGCACCGCATCGCCCGGCTGGACATACGCGCGCAGTGTCGACACGACACCGCCCAGCACGCCGTTTTCGTAGCCGATATGTTCAGGGCGCAGGCACTCGACGCCATTGCGGCGGCTCTGCCATTCGATGATGCGGTCAAAGTACTCGGGGCGCGGATTGAAATAGCCAAACATGGGGTGCTGGGCGCGCTGAATGATGTGTTCCTGGACCGTGGGCACCGTGGCAAAGTTCATATCGGCCACCCACATGGGAATGCGGTCGAAGCCCTCGTCGGGTGCGTTCGGAGCCATACCGGGGATCTCGCCCCAAGAGTCAACGGCGATGGAGTCCATGCCGTGGCGGTCGATAAGCGAGCTAAAGTCGTATTTCATGCTGAGCTCCCGTGCAAAGTGATTGTTTTGGTAGGCGTTATTGTCCACCAGCACGGGCGATTTTGGCATGGGGTTTGGCGCTTAATTTGACGGGTGCGGACGAATGGTAGGTTAGTCTTGCGCGTCGTTGACGGCGACCACGGTTAGCTGGGCTTTATCGACCGTAAAAGATATGTCGAGCCCGGCAAAGGCCAGGTGATAGACGCGGTTTGGCTCGTGCTTGCTGCCTGCGCGGCGCGGGTCTTGGCGAAGGACCTCGACCAAGCCGGGGAGCTTTGCGGGCGGGACCATATCCTGCAGCGTCTGCGGGAACTCGATGTCGAGCTCTTGCCACGGAGCGTCCTCGATCCAGCCGCCGGTCGCATCCGGGTGACAGTCCGCAAACGGAATGTAGGGCTTAATGTCGTAGATGGGCGTGCCGTCGCGCAGGTCGGCCCCCAGCACATGAATGATGGGGCCATCATCGGTGAATTCGACACGATCGAGCTTGACGCAGGTGAGACCGATGGGATTAGGGCGAAACGGACTGCGCGTGGCAAACACGCCCACGCGCTCGGCTCCACCCAAACGCGGCGGGCGCACGGTTTTCGACCACTTGACGTTGGTGCCGGACCTGTCCTGCAACTTGGCATCGGCAGCTATGTCCTTAGCCGTGCCGCCGGGCGTTCCGTTTTCGAAGCGCCACAGCAACCATAAGTGAGAGAAGGAATCCAGACCCTCAACTGCTGCGTTGGAGGCAAATTCCGGCTCAAAGACGATGCGCCCCTGCAGATGGGGCGCCAAAAAGCTGTTGCGCGGGATGCCGAACTTCTGCGGCAGGTCGGTATGTATGTGTGCGATAGGTTCCATGCCGGTCATTGTACGGCATGGAGGCGTGGGGCGTTGCGCGCAATTCTTCGCCGCGGTCCTCCGTCGTGCAACCAACGGTTGCTTGGAAGGGCACCTGCTGCCGCGTATGCTTAAGCCATCAACCAGCAGAAAGGAGCCGCTATGGCCTTTGCAGAAAAGCTCATCGCCGTCCGTCGCGCCCATCACCTTACCCAGGAGCAGCTCGCCGCCAAGCTCTTCGTCACACGCCAAGCCGTCAGCCGTTGGGAGCGTGGCGAGGTCACACCGGGCATCGACATGATGAAGCTCATCGCCGCCGTAACCGGAGAACCGCTGTCCCACCTGCTCGAAATGCCTGAGCACTATTGCCAGAGCTGCGGCATGATACTCACGCCCGACGACTGCGGCACCGATGCCACGGGCACCGCGACCGATCATTACTGCAAGTGGTGCTACGACCACGGCAAGTACACCTATGACACCACCATGGAGGCAATGATTGAGGATTGTGCCCCGCGCCTGGCACAAAACACCGGCATGTCGCTCGACGAAGCCGTCTCGCTCATGGGCGCCGTCCTGCCGCAACTGGAGCGCTGGCGCACCATGCAGGAAAACGAGGCGCGCTACGGTGCCGAGGCGCGGGCGCGCTACGGCGATGAGGCTATCGATGCAGCAAACGAAGCGTTGCTGGACATGGACCCCGAGACATGGAACGACATGAAGGAACTTGAACGCGCTATTCTGGGCCAGCTCTCAATTGCCATGGGCATTGGCGACCCAGAGAGCAACGAGGCTCGTAAGCTTGTCGCGATGCATCGTCGCTGGATTGCTCTCAACTGGGGATGCGAGCCCCAAGACGAGGCGTACCTGGGCCTCGCCCACGGTTATCTTGCCGACCAGCGCTTTGTTGACTACTACGACAAGCCCTGCGCCACCGGAGCCACGGCGTTTCTGGTCCAGGCCATCGAGTCTTCGTTGACGCGCGCATAGACCGCGGCGGCTTTGGGTATTTCAATCAAAACCTCAACCGATTGGAGACCTATGGCTACTAATCACGAGCTCGCGCTGTACGTTATGACCGGCTGCCCGTATTGCTTAAAGGTCAAGCACTTTTTGGCCGATAACGGCGTGACCATTCCCGAGCGCAATATCTCGACCGATTCCGATGCCGAACAGACACTCATCGCCGTCGGCGGAAAACGCCAGGTTCCCTGCCTGTTCATCGACGGCAAACCACTCTACGAATCGAGCGACATCATCGCGTGGGTGCAGGAAAACCTGCTCTAGTACGCACGCTCTGTCCGTCCAGGGCCCCAACTCATACGACCCAAACATGTACACCAGCATCCAAAGTCGACATTTTTCGACATCTTTGGATGCTGGCGTACAGCTTTTTGGTAGTCATGGACGCTCTTGGCCGGCTAATTGTTTGAGGAGACCTTTGGATTATGGCTGTTTGACGCCTCTGGAAAGGTTTCCGAGAGGGCTGTGGTCAAAAAAGGGCAAATATGAGTACTGCTACCTGTTTAGTAGCAGCGATTTTGATCACTTCAGGAACTATTCAA
>NZ_JBDGAV010000013.1:0-72796 GCF_040910325.1 Collinsella aerofaciens | reverse complement strand
GTAGGTCGCGGCGGCCCAGACCTCGTTCTCGGCGCTCGGCTTGTCGCGGGGCCTCCTGACCCTCGCCGGGATCACGGTGTTAGCGTCGGATTATTTTAGCCAAATATAGTCGGCCGGGATTGGTCAATCTCGGCCGACTATATTTGGCTAAAATAATCCGACGCTAACAGCGCGATATTGAGTACCTGCTTATCCTGCTCGAAAGATACATTGAGGAGGACAAAGCGCGGCGACTAGCAAAGATTTATGAGGCCTACCTAGATAAAGAAATTAGCTGGGACGATCTTCGTTTGTTTGCAGAGACTTTGGACAGATTTCTACCTGGAGACTACGAAATGCTTCGAGAAAAGAAAACTTTTCAGACGCTCAGAGGCAGAGATGCAGAAGTTCTTCTTCGATTAACCGGACTGGGATTGCTGATTGAGGATATCCATCGGCAGCAGTGGGACGTAGTAGATACGACGCTCATCTTCGACGATCCCGACGAAATTGAGAAAGAAGAAAGGGTTTATCGTAGGACCGAATTTGGAAACAGGATGGTATCTATACTTGGCTAGCTACTGCAGACAGCAATCTGAGCGCGCTCTTGTCGTCTTGGTTAAACTGCTCGGATCTACCAGTGATTTTTACTGCATTAGGCATTCGTAAAGGGAATCGGTTCTTCACGATTCGCATCCTTTCTAGTGCTGCCTTTATTTAATGATCGAGATATGCTCGGCGACTGCGGTGTTCTGCCCCTTAGGTTACAGACGGTTGTTTCTATTGAGCTTCCAGAGGAAATACATGGGGTTCTCTTTTGCCTTGGCTTCTCGCAAGAAATCTGCGGATTGAGATGCAACGGCCCCTATGCCGGCAGCCCCGAGGAAGGCCATGGCATCAGAAGGTGATGCGATTCCGTATTGCCCCAATGTAAAGCTCGCAATTCCGATAGCGGCTTCAATGCCTGCGGAGGTGACTAATCGGGATCGCTCGTTTTTCATCACTAAAGATATCTTGTGAAGCTCGGGCTCAATTAGGTCGTTCTTCAGGTCAGCTAATGTCGAGGTGTCGATGGGCCTTTCGCTCAGGCCTTTGGACAAGGTATCCCTAAACACAAGAAACGACTCTTCGTTTCTAATGCGGCAATCAAGGATGCTACGCAACGTTGCATTTTCAGCAATGGGGAGGGGGCAAGATAACCGGCGAATGGGTATGGTCTGATCTTTTCGAGGATAAAGGGTGGAAGTTGCGGACTCGAGGAACTCAATCTGAGCTGGACGAGTGGTTAAATACGAGCTATTCGAAAAATAGGGATTGACGAGGGCTTGAAAGCAATCGTCCAACAATGGCAGTAGGATAGTCAAGATGCCGCCTTTCTCCAGCATGTCTCTATCCAATCGCGTTTCGCCTTGGCTTGCATAGAGCGATTCGTATTCAGACGGGATTACCAGGAAATCGACATCCATCTCATCATGGGACCCATATGCATCCATTCCCTCAATCGCTACATACAGATTCCCATCTGGTGCTTGTTTTAAAGTGCACGAGGTAGAGGAACAGAATTGTCGTACGAGTTCATCCCAATAACTCGATATCAATCCTTTTGCTTTTGATTCTCTTTCGATTTGTCGCGCTAGGCAATCTTTGCAAAGAGGAATGTAATTGCTCGAAAATCCGAGTATTCCAGCTTTGACTATGTCTTCGACTCGCATGGTCAAATAGATCCCGAATGCAAGTTCATCGACTGAGACATAATCATCGTGCCCCATTTCGAATGCCGATTCTATAGGGCAATGAATCAGTGTTTTATCTGCATACAATGCTGAGAACTTTGCCAAATGGTAAATGTTTTGCTCTCGACAGGCATAGTCAGTGCAGGGGAATTTGCCTCCTTCAAGGGTGGAGTCAACAGAAAAATTGAACAGGGATTGATTTTCGATTTTTTCGATTGGGATAAGGGGTGCAAGGCCCCTAATAAAGGCGTCGAACCTCCTTTGCCCCAGTTCTTCTAGGTACGCAATTATTTCGGCAAGAGAGCTGTTCTTGAATGCGGCTAGATAAGAATAAAGGTCATCGTATGCATGAGTCGCCATTTCGCTCACCTACACTTTCGGAAAGAGTTTTGCGTCGTTATTTCCGAGGCGTCGTTGGGCTCGCAATCGACTCTAGTGTGCAGCTGCTTCTCGACGTACTCCCTCATGTTCTGCCTCCACATGTAACTAATTGATTTGCTATGTGCCATTATGAATGGTATATAGCAAATCAATTAGTTACATTTAATGGAGCATTGCGAGCGTGGCGCACGCAAAGAAGAGTCGTTGTATGGAGGCTTCCGGCAACGGCCTTTTGTACGTCCGTGACTGTTGGGTGCTATCGCGGATGACGTCATTGTTGCCTGCACTCTCGATCCAAGGATGTAATTACGGAAGTGCGGGGAAAATCGAGAACCTTCGAGCACAACGCGATTTTTAGCACCAAAACCGCAGTTCGCGGAAGCGAAAACTGGGGCCTGGTTAGCATTTCTTCGATTTTCCCCGCACTTCCGAATTTGACCCCTTGCCGCACCTTGATCACGTCTTCAAGTGGCTGGTTCATCGCTAATGGAGTTTTCTGCGGTGCTTGAATTGCGGTGTTGTGATTAGGGCAAAAGGCTCTTGGCTCCGGGGAGGCTCATCGCACGAAAATTCAAGTTGCTGCTGAAGTAGGGCTTGCTTCGGCAGCGCTAACAATAAGGGCGGCTCTGCTAGTCTCGGGAGACCGCGGCATTCGGCGGGCCTGCCGAATGCCGCGATCAGTAGCGGTCAGTAGCGGTCAGTATATTCTTCGGAGCCGTTTCTCTGGGCTTCGGCGGACTTGCCAACTCGCGCTTGGGCACTACTCAGTAGATTACTCAGCAGTGCCCAGTAGATTACTCAGTAGTGCCCAGCAGGGGGAGGGCAGCAAACGCAATGGGCCTGTTTCCCGGCTAGGACCTGCAGCCTCAAACTTCGCTTGGCATCCTGTAGAACTGGTGCGGGTCTTTCGGGCTTTTCCCTACCCATTCCAACAGGCCTCGCCCGGCAAGGTCTTTCAGAGTCTTCGAGGCCGTTTTCCTACCGACATTGGACTCCCGCGCGAGGTCGGAGGTCGTGATTTTCCCCTGAGCGGCGGCAATTGCCATCGCTGCTCGTTCGCGCTCGCTGAGGAGCGGTCGGTTGTCGGCCGCGGTTCTCCTGAAGGCCGCTTTCTGTAACCCAGGACGCTCGAAGACGACGACGGTGCTGTTGACGGTCTGCTCGAAGCGGAACCTCACGCCGGCTGCCTCGCAGGCCTCCTTGATGCGCGGTATGCCCGTGCCGTACTGCTCGATGACGCCGGCGCGGAACAGGGTGCGCGCGATCGCGGGGTTTCGGAGGCCGAACTCGCTCGCGGTACCGTCTAGGTGCTCTTGCGGCGAGTCGCCCTCGGGGAACAGGCCCGGGCTCACGATCTGGACGGTGTCCATGAACACGTTGACCTCGACGGCGGTGCCGGTGGTGTAGTCGCGGTGGCACAGCGCGTTGGCAACCGCCTCGCGGATGGCCTCGGCCGGGATCTCGGGGATCTCCTTGCGGTACATGCCCGTCTCGCCGATGACGAACTCGCGCCTGATGTTCGACGTCACGAAGTACTCGGCGAAGTCGAGCAGCTTGAGCATGGTGCCGCACTCGCGGCGCAGGTCGAGGATCTTGGCCTTGGTGTTGCCGCCCAGAAGCCCCAGCTTCATCCTGGGGTAGGTGTCGGATCCCTCGCAGAACAGCTCCACCGCGGCGTTTCTTAGGCTGCCGTCGGGCGCGACGAGGTCGAGCCTTGCCAAGGTGTCCTCCACGCCGGCGAACCCGCCGCCCACGCGTCCGGCCCTGCCGCCGCGCGCGACGAAGTCACGCACCGCCTGCTCGTCGGCGTCGGAGACGGGCCTGCCGGACGGCAGCGAGTCCCACGGGCTACGGGCGCGCTCACGCTTGACGACCATGGCGCTCAGCTCCGAGGCCGACAGCGCTTTGTTCGAAGTCCCCACGCGGGTGAAGTAGCGTCCGTCGGCGGAGTAGGGGGCGTCGGCACCTGAGAAGGCAATTTTGATGTATCGCAGCCCATCATCGGCGTCGAGGCACTCGACCGTCGGGAACACCGCGGGCTCGATCTTGTCGGACACCCACGACGTCACCTGGCGCAGCGTTGCGTCGCTGACATCCTGGCCGATGACATCGCCGTTGTCCTTCACGCCGAAGTAGAGCTCGCCGCGGCCGTGCTTGTTCAGCATGGCGCTGATGGCTTGCAGTGCTTCTTTATGCTCGCCAGTGGACTTCTTGAACTCGACGGTCTCGCTCTCGCTGCCCAGGTTCATCCGCGCTGCCTTTCCCGTTCGTTGCTTGTCTCGTTGGATTATACCGTGGTCACCATGGGCGAAAACGTGGAAGCGCGCTTGCTTGCCTCTACCATGTTCTCATGCGCCTTAATGCCCTTTGTGAAGAATCATCCCATTGGGAAACGGGTCCCTATGGAACGATTTTGGTATCAGGCATAGGGGGGCGCTATCGTGGATGTCGTCACCATTGCCTGCGCCCTCGATCCAGAGATGTAATTACAGAAGTGCGGGGAAAAATCGAAAACCTTCGAGCACAACGCGGTTTTTTTGTATCAAAACCGCAGGTCGCGGAAGCCTAAAACGGGGGTCTGGTCAGCATTCCTTTGGTTTTCCCCGCACTTCCGAATTTGGCCTCTCGCCACATCCCGATTACGTCTTAAAGTGGCGCAAAAAGCCGTGTGCTCTGCTTGATTTTGCTCAGGAATTATGCCTGAGGGGTAGTGGATTCGCCTTTCTCCGCCGTGCAGCGGCACGTGTAGGGCTCTCTGGCTCAGGCGCGAGTCGCTTCCCGTCTGAAAAAGTTCTTAAAACAGCTTTAAAGTTGCCTTTGGCCTACATTGACAGCGTACAATACGCATGTTTACCATGGCAAAAGCTAAATTTGGGGAGGGGGAGCGCACGGTGGAAGTGCTGGTTGTTGGCAATACCGCGTATGTCGATGACGACTTTTGTGCCAAGGCGTTTCCCGGTGACCATGTTCAGGTCGTGGCGGCCAACGAGGCGCGCCGCGACGGGTCGTCGCTCCATGCGTCTTGGAAAGAGCTGCTGCAGCACCTGGACCAGGCTTACGAATTCGACCGTGTGGTCTACCTCTCTACCTATCTCACGCCGCATACCGAGGCCGTTGGCGACATTGAGCTGCTGCGCTTCGTCTTTCGAGCTTGCATGGGTCGCCAGATTCAGCTGCTGTTTGTGACTGGTCCCATGGGAGCGGACGGTGCGGTGGACGTTGCGGGGCAAAACGGCAAGGGCATCATTGCCCGTGCGGCCAACGACCTGTGCCGCTACTATGCGGTCCGCGACGGCATTCAGGCCAAGATCTTGCGCGTGCCGTATCTGTACACCGCCTCGCCCACGCTGGAAGACCCGATTTTGACCCCGCTGTTCGAGGCGTGCTCGCAAGGCTCTGCTGTCATGAGGGCTGGGGCGGACTCACCGCTCGGTGCCCTCTGCGCCGAGGAGCTGGCCGTTCTGGTGCGTCGCATCTTCGACAGCTGGGATGCCACATTCGAGGAACTCGAGGTTCCGGATAGCTTTGCCCACACCGTGGGAGACCTGGGCGAGGCGCTCAAGGGCTTGTTCCCGGGGCTCGACATTACCTACGACGGGGACGCCGTCGTCTCCATTGCTCCGAGCGATACCGTCCGCACGCGCTATGGCTGGTTTCAGCGCTACGACCTGTTGCGCGATCTTTCGACCATTCAAGCGCGTTGGGATGCTGGCCGCGCAAAGAAGGTCAACCCCTTGCGCGCCGCCATCGACCGCATCCAGATGCGCACGCCGCCTATTAAATGCCTGGAGACGGTAGCCGCCTGGGTCCTGTTCGAGGTGCTGGAGCACCTGTTCTCCCAATCTACCCAGCTCAACGTGCTCGATTATCGCCTGCTCTACGTGGTGCTGATCGGCACGCTGTATGGCTTGGACTTTGGCTTGGTCGCGGCACTGCTGGCGTCGGTGGGTTTGGCCGCGAGCTACTTTACTCAGTACGGCTATACCTTCCAGGGTCTGTTCTACGAGCCGTCCAACTGGCTGCCGTTTATTGCGTACTTTGTGGTGGGCGCCGTGTGCGGCTATGTGCAGCTGCGCAACAGCGAAGCTATTAGGGCGGAGCGCGATCAAAACGACCTCGTGCGCAACCGTAATACGTTTCTTACGCAGCTCTACCACGACGCGATCGAGGACAAGCGCGCGTACAGGCGCCAGATCGTGGGCCGCCACGACAGCTTTGGCAAGATCTTTGCCGTGACGCAGGAGCTCGACGTGCTCAACCCACGCGACATCTATCGCAAGTGCTGCGAGCTTCTGGGCGAGATCCTCGAGAACGATTCGGTTGCGATCTACCATGTTTCTGGCGGGGCATTTGCACGCCTGGTGGCAGCAAGTCCCGCGATTGCCGAAGATGCCGCACGCTCGCTCACGCTTGAGCAGCTTGCACCTCTTTTGGGCGACGGGGGTCGTTCGAACCTGTGGGTGAACCGCGAGCTGACGCCGGGGCTTCCCATGTTTGGATACACGATCGAGCGCGACGGGGCACCCGCCGTGTTGATCTTTGTGCGTAGTGCGGCCGAAAACCAAATGACCCTCTATTATCAAAACCTGTTCCGCATCTTGTGCGGGTTGGTCGAAAGCGCGCTGGGCCGTGCCTTTGACTATGAGGCGGTGTCGCAGGATAAACGCTGCGTTGACGGCACTTGCGTGCTCAAGCAGGCCGCCTTTGGCCAAGAGCTCGCTGCGGAGCAGGCGCTGGCAGATAGCAAGATGGGGAGTTTTTTGCTCCTGCGCGTGGTACCGGGCATGGAGCCTGTCGGCGAGCTGGTGGGCGCAATTGGGTCGGCAATCCGCGAGAGCGACGCGGCGGGCTTGGTCGACGGCGACGTGCTCTACCTGCTTATGCGCCAGGCAAAGGCGTGCGATCTGCCCATTATCCGCGAGCGCCTGAGCGCAAAGCAGATTGCGGTGGAGCCCGTCGACGGCGAGGACATTGTGGCGCTGCTGCAGCACATCGCTTATACCGGTGACGGTGAGGGGGGTGTCGCTTGATCTCGCTTGTCGTTGCTGCCGTCTTGCTGCTGATTCATGCGCTGGTTTGCCTGATGCTGTGGACGCTCATGAAGCTGGGCCTGCTGCCGGTGCGCGGACACATGCTGGCTGTGATAGTGCTGGTGCCGCTGTGGGGCCCGTTGCTGGTGGTTCTGCTATCGCTCCGCAGCGCGGTGTTTGGCGAGGGGCTGAAAGAGTCTGCGCTGGAGTCGCTGCGCTTTAACGACGACCTGCATCGCAGCATCTTGGTGCACGACCGTGACGCCGATGCAGGCGTAGTGCCGCTCGAGGAGGCGCTCATCGTCAACGACCCGGCATACCGGCGCCGCCTAATGCTCTCCATGCTCACCGAGGAGCCCGACGCGTACCTGGCGCAGCTGCAGGCGGCTAAGCTTAACGACGACGTTGAGGTGGCGCACTATGCCGCGACGGCGGTGGCGCAGATCTCCAGGGAGTCCGACCTTAAACTGCAGCAGCTGGAGCGTGCCTTTAAGACGGACCCGAGCGCGCAAAACCTCAACGAATACTGTGATTTTCTTGGTGAATACTTGGGCTCGGGCTTGGCCGAGGGGCGCGTGGCTCAGATTCAGCGCCAACAGTACGCGCGCCTGCTTGCGCGTCGCTGCGAGCGCGAGGATACCCTTGAGCTGCGCATTCGATACGCGACGGCGCTGGCCGATGTCGGACAGATCGACGAGGCACAGACCGTGACCGACCAGCTGGTGCTCGACGTGCCCGAGGAGCAGGAGGTTTGGATGCTTTGCCTGCGCCTGGCCGTGATGCGCCGCGACGGTGACGAGGTCCACCGTGTAATCGATGCGATCGACAATCAGCATGTGTATTTGAGTGCCGCCAACCGCGAGCAGCTGGCGTTTTGGCGCGACGGGGAGGAGGCCCGATGAACGTGGCGCAACATATCCGCGACCGTGCAGGCCGCTTTCGTTGGATGGGGCTCCTCGTGGTGTGGGCGGTCTTTATTGCCATGGCCGCCGTGCTGCTGGTGGAGCGTGCCGGCGTGCAGTACAGCGCTGGACAGCACAAGCTGGGCATGCTCGCCGCCAACGACGCTACGCCTGCAAGCTCGGCAATCTTTGGCCAAAAGCCCACGTGCCTGGTCATTACCGACTCGGACCAAGATGGCGTCGACGACGTTAAAGACCAGTTCGACCAGATTTTGCTGGACATGAAGATCGCGCACCGCGACGTTGACCTTGCCCTGGATGGCGCGGATGCCATTCCCTCGCTGACCTCCTTCGATCGCGTGATTTTGCTCATGCCGTCGCTCGATGGGCTCAGTACGCACCTGACCGACATTATGAGTTGGGTGAGTGCCGGCGGTTCGCTTATGCTCGCCATGCCGCCGGATAACTCGAGCTATCTGCAAGTGATTGCCTCCAAGCTTGGCATTGAATCGGCCGGATATGACTATGTAAAAGCCGAAAGCATTGTGCCGAGCGAGGACTTTATGCTGGGCGGGGGAGAGCGCTACGAGCTCTCGGACCCCTTTGATTCGTCGCTTTCGGTATCGCTGCGCGAGACGGCTCGTGTGTGGGCTATGACCGGCGATGCGGGCGCCCCGCTCATTTGGTCCAATGACTGCGGTAGCGGGCGCACCGTGGTGTGCAATATCGGTATCTATGACAAGGTCATGCGCGGTTTTTACGCCGCGGCGATCAGCCTGCTGGGTGATGCCACGGCCTATCCGGTCATCAACAGCGCCGTGTTCTATTTGGACGACTTTCCTAGCCCCGTGCCCTCGGGCGATGGTACTTATATCAAGCGTGACTACGGCCTTTCCATTGCGGATTTTTACACTAAGGTCTGGTGGCCCGATCTGCAAAAGCTCGCGCAAAAATACGGCATTCGCTATACCGGCGTGATGATCGAAAACTACGAGGACGCGGTCAACCAGACCGAGCCCGCGCGCCAACCCGATACCACGCAGTTCCGCTATTTTGGCGGCATGCTGCTGCAGATGGGCGGAGAGCTGGGCTTTCACGGCTACAACCATCAGCCTCTGGCACTCTGGGACACCGACTACGGCACGCTGTACGTCTACAAGACCTGGAAGAACAAAGAGACGCTCGTCGCTTCGCTCAACGAACTTATCGCGTTTCAGGACGAGGTCCTGCCCAACGCTCACGGCTCGGTTTACGTACCGCCGTCGAATATCCTTTCGGTCCGAGCGCGCAAGCTCATCGGCACCTACGTTCCTCGCATTAAGACCATCGCCAGTACGTACTTTGAGGACGGTACCGACCTGCCCTACGTGCAGGAGTTTGGCGTGGCGAGCGATGGCATTGTGGAGCAGCCACGTATTGTCTCGGGTGGCATGGTCGACGATTCCTATATGCGCCTGGCAGCCGTGTCCGAGCTCAACATGCACTACGTGAGCACGCACTTTATGCACCCGGATGACCTGCTCGATCCGGATCGCGGCGCCAAAGAGGGCTGGGAGGTCTACAAGGGCGGCCTGACCGACTACCTGGACTGGCTTACCAAATCCGCGCCCGATCTGCGGCACCAGACGGCGTCGGAGTGCTCCGGCGCCATCCAGCGTTTTTCGTCCGTGACGGTGAGCGTGAATACCAGTGCGGATGCCTGGACGCTCAGTCTGGGCAATTTCCACGACGAGGCGTGGCTCATGTTCCGCGCCAACAATGGCGAGCCGGGTGCAGTCACGGGTGGCGAACTGACGCACCTTACGGGCAATCTGTATCTGCTCAAGGCAAATGATAAGACCGTGACGATTGAGCGCAAGGAGGGCGGCGATAAATGAGAATCTGCTTGGTACTCGAGGGTTGCTACCCCTATGTGCACGGCGGCGTATCTACCTGGATGCATGGCTATATCCAGGCCATGCCCGAGCATGAGTTTGTGCTATGGGTGATCGGCGCGCATGCTGCCGACCGCGGCAAGTTTGTCTACGAGCTGCCCGTCAACGTGGTCGAGGTGCACGAGGTGTTCCTGGACGATGCCCTGCGGCTTTCGGGCGAGCAGCACGAAGCCAGTTTTGACGACCGCGAGCGCGAGGCGCTACGCCGCCTGGTGTCGCTCTCCAATCCGGATTGGGATGTTCTGTTCGATATTTTCCACCGCCGTCGCGTGCATCCGCTCTCGTTTTTGCAGAGCCGAACGTTTATGGACATCTTCCGCGACGTGTGCCTGGCAGAGTACCCCTACACGCCCTTTGCCGATGCATTCCACACCATGCGCTCTATGCTGCTGCCCGTGCTCTACCTGTTGGGCAGCGAGGTACCGGTGGCCGATGTGTACCATGCCATCTCGACCGGCTACGGTGGTCTGCTCGCCTGCCTAGGCTCAAGCGTTCACCATGCGCCGGTGCTGTTGACCGAGCATGGCATCTACACCCGCGAGCGCGAGGAAGAGATCATTCGCGCCGATTGGGTGGTGCCGTCATTTAAGGACCGCTGGATTCGCTTTTTCTACCTGCTTTCGGAGGAGATCTATCGCCGCGCCTTCCGTGTGACGAGTTTGTTCCATAACGCCCGCAAGACGCAGATCGATATGGGCTGCGATGCGGACAAATGCCTGGTCATCCCCAACGGCATCCAGTTCGACCGCTTTAAGGACATCCCCTTAAAGCCCGATGACGGCTGGGTGGACATTGGCGCGGTAGTGCGTCTGGCGCCCATCAAGGACGTCAAGACCATGATCTATGCCTTCTTTGAGTTGCACGAGCGCCTGCCCAAGGTGCGCCTGCACATCATGGGCGGCGTGGACGACGAGGAGTACGGCGCCGAGTGCCACGCGCTGGTCGAAACCCTGGGCGTGCGCGACCTGATCTTTACCGGCCGCGTCAACGTGGTCGAGTACATGGAAAAGCTCGACTTTACCATTTTGACGAGCATCTCCGAGGGCCAGCCGCTCAGCGTGCTGGAGTCGCTTGCAGCGCGCCGTCCCTGCGTGACGACCGAGGTGGGCTGCTGTCGCGAGCTTCTCGAAGGCGCCCCGGGCGACGACTTTGGCGTGGCGGGTTTTGTGACGCCGCCTATGTATCGCAAGGGCTTGGCCGATGCCATGGAACGCATGTGCACAAGCCGCGCTCGTCGCATTGAGATGGGGGAGCGCGGCCAGCGTCGCGTTGCCACGTACTTCTTGCACGAGCAGATGCTCGCCAACTATCGCGCGCTGTACGACGAGACGGCGCAAGCGTTTGACCTGCCCAGAGAGGGGGAGTAGCCGGTGGCCGGAATCGGTTTTGAGCTCAAGCGCCTGTTTAGGCGCAAGGGTCTGTTTGCCACGATGCGCGCCTATGGCTACGCTGGCATTGTGTGCACGGGCCCCATGCTGCTGGGCGTGCTGCTCCAGGTGGGTATCTTGGTGCTGTGCGGTCTGTGGGGTGTGGGCCGTGCCAACCAAGATCTGCTGGTGTGCATGGTGACCTATACGCTGCTGGCGTCGCTCACGCTCACGAGTTTTTTCTCTATGCCGGTCACGCGCTTTTTGGCCGACATGCTCTTTGCCGAGCGCGAGGATGAGATCCTGCCTTCGTTTTGGGGGTCTAATGCCATCATGCTCGTTGCGGGCACCGTGCTCTACGGCGTCTTTTTGCTGTTCTCGGGCGCCACGCTGCTGCAGGGACTGCTGTGCCTGTGGCTGTTTAACATTATGATTGTCAACTGGAACGGCATGAGTTACCTCACGGCCATCAAGGATTACCGCGGTATCCTATGCAGCTTTGCGGTTGCCATTGGCGTGGCGTGCCTGTGCGCCCTGGCCGCGCTGGCGCTGGGGCTGCCGCCGGTCGAGGGCCTTTTGGCGTCAATTGCTCTGGGCTACGGCGTCATGCTCGCCTGGGACGTGGTGCTGCTGTACCGATATTTTCCGCAGAGCGAACGCAGCCCCTGGCTCTTTTTGCAGTGGCTCGATCAGTTTATTCCGCTGGCGCTCACGGGCTTGTTTACCAACCTGGGTCTCTTTGCGCACTTGGTGATAATTTGGGCCGGTCCCATTGGCGTGCAGATCAAAGGTCTGTTTTACGGGGCTCCTTACCATGACGTGCCGGCACTCATTGCGTTTTTGACCACACTCGTCACGACCGTCAACTTTGTGGTGTCGGTCGAGGTCAATTTCTATCCGCGCTACCGTGACTACTACAGCCTGTTCAACGACGGCGGCGTGGTGGGCGATATTGTGGTGGCCGAGGAGGAGATGCTCTCCACGCTCAACAGCGAACTGCGCTTTTGCGCGCTCAAGCAGCTGTTTGTGACCGCGGCGGTCATCTCGCTCGAGACTACAGTGCTGTCGGCCCTACCGTTGGGCTTTAACAACCTGATGCACGGGTATTTCCGCACGTTATGCGTGGGCTATGGCCTGTATGCCGTGGGCAATACGTTATTGCTCATCTTGCTGTACTTTACCGACTACAAGGGGGCCGTGCTGGCCTCGGGACTGTTTGCCGGTGTGGCCGGGCTGGCGACTGCCGTGTCGTTGCTTTTGCCGCAGCAGTTTTACGGCTTTGGCTTTTTGTTGGGTGCGGCGGTGTTTTTTATCGTGGCGCTGCTGCGGCTCGATACCTATACCGCCAACTTGCCGTATCGTATCCTGAGCCAGCAGCCCATTGTGGCTACTGACAAGACGGGCTGGTTTACCGAACTTGGCCGGGTGCTCGACCGTGTTGAGCAACGCTACGAGGACAAGCGCGTGGGCGGTGAGCCGCGCAGTGCGTTTGAACGTATGGTGGTTCGCCTGTACCAAAAACATTTGGGAGGTTCTGATGATCGATAAGTTGATGTCTCGCCGCTGCCTGATCGAGGCGGCTGCCGGTGCGCTGTTGCTTTCGGGCTGCTCGTCTCAGGACGAATCCTCGACCAAAAAGGTCAAAAAGCAGGACAAGATTAAAAAGGCTGAGGCCTCGGGCGAGACCAAGCACCTTCGCGATAAGGACGAGCTGTACGAGGTCTACGACGACTCGGGCATTGTGACCATGTACCTGACGGTCTCGCGCGGCAACAGCTCCGAGAACACCGACCATACCTGGGCCGAGATCAATACGTACTCGGTCTACGACTATGCCGACATGGGCGTGACGCGTTATCAGGTTATGGGCCTGCTGCAGCCAGGCGATGATAAGGGCCCCGTCGCTGGCGAGGTGGGCTATGGCGAGGAGGCGCCCAACGCCACGGTGCAGGTGCGCGGTCAGACGTCGAGTACCTATACGCAAAAGAACTACAAGGTGGAGCTCAAAAAGGGCAAGGGCACGTGGCGCCAGCAGCGCGCGATTGCGCTTAACAAGCACATGGGCGAGGGCATGCGCTTTCGTAACAAGATGGCCTACGATCTGATCCGTGGCATTCCCCAGATGATGGGCCTGCGCACGCAGTTTGTGCACTTATGGGTGTGCGACCAGACCGAAAAATCTAACGACACCTTTGAGGACTACGGCCTGTTTACGCAGGTGGAGCAGCTCAACAAGACGGCGCTTAAGGCACATGGCCTGGATAAGAGCGGGCACCTGTACAAGGTGAACAGCTTCGATTTCCATCGCTACGAGGACACCATTAAGCTGGCGGATGACCCCGACTATAACCAGACGGCGTTTGAGGGCATGCTCGAGATAAAGGGCGATTCGGACCATACCAAGTTGATCGAGATGCTCGATGCGCTCAACGACGATACTCAAAAGATCGACGATGTTCTCGACACCTACTTCGACACCGAGAACCTGGTCTATTGGATGGCGTTTCAGATTCTGACGGGCAGCTGCGATACGCAGAACCGTAACTGCTATCTGTACAGCCCGCTTAACTCCAAGGTTTGGTACATCCTGGATTGGGATAACGACGGCATGCTGCGTAAGCTGGAGCTTTCTCTTGCCGGGTTTTCGGACTACGCGAGCTGGGAGCGCGGTGCAAGCAACTACTGGGGCAACGTGCTGTTTAACCGCGCGTTGCGCAGCAAGTCGTTCCGCAGCGAACTCGACCGTGCCGTCAAGGACTTGCGCTCGTATTTGACCGAGACTCGCCTGGCCAAGATGATCAAGCACTACCGCGAGGTGACTGAATCTCTGGTCTTTGCTTCGCCCGATATCGACAATCTGCCTGTCACCAAGGACCAATACGAGCAGATCGCCGCGGCGATTCCCTCCGAGATCGAGGAGAACTACAAGAGCTTTCGCGATAGTTTTAAAAAGCCCATGCCGTTCTACATCGGCGTGCCGCAGATCGATAACGGTAAGCTGCGCATTAACTGGGATGCGTCCTACGACTTTGAGGCGCGCGACATTCGCTACACCGTAGAGCTTGCGCGCGACTATGCCATAAGCGACGTGGTCTTTAAGGCCGAGGACGTGCTGCTTCCCGAGGTGACCTGCGATGCGCCCGATGCCGGCCAGTATTTTGTGCGCGTGCGTGCCACCAACTCCGACGGTTATACGCAAGATGCGTTTGACTACTATGTGACCGACGACGGCAAGCACTACGGCATGAAGTGTTTTTACGTGCAAGACGGCGGTAAGGTCGTGGAGGACACATATGAGGAGGGCTAGCGCGCTGCTTGAGCGCTTGGCGGCTCCGTCTGCGCGAACCACGCAGGAGCGTTACCGCCACGAGCTCAAATATCTCATTAACGAGGGCGAACACGCCGCGCTTGCCTGTCGCATGGCGCCGGTATTTAAGCTGGACAAGCATGCGCGGGCGGGCGATTACACCATTCGCAGCCTGTACTTTGACGACTACTGCAACTCGGCCTACGAGGAAAAAGACGCTGGCATTCTCATGCGCAAAAAGTATCGCGTGCGCATCTATAACGGCAGCGACAAGGTGATTAAGCTGGAGCGCAAAAAGAAGTACGGCAGCTGGATCTACAAGGAGGACGCGCCGCTCACGCGTGATGAGTTTGAGCAGATTCTGGCTGGCGACTACGACTTTTTGCTGAGGAGCCCCTATCCGCTCTGTCGCGAGTTCTACATCGAGTGCATCTGTAATATGATGCGCCCGCGGACCATCGTGGACTACGAGCGCGAGCCGTGGGTGATGGACGAGGGCACCGTGCGCATTACCTTTGATAGCAACGTGCGTGCCGCGGTGGGAAGCTTTGACATCTTTGACGCGACGTTGCCCGCGCTGCCCGTGCTGGAGCCCGGCAAGCTGGTGATGGAGGTCAAGTTTACCGAGTTTTGTCCGCAGCTGGTGCGCGATATGGTGCCGCCGGGTGCGGCCGAACTCACGGCGGTCTCAAAGTACTGCCTGTGTTATGACAAGACCGCCTACCTGCGCGGTTTTAACTACTGGGAATCGGATTTTGGGAACCGAGGGGATATTTAAACCATGAGCACCAGGGACTTTTTTAAGAACTCCGTCTTGGAGGCGTTCGGTCAGGTCGACCCTGCCAAGATTGGCCTGTCGCTGCTCGTGGCGCTCGCCATGGGCATCCTGATCTATTACGTGTACAAGCGCTTTTTTACCGGCGTGGTCTATTCGCGCAGTTTTGCCGTGACGCTCGTGGGCATGTGCGTGCTCACCTGCATGGTCACGCTCGCGATCTCGACAAACGTGGTCATCTCGCTTGGTATGGTCGGTGCTCTGTCTATCGTCCGTTACCGTACGGCGGTCAAGGACCCGCTCGACCTGCTGTATCTGTTTTGGTCCATTACCACGGGCATTACGGCGGGAGCCGGTATGTATGCGCTCGTGGGACTCACGGCGGTGGTGATCGTGGTGATGATTGCCGGCTTTGCGAGCCACCAGGACAAGGCGCGCGTGTACATGATGGTCATCCACTACACGGGTCAGACCACCGGCGACGATATCGTGCGTGCATTTGGGCGCACCAAGTTTTCCGTCAAGTCCAAGACGATGCGCGGCGACAAGGTCGAGATGGCCGTTGAGGTGTTCTCGGACGGCGTGGATATGCCCTATGCCGACGCCATCCGCGCGCTCGATGGCGTGGAAGATCTGACGTTGATCCAATATAACGGCGAATATCACGGCTAACTATGGTCCGGCGTTTTAACAAACGCCGGACCGCTCGACGCTGCGCGGGCATCTGCCGGGCGATCTGCCGCTCAAACCGTCGCTCGCGTACATAAAGTACGCTTCGCTCCTCTTTCGCGGCACCTCGCCACGGCAGCTGCCCGCTCGCTGACGTTTGCTCGACCTGGATGAGCGAGTTGATTCATTGAGCGCGTTCGCGGGTATTATGGTGAAAGCGATTTCAATGACAGGGGTGCTCGTGGTTAAGATGAAAGATGTGGCCGAGTTGGCCGGCGTTTCGAGCGCCGCCGTCTCGCGCTACCTCAACGGTGGGTATATCTCGGCGGATAAGGCCGAGCGCATTAAGCAGGCGATTGAGCTGACCGGATACGTGCGATCCAGCCAGGCTCGCGCGCTGCGCACCGGTTCCACCAAGCTCATCGGCGTCATCGTGCCTAAGATCAACTCGGAATCCGTGAGCCGCATTACCGCCGGTATTGGCCAGGTGCTCGGTCGCCGTGGCTACCAGATGCTGCTTGCCAACACCGACAATGCGCCCGATCGCGAGCTCGAATACCTCGATTTATTCCAAAACCATCCGGTTGATGGCATTGTGCTGGTGGCGACCATGATCACCGACGAGCACCGTCGGGCGATTGACTCGTGCCGCGTGCCCATTGTGCTGATCGGTCAGCATGTCGAGGGCGCGGCGTGCGTCTATCATGACGATTACGAGGCTGCCTTTGAGCTGGGCCGTGCGCTTGCGGGTCGCGTGGACGGCAAGATCGCCTACATTGGAGTTTCCGAAGAGGACCGCGCGGCCGGTTTCGACCGTCGTCGCGGTTTTGAGGCCGGCTTGCGCGCCGCGGGCGCGGTGCTTGATCCGAGCCTGATTCGCCAGGGGTCATTTACGCTCGACTCGGGCTATCGCGCTGCGCGCGAACTGCTCTCCGTCGATCCCGATGTTTCGTTTATCGCGTGCGCGACTGACACTATGGCGGCCGGCGCCCTGCGCGCTTTTGACGAGCTGCGCGGCGTGGGCGAGGGCGTGCGTCGCGTGAGCGGTTTTGGCGACAACGCGTTTTTGCGCGCACTGACGGGCGGCATTCCCACCGTGCATTATGGCTACCTGACCAGTGGCGTCGAGGCGACCAATATGCTGCTCGACGCGCTCGATGGCGAGGAGGGGGAGAGCGGCCTGCGGACGCTCAAACTTGGGCATCAGCTCATGAATGTCTAGTCCTTGGACGCGTCTGCCTGCCTTTGAATCCCCAGTTTTTGTCTCAAAACTACCATTCGCCGGCTTTTTCCTACCGTTCACCCTACTGTGAAAACGATTACAGACATATGAAACTGAAAACGATTACAGTGTAAGTGTCAAAGATGGCCGGGTGCAGATGCGCCCGTTGGAGGAAAGGGAAGTCATGGACTACCGCAAATCAGCCCAAGAGGTGCTCGACAACATCGGTGGCGCCGGCAACGTTGTTTCGGCCGCACACTGCGCCACGCGTCTGCGCCTGGTGATTGCCGATAACGCCAAGGTCGACAAGGAGGCCCTCGAGAATATCGACGGCGCCAAGGGCGTCTTTGAGGCCCAGGGCCAGCTTCAGATTATTTTTGGTACCGGCACCGTCAACAAGGTCTACGAGGAGTTCATCGCGCTCAGTGGCGTCGAGGCTGCCACCAAGGCCGAGGTCAAGGAGGCCGCGGCGCAGCAGCAGAACATCTTTATGCGTGCCATTAAGGTGCTCGGCGACGTCTTTGTCCCCATCATCCCCGCCATCGTGGCTTCGGGCCTGCTGCTGGGCATTATGAGTGCCCTCAACTTTATGGCCTCCAACGGCTTTATCGCGCTCGACACCAATAACTTTATCTACAAGATTGCCGACCTGGTCTCGGGAACGTCCTTTGGCATCCTGCAGATCCTGATCGGTTACTCCGCCGCTAAGGCCTTTGGCGCCAACCCGTATCTGGGTGCCGTCGTCGGCGGTGCGTTTATCAACTCCTCGCTGCAGAGCGCCTATACGGTTGCCTCCGAGGGCGTGCAGACCATGGTCACTGTCATTCCCGGCGTGTACAGCTTTGAGTGGGTCGGTTATCAGGGCCATGTGATCCCGATCGTCATCGCCTGCGCCATTCTGGCCTTCCTCGAGAAGCGCCTGCACAAGATCGTTCCCGAGATGTTCGACCTCTTTGTGACTCCGCTCGTCTCGGTGTTCGTGACCGTGCTCGTGACGCTCGTTGCCGTCGGCCCCATCTTTGTCTGGGCCGAGAACGCCATCCTCGGTCTGATCCAGGCCCTGCTGACCCTGCCCTTCGGCATCGGTTCCTTTATCGTCGGCCTGTTCTATGCCCCCACGGTCGTTACCGGTATCCACCAGATGTACACCGCCATCGACCTGGGTCAGCTTGCCCAGTACGGTGTGACCTATTGGCTGCCCATCGCCAGTGCCGCCAACATCGCCCAGGGTGGCGCCGCGCTCGCCGTTGCCTTTAAGACCCGCGATGCCAAGATCAAGGGCCTGGCGCTTCCTTCGGCCCTGTCCGCCTTCATGGGTATTACCGAGCCTGCCATCTTTGGTGTGAACCTGCGCTTCTTTAAGCCCTTCATCGCCGGCTGCATCGGCGGCGGTTGCGGTGCCCTGGTCTGCGCACTCACCTCGCTTGCTGCTTCCGGCACCGGCGTTACCGGCATCTTCGGTATCCTGTTGTGCCTGGCCCAGCCCGTGCAGTACGCGATCATGTTTGCGGTCGCCGCGCTGGTTTCCTTTGCCGTCTCGTTTGTCCTGTACAAGGACGAGCCCAAGGCTTCCGAGCAGGCCTAAGAGCTTTTGATTGAGGGGCGCCCGCGGGTTGTATGCTCGCGGGCGTTTCCCGTATCTGGTGTCGATTTCTGGCGCCTTGTTACTTTCGATCCGTTAGGACTTTGATATGTCTAATGCACTTGGCCGCGACCTTGCAAAGCTGGTTGCCGCTGTTGACACCGCCGCCTCTGAGTGCGGTCATGGCGCATATGGCCAGCACTTCCATATTATGCCGCCGGCGGGCTGGCTCAACGACCCCAATGGTCTTTGCCAAGCGGGCGGCGTGTTCCATGCCTATTTTCAGTATGCGCCGTTTGATGTCGAGGGTGGCGTCAAGATGTGGGGCCATGCCACAAGCCGCGATCTTATTACGTGGGACTACGTTGGCGCCCCGCTGCTGCCCGACGAGCCGTTCGATTGCCATGGCGTGTATTCGGGCTCCGCGCTTGCCGAGGACGGCCGCATTCGCGTACTGTACACAGGCAACGTTAAACTCTCCGATGCAGACGGCACGTACGACTACGTCAATACCGGCCGCCGCGCCGATACTGTTTATGTCGAGAGCGTTGATGGCCTTGCCGGTCGGGAGTTCAGCCAAAAGCGTGTGGTGCTGGCGTCCGAGGATTATTCCGAGGATTTGACCTGCCATGTGCGCGATCCCAAGGTGTGGCACGATGATAATGGGCGTTACCACATGGTGCTGGGCGCGCGTCGTCGCGTGGATGGGCCGCATGTCGATAGTCGATTTTGCGCCATGCACGGCGAGGGTGCCGGGCGCGATGTGGGCGAGATCCTGGTGTATGGCTCGGCCGATATGCTGAGTTGGGAGCTCGAGAGCCGCGTGTCTACCCCCGAGCGCTTTGGCTTTATGTGGGAGTGCCCGGGGTATCTGGAGCTTGAGGCGGATGGCGGCGTGCCGGCAAGGTTTCTGTCTTTCTCTCCCCAGGGGCTCGAGGGCGGTCGTTGGGACCGCGGTAACGTGTATGCAGCGGGCTACATGCCTGTAACGGGCGACATTACGGGTGGCAATGACGCTTATGAGCTGGGCGAGTTTCGCCTGTGGGACGCCGGTTTTGACTTCTATGCTCCGCAGGAGTTCACGGCCGAGGACGGTCGCCACATTCTGATCGGCTGGATGGGCATGCCCGATGAGCCGACCTATGGCAACGCGCCCACCGTGGCGTGCGGCTGGCAGCACTGTATGACGGTGCCGCGTGAGCTTACAGCCGGTGCTGGCGGCGTGGTGCTGCAACAGCCGGCGCGCGAGATTGAGCACCATTATGCCTCGGTGCGTGTGGGGGCGGGCTCGTTGGAGGTTGCCGGCGATACCTGCTTTGATGTTGTTGTCGACGGTGTCGACGGCGCGTTTGCCGCGACCGTAGATGGCGAGCTGAAACTGGTGTTTGTGCCCGCCGAGGGCGAGCTTCCCGCGCGCTTTGAGATGCGATATACCGATGAAGGTCGCGCTTCTGCCGGCTGCGGTCGTACCGTGCGCTGGGAGCCCGTCGACGAGGTGCGCAACGTGCGCATTGTTGGCGATGTCTCGTCGGTCGAGGTGTTTGTGAACGATGGCTCGCTCGTGTTTTCGACGCGCATCTATCCCGAGGCCTATGGCGTGACCGTTGACACTCCGGGTGCGAACGTGACCTACCACGCGCTCAACATCTAGGCGATTCGTCGCATATCGGCGCTATACTGCAGCCGTTGCCCACGATGCGGGGAACACCCGCATCGTGGGTTTTTGCTTATGAAGGGGCGGTGCCTTGTGGATGTACAGCAGCTAGAAGAGGCTTGGGCTTTGAGAGCCGGCGCGCGTGAGGTGCGGTTGCTTGCGGCCTCGCATGTGCCAGCAGCGCTGTCGCAGCTGGGGATTGTGTGTCCCGGCGATTGTCTGGTTGCCTTTGCGGACGACTTTGCCGATGCGTTTGCGCGCGGCTTTGATGGCTGCGACGTCGCGCTGGTGGGCTCGACGTCCGCCGAGGCGTTTGCTGCGGCGTCCGGTGGCTTTGCCGGCTCGTTTGACGCTGAGGGTCCGCACCTGTGGTGGTTCGTCAACTCCATCGGCGGGTTTGGTCTGCGTGTGCCTGATCTTCGTGCGCTGGGTCGGGCAGCGCGTGAGGCCCATGCGCTGCTGGTTGTGGACAACACCGTGGCGTCAGCTTTTGGCTGCGATTCGCTGCGGCTGGGTTCTGCGCTGTCGCTCGAGGCGCTCGATCGCGTATGCGCCGGTGATGCTCCGCGCAAGTTGGTTGCCGTATCGGTCGCGCGCTCGCAGCTCAAGCGCCATCGCGTGGATGCCGCGGCCGAGTGCGCGCATGCCCTGCTTGAGGGCTGTGGCTTGGCCAAGTTTGAATTGACTGCTGACGAGGCCGGTGTGCTGGAGCGGGGACTGGACTCGCTCGACGTCCGCATGCAGGCGCATTTCGATCGCGCCCGTGCGCTGGCCGAGTATCTGGCCGCCAACGAGATGGTGCGCAGCGTGCGCTATCCCGGGCTGAGCTCGCATCCCGACCATGTGGTTGCAACGGGAATCCTCGAGCACGGCTTTGGCCCGGCAGTTGAGTTTGACCTTATCGAGCGCAGTGCGGGTGATTTCTTCGATGCTTTGCCGGGGGAGTTTCGTACATCGCCCGCCGGCGGCGCAACGACGCGCCTCTCGGCCACGCGCGGCAAGCAGGGGAGCACCATCCACCTCTTCGCCGGCACCGACAACCCCCTGGTCGTAGCGTCCGCCCTAGATAACGCCCTCCGCAACTAGCTAAATCATCCTCGACTCCATAAGTTGCGGTGAAATAGGGATTGATTTACGGCTTTAACCGCATAAACAGCCCCTATTTCACCGCAACTTATGAGAAGGGGTTGTGTGGCTATAAGGCCCCGTCCCAAATTGGCTACTTTGGTTGATGCTGGCGATGAGGTCGTTCGCTTTTGTGGCGATGACGTTGTTGATGTCGGCCTGCAGCTCCTCGTAGACCGCTATGGCTCGCTCGCCGGCGGGGGTGAGCGTGGATCCGCGGGCTCCGTCGCGCTCGATGAGCTTGCAGCCCAGCTGGCCTTCGGCCTCGTTCACGATGCGCCAGGCCTTGGAATACGCCATGCCCATGCTCTTGGCGGCGCGGTTAAGCGAATGCTCGCGGGCAATACCTTGCAGCAGCAAGACGCAGCCGTGACCAAACACGCCCGGCAGGTCTTTGTCGCACGCTTGAATGACCAACTTTGCCGTCGTCTTGTACTCCATGTGCTCCACGTCTCCCCGCTAAAGTGTTTGCTGGGCAAACGCAAAGCCTGCGTCAAACCCTCGTGTTCTCTTCTTAAATCATGCATTGTAGCAGTCAAAGTGCGTTAAGATACTTCCTCAGTATTGGGCGCCCAAGGTTGGGCTGGGTCCTACGAGGCCTGCAGCCGACCGGTCGCATGGAAAAAGGAGAAACATGGCTACGTTCTTTCCCGGTGAGTCCCACACGTTTTCGGAGTATCTGCTGGTCCCTGGTTACTCGTCCTCGCAGTGCATCCCCAACAACGTCTCTCTTAAGACGCCGCTAACCCGCTTTAAGCGCGGTGAGAAGCCGGCAATCACCCTGAACATCCCCATGGTTTCCGCCATCATGCAGTCCGTCTCGGGCGTCGACATGGGTGTCGCGCTCGCTACCGAGGGTGGCCTGTCCTTCATCTACGGTTCTCAGACCCCCGAGTCCGAGGCTGCTATGGTTAAGGCCGTTAAGGATCACAAGGCTGGTTTCGTTCAGTCCGATTCCACGCTGACCCCCGACATGACCATGGAGCAGGTCATCGAGCTCAAGGAGAAGACCGGCCACTCCACCATGCCGGTCACCGACGACGGCACTCCCAAGGGCAAGCTCCTGGGCATCGTCACCAGCCGTGACTATCGCCCCAGCCGCGATGACCACCAGAAGAAGGTTTCCGAGTTCATGACCCCGCGTGAGCAGCTCATCGTGGGCGACAAGAACATCAGCCTCAAGGTTGCCAACGACGTCATTTGGGACAACAAGCTCAACGCCCTGCCGATCGTCGACGACAACGATCACCTTATGGGCATCGTCTTCCGCAAGGACTACGACAGCCACAAGACCAACCCCAACGAGCTGCTCGATAACGACAAGCGCTATATGGTCGGCGCCGGTATCAACACCCGCGACTATGCCGAGCGCGTGCCGCTGCTCATCGAGGCTGGCGCCGATGTCCTGTGCATCGACTCCTCCGAGGGCTTCAGTGAGTGGCAGAAGCGCACCATCGAGTGGATTCGCGCCAACTACGGCGAGGACGTCAAGGTCGGTGCCGGTAACGTCGTCGACGCCGAGGGCTTCCGCTTCTTGGCCGACTGCGGTGCCGACTTCATCAAGGTCGGTATCGGCGGCGGTTCCATCTGCATCACTCGCGAGACCAAGGGTATCGGTCGTGGCCAGGCCACCGCGCTGATCGACGTCTGCCGCGCCCGTGACGAGTACTATGAGGAGACCGGTGTTTACGTGCCCGTGTGCTCCGACGGCGGTATCGTATACGACTACCACATGACGCTCGCCCTTGCTATGGGTGCCGACTTTATGATGCTGGGTCGCTACTTCGCCCGCTTCGATGAGAGCCCGACCGAGCGCGTCAACGTCAACGGCCAGTACATGAAGGAGTACTGGGGCGAGGGTTCTGCGCGTGCTCGCAACTGGCAGCGCTACGACCTGGGCGGCGCCGCGAAGCTCAGCTTCGTCGAGGGCGTTGACTCCTACGTTCCCTACGCCGGTTCCCTCAAGGACGGCGTGGGCGGCACGCTCTACAAGGTCAAGTCCACGATGTGCAATTGCGGTGCCCTCTCGATCCCCGAGCTCCAGGAAAAGGCACGCCTGACCCTGGTCAGCTCCACCTCCATCGTCGAAGGCGGCGCCCACGACGTTGTCGTCAAGGACTCCCAGCAGAGCGTTTCCTATCGATAAGGTAAGAGCTGCATATCAAAGGTTGAGCATCAACCACGTTATTTAGATAAAGCGAGATGCCTGCAAGTCGCAGGCATCTCGCTTGTCGTATTTGCTATTATCAGTCGAGTCAACCTTAGGGTCGGGCGGCTTAGCTTTGTTCGCTACAAGTTCCGCACGCAAAGAAGAGCACTAAATGTGCTCTTCGTCTTGCGCAGGACTGTCCGCAGTAGCGAATAAAGCTAAGCCGACCGACCCCAGCTAAGATTAAAGGAGCTGATATGTGCGATTGCACAGATCATAAGGACGAGATCCCTGCCTACGACGCGCAGGCCATTGAGTCCAAGTGGATGAAGGCCTGGGAGGACTCCAACCTCTTTGCCGTCGACACCGACGACAGCAAGCCCAAGAAGTACGTGCTCGAGATGTTCCCGTATCCGTCGGGCGACCTGCACATGGGCCACGCGCGCAACTATACTATCGGCGATGCCATGGCCCGTCAGGCCCGCATGCGCGGCTACGACGTGCTGCATCCCATCGGCTTTGACGCCTTTGGCCTGCCCGCCGAGAACGCCGCCATCAAGCACAACACGCAGGCTGCCGCTTGGACGTACAAGAACATGGACCAGGCGCTCGCCACGATGAAGCGTATGGGCTTTTCCTACGATCTGGATCGCATGGTCAAGACCTGCAGCCCCGATTATTACCGTTGGGGTCAGTGGATCTTTGAGAAGCTGTGGGAAAAGGGCCTGGTCTACCGCAAGAAGAACCCGGTCAACTGGTGCCCTAACTGCAAGACCGTTCTGGCCAACGAGCAGGTCACCGAGGGTAAGTGCTGGCGCTGCGGCACCGAGCCCGAGAAGCGCGACCTGGAGCAGTGGTACTTCAAGATTACCGAGTACTCTCAGGAGCTGCTCGATGACCTGGAGAAGCTCCCCGGCTGGCCCGAGCGCGTCAAGCAGATGCAGGCCAACTGGATCGGTCGCTCCGAGGGCGCCGAGGTCGACTTTACCCTGTGCGACCAGGATGGCGAGCCCATCGAGGGCGATGAGGGCAAGATCACCGTCTTCACCACGCGTGCCGATACCCTTTTTGGCGTCTCCTTCTTTGTCCTGGCTCCCGAGTACGCCGGCCTGCACGAGCTCGTCGAGGGTACGGAGTACGAGGAGGCCGTGACCAAGATCGTCGAGGACTCCAAGCATATCTCCGCCGTCGAGCGTGCCCAGGGCACCCTCGAAAAGCACGGCGCCTTTACGGGCCGCTATGTGGTAAACCCCGTCAACGGCGAGAAGGTCCCCGTTTGGGTTGCCGATTATGTCGTTGCCGACTATGGCACCGGTGCCGTCATGGCCGTTCCCTGTGGCGACCAGCGCGACTTTGAGTTTGCCCGTAAGTACGACCTGCCGATCGTGCCGATCATCCTGGACGATGACGATCGCGCTGCCGTCGAGGCCAGCGGCGAGACCATCGATACCTTCCATGCCGAGACCGTCGACTGGGATTGCGCCCACGCTGCCGAGGGCACGCTCGTCCAGTCTGGCAAGTACACCGGCATGCGCGGCGGTAAGCACTCCGAAGGCGAGGCTGCGATCGTGGCCGACCTCGAGGCCATGGGCTGCGGTCGTCGCAAGGTCGAGTTCCGTCTGCGCGACTGGCTCATTTCCCGTCAGCGCTATTGGGGCAACCCCATCCCGGCCATCCACTGCGAGCACTGCGGCATCGTACCCGTGCCCGAGGATCAGCTGCCGGTGACGCTGCCCGAGAACCTGGACCTGGGTGCCGGCGAAACCCTCGCCGAGTGCAAGGAGTTCTACGAGACCAAGTGCCCGGTCTGCGGCCGCCCGGCCAAGCGCGAGACCGATACCATGGACACCTTTACCTGCTCCAGCTGGTATTACCTGCGCTATACCGACCCGCACAACACCGAGCTGCCCTTCTCCCGCGAGGCCGCCGACCGTTGGATGCCCGTCGATAACTACATCGGCGGCATCGAGCACGCCATTCTGCACCTGCTCTACAGTCGCTTCTTTACCAAGGCACTGCGCGACCTGGGCCTGCTGAGTGTGGACGAGCCCTTCACTAACCTGCTGTGCCAGGGCATGGTCAAGGACGAGAACGGCGACACCATGTCCAAGTCCAAGGGCAATGTCGTGCCCCCGAGCTCGGTCATCGAGCCCTACGGCGCCGACACCATGCGTTTGGCGATCCTGTTTATCGCCCCGCCCGAGAAGGACTTCGACTGGGATCCCAAGGCCGTTGAGGGCGCCAACCGCTTCATCAAGCGCGCCTGGCGTATCGTGTGGCAGCTCGTCCAGTCCGGCGACGCCAATGTGGTCTTCGACAAGTCCGCACTCGACGAGGTCGCGATGAAGCTCTATCGCGAGCGTCACCGCACCATCGCCAAGTGCACCGAGGACTTCGATCGTGGCCAGTTCAACACTGCCATCTCGGCCGTCATGGAGCTCGTCAACGCGGCGAGCGCCTACCTCAATGCCACTGAGGGCGCTTCCCGTGACAAGGCGCTGTGCTACGGCGTGGCTAAGGATATCGTGAGCGTCCTTGCCCCCATCTGCCCGTTCTGGGCCGACGAGCTGTGGCACGAGGCGCTCGGCTGCGAGGGCAATGCCTACACCGCCGCCTGGCCCGAGTTCGACCTGGCCGAGTCCGTTGAGGACACGGTGCAGATCGTGGTCCAGGTGCTTGGTAAGGTCCGCGGCCGCGTCGAGGTGGCCCGCAATGCCTCCAATGAGGATATGCGGGCTGCCGCCGAGGCCGCCGTCGCCAAGTGGCTCGAGGGCAAGACGGTCGTCAAGGCCATCTGCGTGCCCGGCAAGCTCGTGAACCTGGTGGTCAAGTAAGCTCGGCAACCTGAGCCAACATGTACAAAACGAGGGGCGGAACCACAAGGGTCGCCCCTCGTTTTGCTTGTGCGGGCCGGGCGTCTGCGGCAAATTGTCTTATTCTTGTGGAGAACCTGTGCTCGCGCTGACCTGCGACTTTGGGTTGTGCTTGCGCGTTTTCGCAGGTATTGATATAGTTTGCTTGCAAATGAAGTTGTAATTGAAAGAAGTGGGGTTTCGGCCCTGCTTCTTTTTTGTATGGATGGAGGTGCCGCAATGGTCAAGACCAAGACCGAGCAGGCGATCATCGACGCGCTCGAGGCCGTCGCTCCCCAGCACGATGTCGACATTGTCGACGTCGAGCTCGTGGGTGCCACCAAGGCCCCCTGCGTGCGTGTGCGTATCGAGGGTGCCGAGGGTCAGAGCCTGTCGCTCAACGATGTCACGGCCAACACCAAGTGGGTCGGCGATGTGATTGAGGAGCTCGACCCCATCTCTTCGAGCTATACGCTCGAGGTTTCGAGCCCTGGCATGGCGCGCCCGCTGCGCCGTCCGAGCGACTTTGCCCGCTTTGTGGGCGAGGACTGCGAGCTCACCTCCACCGCCACCGAGGGCCGTCGCAAGTACGCCGGCAAGATTGCCGCCGCCACCGAGACGAACGTGACCCTCGAGCTCGAGGACGGCGAGTCCGTTACCCTCGATTTCTCTGATGTTAAGAAGTGCAAGTTGAAGCCCACCTATGACTTCAAGCCCGCGAAGGAAGGAAAGTAAGATGGCAGCATCCGACATGATGTCCGCCCTGATGGAGCTTTGCCAGGAGAAGCACATCGACCAGCTCTACCTGATCGACCGCCTGGAGCAGTCGCTCGCCAAGAGCTATGCCGAGATCCTGCATCTTGAGTGGGGCGCCAAGGTGACCATCGACCGTACCACCGGCAAGATCTACGTCTACCGCCTGGAGCCGATCGACGATTCCATGGACGAGGAGGGCAACTTCACCGAGTTCGAGGAGATCGACGTTACTCCCAAGAATACGAGCCGCATCGCTGCCCAGCACGCCAAGGCCGAGATCAACGCCATCGTGCGCAACTCCGCCCGCGAGCAGATTTACGAGGAGTTCTCCGGCCGCATCGGTGACCTCATCAGCGGTACCGTGCTGCAGTCCACGCCCGACTTCACGATCGTCAAGATCCGCGAGGGCGTCGAGGCCGAGCTTCCGCACTTCGACCAGCGCCGTTACGAGAACGAGCGCAACGAGCGTCCGATGGGCGAGCGCTACCTGCACAACCAGCACATCAAGGCCGTGATTATCGACGTTCGCGACCCCAACTCCAACCTGCAGCCGGTTCGCGGCGAGCACAGCCGTCCGCCGATTGTCATCTCCCGTACCCACCCCGAGCTCATGCGTCGTCTGTTTGAGCAGGAGGTGCCCGAGATCTATGAGGGCACCGTCCAGATCAAGTCGATCGCCCGCGAGCCCGGCCAGCGCTCCAAGGTCGCCGTCCACTCGCTCGACGATCGCCTGGATCCCGTGGGCGCCTGCGTCGGCCCCAAGGGCAGCCGTGTTCGCGCCGTCGTGGGCGAGCTCCGTGGCGAGCGCGTCGACGTCATCCTGTGGGATGCCGATCCGGCCGTCTACGTCGCCAACGCCCTGTCGCCCGCCAAGGTCACCCGAGTTCTCATCGACGAGGAGAAGGCCTATGCCGGCGTTATCGTGCCCGACGACCAGCTGTCCCTCGCCATCGGCAAGGAGGGCCAGAATGCCCGCCTCGCCGCTCGCCTGACCGGCTGGCACATCGACATTAAGTCCGAGACCCTTGCCGCCGATATCCTCAAGAACGTTCCCGTTCACGAGGAGCCCGCCGCCGACCTGATCGGTGACGAGGAGGACGAGGACGTCCGTCGCTGCGAGTTCGTGTCCGAGGACGGCATCCAGTGCCGCAACCAGGCCCGTCCCGGCTCCCGTTTCTGCGGTGTCCACGACACCGACGCCTTCGATGATGCGGAGGACCTGATCTAGCGCGCGGTCGCGCCGGGCGGGTCCCGGCGCATCTCCCACGCTCGTTCAGTCTCTAGGCACCCAAGGTGCCAGAAAGGGTAGGTGAAGTCATATGGCAAAAGTCCGTGTGTCCACCCTGGCCAAAGAGTTCGGCATGACCTCCAAGGAACTGATGGGTCATCTCGCCGAAATGAAGATTCCCGCTAAGTCCGCTTCCTCCGCCCTGGAGGACGCCTACGTCGCTATGGTCCGCAAGCAGCTCGCCTCGGTGATCGAGGCCCGCGCCCAGGAAGTCGAGGCCGCCAAGCAGGCCGAGGAGCAGGCAGCCGCCGCCGAGGAGGCAGCACGCGCTGCCGAGGCCGAGCGCGAGCGCATCGCCGCCGAGAAGGCCCGCGAGGAGGAGCGCCGCCAGTTTGCCGCAGCCCAGGCTGCCGAGGAGGCCGCCCGCGCCGAGGCCGAGGCCAAGAAGAAGGCCGAGCAGGAGCGCCTTGCCCGCGAGAAGGAGGAGGCTGCCCGCGAGGCCCAGCGCCGCGCCGTTCCCGCTTCCGACTCCGGTTCGCGCTTCCGTTCGCTGCTCGACCAGATCGCCGCACAGGAGACCGTGCTCAAGGAGAAGAAGGACGCCGAGGACAAGGCCAAGGCCGAGCGCGCCGCCGAGCGCGGTAACCGTCGTGGCGGCAACAACGACCGCCGCGGTGGCCGTCGTAACGATCGCAACGCCTCCGACAACAACTCCGAGCGCAACGCTTCCGAGAGCCGTCCGCACAGCCATCGCACCAACGCCAGCAACAACGTCGCTGCCGGCATGGACTTCCCCAACCCCGATAAGCAGGGCAAGGGCAAGAAGCGCAAGGGCGGTCACAACAACGAAGAGGACCACTACAGCCGCATGGCTCGCGAGGCCGAGGAGTACAGCCGCCAGAAGGTGCTCGAGGAGGCCCGCGCCGCCGTCGAGGAGGCCTCTCGCGAGTCTACCGGTCGCCGCAAGAAGCGCAAGGAGAAGCGCGAGCGCGAGGCTGCCAAGGCTCAGGAGGAGCGCAAGATAGAGGAGGCGCTAGCCCAGGGCGTGAACCCCGAGGACCTCGACGCCATCAAGGTCTCCCAGGGCGTTACCGTCCAGGAGCTTGCCGAGGCGCTCGACGTTCCGGCCAACGACATCATCAAGCGCCTGTTCCTGTTGGGTACGCCGCTCACCATGACGCAGTCCATGTCCGACGACCTCGTCGAGCTCGTCGCCGACGACCTGGGCCGTCAGATCAAGATCATCACCCCCGAGGAGGAGAACACCTTCTCGTTCTACGACGATCCCGCCGACCTTAAGCCGCGCGCACCGGTCGTCACCGTCATGGGCCACGTCGACCACGGCAAGACGTCGCTGCTCGACGCCATCCGTCACACCGGCGTCGCTGCCGGCGAGGCGGGCGGCATTACGCAGGCCATCGGCGCTTCGCAGGTCATGATCAACGACCGCAAGATCACCTTCATCGATACCCCGGGTCACGCTACCTTTACGGCCATGCGTGCCCGTGGCGCCAAGGTGACCGACATCGTCATCCTGATCGTCGCCGCCGACGACGGCGTCATGCCCCAGACGGTCGAGTCGATCAACCACGCCAAGGCCGCCGGCGTTCCCATCGTCGTCGCCGTCAACAAGATCGATAAGCCGGGCGCCAACCCCGACCGCGTGCGCCAGGAGCTCACCGAGTACGGCGTCATCCCCGAGGAGTGGGGCGGACAGAACATGTTCGTCAACATCTCGGCCAAGCAGAAGATCGGTATCGACGACCTTCTGGAGACCGTGCTGCTCCAGGCAGACGTGCTCGAGCTCAAGGCTAACCCGGACACCTTTGCCTCCGGCAACGTCCTCGAGGCCAAGCTCGACAAGGGCCGCGGCTCGGTCGCTACCGTGCTCGTGACTCGCGGTACCCTGCACGTGGGCGATACGCTGGTCGCCGGCCTTACCTACGGCCGCGTCCGTGCCATGCTCGACCCCAAGGGCCGCGCCGTCACCGAGGCTGGTCCCTCCGACGCCGTCGAGATCCTGGGCCTGCAGTCCGTGCCCAACGCCGGCGACGAGTTCCGCGTGTTCGAGGACGAGCGCGAGGCTCGCGCCTTGGCCGACGAGCGTTCGCTCAAGGCCCGTATCGAGGAGCAGAGCCGCGTCAAGCACGTCACGCTCGAGAACCTCTTCGAGACCATTGCCGATGCCGAGGTCAAGGAGCTCAACCTGATCATCAAGGCCGACGTCCAAGGTTCCATCGAGGCCCTTCAGGACTCGCTCGACAAGATGGATCAGTCCGAGGTTCGCATCAACACGATCCACTCCGCCGTTGGCGCCATCAACGAGACCGACGTCGTCCTGGCCGACGCCTCCAACGCCATCATCATCGGCTTTGGCGTCCGTCCCGACGGTAAGGCCCGCTCCGCCGCCGAGCGCGAGGGCGTCGAGATCCGTTGCTACGACGTCATCTACAAGTGCCTCGAGGAGCTCGACGCCGCCCGTATCGGCATGCTCAAGCCCACCGAGGTCGAGGTCGCCACGGGTACCGCGACCGTCCTGGACACCTTCAAGGTGCCCAAAGTCGGTATCGCCGCCGGTGTCCGCGTCGAAGAGGGCGAGATCGCCGCGACCGATTCCGTGCGCCTGGTGCGCGATGGCATCGTGGTCTTCAACGGCAAGATCGCCTCGATGCGCCACTACAAGGACGAGGCCAAGAGCCTTAAGAGCGGTTCCGAGGGCGGCATTGGCTTGGAGAACTTCCAGGACATCAAGCCCGGCGACCAGATCGAGGGTTACCGCATCGACCAGGTTGCCCGTACCGAGTAGGGGGTAGCGCTATGAAGCAAACGCAGGCAACCCGCCGTCTGGGCGAGCAGCTTCGCGAGAAGCTTGGTTATATCCTGCTCTTTGAGGTTTCCGATCCGCGTCTCGACCTGGTTACTTTGACCGCGGTCGAGGTCGCGGTGGACCGTTCGTTCGCGCGCGTGTACGTGTCGTGCGATGCGAGTCGCTACGATGAGGTCATGGAGGCGCTCGCAAGCGCCAAGGGCCGTATTCGCAGCCTGTTGGCTCGCTCGCTCGATTGGCGTGTCACGCCCGAGCTCGATTTTCGCATCGATCGCTCGACCGATGAGGCCGAGCGCATCACGCGTGCGCTGGAAAACGTTCCCGCCACGCTTGCGATCGAAAAGGACGAGGACGGCTATCCGATAGCGGATGCCGCCCAGGAGGCAGCTTTAGATGACTAATTCCGCCGACCTCGCCTCGTGCGAGTCTGCAGATATTCAGCGACGCATCCTCGAGCTCATCGAGGGTGCGTCCTCCATTGCGATTTCGGGACACACTTCTCCCGACGGCGATGCTTTGGGCTCTGTATTGGGTCTGGGCCTTTCGCTCATGAAGTTTTTCCCCAACAAGGACATTGCGCTGCTGCTGGCAGACGATGACCCGGTTCCGCGCATCTACCGCTTTATGGAAGGCTCCGATCGCCTGGTGCCAGCATCTGCGTACACCGGCAATCCGGACCTGTTCATCTCGGTGGACGTACCGGTCGTCGAGCGTCTCAATAATTCCGCCGAGGTGCTTCGTCGCTCCAAGCATGTGGTGTGCTTTGATCACCATCCGGCGCGCGAGGAGTTTGCCGAGCTCAGCCTGAGGCGTGTCGAAGCTGCAGCCTGCGCCATGATCATTGACCGCTTCTTGGACAATTGTGGCATTGTCGCCCGTGATGGCGTCGCGACTTGCTTGCTGTGCGGCTTGGTGACCGACACCGGTCGTTTCCAGTACCAAAACGCCGATGCTGCTGCGTTCCATGCGGCCTCGCGACTGGTTGCACACGGTGCCGATCCGGCGCGTGTGGCACTCGAGGTATATCAGAGCATGCGCGTTGAGTTTTTGCACCTCAAGTCCATCGTTATGGGCCGTATTAAGACGGTGGCCCACGGGCGCGTGGCGTATAGCTACGCGTACCAGAGTGACCTTGAGGCTTGCGGTGTCACCTCGGATGAATGCGACGGCCTGGTTGACGTGGTGCGCTCGGTGATGGGCGTGGAGGTCTGCCTGTTCCTGAAGGGCATTGAGGGCGATACCAAGGTGCGCGGCAACCTGCGCTCCAAGGGCGACCTCAACGTGTCCGAGATCGCTGCTGCCTTTGGCGGAGGCGGACATTCCGCTGCCGCCGGTTTCTCCAACAACGGAACGATTCTCGAGACGCTCACCGTGGCACTTCCCATGCTGGCCGAGCTGGTAGGGGAGGATCCCGCTTCAGTGACCGTCGAGCTTTAACTTTTTGGATGGCACATGGCTCGTCGTACGCCTTCTCAACTGAATATGCTGCTCGCCGTCGATAAGCCGGTGGGCTGCACGTCCCACGATGTGGTCTCGCAATGTCGGCGCGCTCTCCATGAGCGGCGCGTCGGCCATGCCGGCACGCTCGACCCTATGGCATCGGGTGTCATGGTGGTGGGCGTGGGCCAGGCCACCCGTCTGCTGGGTATGCTAACCCTCGATACCAAAAGCTATGTCGCCGACATTTCGTTTGGTGCCGAGACCAATACCGATGATGCGGAGGGCGAGGCGGTCCGCACGGTGGCTGTTGCCAACGAGCTCCGCGATCCTGCCTATGCCCGTGAGCACTTGGCCGCCATGTTGGGTCCGCAGATGCAGGTGCCGCCGGCGTTTTCGGCCATCTCGGTTAACGGCGTCCGCGCCTACAAGTCTGCGCGCGAGGGCAATGCGGTGGATCTGCCTCCGCGCCCCGTCGAGGTCTATGCCGCCGACCTGATCGCCGTGAGCGGCGAGGGCGATACGTGTGTGTGGACCGTGGCGTTTTCGGTGAGCAAGGGCACCTACATCCGTGCGCTTGCCCGCGATTTGGGCCGTGCCTGTGATAGCGCCGCGCATATTTCCGCGCTTCGCCGCACTGCCTCCGGCGTTGTTTCCATTGGCGCCTGCCATGCGGTGGAGGAGCTTTCTCCCGAGTCCGCCGCTGGGTTTGCCCTGGATCCCATCGCGGCTCTGGGCGCCACGCGCGTCGATTTGCCGGGCGACCTTGCCGATGACCTGCTTTGTGGCCGCCGCATTCCCGTTGAGCGTGCGCTCGCGGCTTTCGATGCGTCGAAGGCGCCGTTTGCGCTCGTACTCGATGGGGGGCTCAAGGCGCTTGCCCGTATTGAGGGTGGCCGCTTTGTCATGGAGCATGTCTTTCCGCAGGCGATCGGCGGTGTTCGATGATGTTGTCCGCTCGTGACCTCGCGCGTGTCTTTTTCGCGGGCGAGTCGGACGAGGCTCGCATCGTTACTGCCGATACGTTTGATGAGTGCGAGCACTTGGGTGCCGCATCGATTGCCATCGGCGTGTTCGACGGCGTGCACCGTGGACACCAGGAGCTCATCGAAGCGCTTGTCCGTGATGCCCGTACCCATGGCTGTAAGGCGGTCGTGGTTACCTTCGATCCCGACCCGGACGTTGTGGTGAGCCCTTCGCCCGCTCAAAAATTGATGACGACGGCCGACCGCCTGCATGCCCTGGCTCAAACCGGGGTCGATGCGGTGGTGGCCGTTCCCTTTACGCCCGCCGTGGCGGCACTCGATCATGTCGGGTTTCTGGCGCTGTTGTCGCGCGTTATCGACATTCGCTCCATTCGTGTAGGTAGCGATTTTAGGCTCGGCCGCGGAGGCGCTTCGGGCGTTGCCGAGATGCGCGCCTGGGGCACTGAGCGTGGGGTTGACGTTTACGGTCACGACCTGCTCTGCGTTAACGGGCAGACCGTCTGCGCCACGCGCGTCCGCCATGAGCTGGGTCAGGGTCATGTGGAGCTGGCTGCCGAGCTTCTCGGCCGTCCCTATATGCTGCGCGGCGTTGTGGCGGCTGGCCGTCACGAGGGCTCCGATATGGGCTTTCCCACGGCAAACATCCAGGTGCCCGACGGCATCCAAGTGCCTGCCGATGGCGTCTATGAGGGTCTGGTGCTGGTCGACGATACCGTATGGCCTGCTGCCGTTAACGTCGGCCTGCCGCCGACGTATGCCGACGATGCCGCTTCGGCGCATCTCGAGGCCAACTTGATCGGGTATGCGGGCGACCTGTACGGCGCCTCGGTGTCGCTGGCGTTTACGCGTTGGCTGCGACCGTCGCGGGTGTTCGATTCGCTGGACGAGCTTATCGCGACCGTCGAGGGTAATATCGACGATATTCGTCATAACTTGGGTGAGCAGGGGGTGAGCATCCGTGATTAGCGATGAGGAAAAAGATCAGGTACGCGCGGCGTCGGACTTGGTTGCCATCGTGCAGGAAACGGTTGAGCTCAAGCCCCGCGGCCATGAGTTTTGGGGCTGTTGCCCGTTTCATGGCGAAAAGACCCCATCGTTTCACATTATCCCTGCTACGCAGGTGTGGCACTGCTTTGGCTGCGGCGAGGGCGGCGACGTCTTTACCTATATTATGAAGCGCGAGAACCTGAGTTTTCCCGAGTCGATCCGCTATTTGGCTGATCGTGCAGGCATTGAACTGCACGATACCGGTGCGCAGCGCGATCGCGGCACCAAGCGCGCCCGCATCTATGATCTGTGTGCCGAGACGGCTCAGTTCTACCACACCATGCTTATGCGCGGTAAGGACAGCCGTCCGCGCGAGTACTTTGCCAGCCGCGGTATGGGTGGCGACGTTTGCCGACGCTACTGCCTGGGCTTTGCGCCGGGTCGTAACATGCTGGTGACTCATCTGTCGCAGGCGGGCTTTACCCCGCAGGAGATGATCGACGCCAACGTGGCCGTGAGCCGCGGGCGCGGACAGCTCGCGGACCGCTTTTACGACCGCGTGATGTTTCCCATCTTTGATGAGCAGGGTCATAACATCGCCTTTGGCGGGCGCATCATGGGCGATGGTCAGCCCAAGTACCTCAACACCGCCGAGACGAGCGTGTTTCATAAAAAGCGAAACCTCTACGGCTTTAACTGGGCCAAGGAGTTTATCGTTGCGCAGGATACCGCCATCGTGGTGGAGGGCTATACCGACTGCATCGCCTGCTGGGAAGCGGGGATTAAAAACGTCGTTGCCACGCTAGGCACCGCGCTCACTGATCATCACGTCAAGACGCTCACCCGCTTTGCCAAGCGCATTGTATATATGTTCGATGGCGACGCCGCCGGTCAAAAGGCCGCGCGCCGCGCGATTCAGTTTATCGAGCAGGATTCGATGGACCTGCGCTGCGTGGTGCTGCCTGACGGCAACGACCCCATGGAGTTCATCACGGCGCATGGTGGCGAGGCGCTGCAGGCGCGCATTGACGCGGCCGAGCCCCTCATGGACTTTGTCTACCGCTCGCTGCAGGAGTCGAGCGACATTACCACACCGGGCGGTCGCGCCAAGGCGCTCGAGGACGCGCTGACGCTCATCTATCCGCTACGTGACAGCTATATGATCGACACGTACTTTATCCAGATTGCCGACCTGCTTGGTTTGGACCTGGAGACCGTGCGCGCGAGTTCGGGCCGCGTGTTTCGCGATGTCGCCAAGCGTGAGGATGCCGAGCGCCGGCGTGAGCAGAACTACGAGCGTCAACGCGCGCAAGCTGAGCGCGCGGGCGGTTCGCAGGGACGAAGCTCGGGCGGCGGTGCGGCTGGTGCGCGCAGTGCCGGTCGTGGTGCTTGGGCCGCGGGTGCGACGCCGCCGGTATCCGCACCGGTCGAGGAGGACCCGTACGACTACGTTCCGCTTGATGCCTATGGGGCCGCACCGGTGGAGGTCGACGAGGATCTGCCGCCAATCGATGTGCCGGCGGGAATGGAAAGCACTGCGCCCGTTGCCGATAGTCCAAGCGCGGCGGCAGCTCCGTCGATGCCGATCGTTTTGACCGATCTGGAGCGGAAATCCCTGGCGGGTGAGCGCGAGCTGCTGACGATGCTCACGAGCTACCCCGATCTGTTCCGCACGTATGCCGATCGCATTTGTTCTATCGAGTGGGTCGACCCGCGTCACGAGTCCATTGCGTGGGCCGTGCTGGCGATGCCGCCGGGAACCGATCCTGCGGCATGCATGGATGCGGCACGCGCGGTGTGTCCCGAGGCGGCATCGCTTGTCAGCGCCGGGCGCATCTCGGCAACGAGTAAGCACCCGACCGAGACGAACATCGTCTTTATGCTCGATACGCTCGAGCTCTACACCATCAAACGCCGTATGCGAGCCGCGCAGGCCAAGTTGCGTCAGGACCGTTCACTCGACGATGAGGCCCGTCGCGTGCTGACGATGCAGGCGGTGCAGGATTCACAGCGCCAGCGCGAGCTCCAAAAGTCGATCGGTGGCGTGGCCGACCCGTTCCGTTTGATCGGTTTGGAGACCGCAGGTGCCGATCAAGCCTAGATGTTGTGGTCAACCAGCGTATTCTCGCCTATATCCTGTCTTTATTTTGGGTATAGACGTCCATGTGTGTGCTAAAGTATTGAGTCCTGTGGACTACGAAGGGAGAATCTGTGCCAAAAAAGACTGAGAGCACGGGTACTGGGCTGGAATCCTACGTTGCAAAGCTCATGGGCAACGGCTCAAACAGGACTTCGGTAACCGAGGACGAGATTCAGGTCGCCCTGAAGGATATCGATGTCTCTGATGAGCAGCTCAACGCGGTGTATTCCGCGCTGCGCAACAGCGGCATCCAGATTATCTCCGCGAGCGGAAACGACGACGCCCCGATGGACGTCGACGATGACGATAACGATACCGACGATTTCGACGATGACGAGCACGATTCCGGCTCGCTTGACGATCACGAGCTTAAGATGGCCCGCCAGGCCGATGCCGAGATGGGCTCTTCCAAGAGCAAGAAGAAGCGCACCGTGCGCACGTCCCGTTCGCGTTCGCGCGTGCGCGGCATCGATGCCTCCACGGTGATGCTGACCGGCGACCCGGTTCGTATGTACCTCAAGGAGATCGGTAAGGTCGACCTGCTGACCGCATCTGAAGAGGTCGATCTGGCCATGAAGATCGAGGCCGGTCTCGAGGCTACCGAGAAGCTCGAGGCTGTCGATGCAGGCGAGATTGAACTCACACGCTCCGAGATGCGTCGACTTACGCGTATCGAGAACGTTGGTCTTGAGGCCAAGCAGGCGCTCATCAGCGCAAACCTGCGTCTGGTCGTCTCCATCGCCAAGCGCTATGTCGGCCGTGGCATGCTGTTCCTGGATTTGATCCAGGAGGGCAACCTCGGTCTGATACGCGCCGTCGAGAAGTTCGACTACCAGAAGGGCTTTAAGTTCTCCACGTACGCCACGTGGTGGATCCGTCAGGCCATTACGCGCGCTATTGCCGACCAGGCCCGTACCATCCGTATTCCCGTGCACATGGTCGAGACCATCAACAAGCTCGTCCGCGTGCAACGCCAGCTCCTCCAGGATCTGGGTCGCGACCCGACCCCTGAGGAGATCGGTGCTGAGATGGACATGAGCGCCGACCGCGTCCGCGAGATCCAGAAGATTTCGCAGGAGCCCGTGTCGCTCGAGACCCCGATCGGTGAGGAAGAGGATTCCCAGCTGGGCGACTTCATCGAGGACTCCCAGGCTATCGTTCCGCCCGATGCCGCCAGCTTCTCCATGCTGCAGGAGCAGCTCACCCAGGTGCTTGATTCGCTTGCCGATCGCGAGCGCAAGGTTATCGAGCTGCGCTTTGGTCTCGTCGACGGACATCCCCGTACGCTCGAGGAAGTTGGCCGCGAGTTTGGCGTCACGCGCGAGCGTATCCGCCAGATCGAGTCCAAGACCCTGGCCAAGCTCCGCCACCCGAGTCGCTCTAGCAAGTTGAAAGACTACATCGAAAGCTAGTCAAGCAAGAGGCGCCCTCAAGCACATCCGCTTGAGGGCGCTTTCATGTAGTCGTTGGGGACGTTCTTAAATGACTAGGTAAATGACTAGGTCGGAAAATTTCTTAAAAAAGTTCTTGCCCTTCGCCCAATCGTCCGTATAATAAACTTCGTTGCTTGAGAGCACGCACCTATTCCTCGGTAGCTCAATGGTAGAGCACGCGGCTGTTAACCGCGCTGTTGTAGGTTCGAGTCCTACCCGGGGAGCCAGGTTGTAAAACCCGTCGCTTATGCGGCGGGTTTTTTCATGCCGCGATCGCCGTTCGTGAACGTTACCATATCAACATTTCGTGTCGAGGATGTAATCCCGAGCCCCGCCACCTCAACATGCCGCGGTCGTTGTAGAATATTGCAATGATTGCTCCCACGACATGGTGCCGCGAGCACCAAGAAAAGGAGATTCTTGTGTCTGAGACCATTAACGGCAGCCTGAGCGTCTCGAACGACGTTATTGCCGATATTGCCGGTTATGCCGCGATGACGTGCTATGGCGTTGTCGGTATGGCTGAGCAGCTCCAGGGCGCCGAGAGCGTGCGCCTGCTTGCCGGTCAGCGCCTCCGCAAGGGTGTGCTTGTCTCCGCCGACGAGAACGGCCTTACGGTCGATCTTCACGTCGTGCTCGAGAACGGCGTCAACATGAAGTCCGTCTGCCACAATCTTTCGAGCTCCGTTGCCTTCACCCTGCAGGAGATCGCCCAGATCGATCCCACCAGCCTTAAGATCGGCATCCATATCGACGCGCTCAAGAGCCGTCTGAACTAGCATCCGAAAACGGAGATTCAAATACCCATGATTGCAAAGACCATTCGCACCTGTTTTCCGATCGCTGCGGCTGCCGTTTCCGACAAGGCCGAGGAGATCAACAAGCTCAACGTCTTCCCCGTACCCGACGGCGACACCGGTACCAACATGTCGCTCACGCTCGCCTCGGTGACCAAGGAGCTTTCCGCCCTTCCCGCCGACGCCGACATGGAAGCCATCGCCGGCGCCATCACCCACGGCTCCCTGATGGGTGCCCGCGGTAACTCCGGCGTCATCACCTCGCAGATTCTGCGCGGCGTGGCCGAGGGCCTCGTCTCTGCCGATGAGCCCATCACCTCCGCCAACATCGCTTATGCGTTCCGTCGTGCCGTCAAGGTCGCCTTCCAGGCCGTCCGCAAGCCCATCGAGGGCACGATCCTCACGGTACTGCGCGATGTCTCGACCAAGGCCGACGAGTGCGAAAAGAAGAAGTTCTCGGCCGAGGACGCGCTCGATGCCATCGTTGTCGAGGCCTACCAGTCTGTCGCCCGCACGCCCGACCTGCTGCCGGTTCTGAAGGAGAACGGCGTGGTCGACTCCGGCGCCTTTGGCTTTGCCATCTTCCTCGAGAACTTTGTTGCCGCTGCGCTCGGCCGTAGCACCGTTGTCGAGGATTTCTCCGCCACGTTTGATTCTGCCGGCTCTGCCCGCGATGCGGCCCTCGGTCGCGTTGAGATCGAGGCCAACGATGACTGGGAGGGCTCGGAGTTCCGCTACTGCAACGAGTTCCTCTTTAAGGCCGATGCCCCGTTTGACGAGGACGAGTGCCTTAAGTTCCTGGGCTCCATGGGCGACTGCGAGTTGCTCGTGGGTGCCTATCCCGACTACAAGATCCACGTGCACTCCAACACCCCCAACCTGGTGCTCGAGCACATGCTGCAGCTTGGTCAGATCTATGAGGTCTTTATCCACAACATGGAGATGGAGGCCCACGACCGTACCGCTAAGATCCACGAGGATCAGGAGAAGGCCGCCGAGCTCGCGAAGGCCCTGGGCTTTGTCGCCGTTGCCGCCGGTTCCGGTGAGGCCGACATCCTCAAGTCCCTCGGCGTTGACGTGATCGTCTCGGGTGGCCAGACCATGAACCCCTCGACCGCCGACCTGTTGGGCGCCGTCGACCAGGTCAACGCGACCTCGGTCATCATCCTGCCCAATAACGGCAACATCCGCATGGCTGCCGAGGCCGCAGCCTCTGCCTGCACCGACAAGAAGGTAGCCGTCGTTCCCACCAAGACCGTCCCGCAGGCGTTCTCCGCGCTGTTCGCCGTCCTGCCCGATTCTGAGCTCGAGGACGCCGTTGCCGCCATGGTTGACGCCATCAGCGAGGTCCGCGATGGCGAGGTCACCCGCGCCGTGCGCGACTCCAGCGCCTCGGACGGCTCTCCGATTCACTCCGGTGACGTCATGGGCATCATCGCCGGCTCCATCGACGTGGTCGGTTCCGATGTGAAGCAGGTCACGCTCGACTGCATCAACCGCATGCAGGAGGAAGAGGAAGGCGACGCGCTGACGATTCTGGCCGGTGAGGAGCTGTCCGACGAGGCCTTCCAGGAGATCGTCGATGCTATTGAGGAGGCTCAGCCCGACTTGGAGATTGACGCCCATCGTGGCGAGCAGCCGCTCTATCCCGTGATCTTCTCGATCGAGTAGGCATCTGCCTATGTCCGAGCTGTGCTCCGTGCCGCGCGTCTCGGAGCGCTTTGCCCAGAGCAATGCGCTCGACGAGGATATCGCGCGACTCAAATATGTTTCGGGTAAACGTGAGGAGGCCCTTCGCCGTCTGGGAATTCGGACGGTGGGGGACCTCCTTCTCCATATCCCTCATCGCTACCTGGACTTCACTCGCTCGTGGTCCATCGAGATGGCGCCCATCGGTACCGTGTGCACGATCATTGCCACGGTTGACCGTATCGTCCAAAAGCGGCCCCGTCCGCGCATGCAGGTGGCCGAAGTTTCGCTTGTGGACGAGACGGGCGTGCTGCAGGTCGCCTTTTTCCGTCAGCCTTGGATTGCCCAGCAGCTCAAGCAGGGCGACCGCCTGGCCGTGATGGGCAAGGTCGAGTTTGCCTACGGCTTTAAGCAGATGGCCTCGCCTCACTTCGAGAAGCTCGAGGAGGGGCGTGCTGCCGGCACCATCCTGCCGGTCCACTACGTGAGTGACGGCGTGAGCCAGGCGTGGATGCGCCGTATCGTAAGCGGCGCGCTCGAGGTTGTCGGCAATCCGTTTGATCCCATTCCCGCCCCGCTGCGCGTCAAGCGCCGCTTGATGAGCAATGCCCGTGCGCTTCGATCGATTCACTTTCCCTCGAGCATGGCCGAGCGCGATATCGCGCGCCGGCGTCTTGCCTACGAGGAGTGCCTCTACCTGCAGCTGGCGTTGCGTCTGCGCAACGACGGCGGCTTGGTCGAGGTGGTTCCCTACGTCCATACTGCGGGTGAGCATCTGGCCACACTCAGACAGGCACTCCCGTTCTCACTGAGTGACGAGCAGGAGGCCGCGTTCCAAGACATCCTGCGCGATATGTGCGATGGCGAGCGCGTGATGAACCGCCTGCTGCTGGGCGACGTCGGTACCGGCAAGACCGCCGTTGCCGCCTGCGCGCTGGCTGTGGCTGCCGATAGCGGCACGCAGGCCTGCGTTATGGCGCCCACGGGCGTGCTGGCGCGTCAATATGCCGATAAGACCGGCCCCTTGCTCTCGCGGGCTGGCATGACCTGGGCGCTCCTGACGGGCGCCACGCCGGCGTCCGAGCGCGAGCGGATTCATGCCCAGCTGGAATCGGGCGAGCTCGACGTCCTTTTTGGAACCCACGCGGTGCTTTCGGATAACGTGGCGTTTAAGCATCTGTCGCTCGTGGTCATCGATGAACAGCACCGGTTTGGCGTCGGCCAACGCAACGCCCTGCGCGCGAAGGGCCCTGGTGCCGATCTGCTCGTTATGACGGCAACGCCCATCCCGCGTACGCTGGCGCTTTCGGTCTACGGCGATCTGGACACGAGCATCATCCGCCATCGGCCTGTTCCTGGCGCTGGCGTGTCGACACGTGTGCTCACCGAGTCGAGCCGTGACCTCGCCTATGGCGCCATCCGCGAGGCGCATGAAAAGGGTCAGCAGGCCTACGTGATATGCCCGCTCGTGGAGCCGAGTGACTCGGCCGATGAGTTGGAGGACGTGCCCGGTATCGCCCGCGACGACGAGGGCCGCGTGACGGTCCCCGTGCCGCTGCACGATACGGCGACCGAGCTCGATCGCCTGCGTCTGGCGTTGCCGGGTCTTACCATCGAGCGCCTTCACGGCCGCATGCCAGCGGGGGAGAAGGACCAGGTTATCGATGCCTTCAAGCGCGGCGAGATCGATGTGCTTGTCTCGACTACGGTGGTTGAGGTGGGCGTCGACGTGCCCAACGCCACCGTCATGGTCATCGAGAACGGTGAGCGCTTTGGGTTGGCGGCCTTGCACCAGCTGCGCGGTCGCGTGGGCCGTGGCAGCGTGTCGGGCACGTGCCTGGTCATGACGCACTCCAAGGGCAACGGCGGCGCTTCGGCGGCACAAGATCGCCTGCAATCGCTCGAGAAGACCTCGGATGGCTTTACGCTCGCCCAGATGGACCTGCGTCTGCGCCACGAGGGCGAAATCCTGGGGTACCGCCAGCATGGCGGTGTGACCCTGCGCTTTGTCGACCTGGATGCCGACGAGGAGCTGATCGAGTGGGCCCATTTGGACGCGGTCGAGCTCTTGCGGTATGCTTGCAACCTTGACTCCGTGGCGACGCGCCCCCTGCGCGATGCGGTCGCCATGCGATATCGACACATTTTTAAGGAGGTCAGCGGAGGATGAGAATCATCGGCGGCGAATGGCGCGGTCGTAAGATCGAGGAGCCCCGTGGTCGCGATGTCACCCGCCCCACGACCGATCGCGTGCGCGAGGCATGCGCATCTATGGTCATGTCGGCATTTGACTTCGATCTGGACGAGGTCCGCGTGCTGGACGCCTTTGGCGGCTCCGGCGCTTTGGGTATCGAGATGCTCTCACGTGGTGCCCGCTCGCTCACGACGTTCGAGATCGATCGGAATGCCGCGCGGCTCATTACCAAGAATATCGAGTCGCTCTGCCGTGACCGTGCGCGTTGGCGCGTGATAACGGGCGACATGCTGGCGAGTGCCTCGCGCGGTCGTGTGCCGGGCGGCCCCTTTGATCTGGTCCTGCTCGACCCGCCCTATGCTTTTGGTGCCGAGCCGGTCGAGGGGCTGCTGCAGAACCTGGCTCAGCAGGGTCTGCTTGCACCTGGCGCTTATACCCTGTTTGAGCATGCCGCCGCCGATGCGGGCGCGCATCCGGCAGGCTTTGAGATCGTGCGCGAGAAGCGCTACGGCATTACCTCGGTCGACCTGCTTCGTTGGGTCGGCGATGACGATGGTGAGGGCGATAGCGCCGGCGTAGATGCCGACAACAACGATGCCACGACGTTTCAGGAGGACGCCCATGAATGACACCATCAACCGCGTGATCGTCCCGGGCACCTTCGATCCCATCACGTTTGGCCATATCGATGTGATCCGCCGCGCCCGCCGCATCTTCCCCAGCGTTATCGTCGCTGTTGCCGAGTCGCAGGGTAAAAACGGCGTGGGCACCACCTTTATGCTCGACGAGCGCGTGGCGCTGGCCCGCGAGGCGCTCGGCGGCATCGAGGGTGTCGAGGTTCTGCCCTTTACCGGCCTGTTGGTCGACTTCGCACGCGAGCAGGGCGCCGGTGCCGTGGTCAAGGGCCTGCGTGCCATGACCGACTTTGAGTACGAGCTTCAGCAGGCCGACCTCAACTACCGCCTGGACAACGAGCTGGAGTCCATCTTTGTCATGAGTGCGCCGCAGTACGGATATATCTCGAGCTCGGTGGTGCGCCAGATTGCCTCGCTCGGTAGTGACGTATCGACGTTTGTGCCGCCCAACGTGGTCGAAGCGCTCAAACATCGCTTTTCGTGACGTTTTTTATTGCCTGGTGGCATGTGGTAAACTAGCACGATGATATGTTACCTATGAAAGGAGACCGGATGCCGGGCGAGAATTTTCCTGGCGATAGGATCGTCAGCTTGGTCGATGAGCTCGAAGGGCTGATCGAGGAAGCCAAGCCGCCTTTCGGCAAGAACGCTCAGTTCAAGGTCATCGACGCCGACGTGTTCTTCAACATCCTCGACGAGATCCGCATGAGCTATCCCGAGGAGTGGCAGAAGTCCCGCCGTATCCTCAAGGAGCGCGAGGAGCTTATGGCTTCCGCCGCCGCTCAGGCCGACTCCATCATTGCCGACGCTCAGCAGCAGGCCCTCACCATCGCCGGTGAGCAGGAAATTGTCCGCCTAGCGCAGCAGCAGGCCGATGATATCCGCGACCGTGCCCAGCAGTACGAGCGCGAGACGCGTTATGCCGCCGAGGACTATGCCGAGCAGGTCTTCACGCACCTGGAGGAGAACCTTAAGAGCCTGACCGGCACCGTCACCCGTTGCCGTCAGCAGCTCAATGAGGGTGCCGCCCAGCAGAATGGTCAGTGGTAATGGCTGAGTTCCCGAGTGTTACCGTCGATCTTTCCGAGCAGCTCGAGTTTCCCGGAGACTCGTATCCGCTGACCGGTAAGGTCGATGTCGCCACCTACACGGTGGGCGAGAAGGAGTACCAGCTGCAGGATGGTATTGACTATGACGTGGTCTTTACCAATGCCGGCACCGGTGTTCTGCTCACGGGCATGGTCCGCGCGCACGCTGCCGGCGAGTGCGATCGCTGCCTGGAGCCCGCTTCGTTTGACATTGCCGGCGAGATCGAGGAGTTCTACCTCTTTAACGAGCCCGAGGATCCCGAGGCCTACGAGGACGGCTACGAGCTACTGGGCGAGGATCACATCGTCGATCTGGGCGAGCCCATCAACGACGCGGTCGTCATGGATACTCCGTTCGTGGTGCTCTGCAAGCCCGATTGCCGCGGTCTTTGCCCGGTCTGCGGTGGTAATCTCAACGTCGAGCAATGCGATTGCGCTGCCCAGGCAGAGGCCGAATGGGCCGAAGCCACGGAAAATCCATTTGCAGCATTGAAGAATCTCAAGCTTGACGAGTAAAACTGTGGTAGTATCGCTACTTGCGCGTAATCGCCATACTGGATAGTTCATAAGGAAGGTCACTATGCCCGTACCTAAACAAAAGCAGGGTCGTATCCGCACTCACACCCGTCGATCCGCCAACATGAAGATCTCAGCTGCGGCTCAGTCCACGTGTCCCCGTTGCGGCGCTGTCAAGCTCCCGCACCACGTGTGCCCCAGCTGCGGTTTCTACAAGGACCGCGAGGTTATCGTTACCGAGTAACGGTATACTCTGGATACGATGCCGTTCCAAATGGAACCACAATGGCCGGCTCAATGAGTCGGCCATTTTTGTATAAGGAGCATGTATATGAGTAACGTTCGCGTTTGTGTAGACGTTGTGGGCGGAGACGAGAAGCCCCAGGTTGTCCTCGATGGTATCGAGGCCGCCCTTGCGACCGACCCCGATATCGAGGTCCTGGCTGCCGGCCCCGCCGAAATCGTCAACCCCTTCGCCGCCTCCCATGCGCGCGTCGAAGCCCTGGAGGCTCCCGACGTTATCGCCATGGACGACGATCCCATTCGTGCCGTGATGACCAAGCGCAAGTCTTCGATTGTGCTTTCCTGCCGTGCCATTAAGAAGGGCAACGCAGACGCGTTCTTCTCTGCTGGCTCCACCGGTGCCATGACCGCTGCCGCCACCGCCTATGTCACGCCCTTTAGGTATATGGCCGAGGGCAAGAAGCAGCCGGTGCGTCCGTGCCTGACCAATGCGCTGCCCAACCGCGCCGGTGGCCTGACGGTGCTGTGCGATATGGGCGCCAACCCTGATGTCGAGGTCGACGACATGGTTCGTTTTGCCCAGATGGGTAGCGCCTATGCCCGCGTCGTCTTGGGCATCGAGCATCCCCGCGTGGGCTTGCTCGGCAATGGCACCGAGGACGAAAAGGGTTCTAACTTTACCAAGGCCTGTTTCCCTGCTATGAAGGCCGCCGTTCCCGGCTTTGTTGGTAACTGCGAGGGCACCGACCTCACCTCAGGCAACTTCGATGTCGTCGTTGCCGATGGTATGTCGGGCAATATTGCGCTCAAGGCCACCGAGGGCGCTGCCAAGTTTTTGCTGCAGGAGCTCAAGGGTGTCTTTATGTCTTCGCTCGGCACCAAGATTGCCGCGCTGCTCATCAAAAAGCAGATGCGCGAGATTAAAGCCAAACTTTCGGGCGACGCCAAGGGCGGCGCGATTCTTTTGGGCCTGCGCGGCGTGGTCCTGATCGGCCATGGTGCCACCTCGGTCGAGGCTGTCAAAAACGGTACGCTCGCGGCGGCCGAAGCCGTGCGCGCCGGGCTGGTCGAGAATGTCGCCAACTCTATGGACGGTATCGTTTTATAAGAGCGAGTTAGAGCGCTGTTATGTGCTTCGCGGTGCACGTCGTGGGGTAGAATCAGAACCGTGTCTTGGTGCCGCCCGCGCGGCGCCAATCTTTTGGTATTCATGCACTATGAGAGGAAGCGCTATGGACCGCTCCGAAATCTTTGACAAGATCGCCGAGGTCGCTGCTGACGTTCTGGGCGTCGATGTTGCCGAGATTAGCGATGAGACCACGTTTGACGATCTCGATGCCGATTCGCTCGAGCGTCTGCAGCTGGTGACGGCCATCGAGGACGAGTTCGACCTCGAGATCGATGACGAGACCCTGCTGTCGCTCAACTCTGTCGCCGACGCTGTCGACGCTATTGAAAACGCCAAGGAGGCCTAAGTCTTGGCTTTATCTCAACGACTCGCGCGCGCCCAGGAAATCCTGGGCCACGAGTTCAATAACAAGGTGCTGCTGCGCGCGGCGCTCACGCACCCTTCTGCCGTGGAAGGTCAGCCCGTCTCGGCGAGTTATGAGCGCCTTGAGTTTTTGGGCGATTCCATTTTGGGCGCCGTGGTTGCCCGCTCGCTCTTTGAGTCCTATCCGGAGTTTGACGAGGGCAAGCTTACGCGCCTGAAGGTGTCGCTCGTCTCGGGCGCCACGCTGTCCGAGGTGTCCCATGAGCTGGGCATCGACGACATCATCATCTTTGGTGCCTCCGAGACCGGCACGGGCGCGCGCGGTCTGCACTCGGCGCTCGAGAACGTCTACGAGTCGCTCGTGGGCGCCCTGTACCTGGATGCCGGCTGGGATGCGGCGGCGGAGTTCATCCACCGCACGCTTAAGCCGCACCTGGCCTCCGAGCGTGCCGAGCATCCTGCGAACCCCAAGTCGTTTTTGCAGGAGTGCGTGCAGGCCGACGGCCACGAGCCTCCGGCGTACAAGCTCGTTGGCTCTGAGGGCCCGGCACACGCGCCGACCTTTACCGCCGTGGTGCTCATCGACGGTATTCGTCAAGGCCGCGGCACCGGTTCCTCCAAGAAGGAGGCCGAGGGTGCCGCTGCGCTCGAGGCGCTCGACCGCATGGGCTACACCACCAACGGCGTGATTCTCAACAAGAAGCCTGTTTAAGCGAGGAACCGTGTATCTCAAGTCCCTCACGCTCAAAGGGTTCAAGTCGTTTGCCGACCGCGCCCACATGACGTTTGAGCCGGGCCTGACCGTCATCGTCGGTCCCAATGGCTCGGGAAAATCGAACATCTCCGACTCGATTCTGTGGGTCCTGGGCGAGCAGAGCGCCAAGCAGCTGCGCGGCCAGGCTATGGAGGACGTCATCTTCTCGGGCTCGTCGGCGCGCAAGCCGGTGGGTGTTGCCGAGGTCACGTTGGTGCTCGATAACTCGGACCATATGCTGCCCGTCGACTTTGATGAGGTCGCCATCACCCGTCGTATGTATCGCTCGGGCGAAAGCGAGTACCTCATCAACTCGAGCCCGTGCCGTCTGATGGACATCCAGGATATCCTGCACGATTCGGGACTGGGCAAGGATACGCATTCCATCATCAGCCAGGGCAAGCTCGATGCCATTTTGCAGAGCCGCCCCGAGGAGCGCCGTGCCCTCATTGAGGAGGCCGCCGGTATCTCCAAGCACAAGCGTCGCAAGGAGCGTGCGCTCAAAAAGATTAAGTCGATGGACGAGCACCTGACCCGTGCCCGCGACATCAATAAGGAGATCGCCCGTCAGCTGCGGCCGCTGGAGCGTCAGGTCGATCGCGCGCGCAAGTACAAAGAGCTGTCCTCGCGCGCGAACGAGCTTACGCAGATGCTGGCCGTCGACGAGCTCCGTTCGCTGCAATCGCAGTGGAACGACCTGGAGAGCCGCTCTAAGGAGGGCGCCGCCGAGCTGGAGCTCGCGCAGTACCGCCTGGGTGAGAAAGAGCGCGAGCTCGAGAAGCTCCAGGTCATGCTCGAAGAAAAGGGCCTGTTTGTGGGCGACTTGGGCGAGCAGCGCCGACATATGCAAGATGTGGTCGGTCGCATTAACTCCGACATGCGCCTGCTCGAGGAAAAGGGCCACAACATGGTGTCGCGCCTGTCCGACATGCGCGGCCAGATCTCGAGCTCCGAGCATCAGCGCCGTCGCGTGGTCGAGGAGCTCGAGGATGCGCGTGCCCAACTCGAGGAAGTGACCGGCGCGCGTATGCAGGCCCAGGAGGACGTCGACGCCGCTGGTCCTGCCGCCGCCGAGCTCCACGAGCGTCGCGTTGCGCTCGGCAATCAGATTTCGCAGCTCACGCGCGAACAGCGCGATGTGCAGCGCGTTGCCGATAATGCTGCGCTCGAGCTCGCCAAGGTAAAGGATTCGCTTTCCAATGCCGAGGTCGAGGACAACATGTATGCCTCGCGCCTGGAGCAGATCGACGAGCAGCTCGAGGAGGTCACGGCATCGCTTGATAGCCGCCGCAACCGTGCTGAGGAGCTCGAAGGCGCGCTCGACCAGGCTCGTCAAGCCCAGAGCGATGCGCGTGAGGCTACCGAGGTCGCCCGTGCAGCCCTTAAGGATTTGCGTAATCGCGAGAGCGAGGCGCGCAACAAGCTGTCCGAGGTGCGCTCGGAGCTTTCCAGCCAAAAGAAGCTTGATGCTCGCATGGCCGACAGCTCGCCGCTCGTAAGCCGTCTGGTGGGCGCGCTGGGCGATGATGTTTCGGGCCGTCTGGGCGATGTACTCGAGGCACCGCGTGAGCTTGAGGGCCTGGTTGAGCAGCTGCTCGCCGGCGATATCGATGCCCTGCTGTTCGATAACGCTGCCGCACTTGAGCGTGCCGGTCGCGCTGCCCTGGACCAGAAGAAGGCCTCGGGTGAGGCTCTGCTGGTGGCGCGCAGTGTGAGCGGCCCTGCGGCCGCCGAGGGCGCCGCCGGCACCCGTCTTGTTGATTGCCTGTCCGTGCGTGCCGGCTACGGTCCGGTCGTCGAGGCCTTGCTTGGCGGCTATTACGTGGTCGATGACTTGGCCGCCGCGCTGTCCGCGCCGGTCGTTGATGGCGTGACCTATGTGACTCCCGATGGCGCACGCGTTGCCTGCGGCGGCCTGGTTCGCGTGGGGCTTGATGCCGGCGAGGCTTCGGGCGCCTTGGAGCGCAAGCGCCGTATTCGTGAGCTGGAGGGCCTGGAGCCCGATTTGACTGCCGTGTTTGAGCATGTGTCGGACCAGGTTGTCGAGGCCAACGCGGCCGTCGAGGAGGCGCGTTCCGCCGAAGGCGATGTGGCCGGCGAGATTGCCCGCCTTGAGGGCGAGCGTCGCTCGCTGCTCTCCGAGATCGGCCGCCTGGAGCAAAGCGCCAACAATGCCGAGGTCGAGCGCGTGCGCATTTCCAAACGCCGCGAGCAGGCTGCCGAGGCCGTTCGTGCCGCTCGTCCACGCGTGGATGAACTTACTCGCTCGCGGGACGAAGCTCGTGCGCAGGCGAGCGACTTAGGTCTTCAGATTGCCGAAGCCAACGACGATCTCGACCGCGTGCGTCGCGACGATTCCGAGGCCGCCGGCAAGCTCGCCGACGCTAAGGTGCGCCTGGCTCAGACGAGTGAGCGCCTGCGTTCTCTGAAGGGCCGCGTGCCCGACCTGGAGCATCGCCTGGAGGGCATCGACCGCCGTATCCGCGGAACACGCCAGGCCTCGCGCTCGCTTGAGCTGCTGCGCCTTCGCGTCGATCCCATGCACGAGCGCTATTCTGCCCTGTTGGAGCGCGCCTCGGACTGGGCTGCGCGCCTGCGCGATCAGGCAACGCTTGAGGAGGCGGACTCGGCTTCGCTTAAGAAGACCATCGAGGACGCCAAGGCCGAAGTCGCTCGCGCCAAAGAGAGGGTCGATGCTGCCGTCACGACGCAAAATGAGTTCAAGGTGGCGCGCGGCAAGCTCGAGGTGCAGGTAGAGGCTGCCATTAAGGCCATCACCGCCGACGGCACCACGGTGCTCGAGGAGGCGCTCATGCTGCCGGCGCCCACCGATCGCGACGCCGCCGAGCGCGAGCTTAACCAACTCGTGCGCCAGATCAACAACCTGGGTCCTGTGAACCAAGTCGCCATGGAGGAGTACGAGCAGCTCAAGCGCCGCGCCGATTACATCGAGGAGCAGCTGGCCGATCTGGAGAGCGCGCGCAAGGCGCTCACCAAGATCACCGTGGCGATCGATCGCAAGATGCGCAAGGCCTTCCTGGTGACCTTTGAGAAGGTCGATGCGAACTTCCGCGAGATCTTCGCCATGCTCTTCCCGGGCGGTCAGGCGCATCTGGAGATGACCGACCCCGAGCATCCGGCCGAGACGGGCATTGAGGTCGTGGCGCAGCCGCGCGGCAAGCGCATCACCAAGATGATGCTCATGTCGGGTGGCGAGAAGAGTCTGACGGCGCTCGCCCTGCTCTTTGCCGTATACCGTACGCGCACGGTGCCGTTCTATGTGCTGGACGAGGTCGAGGCTGCGCTCGACGACGCCAACCTGTCTAAGCTCATCGGTGCTCTCGATGTGCTGCGTTCCGATACGCAGCTCTTGGTAATCTCGCATCAGCGCCGTACTATGGAGGACGCTGACGTCCTTTATGGCGTCTCGATGCAAGCCGACGGCGTCAGTCGCGTCGTCTCGCAAAAACTCGATCGCGAAACCGGAAAGGTCGTGAATGCATAATGGGATTCTTTGACGCACTCTCGCGCGGACTTGAGCGCAGCCGCGAGGCCCTCAACGAGGTCTTCTACTTTGGCGGTGAGGTCGACGAGGATTTTTGGGAGGATCTTGAGGACACCCTCGTCATGGGTGACATGGGCGCCGAGGTCGCCATTCAGGTCTCCGATGACCTGCGCGATGCCGCGGCCAAGAAGAACCTCAAGACCGCCCCGCAGCTTCGTCGCGCCCTGGCCGAGCAGCTCGAGGGCCATTTTGTGCCTGTTGAGCGCGACCCGTTTTCCGATACGCCGAGCTGCGTGCTGTTTGTCGGTATCAACGGCGCCGGCAAGACCACCACGGTCGGCAAGATTGCGAGCGCCATGGCCGCCCGCGGCAAGAACGTGGTTATCGGTTCGGCCGACACCTTCCGCGCCGCCGCTATCGAGCAGCTCGATGTGTGGGGTCAGCGTGCCGGCGTACCGGTTATCAAGCGTGACCGCGGTTCCGATCCGGCGAGCGTGTGCTATGACGTGCTCGACGAGGCCGATAAGCGCGGCAGCGACCTGGTGCTCATTGATACCGCCGGTCGTCTGCACACGAGCCCCGAGCTCATGCGCGAGCTCGCCAAAGTGGTCAATGTGACTCGTAAGCGCGCCGCCAATATGGCCGCCGGTCCCATGCCGGTCTCGGTCGTGCTTGTGATCGATGCCGCCACTGGTCAGAACGGTCTGAACCAGGCGCTCGAGTTTAACGAGGCGCTGGGCCTGGACGGTATTATCATGACTAAGCTCGACGGCACGGCTAAGGGCGGTATTGCCATGGCCGTGGCCGAGAAGCTCAAGCTCCCGATCCTTCGCATCGGCGTGGGCGAGCAGGTCGATGACCTGCAGGAGTTTAACGCCAAAGATTTCTGCCGCGCCCTGGTGGGCGAGTCCAACTAAGGAGTAACCAGTGTTTGATTCCCTGAGCGATCGCCTCAACGACACATTTGACCGCCTACGCGGCAAGGGTAAGCTGACCGAGGCCGATATTACTTCGGCCATGCGCGATATTCGCATGGCACTGCTCGAGGCCGACGTTAACTTTAAGGTCGTCAAGGAGTTCGTCGCCAAGACCAAGGAGCGCTGCATGACCGCCGAGGTCATGGAGTCGCTGTCGCCGGCGCAAAACGTCGTCAAGATCGTGCTCGACGAGCTCACCGAGATGCTCGGCTCCACCGAGAGCAAGCTCGTCTTTAGCAACCGCATTCCCAATGTCATTATGCTCGTGGGCTTGCAGGGCTCCGGTAAGACCACGGCGGCCGTAAAACTGGCCTACCTGCTCAAGAAGCAGGGCCGCTCGCCGCTGCTCGCCGCGTGCGATGTCTACCGTCCCGCCGCTGCCGACCAGCTGGCCACGCTCGGTGGCGAGATCGGCGTGCCGGTCTTCCGCGGTGACGGCGCGCACCCGGTCGATATTGCCAAGGGCGCCATCCAAGAGGCCGTCGACCACCTGCGTGACGTGGTCATCGTCGATACCGCCGGTCGTCTTCAGATCGACGAGCAGATGATGCAGGAGGCCGTCGACATCAAGAAGGCCGTCAAGCCCGATCAGGTGCTGATGGTCGTCGATGCCATGACCGGCCAGGATATCGTCAACGTCGTCTCGACCTTTGCCGAGCGCACCGACTTTGACGGAGTGATCATCTCCAAGCTCGACGGCGATGCCCGTGGCGGCGGCGCGCTTTCCGTGCGCCAGGTGACCGGCAAGCCCATCAAGTTCGTGAGCATGGGCGAGAAGCCCGATTCGCTGGAGCCGTTCTATCCCGATCGTATGGCCAAGCGCATTCTGGGTATGGGCGACGTTGTCGGCATTATTGAGAAGGCCCAGGAGGCGGCCGACGCCGAGCAGCTCGAGGCTGCCGAGCGCATGCTGCGCGAGGGCTTCACCATGAATGACATGCTCGACCAGATGAAGGCCGTCAAGAAGATGGGCGGCATGAAGGGCATCCTGGGCATGCTCCCCGGCGGCCAGCGTGCGCTCAACCAGATGGGCGGCAACCTGGACGAGGGCATCTTCGACAAGAACGAGGCCATCATCATGTCGATGACCAAGGAGGAGCGCCTTCGCCCCTCCATCATCAACGGTCAGCGCCGTGCCCGCATTGCCAAGGGCGCCGGCGTGACCCCCACCGAGGTCAATAGCCTTATGAAGCAGTGGGGCGAGATGAACAAGATGATGGGCCGCATGCGCACGATGGCCAATCAGGCGCAGGCCGGCGGCAAGAAGGGCAAGAAGGGTAAGAAGGGCAAAAAGATGCGCATGCCCAATATTCCCGGTCTGGATGCCATGGGGCTGGGCGGCATGGGCGGCCTGGGAACGGGCGGCCCCAAGTCCGATATGGACCTGCTGCGCCAGATGGAAGCGCAGATGCGCAACAAGAAGTAACGACTAGTTGAGTCGTGTATGGCGAAGGCCGCCTGGATGGTATTCCAGGCGGCCTTCGCCGTTTGTTCGCTGGTTGTCGCACGCGTGGAAGCGCGTTCTCGACGAGGTGCTTGCCGCTAGTGGCAGCCGCAGCCTTCGTGCCCGTCATGGTCGTGGTGACCGTGGCAGCCGCAGGACTCGCCATGCTCGTGGATGTGCTCGTGATCATGTCCATGGCAGTCGCAGGTGGCCTCGCCGTTCTGTGCGAGCGTGCCGGCAATGAGGGCCTCGACGCAGGCATCGCAGCTGCCCTGGGCGCCCGCATAGACCGTGATGCTGGCTTGGGCAAGCGCGTTGATAGCGCCGCCGCCGATACCGCCGCAAATGAGCGTGTCAACGCCACCGTTGGCAAGCAGGCCCGCCAAGGCGCCGTGGCCGGTGCCGCCGGTGCCTACGACCTGCTCGTTGAGCACCTTGCCATCCTGGATGTCGTAGATCTTGAACTGCTCGCTGCGGCCAAAGTGCATAAAGATGTTGCCGTTGTCGTACGTCGTTGCCACCCTCATGGTGCCGACCTCCTTTGCTGGCCATGCGGCCGTCGTCGAGGCGATGGGGGAGTACGCGATATTGCCGCCCTCGATGACGAGCGCTCGTCCGTTGACCAGCGCATCGGCCACCTTGCGATGCGCGCGGCTGCAAATGGCCGCCACCGTTGCACGGGCGATGCCCATCTGCTGGGCGACCGCCTCTTGGTTGAGACCTTCCAGGTCGCACAGGCGCAGCACCTCAAGCTCGTCGACGGTCATGTCGATGGCATCACCGCTGGCCAGGCCATCGGGGGTGAAGCCGCGGTATTCGGGGATGACCCCGACGCGGCGCAGTTTTTCGCGTCTTCCTGCCATGCACACTCCTTATCTGACATATGTCAACAATAGGATAACGCGTTAGTCGTTGGGCGCAAGGCATTTCTGGCATATGTCAGAAAAAGGCTAAGATGCCTCGTTGCCGCTTGCGGAGCCGCGCTGCCGTGCATTGCGTGTGCCGGACTAAGTGTCCAATTCGACACTCGCGCGCCTGGGCTACAATAAATCTCGCTTATAGGCGACTGACAGGAGGGTCAATGAGCAAAGCTGATCAGCAGTTTGTAACCATGTGCCGCGATATCTTGGATCATGGCACCACCACCGAGGGCCAAAAGGTCCGTCCGGTGTGGGAGGACGGCACCCCTGCCTATACCATTAAAAACTTTGGTGTCACGGCGCGCTATGATCTGCGCGAGGAGTTCCCCGCGCTCACCCTGCGTCGTACGGCGCTTAAGTCTGCCATGGACGAGATTCTGTGGATCTATCAAAAGAAGTCCAATAACGTGCATGATCTCAACAGCCATATCTGGGATGAGTGGGCCGATGAGACCGGTTCCATCGGTAAAGCCTACGGCTATCAGATTGGTCAGAAGAGCCATTACGCCGAGGGCGACTTCGACCAGATGGACCGTGTGCTGTACGACCTTAAGCACACGCCGTATAGTCGCCGCATTATGACCAATACGTACGTGTTTAGCGATCTGTCCGAGATGCACCTTTATCCGTGCGCCTATAGCGTGACCTATAACGTGACGCAGCGTCCTCAGGACGACAAGCCGACGCTCAACATGATTCTCAACCAGCGCAGCCAGGACATTTTGGCCGCGAACAACTGGAACGTGTGCCAGTACGCCATTTTGCTGATGATGGTCGCGCAGTCGGTCGATATGATTCCCGGTGAGCTGCTGCACGTGATCGCCGACGCCCATATCTATGATCGTCATGTCGATATCGTCCGCGAGCTTATCGAGCGTCCGCAGTTTGCGGCACCCAAGGTAACGCTCAACCCCGATGTGCATGACTTCTATGCGTTTACGACCGATGACCTGATCGTCGAGGGCTATGAGCACGGCCCGCAGGTCAAGAACATTCCCATTGCGGTGTAGGTGGTGCTCATGACGTGTAAGCTATCTGCTATCGTCGCCGTGTGTGACGATTGGGGCATTGGGTGCGAGGGCGACATGGTGGTGTCCAATCGCGCCGATATGCGCCATTTTGTGGCCTGCACCAAGGGCTGCCCGGTTATCATGGGACGCAAGACGCTGCTGAGTTTTCCCGGCGGGCGTCCTCTCAAGAACCGCCGCAATATCGTGCTTACGCGCGATATGGGCTTTACCCACGAGGGCGTCGACGTGGTGCATAGCGTTGACGAAGCGCTCTCTGCGGTTGCCGATGAGCTCGTTGCCTGGGTGATCGGTGGCGGCGATGTCTATCGGCAGTTTTTGCCGTACTGCGTGGAGGCCGAGGTCACTCATAACCACTGCGTCCATCCCGTGGACACGTACTTTCCCGACTTGGACGCCGATCCCGCGTGGGAGATTGCGCAGTGTAGCGGGGTCGCGACGATTGCCGCCGGTGAGGGTGACGAGGGCGTCGATTATGAGTTCGTGACGTATCGTCGCATCGAGGCGTAAATCGTCTGGCGTGAACGGTATCATCGGGTTGATTGAATGCATGGGGCGGCGCTTAGCGTCGCCTCGTTTGGTATAGATGTGCTGCAAAGAAGGGTGCGGGCTGGCTGCTATGACTGATGCCGTTGAGGTGCTGCGAATCGATTCGCTCGAGGACGGGCGACTCGATGCCTATGTGCGACTGACCGAGCGTGAGCTTCGCTGCGTGCTGGAGCCGCAGAAGGGCATTTTTATCGCCGAGAGTGCCAAGGTTATCGAGCGTGCGGTTCGCGCCGGATACGAGCCGGTGAGCTTTCTTTTGGGCGAACGCTGGCTCGACCAGATGATGCCGCTGTTTGAGCGCCTGGTTGTGCGCGAGGGAGCGGGTCCGGTTCCCGTGTTCGTGGCCTCGATTGAGCTCATGGAGCAACTGACGGGCTTTAACGTGACGCGCGGTGCGCTCGCGGCATTCCGTCGTCCACGCCAGATTCCGGTCGATGAGTTTCTCGACGGCGTCGTCGAGGCGGCGGGGGAGCGCCCGGTGCGCGTGTGCGTGCTTGAGGGTATTGTCGACCACACCAACGTCGGCGCGATTTTCCGCTCGGCGGCTGCTCTGAACGTCGATGGCATTTTGGTGAGCCCCACTTGCTGTGACCCGCTGTACCGTCGCTCGGCCCGTGTGAGCATGGGCACGGTGTTCCAGGTGCCCTGGACGCGCATTGGCAGCGAGGCGCGCGTATGGCCGCATGATGGGCTGGCGGCGCTGCACGATGCCGGCTTTTCGTGTGCCGCCATGGCGTTGACGGATGATTCGGTGTCGTTGGACGATCCCGCGCTGCAGGAGATTGACCGCCTGGCAATCTTTATGGGCACCGAGGGTGCCGGCTTGGGCGCCAAGACCATTGCCGGCTGTGACCGCGCCGTGCGCATTCCGATGGCGCACGGGGTCGATTCGCTCAACGTTGCCGCGGCAAGTGCCGTCGCCTTTTGGCAGCTGTGCCCGCATGTGAGCAACGAGTATCACTACCAGCCGGGGCTGTATCACTAGCGGGGTGCTCTCGAGCTTTGCCACCAGGGTTGTTTTCCGCTGCCTTCGGTCGGTGTTAAGCTGATAGTGGCTTTGCCGTTCAATTGATGTTTTGTTGTTTGACGAACGCTTGTGGGGAGGGCGTGTGGCTAAGAAATCTACGGCTATCGATGTAACGCAGGGTGTCATTTGGCAGCAGCTGCTGTCGCTGTGCGTCCCCATCTTCTTTAGTTCGTTCTTTCAGCAGGCATACACGCTTATCGGTACCTATATCGTCGGTCAGTTTGGCGGTAAGCTCGCGCTGGGTGGCATTCAGGCCACGATGGTGCTTACGGAGCTCTGCATTGGTTTTTGTGTCGGCGTGGGTGCTGGCTGTGCCGTTATTACCGGTCAGTATTTTGGTCAGCACGATGACGAGCGCCTGAGTCGATCGGTCCATACGGCCATGACCCTTGCGCTGGTGGGCGGTATCGTTTTCTCGATTCTTGGCATAGTGTTCGTTGAGCCCATGCTGGTACTTATGAACACGCCGCATGAACTATTGGCCGAGGGTGTGGCCTATGCTCGCTGTTATTTTGCCGCGATGGTTGCGGCACTGCTGCTGAATATGGGAACCGCACTGCTGCGTGCCGTGGGCGACACGCGCGGGCCCGCCGTGATCATTGCCTCTGGCTGCCTTGTTAACGTGGTGCTGGATATCATCTTTGTCGCTGTGTTGCATATGGAGGCGCTGGGCTGCGGCATCGCAGTGGCGCTGACCATTTGCTCCAATGCAACGATGATCGTGTTGCGCATGATGCGCGCTCTGGGTGCATGGCGTCTTTCGCTGTCTAAGCTCGGTATCGATCGCGGTATTTGCAAGAGTATGATCTCGTGTGGTCTGCCACTCGGTTTTCAATCGGCTGCCTATTCGATCTCGAACGTGCTGATCCAGGTGTCGGTTAATTCGTTTGGCGCCGATGTCACGACTGCTTGGGGTCTATCTGGGCGCCTGGATGGCATTATCTGGATGGTGACCGAGGCGCTCGGCGTATCGATCACTACGTTCTCGGCGCAGAACTTTGGCGCGCGCAACTACGAGCGCATGCGCAAGGGCTACCATACGTCGCTCGTGCTGTCGTTTATGCTCATTGGTGGCCTGTCTGCCGTGCTGCTGGTGTTCTCGGGCCCGCTGTCGTGTTTGTTTGTCGACGATGCTTCGATTTCGGCGTACACCACGACCATCCTCCATTTCATTGCGCCGTTCTATGCGATTTTCTCGATTATCGAGAACGCCTCGGGTTTCATCCGCGGCGCCGGCGTGAGTCTGCAGCCTATGATGCTCACCATCTTTGGCACCGTTGTCTTGAGGGTGATCTGGGTGTTTGCGATCATGCCCTTCGATCCGTCGCTCGAGCATCTACTGCTGGTCTACCCCGTAACCTGGCTCATCACCGCAACCATGTTCACCATCTACCACCACAGCGGCAACTGGCTAGGTCGCGCCACCGCCTAGCTCATCCGTCAGATACCCCTGATAAGTTGCGGTGAAATAGTTCCTGAAAAGCCCTTGCGGACCGTCAAACAAGTACTATTCCACCGCAACTTCCTTATGAGCTGTAGGTGTTGGCGGAAAACGAATCAATTAGTATTCGATGCCTTGGCGGGCTAGGAGGCCTTCGTCGAAGTAGTGTTTGATGGGACGCATTTCGGTGACTAAGTCCGCGAGGTCGGCCAACGGCAGCAGCCCGCGGCCGGTGAGCACGAGTTCCGTGGTGGCGGGCTTTATCGCAATCAGTTCCTCGACATCCTCTCGCGCCCCAAAGCAGCCTTCGTCTTGCCCTTGCCGTCGCCCGTATAGATCTGAACCTTGCCGACTTCCAGTGATGCCATCTCTGTCCTTTCGTGCCCGGCGTCGGTTTATCGCCGTCCGGGTTGGGTATTCTAGAAAGCATTATCAACCCCAGTAGATGGAGTTCAAGCAGATGGAGATGGATGACAACAAACGTAGACGGAATATGATTCTCTACGTGCTCATCGCCTTCGTCGTCTACCTCGTGCTCTCGACCGTTCTGTTCCCCAACATCGGTCACACGCAGCAGATTACGAAGACCGATTACTCGACGTTTGTCAAAGCGCTCGATAAGAAGAGCGTCGACAAGGTCGAGTACAACACGGACGATTACTCGATTTATTACACCAAGAAGGGCGAGGACGAGAACATCGCCTACAAGACGACCGGTGTGCCGAATGACGCGGGCTTTACCGATCGCGTGCTTGAGTCTGGCGCTTCGCTGGAGTCGGTCGTTCCCGATAAAAACTCGGGTTTGATGACCTACTACCTGCTCACCCTTATCCTTCCCATGGCGATTTTCTTCCTGATCGGCTGGTGGCTCAACCGCCGCATGAAGAAGGCTATGGGCGATGACGGCCCGTCGATGAACTTTGGCGGCGGCGGTTTTGGCGGCGGCGGACTGGGTAAGTCCGGCGCGCGCGTGATCGCCTCCAAGGACGTGGGCGTGACCTTTAAGGACGTCGCCGGTCAGGAAGAGGCCAAGGAGTCTCTCAAGGAGGTCGTCGACTTTCTGGAGAAGCCGCAGCGCTACGAGGAGATCGGCGCCAAGCTGCCGCGTGGTGCTCTCCTTGTTGGCCCTCCGGGTACCGGTAAGACCCTGCTTGCCAAGGCTGTTGCCGGCGAGGCCGGTGTTCCGTTCTTTAGCATTTCGGGCTCTGAGTTCGTTGAGATGTTTGTCGGTCGCGGCGCTGCTAAGGTTCGTGACCTGTTTAAGCAGGCCAAGGAAAAGGCACCGTGTATCGTCTTTATCGATGAGATCGATACCATCGGTAAGAAGCGCGATGGCGGCGGCTTTAGCGGCAACGACGAGCGCGAGCAGACGCTCAATCAGTTGCTGACCGAGATGGATGGCTTCGATAACCACAAGGGTATCGTTGTCCTTGCCGCAACCAACCGCCCCGACAGTCTCGATCCCGCTCTACTGCGCCCCGGTCGTTTTGACCGCCGCATCCCCGTCGAGCTGCCCGATCTGACCGGCCGCAAGAACATCCTCGAGCTGCATGCTAAGAGCGTGAAGACCGAGCCGCCGATCGACCTGACCGCGATTGCCCGCGCCACGCCCGGTGCCTCGGGCGCCGACCTGGCCAATATCATCAACGAGGGCGCCCTGCGCGCCGTTCGCGAGGGTCGCAAGCGTGCAACCCAGGACGACTTCGAGGAGTCGGTGGAGGTCGTCATTGCCGGCCAACAGCGTAAGTCCACGGTGCTGTCCGACCACGAGAAGCAGGTCGTTTCTTATCACGAGATCGGCCATGCCATCGTTGCCGCTCGCCAGAAGGGCTCTGCGCCGGTCACGAAGATCACCATCGTGCCGCGCACGAGCGGTGCTCTTGGTTATACCATGCAGGTCGAGGAGGACGAGCGCTTCCTGACGACGCGCCAGGAGGTCTTGGACAAGCTCGCTGTCTATTGCGGTGGCCGCGCAGCCGAGGAGCTCATCTTTGGAGAGATGACGACCGGCGCCGCCAACGACATCGAGCAGGCCACCAAGCTCGCCCGTAATATGGTGACGCGCTTTGGTATGTCCGACGAGTTTGGCATGATGGCGCTCGGTACCGTGCAGAACGCGTATCTCAATCAGGACACGTCGCTCACCTGCGCCCCCGGTACGGCCGAGCGCGTGGACGCGATTGTCGCCAAGCTGATCGAGGATGCGCACGACCGCGCTTTGCAGATTCTGAAGGAGAACAAGTTTAAGCTCCACGAGCTGGCTCGTTATCTGTATAAGAAGGAGACCATCACGGGCGAGGAGTTCATGAACCTCCTCACGCGCGAGAATCCGCTGATGCCCAAGCAGCAGTAAAGCCGCGGCCGAGCCAGTAAACGCCGACGCCCCATTTGAGCAGCTTTCTCAAATGGGGCGTTTTGCTTGAGAGGGATGGAAATGAAGATCGTGGTGAGCGCCTGCTTGATGGGCGAGAGCTGCAAGTATAATGGGCTCGACAACTATCATCGCGAGTTGGTCGAGGCCTGCGAGCGTACAGGGACCGAGGTCCTCTTGGTGTGCCCTGAGGTCTTTGGGGGCCTGCCCACGCCGCGCAAGCCGTCCGAGATTGTGAACGGCGAGGTCTGTACCTGCGAGGGCGTGTCCGTTGACCTGGAATTTCGCCTAGGCGCCCAACGTGCGCTCGACATGTGCGAGCAGGCGGGTGGGCCGGAAGAGATCGCCGCGTGCATCCTGCAGGACCGTAGTCCCTCGTGCGGCGCGAGCCTCATCTACGACGGAACATTCAGTGGCACCCTCACGGCGGGCAACGGCGTCTTCGTTGATTTACTGCTCCGCCACGGTTATCGCGTGATCCCGGCTAGCGAGTTCGACCCCAGCATGCTGGAGCAATAAAAAACCACCACAAAGGTGCTGCTCCCTTGTGGTGGTTTTGGCCTGGGTCTAGAGCGTGTGGCCGTAGGCGTTGGCGGCCTTGATGGCGGCGGCGAATTTTTCGTCGGTGAAGGGCTCCGGGTTGCCTTGCTTCCACTCGTTGGTGGCGTGCGCGTGCTCGCACAGGGCAGGGATATCGGTCTCGGAAAGCCCGACCTGCTCAAGCGTTACGGGCAGCCCCATCTGCTTGTTGAAGTCAGCATAGCGCTTAAGGTTCTCGGTGTCGCCCGTGTAGGCGAACAACACCAGCACGCCCAGGCTTACGACTTCGCCGTGCAGGTAGGTGCCCTCACGCGGAATGCTGCAGGTGGCGTTGTAGAACGCGTGCGCCACGCTCGAGTTGTAGTAGTAATCGTTCTGGTTGGTCAGGTTCGAGACATAGCCCGTGTTGACCACGATGTCGAGCGCAATCTGCTTGACGGCCTCGCTCGACAGATTCTGACGAACGTCCTCAAGACCCTGAACACCGTAGGTAAACAGCGGCTCGGAACAGGTGTGGGCAAGAGCCAGGCCAAGGCCGGCGGTGTGCTCCAGGTCGCCGGCGCTCGTGGCGTACTCGACTTCGGGCTGCTTGGACAGGGCGTCGCCCACGCCGGCCCAGAAGTACTCCGCCGGAGCCTCGGCGATGATCTTGGGATTGATGAAGATGTGCGCCGGTCGGTTGGGGTACGAATAGCCCTCGAGCGATCCATCGTCGTTGTAGACGACGGCAATGGCGGTCGCGGCGGAACAGTTAGAGCAAATCGTCGGCACCGTAAAGACAATCTTCTTGAGCTCGATTGCCGCTGTCTTGACGGTGTCGAGTGCCTTGCCGCCGCCACAGGCGATAAGCACGTCTGCCTGCTGGCAAGCGGGGGAGTTCACGACCTTGGCGATATTGGCGCGCGTACTGTTGGTGCCGTAGACGCGCGTCTCCAGAATCTCGACGTCGGTACCTTCAAGCGCCGCCTCGATGCCCGGCAGCGCCGCAGCTAGGGCTCGCTTGCCACCAATGATGGCGACTTTCTTCGCGCCGTACTCCGCCAGTGCGGCGGGCAGCTCGGTAAAGCAATCCTCGCCGACGGTGTAGTCGCTCATTCCGATTGTGCGCATGGCAGCCTTCTTTCGTTAGTTAAAGTGCTTTCAGGTATTTTGCTCCTAGAGAAGGCTAACGACCACGAGAAATTTCTTACGTATGAAACCAGTGTTGAGGGTTTTTCGCCGGCGCGGAACGTGCTAGCATACTCCGCATAAGCGTTGATGGGGACGAGTAGTCGGCCGTCCGCATGCCACAGAGAGCGGGGAGCGCTGAGAACCCGTGCATGCGACCGATGAAAATCACCCCGGAGCTGCGGTCCCAACGGATGTGCCGCACAGGCACATCTTAGTAGATATCGCCGAGATGGTCGTCGATACAGGCCAGCCGAGTAACGGATGCGAGCGCGCGATTACGCGGGCGAGGGCATCTAAGCTGGGTGGTTAAGCGAAGAGCTTTTGCGGGCGTACAGCTCGTTTTGTGGCGCTTCGTCCCAGCTTGTAGGGACGGGCGCTTTTTTGGTGCCCAACGGGCGTGCGCGCCCACGACATGAAAGGGGTACCGTGGCAAACGAGTACAAGCAGACGATGAATCTGCCCAAAACCGGTTTTCCCATGCGTGCCGGTCTTTCCAAGTTCGAGCCCAAGCGACTCAAGGACTGGCAGGACAACAAGGTCTACGAGCAGGTTCTGAAGAAGAACGAGGGTCACAAGAAGTTCGTGCTGCACGACGGCCCTCCGTACGCCAACGGCCCGATCCACATCGGCCACGCCATGAACAAGATCTCCAAGGACATGATCAACCGCTACTGGATGATGCAGGGCTATGAGGTTCCCTATGTTCCCGGTTGGGACTGCCATGGCCAGCCGATCGAGCATAAGGTCGAGGAGAAGCTCGGCACCGAGAAGTTCAACCAGACCTCCACGGCTAAGATCCGTGAGCTTTGCAATAAGTTCGCTGTCGAGAACATCGAGCTGCAGAAGGCCGGCTTCCGTCGCCTGGGCGTGCTCGGCGATTGGGACAACCCCTATCTGACGCTCTATCACCAGCATGACGCCGCCGACATCGAGGTTTTCAAGGCCATGTTCGACAAGGGCATGATCTATCGCGGTCACAAGCCCGTCCACTGGTGCAAGCACTGCCATACCGCACTTGCTGAGGCCGAGATTGAGTACTCCGACGAGACGAGCCCGTCCATCTTCGTGCGCTTTGAGATGACCTCCAAGCCCGTCGGCCTCGAGAACTTCGACGGCCCGGTTGACTTTATCATCTGGACGACCACGCCGTGGACCATCCCCTCCGACCAGGCAGTTTCTCTCAAGCCCGGTGCCGCCTACGTCGCCGTTGAGCACGACGGCCGCGCCGAGGTCATGCTCGAGGACCTGGCTCCCAAGTGCTGCGAGGAGTTTGGCTGGGAGTACACCCCGGTTGTGGTCGACGGCAAGCCCTATGTGGTTCCCGCCGAGACCTTCCATCACATTCACTATAAGCAGCCGATCTTTGACGGTGTTGAGGGCGTGGCACTGTTGGCCGATTACGTCGGTGTCGATGACGGTACCGGTATCGTCCACAACTCGCCCGGTCACGGCGTCGACGACTACTTCGCCTGCCTCAAGGAGGGCATCACCGACATTTGCATGCCGGTCGATGACGACGGCAAGTTCTACACCGGCGAGGAGTTTGGCACCGGCGGCCCCTTCAGCGGCATGGATACCGACGAGGCCAACCCGCACATCATCGAGTTCCTGCGCGAGCGCGGCACCCTGGTCCTCGAGAAGAAGATCACGCACAGCTATCCGCACTGCTGGCGCTGCAAGCACCCGGTGCTCTTCCGTGCTACCGACCAGTGGTTTGTCTCGATGGACAAGACCGGCTTGCGCGAGCAGGCTGGCAAAGAGGTCCGCGAGAACGTTAAGTGGTATCCGGCCCACGCGGCCAACCGCATCCGCGCCATGGTCGAGCAGCGTCCCGACTGGTGCATCAGCCGTCAGCGCAACTGGGGCGTGCCTATCCCCAGCTACACTTGCGCCGACTGCGGTGAGAAGGTCATGAACGACGCCACGCTCGACGCCGTCATCAAGCTCTTCCACGAGAAGGGCTCCGACGCCTGGTTCACCGACGCTCCCGAGAGCTACCTGGGCGAGGCCTGCGTCTGCCCCAAGTGCGGCGGCCATCACCTCAAGGCCGATAAGGACATCCTCGACGTGTGGTGGGATTCCGGCGTCTCTTGGAAGGCCGTCTGCGAGTACCGTCCCGAGCTGGAGTATCCGGCTGATGTGTACCTCGAGGGCTCCGACCAGCACCGCGGTTGGTTCCAAAGCTCGCTGCTCACCTCGGTGGGCGCCAACGGCCACGCTCCGTACAAGGCGGTTGTCTCGCAGGGCTTCACCCTCGACGGCCAGGGCCGTAAGATGTCCAAGTCGCTCGGCAACGTCATCGACCCCAATAAGGTCTGCGACGAGATGGGCGCTGACATCATCCGTCTGTGGGTTGCATCCGTCGATACCAGCTCCGACGTGTCCATCGACCACGAGATCCTTGCTCGTACGTCCGATGCCTACCGTCGTTTCCGCAACACGCTGCGCTTCCTGCTCTCCGAGCTCGAGGGTCAGTTTGAGCCCGAGACCGACGGCGTCGCCTTTGCCGACCTGCTGCCGCTCGACAAGCTCATGGTTGCCCGCCTGACTCAGGTTCAGGCCGAGGTCGACGACGCCTACGCCAGCTACGAGTTCCCGCGCGCCTACCGTGCGCTTTATGACTTCGTGGTTACCGAGCTCTCCAACGTGTACCTCGACGCCCTGAAGGACCGTCTGTACTGCGACAAGCCCGGCTCGCTCGAGCGTCGCAGCGCCCAGACCGTGCTGGCCGAGCTCTTCTCGATGCTCATGCGCGACCTGCAGCCGATCCTGTCCTACACGGTTGACGAGGCCATGGCATATGCGCCCGCTGGCTGCGTCGATCACCAGAAGTACGCCGCGCTGCTCGATTGGTACAAGTCGCCCATCACGGTCGACGAGGCCAATGAGTTCGAGGGCGTGCTCGAGGCTTCTCTTGAGCTCCGTAGCGCCGTGACCAAGGCCCTTGAGGATGCCCGTTCTGCCGGCACCTTCACCAAGAGCCAGCAGGTTCGCGTCAAGGCGGTCGTTCCCGCCGAGATGTACGCGCTGCTGACTGGTGACAAAGCGGTCGACCTGGCCGAGTTCTACATCGTCTCCGATGTTGAGCTGACCCAGGGCGAAGAGCTTTCCGTCTGCATTGATGCTGCCGAGGGCGAGTGCTGCGACCGTTGCTGGAACTACCGCACCACCGTCGGCGAGTACAACGGCCACGCTCATATTTGCAAGCGCTGCGCCGATGCTTTGTAGGTTACGGCGTTCGTAGAACGCCGTAACCTACCTACGCTGCAAACGCCCCTAAGCGGCAATCTGACGTTCAATCGTCGGTCGCGTACCAAAGTACGCTTCCCTCCTCTTTCACGTCACCTTGCTCGCTTAGGGACGTTTTCGCTGTTGGTGACGATAACGCGGCGTTTCCATTGCTGGAGCTAGAGGCTTTCTTTCGACTTGCGTTTTTAGTCGAAAGCTATTAAGCGACATTCCGTTATTCGGAATGTCGCTTTCGTTTTTAGCTGGTTATTTCGCTTGCGTTGGTGGATATGTCGTGCGTTCTGCGTATGGCAATATAAGATAGTTCTTTGTATTAAACGTAATTCGATGTTCTTGAGGGTAGGGGATTGGTTTGGGTCGTGCTGGGGAAATGACGCCGCCTTTGCGTTGGCGGTTGGGTGTTGCTGGTGGGGTGGCGCTCGTTGTGCTGCTTGTTGACCAGCTGACCAAGCTTGCGGTTCGTGCCGTGGGCGAAGCTTTGCATGTGACTGTCATCCCCGGTGTCATCGACTTTATGTTTGTCCGCAATATCGGTGCTGCCTTTAGTATGGGCGAGGGGCATGGCATCGCGTTTGCCGTGCTGGCGTTGGCGGTCATTATCGCTATTGCCGTGTACCTCGTTCGTGCACCCCAGCTTGGCCATCTTGAGGTTGTGGGCATGGCGATGGTTGCGGGCGGTGCTATCGGCAACGCTATCGATCGTTTGGCCTTTGGCTTCGTGACCGATTTTATTGCCACCACCTTCGTCGACTTCCCCGTCTTTAATGTGGCCGATATCGGCATTACCTTGGGCGTCGTGCTCGCCCTCTTCGGTTACATGTTCTTGAGCCCCGCTGCCCGTGAGGTCGATGCGACCGCCGAGCTTAACGCCCGTGACGAGGCCCGCGCTAAGCGCAAGGCCCAGCAGCGTGGGGAGCGTGCCCGCAAGATTCGCGAAAGGAATGAGCGCTAATGGCCGACATCCATATCCTTGTTGCCGACGATGCCGCTGGTCAGCGTCTTGACGCCTATCTGGGCTCCAATGACGGCTGCCCCACGCGCTCTGCCTGCGCGCATCTGATTGAGGGCGGTGCCGTATGTGTCAATGGCGAGACCTGCCTGTCTAAAAAGCACGCCGTGCGAGCCGGCGACCGTATTTCGGTCGATTTGCCCGAGCCGCACGATCCCACCGATGTGATTCCCGAGGCCATCCCGCTCGACATTCGCTATGAGGACGACTATCTCATTGTGCTCTCCAAGCAGCGTGGCCTGGTGTGCCATCCCGCCCGCGGCCACGAGAGCGGCACGCTTGCGAACGCCTTGGTCTACCACTGCGGTATCGATCATCTTGGTACCGTGCAGGGTGAGGACCGCCCCGGCATCGTGCATCGCCTGGATCGCGATACCTCGGGCCTTATGCTCGCGGCAAAAGACGACGACACCCAGCGCGCGCTTCAAAATCTCATTCGCACGCGTACGCTCGACCGCCGCTATATCACGCTTGTCCACGGGCACATCGCCATGGACGAGGGCACCATCAATACCGGTATCGCCCGTTCTACGCGCGACCGCGTCAAGATGGCGGTTTCGGGCGACCCCTTTGCCCGTCAGGCCATTACGACCTTTAAAGTCCTCGAGCGCTTTGATTCCACGCGCTTTGACGATGGTTATACGCTCGTTGAGTGCCATCTGTTTACCGGTCGCACGCACCAGATTCGCGTGCATATGCGTCATATCAACCACGCCTGCGTGGGCGATCCACTCTACGGCAAGTGCGATGCGCGCGCCGACCAGGGCCTGACCAGGCAGTTCCTTCATTCCTGGCGCGTGGCGTTCGACCATCCCGTGACGGGGGAGCGCATTGAGTGCCGCGACGAGTTGCCGTGGGATCTCGCTGCGGTTCTCGACGATCTGGCTCCGCGCTCGCTTGGCCGCACCGCCGCCGGCGACGACATCGTCCCGCAGCTTGGCCTTCTCGAAGCCTAGCCGGTATTAGGTGGTTTCTTGAACTCGGTAAGCCTGCGGTAAGATATACGGTTGTTTACGTAACGCGTTCTCGGGAGCCTGCATGCTCGCCTTTTTACAAACTAACACGCCCATCGTGATCTTTAACCAGATTGTGGTTACGCTGCTCACGGTCTGCTTTCTGTACCAGGTGGTCTTCTTTGTCATTGGCGCTCTTCGTGGCGAGGTCGCGCCTCCCAAGGCCAAAAAACTCCATCGCTATGCCTTTTTTATCGCGGCGCATAATGAGGAGGCCGTGATCGCCAACCTCGTTCGCTCCATCAAGGACCAGGATTATCCGTCCGAGCTCATCGAGGTTTTCGTGGTCGCCGATGCCTGCACCGACAACACGGCGCAGCTCGCGCGCGAGGCCGGTGCCATTGTTTACGAGCGCAATGACCTGGCCCGCAAGGGCAAGAGCTGGGTCATGGACTTTGGCTTCGACCGCATTCTCAACGAGTATCCCGACACGTTTGAGGGCTACTTTATCTTCGATGCCGATAACGTTATCTCCCGCGATTACGTTTCCAAGATGAATGATGCCTTTGACCAGGGCTTCCATGTGGTCACGAGCTATCGCAATTCCAAGAACTTCGGCAGCTCGTGGATCTCGGCTGCTAATGCCACGTGGTATCTACGCGAGGCGCGCTTCCTCAACAACGCGCGTAATATCTGCAAGACGTCCTGCGCTGTTTCGGGTTCGGGCTACCTCATCTCCGCCAGCGTTATCGAGGGCATGCACGGTTGGCAGTTCCACACGCTGACCGAGGACATTCAGTTCACCACGTTCTGCGCCATTCACGGCATTCGCATTGGCTATGCGCCGGCGGAGTTCTTTGACGAACAACCCGTGACGTTTAAGGCGTCCTGGAAACAGCGCATGCGTTGGACCAAGGGCTTCTACCAGGTGTTCTTTACTTACGGTAAGCACCTGGTCAAGTCGATCTTCCGCTACCATCGCTTTGCCGCCTACGACATGTTCATGACGATCGCCCCGGGTATGCTGCTGTCGCTCATCTCGATGCTCGCCAATGCGACGTTCCTGATCGTGGGTGGACTCTCGCACGGCTTTTTGGCTACCGAAGTCGAGATGCAGGCCTGTGCCGCTTCGCTCATTATGACCTTCGCCATGATGTATCTGACTTTCTTTATCCTGGCGCTGCTCACGACTATCTTTGAGTACAAGCACATTCACTGCGCGCAAAAGTGGCGTCTGGTGACTAACCTGTTTACCTTCCCGATCTTTATGTTCAGCTATATCCCCATCACGGTGGCCGCGCTGTTCCTGAAGGTCGACTGGGTCCCGACGCAGCACGCCGTCAGCGTTACCCTTGACGAGGTCATGCAAGGCGCCAAATAACCACCACCAAAACCACCGCAAAGGGGACAGGCACCTTTGTGGTGGTTTTTGCTTTTGAGCAGCTGCTCAAGGAGGTTTTCGATGATCTATATCCCGTTTTGGATTTGCATCTTTGCCGGCGCGTGGATTGATGCCCGTGAGCGGCGGTTTCCCAATGAGCTTGCCGGCGCATGTGCCGTGGCGGCGTTAGCAGGCGTTTGGCTCGACAGGGGCGTTAACACTGCACTTGATCATGCCGGTCTTGCGGTCATCGTCTACCTTGCCCTTGTGCTTACTGAGTCGCTCTGGCGGCGCCTTCGTCAAGCCCCGGGGATTGGCATGGGGGACGCCAAAGCACTCTTCGCGCTTTGCACGCTCGACCCTATGGGTGGCATCGTGGCATTTGCCGTCGCACTCCTGGCCCTGGCCCTCTCCTGCCTCTTCACAAAATCGCGCTCCCTGCCATTGCTCCCGTTTTTAGTGCCGATTTTTGCCATAATCGAGGTCGTGGGCTGCACTCTGTAACCGATTGCGCATCGTTCTTAAGGAGCATGCCATGGCAACTAATCAAGAAACGGCCGCCATCAAGGCGCGTATGGACCGTATTCCTTCGGCGTTGTCGCCCGAGCTCGTCGAGCGCATTGCCGCCAATCGTGCTTCGGGCACTGTCAATCCGTATCGTTGCAACGACGACCAGGTCATTCGTCGTGTCGATCGCGATGCGGACAAAGGCACGCTTATGCGTCCGGCGTTTATGCGCGATACCGAAAAAATCCTCCATCTACCGGCGTACACCCGTTATGCAGGCAAAACGCAGGTTTTTAGCTTTCGAAGCAACGACGACTTGTCGCGTCGTGGTCTACACGTGCAGCTCGTCTCGCGCATTGCGCGCGATATCGGTCGCGCCCTCGGGCTCAACTGCGATCTGATTGAAGCGATCGGTCTGGGTCACGACTTGGGGCACACGCCTTTCGGCCATGCCGGCGAGCGATTCCTCAACGATATCTATCACGAGCGCACGGGTCGTTATTTTTTCCATAACGTGCAGTCGGTCCGCGTGCTCGATGCGCTGTACGGTCGCAACGTGTCGCTTCAGACGCTCGATGGCGTGCTCTGCCACAACGGCGAGTACGAGCAGCGTGTGTTCGAGCTCTCGGACATGGGTTCCTTTGACCAGTTCGATCGAACCGTCGAGGATTGCATTGCCACAGGCTATAGCGCAATTGAGCACTTGCGCCCCATGACGCTTGAGGGCTGTGTCGTTCGCATCTCGGATATTCTTGCCTATGCGGGGCGTGATCGCCAAGACGCCATTGCGGCGGGCCTGCTGTCACCCGACGCTTTTGACGATGGGCTTGGCGGAGCATACAACAGCTGGATTCTCACGCATGCCTCTATCGATATCGTCGAGCACAGCTATGGCAAGCCGCGCATCGAGATGAGCGAGGACCTGTTCGAGGAAATCCGCCGCGCTAAGCGCGAGAACTACGAGAAGATCTATAGCAAGGGCGGCATCGAGGGCGACTCCGAAACGGAGCTGCGCGAGGCGTTCGAAAAGCTCTATGACCGTTGCCTGCAGGATATAAACGAAGGCGACGAGTCTTCGTATATCTTTAAGCATCACATTTCGCGCATTGAGCGGCAGCTTTCCTACTACAATCGCACCTATGCATGGCAGGATGATAAAGATCAGACCGTAGTGGATTACATTTCGAGCATGACGGACGGCTATTTCTGTGAGCTGACGAGCAAGCTGTTCCCGGGGCTGAAGTTTCCGCATCGTACCTATATTAACGAACGGTAGTTCGTATATTTTCGGTATACTGTTGAGGAACAACGATTTTGATGGATGCACGGGATGGCTATGGACGACCTTTTTTCTGCCTCGACGCGCGAGCGTTCCTTTAAAAATGCGCCGCTTGCGGTGCGCATGCGCCCCAATTCGCTCGACGAGTATGTGGGCCAGCAAAAGGCCGTCGGTAAGGGCTCATGGTTGCGTGCCGCGATCGAGCACGACGTGCTTTCGAGCGTGATTCTGTACGGGCCGGCCGGTACGGGTAAGACGACGCTGGCCCACATTATCGCCAACCATACCAAGAGCGAGTTTGTCGAGGTCAGCGCCGTCACGGGTACCGTGAAGGACCTGCGTCGCGTGATTGATGAGGCCAAGACGCGCCTGAATACGTACGACCGTCGCACCATTCTATTTATCGATGAGATTCACCGCTTCTCTAAGTCGCAGCAGGATGCCCTGCTGCATGCAGTTGAGAACCGTACCGTCATTATGATTGGCGCTACGACAGAGAACCCGTACTTTGAGGTCAACTCGGCACTGTTGTCGCGCGGGCGCGTGGTGGAGCTTGAACATCTGAAGGATGAGGATATCGCCACGCTTATTGAGCGTGCGCTCGAGGCACCACAGGGCTTGAACGGAAAGTTCTCGGCCGATGAGGATACGGTCAAGACCATTTGCACGCTGGCAGCGGGTGACGCTCGCTCGGCGCTCACGACGCTCGAGCTTGCGAGCGAGATTGCCGTCACGCGTCCCGATACCGAGGGAACGCCAGCGCCTGCGGCGGGGGAGCGCTATCCCATCACCGTGGATGACGTGAAGATTGCCAACCCGCGTCGCGGCTTTACGTATGACAAAAACGGCGACATGCACTACGACATCATCAGTGCGTTCATCAAGTCCATGCGCGGTAGTGACCCCGATGCCACGATCTATTGGCTCGCGCGCATGATCGATGCTGGGGAGGATCCTAAGTTTATCGCTCGCCGCATTATGATTCACGCTTCTGAGGATGTTGGCAACGCCGACCCGCAGGCGCTTTTGGTGGCGCATGCCGCGTTTAAGTCTGCCGAGGTCATTGGCTATCCCGAGTGCCGCATTAACCTGGCTCAGGCTGCACTCTATGTGTGCTTGGCGCCAAAATCCAACGCGTGTGAGGCTTCGATCGATGCGGCGCTGGCCGATATCCATTCTAGTGGGCTTCGCGAGGTGCCGAGTTATCTGCGCGATCGCCATCGCCCGGGCAGCGATGAATACGGTGTGTATAAGTATCCACATGATTATCCCGGAGGCTGGGTCGATCAGCGCTATTTGCCCGAAGGCTTGGAACGCGGTGCATTTTGGCAGCCTGCCGGGCGCGGCTGGGAAGAGTGGCGCGTAGAGCAAAGCGAACGAGACCGCAGCGGGAATGCACCGAGGTAGCTGCTGATAATTTTGTCCCACGTTGCTGCTCTTGGCATGTTCGGCCCCCTTTGGGGTACCATGAAAAGCGTCTGTATTTCGATTCTTCCGGGAGGCTTGTATGAGTCCCATTCAAATCGCCCTGCTGCTGCTCGCCGTTGCCGGCGTGTGGGCCATCGCTGAGCTCGCGCTTACCC
>NZ_JBDGAV010000012.1:63146-78255 GCF_040910325.1 Collinsella aerofaciens | reverse complement strand
TTGCGGTAAAACCCGCGTTGGTGCGGCAAGATGCATCGACCGGCTCGTCCTCGCTGCCGGGAACAAGCGTATGTACCAGCCGATTTACAAATAGCATAGCGGTCGTCCTCACAATCATGTTTAAGGGGATAGTGTAGCTCGCGCGGGGGCGCCGTGCACCGATGCTCAGAAAATGCAGCAATAGTCTGCCGGTGCTAACGAGCGAGCCTTCTCGTCTGCCTGGGTGGTCCATTTTGGGCCACATGGGTATGGGCATGTGCCTGTTTGATCGACATACTTAATGCCGACAGCCCCTGTGCAAAGGAGGACGTTTCCATGGACGAGATGTTTGCCATTAAATGTCAAAACTGCGGCGGCCCTATGTACACACACCAAGCTAAGCGCAGCTTTGAGTGCGCTTATTGCGGTGCGGTCATTCCGTGGCAGGCGGACGCCGGAGAGCCCAAGAGCGCTTTGGGCATTCGCCATACGCCGTTGACGGTGGTGGATGGACTGCTCAAGCTCACGCATGTGTCGCAACTCGAGCGCCCGGAGGACCCGGACTGGTATTTCTTCAATTCGCACTGGCGCAATCAGTCGGTCCTGGAACATCTGCTGTGGGAGGATCGCGGCACGGCGCAAGAGTTCCAAGAGGCTACGCATGTGAGCATTCCTTGCCCCTTCTGCGGAGCGTCCTTTGAGGGCGAGTCAACGCAGCGTGTGTTTGAGTGCCCGTCCTGCGGCAACAAGATCGGCATTGCCGACCTGCTCAAGCCCGGTACCTTCAGCAAGCGTCTGACCATGGGCGTGGGTGCAGAGTATGTGCCGGAGCAGGGCATTCCCTGCGAAATCTCGCCGCAGCAGGCACGTGCCAACGCACTGCAGCTGGTGCGCCAGTACCCCGACGCCTTTGCCGGGCACGACGTGGAAGATGCGATCCAAAACGACATGATGCTCTTCTATTTCCCCATGGCGCTGGCGGACCTGCGCATGATGGCGTCCTTCCCGGTCAAGGGCCTGAGCAAGGAGACCCTGGTGTACTACGAGGTGCTCGACTGGGCGTATCCCAGGGCAAACTACCTGGACGTTCGCCTCCTGGGCATTTTGGAGCCGTGGGACTTTGCCAAGGTCGGTCCGTTCGATCCCGCCATGCAGGAAGGCGACTTTCGCGTCGTCTCCGTCGATGCGTCTACCAAGGACCAGGTGGTCATTGATAAGCTGGCGCTCGACGTTGCGGGCAACGACGCCGAGGCTGTACTGGGGCTCAATAAAAAGAGCATCCGCACCTGGGCGCGCAAGGCCCGCAAGCACAAGGACGGCCTAGTTATGGTGCCGGTGTACTTTGTCGACCGTCCGGCAACGGATAGCCGCGACGGCGAGCAGGTGCGCATCGCCGTAAACGGCCAGACGGGCCGCGCGGCCGCGGTGGTGTTTAGCGACAAGCGCGAGACGCATATTGTGGCGCCGCTCAGCCCGAGTCTGCATCTGTCCGGTGAGAGCACCGTGCACGCCACGCCCGTCGAGGTCAAATACGTTAAATCGCCGTTCCTGTACCAGATCGTGCGCCGTGGAGGCGGCGAGCAACCGCGCCAGGTTGCAGCCGCCGTCGAGGGTTCCTACCGAGAGGAGAAGCCCAAACGTCGCGGCCTGCTGGGTGCGCTATTTGGGAAGTAGGGGAGCGGTACCGGTTGGCACCGTAACGTGATGGCCGGGGGTATGGGGCGGCTCTCAGGAGTGCGGGCTGCCGTCTGATTGTTTGAGGGTGCCAGATGTAAATAAACAGTGGAGCGGCTGCAAAAGAGCTGCCTCACTGGGTAAAATCAGGGCGTGCGGCGGAACCCGCTCCTCAGTCGGTCAACTTTGGAAGCGCGGGCAACGCAGGCGCTATCGTCTAAAGGGCCGGCTGCAACCGGCCCTTTTCTGTGGCAGCCAATGAACCCACATCAGACGAAGGCCGCGTCTTTGCCTGTCAGGTCACGCTCGCCAGCCACGGCTAGAATGTCGTTGCCGGCGTCCATGACCGGTATTGTTTCGTAGCAGCCGTCGCAACCGCGAGTGCGCCTGCGACGGCTGCGATGGTTTCGGTCGCAACGTGCTGCTACCCTTGCGTTTCGCCATTAGTCGCTTCGTTGATGGCGCGGTACTCGGCACTCAGCTCGCGCGCCAGCTCTTCCTTGCTTGGAAGATACGGCAGGTATTTGGCGGCAAACACTTGGTCGTTGTCTTCGGGCAGCGTGTACTCGACGATCGAATCGCTTTTGTCCGCGCAGAGCACGATGCCTATGGGCGGATTGTCGCCTTCGTTCATGAGCTCGCGCGTGTAGTAGTTCACATACATTTGCATCTGGCCCAGGTCCTGATGCGTAAGATCGTCCGTCTTAAGGTCGATGAGCACGAAGCAGCGCATCAGATAGTTGTAAAAAACAAGGTCAATATAGAAATGGCGCCCATCAAAGGTGATGCGCTTTTGGCGCGCCTCGAAAGCGAAGCCACGGCCAAGCTCCAGCAGGAACTTCTGAAGATGCGTGATGAGCGCCTGCTCTAGATCGCTCTCGCGAAACGCAGCATCGTCCGAGAAACCTAAAAACTCCAGTACATATGGGTCGCGGATGATATCCTCGGGGCGATGGGTCGGGGCGCTCTTTTGGATTTCCTGGGTGACGGCCTCTTTGTCTTTGCTGGCAAGTAGGCGCTCGCGGAACATGGTGTTGATCTGGCGTTCGAGCTGACGCGTGCTCCAGCGAGAATCGGCACATTCGTTCATGTACCATGTTCGAGCATCAGGGTCGGTTATACGCGATAACCTGCGGTAATGTGTCCAATTCAATTCGGAACGCAGCGCGTTCCGGATTGGGAACGCAAGATAAAACTGACGCATGTATCTTAAGCTTCTGGCGTTGAAGCCTCTGCCAAAATCCTTAGTCAATCTAACGGCAAGTTCGTCGATCAGTGCATCGCCATACTTGGCGCGCTCCTCTCCGCCCTGTTCATCAACAATACTCTTGCCGATCTCCCAATATGCCTCAACCATCGCAAAGTTAACAGCGGTATAGGCCTTGTCGCGAGCGGCGTTGAGAATCGAGGAGACCTGCTTGTAAAAACCTTCGGGCACGATTGCCGATTCTCCACGGTTTACCAGTTCGCCCATCACTGTCGCCCCGCTTTCCTCTTGTGGAATGCATCTTTATCGAATTTAGTTTAAAGCCTCGCGCGGACACGAATCGCTGCGCTGTCTGGCAACTTCGCATGGGGGCCTTGCGGTGACTAAAATTTGGCAATAGAGACAGTTTTCGCGAACCCCATGGGAGTGACATGCATGGACAACAACACCTTGCTGTTTCAGGACAAGGGCTCGGGTAGATTTAAAGACGTCAAGATCTACCCCAACCGTATCGAGGTGCTCAGGAAGGGCACTTTCGGCGGCAAGCACACCGAGATTGTCTATCTTAAGGACATCACGGGCGTCAATAGAATCAAAGGCCGTGATGTTTTTCTGCGCAATCGACTGTTGACCGCTTGCGTCTTTAGCCTGAGTAGCCGTGCGAAGGCCCAGGAGTTTGTTAACGCGCTGAACATGGTGATGTAGCCGATAGCGGCGTTCGGGCCAAGGTAAAAATCGGGGGCACAGAACGGTGTTCTGCGCCCCCGATTGAGTCGATGTGTCTAAAAGGCCGGTTTGCCTATTCGACAACGTCCTCGTTGTTTTCACCGTCACTGGCAAGCATCGCCGCGCCGGCGACCGTTGTCGCCACGGCGGCGGCAGCGAGCCCGGCGGCAACGCCAGAGCTGTCGCCCGTGTCGGCGAGCTTTCCGCCCGAGCCCTTGCCCTTGTTGCCCTTACCGTTCTTATCAGCGCTGCCTGCGTTGGAACCCGTGCCGCTGCCGGTGCCGGCGCCGGCAGCACTGTCCGAGGCCGCTACGGTAAAGCTTGCGGCTCCGTCGCTGGCGAGCGTGTAGTTCTGCGCCGCGTTGCCCAAGAGACCGTTCACGCGCACCCAGTACGTTCCTGCGGCAAATGTTTCGCCCTCGGCCATTGCTGTGCCCGGAGCGCCGTTCGCGTCGTGCACAAACTCGAGCTGGGCCGTGCAGGCATCGGTTTCGAGCTTGCCCTCGAGTGATGCCGCAATCTTGGCGCGCACGTCTTCGCCGGCCTTAAGGCCTTCGAGTCCCTCAAAATGGGGCGTCAGCGCGCGTGGATCGATATCGATGGGCACAGAGCCCTGCAGCCCCGTAACGGTCTCGTTGCCCAGGGCGTCGACATCCACGTATTCAATGGCAAACGCATGGCCCGAAGCTGTCGCGTTGAGCGCGTTGCTGCTGTCGGCAAGGCGGAAATGACCCTCGCCAACGGTCTTGCCATCCTGGAATGAGGCATCGCTCAGCGAGTCGCCGTACGTCATGCGCATGCGGGTCGGGAGATAGTACGGGAGATAGTACGAAGCCGTCTGCTTGTGCTCCGTATCGTAATTGCGCTGATAGATGCTCCGGGCCAGCGCCGCATCAACAAAGTCGGATGCGATGATGCCAATGTGCTTGAGGTAATCTGACTTTGTATCCTCGATGCCGCTGGGATTGATGTACGGGCTCTTATACAGATGCTCGTTGACTACTCGTGCCGAGGTAAAAGGATTGCCTCCGTGCGACAAGCCCGTGCAGCTGGTGTAGTTGATAGACCAGCAACGCTCCAGGACTTTCTCCTTGGCCCCGTTATCGTCCTCGACATCTACCTCGTTGCGCGTGCGCCCGGACGTTTCCTTCAGCGCATTATCGACCCAGCTGAGCTTGTCGGTTCCCGTGAGTTTGTACTTGTCCTGGGCGTATACCTTGGTGCAATAGGGCTCTTTGTCGCCTGTTTCCCCCGCGGCTTCAAAGCCCCGCGCGTCTTGGACGAGACACATAGTGGCGCTGTCGGAGTGAGCCTTGATCTTGTCATCCCATTCGGTAAGGTCGAGGCCCCACGTGTGGCCGCTTACACTGTTGCCGGCGAGCCTAAATCGACGCAGCAGAACGATCTTTCCGCGCACCTCGTGTAGCGTGGGGATTCGGCTCGACGTATAGAACAGTTTGGGGTTGTCGTCCAAAACCTTGGCGAAAGCCGTCGTAACACTTTCGTCGGTAGCCTCGTCGTTGCCTCGTGATACAAGCATGATGAGCGCTTCTGTCGGGTTTTCGTTCAAAAACGTTTTGAAGTAGCCTATGACATCGGAAAGATGCATAAAGTACGCGTCTTTTTTGAGCAGGTAGTAATCCCCGTGGTCGATACCGGGGTTGTCGCCCTTTCCGAGCCGGATATCAAAATAGCGAATGCCTTCGAGCAACTGCGTGGGAATGTAATCCTGCTGGCATTTTACTTGCGAGGATTGGGGCTCGGTGTCGTTGTCCACGCTACAGGTGCCCGAATCGTGCGTGCCCGGGATGCTCAGCTCGTCGAGGAACTTGTTGTCGTCGACGTATTTCATCCAACATGGCCCATCGACGTAGCTGCTGTACGTGATCCAGTCGAGGCTGCTAACCGTGGCATCGTTCTTTTTCATGTCGTAACCGATAAGTTCGAGCTCCCACGGAATGCTCTTACTCTTATGGCAGATCTTGTTGTTGTCCTGGTCTTCGCCGTTCGATTCTATTGCCAGGTACTTAATGTCTTTTTTCTCGGTTTCTTTCTCGACCGTGCGGTCTCGGATGATATAGGTTCCGTTTGATTGACGCTCGAACGCAAAAGAGCGGCTGGGCTTGTTGTCATACTCGCCGCCCCATACGTGGATGACCTTTCCGTCTTTGTCCGAGTCGCCATCGACCGACCAAATGCTGTAGCCCGTCTTTTTATGCTCTTCGAAATTGAGCAAGGTGCGGATAGCATACCAGTTTGTATCGTCATTCTTGGTCGTTACGTTCTCAAGGATGAGCTTGCTGGACGTGCCGTCATTAAACAGATGGCAGACGTTGCCGATGACGTTGCCGTCTTCGTTAACGCTTGCGGTACGAAAATAGCCCGCGGGGCGAAGGCGAATGACGAAATTGTCGAGGCTGACTGCTGGCCCGGCCGTGCTGTCCGCAAAGGCTGCCCGCGGGCTAATGCCCAGCATGGCGGTTTCGGGCAGGCTTGCAAGCGGCGGCAACGCCGCGAGTCCAAGGCCCAACGTAAATGCTCGGCGGCTGATGGCGTGGTGTTCGGTCATAACTTCTCCATTCGCAGAGTGCGGTTATGCGATAGTTTTGGTCACTATACTGCCCAGATGTTTAAAGATGCTGGTTTAATTGTCTGCGCGGCGCGATAAATCGGTGGGCGGACGTGTTGGGGTGTTTGTCGTTTTCGTACTGTTGCCACATTTGGGGCGGTTCCGGCGTCCGGCATCCTCGCGTTCGTCGGCTACCGGCATAAGAAAGGGAGGGTCGGTTTACCGGCCCTCCCTGGGTACGAAGCGCTGGGGTACCGTCGCTTGTTTGCACTGCGACCGTGTTTCCCGTTGCGCTTGCCAGTCGCTTAGCGCTTGATCTCGATATCGTCGAGCTTGACGTCCATGGCCTCGGTCTTGGCCTCGGCGATGTCGTCGGCAAATTCCAGAGACTTCATCATGGTCTCGACGGCGTCCTTGTGTTCCTCGACGTTGTCGATACGCACGTACACACTGCCGCCGTCAACGTCGGTGAAGTATTCGGTCGTTACGCCGCCCGAGTGCGTGAAGTAGGCACTGCGCCAGGTCTTGCCATTGTACTTAACGGGATCGCTCTCGGTCCATCCAGAGTTGGCCTTCCACTTTGCCTCGTAGTCGAACAGTTCATCGGCGTTCTTGTCAGGATCGAAGACAGGGATGAAGCGGTCGCTGGCGTGCTCGCTCTCGGTGAACTTAAACTGGGCCCTGTCGGCGGTGTCGCCTGCGACGTCGGTGATCTCGACGCCCTCGGGGACCTCGACCTTAAACCAAATGAAGTCGGTCCTCATATCCACGGCGGGCTTTTCTGCTCCGCCGCCACCGCCACTTCCGGTAGCGCCGCCGCTGCCACCGCAGCCCACCAGGGCAACTGCGGCAAAGAGGCTTATGCAGAGGGTGAGAATCGCAAAGGCCTTCTTTTTCATGGTCGTGTCCTCCTCGATCTGTAACCGCCCACGGATTACCTGCCTTTACTGTACGCGTGGACGGCTCGCTAGGGTGGGCCATGTGTCCCATTCTGAGGGCCGGATTTGCGCCGTTAAGTGGCAATATGCACGGGTCCAAAAGAGGGGAGGGCCGGTGCTGTCGGCCCTCCCCGGGTTGGGCGCCCGTTGTTTTAATGGGGCGCATGTGCGCGGGTGCGCGTAGGCGCGTGCGGGTGTCCCGTTACTTGATCTCGATGCTCGAAATCTCGACTTCGCGTGCCTCGGAAACTGCCTCTTCCATGTCATCGGGGAACTCGATGGAGTTGAGGAGTGCCTCGGCTTCTTTCTTGTGCTGGTCGAAGTTCGAGATGAGGACGTAGACGCTTCCCGGCTCAACATCGGTAAAAAGCATGGTTGAGATGCCGCTGTTGTCCTCGTATGTTCCGACGAGCCACGTCCTGCCGTTATACTCGACGGACCCGCCATCCTTCCACTGGAACGTATCCCCCTTCTTTTCCGCCTGGTCGGCGTGGGATTCCTCGGCCGTCAGCGCTTTTTTCCAAACGGGGATAAAGCGATCGGCCGAGGCGTTCTCGTCTTCGGGGAAGGTGAGCTGGACCCTGTCGGCATTCTTGCCGGCAGAGTCGCTTACGCCGACGCCCTCGGGCATCTCGACCTTAAACCAGATGTAGTCGGTCTTCTTGGCGACGGGGGCCTTTTCCTTGCTCTCGCTCTTGGGGGCGCTGCCGCCGCCCGATGCGCTCCCGCCGCAGCCCACAAGGGCGAGCGCGGCAAAGAGGGCGATGCAAAGGGAAAGGATTGATAGGGTCTTTTTCATCATGGTGGCGTCCTCCTTGTCTGCTGATGACATCACGGCGCCGCATGCTGTTGGGGTACTGATTGCGCTGGCGGCGGATGTCTCTGTGTACTGTGCGACTTATGCCTCCGTTCATCGCTTGTGGCCGTTGCGCGGCCGTTCCCCAACGGGTTCCTTACTTATAGATATGCCCCAGCTTGTGCTGCTCGGGAGTCTCGAAAGGTGGGCCATGTGTCCCATGTTTGCGTTGGCATGGCCTATCGTGTGCCATAGAAATCCGCGATGGCCAGGTGCGCTGACGCTCGCGTACTTATGGGCTAGACTTAGCACCATTACGTGATCGATGCGGTCGGCCGGCGTCGGCCGCCCGACCGATATATATGACTTGAAGGTGCGTGTGCGTATGAGCCAAGAGATGTTGGATAAAACCTGTCGCGGTTTTGCCGAGGCGCTGGCCGCGCGCGAGCCAGTTCCCGGTGGTGGCAGCGCGAGCGCTTTTGTGGGCGCGCTGGGCGCCTCGCTGTGCGGAATGGTTGCCCGCTACGGTGCGACCAATCCCGCGCTTGCTGATCGTGCGGATGACCTGACGCGTGCGTTTGCCCAGGCAGACGAGTTGGCGCAGGAGCTTGTGGGTCTGGTCGCCGAGGACGTTCGTGCGTACGGCCAGGTGTCCGCTGCGTACGGTATTCCGCGTGAGGACCCGGCCCGACCGGCTGCGATTCAGGATGCGCTGCATGTGGCCGCTATGCCGCCGTATCGCATTATGGATGCCTGCGGGCGCGCACTGGCGCTGCTCGAGGACATGGCCGACAAGGGTTCGCGTCAGCTGCTGTCCGATGTGGCGTGCGGCGCCGTATTCTGCCGCGCCGCCATGCAGGGCGCGAGCTTGACGCTCTTTGCGAACACCACGTCTATGAAGGATCGTGCACGCGCCGAGGAGCTCGAGACGGCGTGTGATGAGTTGCTCGACACATGGTTGCCGCGCGCCGATGCGCTGGCGCGCCGCGCCTCCGACGCTGCAAGAAAGAGGGGATAGCCATGGCTGAGCTACTGAAGGGTGCTCCCGTCGCCCGCGCTTTGACTGAGGAGCTCGCTGCCCGCTGCGCTGCGCTGCGCGAACGCGGTGTTGTTCCGACGCTTGCTATCGTGCGTGTGGGTGAACGCGAGGACGACCTATCCTACGAGCGCGGCGCCCTTAAACGCTGCGAAAAGGTTGGCATCGAGGCGCGTCGCGTGTTGCTTCCTGCCGGTGTTTCGCAAGACGAGCTGTTGACGGCCATCGAGGACATCAATGCCGACTCGGCTGTTCATGGCTGTCTGATGTTTCGCCCGCTGCCCGCCGGCCTTGACGAGAACGCCGTCGCCGCAGCGCTCGATCCCTCCAAGGACGTTGACTCCATGACGCCGGCTTCGCTGCTCACCACGCTTTCGGGGCGCGGCGAGGGTTTTGCCCCCTGCACAGCTGAAGCCGTGCTTGCTTTGCTGGATCATTACGGCGTTGAGCTGGACGGCGCCAAAGTTGCCGTGGTCGGACGCTCACTGGTAATTGGCCGCCCCGTTGCCGCCATGCTTACGGCGCGCAACGCAACCGTGACGACGTGCCATACGCATACGCGCGATCTTGCCGCCGAGTGCTGTGCTGCCGACATTGTGGTTGCCGCCGTTGGACGCGCGCGCACGATTGGCGCAGATGCGGTCCGCGAGGACCAGGCGATTATCGATGTTGGCATTAATTGGGACGAAGCCGCTGGCAAGCTGGTCGGCGACGTCGATTTTGATGCCGCGGAGCCGGTTGTTGGCGCAATCACCCCCGTGCCGGGTGGCGTGGGCGCCGTGACGACAGCAATTCTCGCCAAGCACGTGATCGAGGCGGCTGAGCGCGCGGTAAAATAGGCGTTTGGAGGCTGTTTAGGGGGTTGGTTAGATACCCCGTGGTCAAAAAATGCCAAATATGAGTACTGTTGTCAAGTTAGTCACATATGTTTGAGATCATTTTGGCTCTTTAGCGATAAGTAATATCGTTAAAGAGCCAATTTTATTGGACGTATGGGGAATTACTAGACTCAGTTTTTGGACAGGTGAGGATTCCCGGCGCCCGGAACAGTGCAATTTGCTGCCACTAAATTTGTGACAGTACTCATATTTGGCATTTTTTGACCACGGCGGCTGCCGAGGCCGTGGTTTCGCCCTTTCTGCGCCGAAGCGATACACTGTTGCCGTTTGATTTTTTCGCTCAAGGAGGATGCGCATGCCGTGCACAACGATTCTGGTCGGTAAAAACGCAAGCTACGACGGGTCGACCCTGGTCGCGCGTAACGAGGACTCGTCCAACGGGGTATTTGAGCCCAAGCGCATGCGCGTAGTGCATCCCGACGAGCAGCCGCGCGTCTACACGAGCGTCCTGAGCCACCTGACCGTTGAGCTGCCCGATAACCCCATGCGCTATACGAGCGTCCCCGATGTTGTTCCGGGCCACGGTATCTGGGCCGAGGCCGGTTTCAACGAGCTCAATGTTGGCATGTCCGCAACCGAGACGCTTACCACCAACGAGCGCGTCCGCGGCGCCGATCCGCTCGTGGACTACGTGCCCGCCAAGGGCAACGAGGGTGAGGACGGCTATGTGCCGGCGCAGCCCGGTGGCCTGGGCGAGGAGGACATGGTGACCCTGGTGCTGCCGTATGCCAAGTCCGCCCGCGACGGCGTGCGTATCTTGGGCGACCTGCTCGAGCGCTACGGCACTTACGAGAACAACGGCATCGCCTTTAGCGACGTGGACGAGATCTGGTGGCTCGAGACCATCGGCGGTCACCACTGGATCGCCAAGCGCGTGCCTGACGACGCCTATGTGACCATGCCCAACCAGCTGGGCATCGACAGCTTTGACCTGGATGACGCCGAGGGCGCCCAGGCCGACCATATGTGCTCCGCCGACCTGCGCGTCTGGATGGCCGAGTGGCATCTGGACCTGACGCTGGGCGTCGAGAGCGACGGCCCGGCTGCCGTCTTTAACCCGCGCGAGGCCTTTGGCTCGCACAGCGACAGCGACCATGTCTACAACACGCCGCGCGCCTGGTACATGCAGCGCTGCCTCAACCCCAGCGACGTGTGGGATGGCCCCGACGCCGACTACACGCCCGAGAGCGACGATATCCCCTGGAGCCGCGTGCCCGAGCGCAAGGTGACCATCGAGGACATCAAGTACGTGCTCTCGAGCCACTACCAGGGCACGGAGTACGACTGCTACGGCAGCAAGGGCACGCCCGCTACGCGTGGTGCCTATCGCCCCATCGGCATCAACCGCAACAGCCAGCTTGCCGTGTTGCAGCTGCGCCCCTATGCGCAGCCGGCCTACCGCGCCGTGCAGTGGATGGCCTTTGGTTCCAACTCGTTTAACGCGCTGGTTCCGCTGTACGCCAACGTCGAGACTATGCCCGAGTACTATGCCGACACGCAGGCTCGCGTGACGTCCGAAAACTTCTACTGGGCCAACCGCCTGATCGGCGCGCTGGCTGACGTCCGCTTCCATGAGTGCGGCCGCGCGGTCGAGGATTATCAGGAGAAGATCGGTGGCATGGGCCACAAGCAGATCCATGACGTCGACGCTGCCGTAGCCGCTCTGCCCGAGGTCGAGGTGCCTGCCGAGCTTGCACGCGCCAACGAGGCCTTTGCCGAGCGTGTTCGCGTGGAGACCGATGCCCTGCTGGGCAAGGTGCTTTACACCACGAGCTGCGCCATGAAGAACTCTTTCGCGATGAATGACAACGTGAGGTAGGGATTTCCCGTCGATCGAATAGCGCTAAAACGCTTTGTCGCTTTCGCTCAATCTTGGGTACAAGAACGCCAATGCAGTTGTTTGTGATTGGAGATAACCATGGTTATGAAACTCGATCAGCTTGTTAACGGCGCCATTAACGTGGGCTTTGGCGCTGCCGCCGTTGCTGTCGAAGGCGGCAAGAAGGTCCTCGACGACCTTAACACCAAGGGCGAGCAGGTCCGCAAGGACACCGCCACCCCCGATATCGCCCGCAGTGTGTCCGACATGTTCGAGCAGGCCGGCGGTACCATCTCCGATCTGACCGAGCGCTTGGGCATGCAGGGCGAGACCGCGGCCCAGCGCGTGCTTGACGAGCTCATCCTTGCCCGGGTCCGCGTCATGACCGCCCCCGAGCGCACGGCCTTCCTGGCCCATGTGCGCGACATCGTCGATTCGGTCGAGGACAACGTGACCTCGGTGCCCGTCGAGTCCGTTGAGCCCGACGATGCGAAGGATACCGAAGAGGCCGAGTAGCAGCGCAGATGGCAGATTCCACCACCGATTACAACAATCTAGATCCTTTGGGTGACGAGGCGGCGGTTGTCGATGAGGTCGATGCCGCCGTCTCGGGCGCTCGCAAAAAGCCGCGCGCTGTCGATATGGTGCCCGAAGAGCCCGACGCGATGGCGCCGGACGAGGAATACCAGCTCACGCCGGCGGGTCGTCGCGAACGCATCGGGCAGATTGTTCGCTTGGTCAAAAAGTACCGTGTGTGGGATAACCTCACGCCGGTTCGCTTGCGCCGCCTGCTCGAGGAGCTCGGCCCCATGTTCGTCAAGATGGGGCAGATTCTGGCCAACCGGTCCGAGATTCTGCCGCAGCGCTTTTGCGATGAGCTGCGCCGTCTGCGTTCCGACGTGGAGCCGGTGCCGTACGAGGTAGTGCTCCGCTGCTTGGAAGAGGAATACGGCCTGCGCCTGGGGGAGACGTTCGATGCGATCGACCCCAATCCGCTTGGTAGCGCATCGCTCGCGCAGGTGCACCGCGCTCGTCTGGTGACGGGCGAGGACGTAGCCGTCAAGGTGCAGCGCCCCGGTGCGCAGCAGGTTATGGCGCAGGACATCGATATCATCCGCTCGGTGGTGCGCATTGTTTCCAAGTTCGTCAACACCGATCAATTCGTTGATCTGCACGGCGTAGTCGAGGAGTTGTGGACCTCGTTTCGCGAGGAGACCAACTTTTTGGCCGAGGCCAAAAACCTCAACGACTTCTACGAGTTCCATAAGAGCGTTCATGGCGTGACGTGCCCTAAATCCTATCTGGACCTGTGCACCGAGCACGTGGTGGTTATGGACTACGTCGACGGCATTTCGATCGCCGATCCCGAACGCTTGGTGGCCGAGGGCTATGACTTGGAAAAGATCGGTGCCGCGATTGTCGAGGACTACTCGACGCAGGTGCTCGATGACGGTTTTTTCCATGCCGACCCGCATGCGGGAAACATCATTCTCAAGGACGGCATCGTCTACTTTATCGACTTGGGCATGGTCGGACGCATGTCGAGTCACGATCGCGGTATCGTCAAGGATATGATTTTCGCCGTGGCCGAGGGTGACGTGCCCAAGCTCAAGGATTCGCTCATGCGCTTTGCCGTGACGCGCGGCGACTCGGCCGAGCTCGACCATTCGGCCTTTTTGTCCGACTTGGACTTTATCGTCGCCGACTTTGCGGGTCTTGACCTTAAAGATCTTGATATCGGCGAGTTTTTGACCTCGCTGCTAAACCTGGCGCGCAAAAACGACGTTGAGCTGCCGAGCGTGGTAACGATGTTCGCGCGCGGCATGGTGACGCTTGAGGGCCTGCTGACCGAGTACATGCCCAACGTCAACATGATCCAGATCATCCAGACGCACATCAAAAACGAGAAGAGCACCTATGCACGCGTCCGCGAAATGGGGCGCGATCTTGCCGCGAGCAGCTATCGCGCGGCAAAAGGCTCGCTCGAGGCGGCCGAGTATCTGGGCTTGGCATCGCGCATGCTCACGCGCGGACAGCTTAAGGTAAACACGCAGATCATGAGCAGCGATAAGGCGCTGCGACAGCTGGGCGGAATTATCGACCGCATGTCGATGGCAATTGTGATTGCCGGCCTGTTTATCGGTTCGTCGGTGGTGTACTACGCGCGCATCGAGCCGGTTGTGTTTGGTATCCCAGTCATTGGCTTTATGGGCTACGTGAGCGCGCTGGTGCTGGCGCTTATGCTGGGCCGCAATATCTGGCTCAACAGCCACGGCGGCAAGCACTAGAGTCTGCGACCGTCACCGCATTTTCCTATCGCAAACAATAGCTTTTACCATGGGCTTCGCCTGCGTGCGAGGCCCTTTTGCGTGATACCATTTTGACGGTAATAATCGATGGCCTAGATGGTGGTGCGGAGACGCACGAATGCGCGGTTTTCCTGCGCGTTTGGGAGAATCGGGGTGCAAGTCCCCGGCTGTACCAGTAACCGTAATTCCTCTTGGCTCGGGATGTTCGCGTCGCAGATCGGACGGCGCGCCTGAGCCGTTAAGGTTAAGTCGGATCGCCTCCCATCTTGCACGTTGCCGCGGCGTATGCCGCCGGTGTGCATAGGGCTCTGGAGGGAAGGAGGACCCCGATGGGGGAACTCGAGCGCAACATGCGCGATGACGTGGGGCAGCCTCAAGGCAACGCTCCAAGTACAGACAATGGGGGACAATTGGATATGTTTGAGGACGAGCGCGAGCGCGTCTCGCATCGCCGTGGCGCAATTGCGCGCGGCGTAGCCAAGCGCGGCCTGGTGGCATTCCTGGCATTCGCGATGGCCTTTGGCACCACACCGGCTCAGCTGTGGGCCGAGGGCGCCGAGGGCATTGCCGAGGCTGTGGCTCAGGCGGCACCGCTTGCCGAGAACGGCTCTGGTGAGTCCGCGACAAGCCCTGCTGCCGACCTCAATGCGAGCGGCATGGTGGCGAATGGGGGCACTGCCGAGCAAGATGCCACTGCGACAGCTTCGGGCCCTACCGACAAGACTGAGGACGATAGCGCTGCCGGCAATGAGGCACCGGCTGCATCGACGTCCGATGCCTCGAAGCAGGACACCGCCGTTGTCTCTGCCGCTGGAGAGGCCAAGGCTCAGCCTGCCAAGGCAGAGAGCCAGGAGGTCTCTGCCACGTGCTCCGTCGTCGGCACCGACGCCAAGGGCGCCCAGCAGACCTGGGCCGCCGCGCAGCGGATCACGCTGAAGGAGGGCTCGACCGCGGCCGACCTCTCCGAGCAGCTGTTCAAGCGTGCCGGCCTCAAGGCCGATTACAACCCCAACGGCAGCTGGGGCTGGGCACTCAACTCGATCACGTCGCCCTTCGATAAGGACCGCAAGCTCGGCTACGACTCGGCGACCGGCGCGTACTGGCAGCTGTTCGTCAACGGCAGCGCCTCCGAGGTCGGCGCGGGCGGCTACACGCTC
>NZ_JBDGAV010000012.1:0-63048 GCF_040910325.1 Collinsella aerofaciens | reverse complement strand
GGTCGGCGCGGGCGGCTACACGCTCAAGGACGGCGACTCCGTCGTCTGGTGCTACTCGAAGTACGGCGACCCCGCGCCCGAGCAGGTTTCCGTCACGATGGAGATTATTGGCAAAAAGGCCGGGATGGCTCAGCGTTGGACGAGCCCGTCGACCCAGGTGTTTGTTAAGGGCACGTCGATCAAGGATGCCTCCGCTACCTATTTCGACGCCCTTGGCATCGAGTCCAAGATGTACGACCAATTCGGCTATTGGGGTGTCCATAGCCTCGTTTCTCCGCTTGATGGTACCGAGCTGTCCGGCGCTTGGTCGTTCTTTGTCAACGGCGTTCCTGGAACTCAACTCGATAACGACTACGTGCTTAAGTCGGGCGATAAGGTCGTTTGGGCTTACGCCCCTGGGGATACTTTGCCCGGTGTCGACAACGTTGTTCTTAATCCGAGCGCTGCACGCCCTAACTGGGATAGCGACTGGTCGGGCTTTACAAGTGCCGACAAGGTTACCGACGCACCTGTGCCCACTAAGGATGCAGATGAGAAATGGGTAAGCGAGCTTAAGACGCGTGCGGACGGCAATAAGGGTGTTTCCGATGCGTTGCTGATCGGTGACTATCTCTATGTGGCAGTTGGTTCTAAATTGCTCAAAAAGGATGTCGAGACGGGCAAGACCGTTCTAGAGTCACCTTTGGCTGCTGCAATTGATTCCACCTCACGCATGGTATATACCAATGGTGTTGTGCTTGTTCCGCTTTCAGGCGGTCGTCTTCAGGCCTTAACGGTTGATGTGCTTGCGACGGTTTGGGTTACCGATGGGTTGCCGGCCGGTCCCGATGGCGCGCAGCAGTCGCTTGCTTCTGTTTCGGTTCGCGATGGCTATGCCTATTTTGGTACCGCTTCGGCCGATTGGATTGACTCGAGTGACGGCTACCTGCTTTGTGTTCGTATTTCTGACGGTAAAGTCATGTGGCAGCACAAGAATGAAAACAGCAAGGGCTATTACTGGGCTGGCATGGCGTTCTCGGGCGACTATGGCGTTATCGCGGATGATTCAGGCACTGTCAGCACGGTTGATCCTTCGACTGGAAAGACCGTAGCAAAGCTTAAGATCGCCGATCGCGTTCGCGCGAACGTGCTTGTTGATGGGGCTACTGCTTACGTTGTGAGTGCCGATGGCACGCTCCATAAAATTGCTATCGCTAATGATGGGGCCCTTTCAGAACTGGGTAAAGTTACGTTTGGCAGCAGCTCGACCTCTACACCCGTGTTTGTCAACGGTAAGATTGTAGTTGGCGGCACGTCGATTGAGTCCTTTATGGGCGGTCCCCAAAACAGTCTTACGAGCCACTATGGTCAGCTTGCAATTATCGACGCCGATACGCTTACGGTCGATTATTCAATTTATAAGGCAGACGGTAACTTCATCCGCGAGGATTCTTCTGCAAGTGGTTTTACGGGCAGCGGCGATGTTAAGTCACAGCCTGTGGTTTCCATTCAAGATGGTCATACCTATGTATACTTTACGTCCAACAATAATCCTGGCGGCATTTATCGCTATCGCATAGGTGACGAAGAGGCTGAGCTGCTCTATAGACCGTCGGCCGAGAACCAGCAGTACTGCATGTCGTCGATTTCGGTCGGTTCTGATGGTTCACTCTACTACGCTAACGATTCGGGCAAGTTGTTCGCGATTAAGGGAAATGGCCAGAAGGTCAATCGCTATACTGTCTCGTTTGACGCAAATGGTGCAGATTCTATTGTGCTCGATTCCCAACGTATTAAGGCTGGTAAAACTGCTACGGAGCCTGCTGTAAAACCGCGTCGCAAGGGCTATACCTTCGGCGGTTGGTATACCGATGAGGCGTGCACGCAAGCGTATGACTTCAGTACGCCGGTGACGGCCGATCTGACGCTGTATGCCAAGTGGACCAAGAATGCCACCAATTCTGGTGACAATGGCGGTTCTGGCTCCAGCGGCGGCAGCGGTTCTGGTACTGGTACCGGCACGGGCACTGGTACGGGTTCCGGCGCTGGTTCCGGCTCTAAGGGCCCGCAGGCCGGCGGCGCTATCGCCCCGGGTCAGAAGCCGGTGACCAAGACGACGGTGTCGACCAAGACCGAGACCAAGGAAAACAAGTCCGACAAGAAGGGCTCCGATAAGTCCGACAAGAAGGATGAGAAGAAGTCTGAGAAGAAGGACAGCAAGTCCGACAAGAAGTCCGATTCCAAGTCCGATACGGGCGCTGCTTCCACGACCACTGCTAAGAAGTCCTCTGGTGCTTCCGAGCAGGAGACGGGCACCAACCCGCTCGCCATCGTTGGCATCGCCGCCGGCGTGATTGGCCTTGCGCTCATCGCCGTCTTCGTGCTGACCAAGCGCGGCAAGGGTGACGGTAATGCCCGATAAGCCCAAGGAGACCAACGGGCAACAGCCCGACTCCTCGTTTATCCAGCTCGATGATCCAAAGCAAAAGGGCGCCGCTTCGGCGGCGTCCGCTCCTCGACGGAAGGCGCTCCTTGGCGTTCTGACTGCCGCATGCGTCGTTCTGATCGTGGTCTCTCTGGGCTTTGTTCATCCCTCCGAGAGCGGTGCTTGGTCCATTGATTGGATCGTCCAGACCGTGGCGGGGGAGAGCATCGTCGCCAAGGATGGCAATGGGTCCGGCTCGACTGTCGCTTCGGGCAAGGCCGGGTCCAAGGATTCCAAATCTTCTGATGATACGAATGACGGGTCTAGGGGTTCTGACAAATCTGACTCCAAGAAAGATTCCGAGTCTTCGGACAAGGAATCGGACAAGAACTCGGATAGCAAGAAGCCCGGCGAAAAAGGAGCAGGAAATAAAAAGACTGACAACAGTCAGTCGGCTTCTCAGAATTCGGCAACGTCCGGTGGGCCTTCTGCCGTTCCTGATAACAGTAATGCCCCCTCGGGCAACCAGAGCGTCTCTCAGGAGTCTAGCTACGTTACCGTGACTGTCTCGGTTACTTCGAGCGCTGTGGGCAATCCTGTGTCCGCTGGTGGTACCTACACCTTTAATGAGGGAGCAACTGCCTACGACGCTCTCTGCGCGCTGGGTATTTCTATAAATGCGCGTGGCTCGTCGTTTGGCACTTATGTTGCCGCCATCGGTGGCCTGGCCGAGAAGGATGAAAACTATGGAAGCGGTAGCGGCTGGTGTTATTCCGTCAACGGCACAACGCCCATGACAGCCTGCAGCAACTACGTTCTCTCAAACGGCGACAACGTGGTCTGGTATTACGTGACAGGCTAGGGGCCTCGACATATCGCATCAAACGGGCGGTTCGGACAAACATCCGAGACGCCCGTTTTTATACGAATGGGACGTCATTTCCCAATCGAGGCTCAACCGGAAATTGCATCCCGCCCTGTAGGCGAATTCCGGGACGCAGCTTCCCGTTGGGGCGGGTTTCGGAAAGCGTGTTCCGCTCTGAGGGCTCATTCCGGGATAGTCTTTCCGAAGCAGCGCCCATTGGGAAGCTGCGGACCGTATTGGGCATCGATTTTGGGATGCGCTTTCCGCTAGAGCCACGTTGCGGAAGCTGTGTCCCGTTCTGAGGCTGCAATCTGGGACGCGCTTTCCGCGGGGCGACCATGGGGAAACTACTACCCATTCCGACGCTGCGGCCCGCCTTGTGCGCTTTCCTCGGCAGGCTCTGCAAACAAAAAACCGGTTGGAACGGGAATTCCAACCGGTTATACATTCAAGCAAATAGTGAATCGACTACGACCGTGCGCCCTCGAGGAAGAAGCGGCGGCTGAAGTAGTTGTACCAGGTGACGAGGAACGTGGCGATGGCCTTCATGGCTTGGTAGCCGATGCTCAAAAACGTGACGCCCACAAACATGTACAGGTCGTTGAGGCCCAGACCGATCACCGACAGGATGGTGAAAATCGTGAACTCGCGCTTGCGGCTCATGCCTTCGCGGTGGTCGAACACGTACTTCATGCTGAGCCAGTAGTTGACCACGACGGACGTGATAAACGAAACCGTGGTGCTCATCAAAAAGTCGAGGTGGAACAGCTCGACGAGCGCAATGAGCATGCCCCAGTCGATGCCAAAGGAGATAAGACCCACGACAGCAAACTTGAGGAACTGCTTGGTATGAGGTTGTGCCAGCGCCTTGCGCACGTAATCACATCCAATGCGTTGATGAATCGAGCAGAGGATACTTTAGAGCTTTTACAAGGGAAACGTAAGGTCTTTGCCAAGAACTATATGAACTCGCCAAATTTTCAAGAGCTAATCCGCAAACGTTGAAAATTTGCCCGTAAACGAGCGACACCCACGGACGATACTGCGCTGAGTGCGCGTCGTCCGTGGGCGCCGTAATGCTGCAGGGGTTTCGAGCTATTTTGTCTCGTCGCCCTCCAGGAAGATTTTTCGGGTCACAAAGTTGTAGACCATGACAAGCGCGGTGGCGCAGATCTTGGCGATATTGGCCTCGAGTCCCAGGCCGGCGTTGAGGGCCAGCACGATACCGTCGTTGAGTGCCAGACCGATCACGGACAGCACGACAAAGATGATGAACTCGCGGCGGCGGCTCATGCCTTCCTTGTGCGCAAACACGTACTTCATGCTGGCGACGTAATTAAAGATGAGCGAGACGATAAAGCCGCTGGTGTTGGCGATTAGGATGTTGAGGCCCAGAGCGTAGTGGAGCAGATTCATAATGCCAAAGTCGATAACCGTGGCAATGACACCGACGACGCCAAATTTCATGATCTGCGCAAGGAGCTTTTGCATGGTACCTGCCTTAAGCTGGCGCCGAAGCGCCGCGGGGATGACAAACTCAGCAAGTTTAGCCAATCCCCGCGGGTGGTGCTAGGCGCGCTCCTCGATAGCACCGTTTCTATATGCATCGAGCAGCTGACGCAGGTCCTGGATTTGGCTGCGGATCTTGGCGCCAGTATCGGTGTCGCTCACCATGCGGCGACGGTCTGCTTGGTCAAAACGGTTGGTCTCGCTTTCGATGTCCACGTTGCGCGTGAGTGCCTCGGCAACCGTCGTAAAGGCCCGGTGCGACTTGAGGCGGCAGCCGCGCGAGCTCGAGATGAGCGTATAGCCGGCGATACCCGTCTTGGGATGGTAAGCGCGGCAGAAGCCGCCATCGATGACCAGCAGCTTGCCCTCGGCGCGGATGGGCTGCTCGCCCTTGGTGGTTTTAACGGGCGTGTGGCCGTTGATGATGTGGCCGGTCGGCGAACATGCCATGGGCGCGACGCCAAACTCGCGCATGATGTCATCGCAGACCGAGGGCGACTTGGTAAGCGTAAAGTACGGGTCCATCGGCTCGACCCAGGTGCTCTTATCGGCGATATAGGCGCGCTCAAAGGTACGCACCAGGCGTCCGCTGGCGGGTGAATTGAAGCCAATCCACAGGTACCACATCCAGTCGAGGGCATCGCGGTCGCCCACGCGCCACGCGCGGCGGGCGATGTGGTCGCAAAAATCGAGATAATCGCGGCCAGCGTGCCAGGTGCCCAGGCAGTTCATGCTGCTAAAGGTGCCGTCTTCGTTGAGCGGAACGCAGCCATGGAACAGCAGGTTGCCGTTGGCGACCTTGTACATCGAGCCGTGGGAATAGAGGAAATCGATATGGCGATGCAGGTGATCGGCGGTGACAAACTCTGACACGAGCTTGTCGATGATGTGCTGCTCCTGAGACGTGAGCGTGTAGGGGTCCGCCGGGTCGACGGTGGGGAAGTCGTTGGTCGTGAGCGGCCACACGCTGCCGTCGGCGAGCGTGACCGTGCCGGTGTCGTGGTCGATTTTGTCGAGCAGCAGACGGTCGGCCATGTCGAACTCGGGGTGGCGCTGGATAATCTGGCCCTCGAGTTTAAAGAGCAGGACGTTGATGGCCTTGATCAGCGGGCTGATGGACTCGCCGGCGGAATAGGTGGCATCGGCAAAGGCGACGAGCTCGCGCAGCGAGATGCCGTAGTCGTTCTCGAGGATCTCGTAATTGTCGTAGCGCAGGTTGTTGCGCAGCACCGTGGCGATGCAGGCAGGCTCGCCGGCAGCGGCGCCCATCCACAGCAGGTCGTGGTTGCCCCACTGAATGTCGAGCGAATGGTAGGTGAGCAGGCGGTCCATAATCTTGGCAGCGCCGCCGCCACGGTCAAAGATATCGCCCACCAGGTGCAGGTGGTCGACGGCCAGGCGCTTGATGAGCGAGGCGAGCGACTCGATAAAGTCGTCGGCGCTGGCGGTCTCCAAGATGGATTCGATAATGCGCTCGTGATAACGCACGCGGTAGTTGTTCTCGTCTGGATGCGTGTGCAGCAACTCGTCGATGATGTAGGCGTAATCGCGTGGGATGGCCTTACGCACCTTGGAGCGCGTATAGCGGCTCGAAAGCGAGCGGGCAACCATGATGAGCCGGTCGAGCGTGGTCTTGTACCAGGTGGGGGAGTCCTCGTGCTGGCTGCGGACAAGATCGATCTTCTCGCGCGGATAGTAGATAAGCGTGCACAGCTCGCCCTTTTCGTCAAAGGTGAGCGTGTCGCCAAAGATCTCGTCGACATGTTCGCGCACGACGCCCGAGCAGTTGTTGAGGATGTGCATAAAGGCTTCGTACTCGCCGTGCACGTCACTCATAAAATGCTCGGTGCCTTTGGGCAGGTTGAGAATGGCCGAGAGATTGATAATTTCGGTAAACGCGGATTGCTCGGTGGGAAATTGTCTCGACAGCAGACGCAGATACTTAAAGTCTTGCGGATTGCGATCGAATGCGACCATGAAGCACCTTCCGATATGGTTGGTAAAACTGATAAAACAGCGTCAAGCGTTTACCAGTATGCGCCGGCTTTGTTTCGATTTTGCGCCGGCGGCTGAATTGTCGGCTGAACGGTTTGCTAAATCGATTTAGTTGAGGTTGATGTGTCGGTTAAGTGGAGACGAAGGGGGTGATTTTGCCCATGTTGGCCCATGGCGGGGATGGGGATGTTCATGATAAAGATATTCAATGCAAATGGTTCGAATTGGTAAATAGTGGACGTTTGTATCGTATTTAGGCTTGCTGTGCGATAATTTGCGCAGCAATACTTAAGGAGCCTCATATGAGTGATTTTGTCCTGACCTGTGAATCCGCCGCCGACCGAACCCGTGAGTTCTTTGCGTCGCGCAATATCCCTGTCGTGTGTTTTCATTACGAGATCGACGATGTTGTCTATACGGACGATCTGTATCAGTCGATTACGCCGGACGAGTTTTTTGCCCAGATTGCCGCGGGCGCCATGCCCAAGACGTCTCAGGTGAGCGTGGGTGAGTACGAGGAGTTTTGGGAGCCGTTTGTTGCCGAGGGTAAAGACGTGCTGCACCTGGCGTTGTCGTCGGGTATTTCGGGCACGTATGGATCGGCCTGCGTTGCGGCACAGATGCTCGCGGATCGCTATCCTCAGGGCGGCAAGGTGCGCGTTATCGATTCGTTGGCGGCGTCTTCGGGCTTTGGCCTATTGCTGGAATATGCCGCCGACGTGCGCGATAGCGGCGCTTCGCTCGACGAGACGGCCGCTTGGATTGAGGAGCATAAACTCAACCTGCACCACTGGTTCTTCTCGACCGATCTGTCGAGCTACCTGCGCGGCGGTCGCATTTCGGCCGCGAGCGCGATTATCGGCACAGCGCTTAAGATTTGCCCACTTATGACGGTCGATTGCGAAGGTGGGCTGTCGCCACGTGAGAAGATTCGCACCAAGAAGCGCGCGATTTCCGAGATGGCTAAGACCATGATGGCACACGTGCAGGACGGTGCGGATTATTCGGGTAAGTGCGTCTTGTCCCATTCGGCGTGCCGCGAGGACGCTGAGGCCGTTGCGGCGCTGATTGAGGAACAAGTTCCGCAGCTCAAAGGCAAGATTGAGATCAACAATATCGGTGCTCTGATCGGTTCGCACACCGGACCTGGCACGGTGGCGCTCTTCTTTATGGGCGACAAGCGCGTGGATTAACTTGACCCATCACGTCGCGCACGATTGCTCAAACGAAAACGGCCCGCCTCACGTTTGTGGGGCGGGCCTTGCTGTTGCGGCTAGCGTTTCTTGCCGCGGAAGAAGAAGCCATGCAGTGACGGCTTGAGTCCACGGTTGGCGCGACGCTCCTCGATATGATCGTGGATCGAAGCGACGCGTTCGATAACCTCGTCGGGAATCGGCACGTCGGGATTCATGTTCTCGACCTGACTGACCTCGGCGGCGGCAACCTGGTCGATAATGGGCACATCGTCGCGCGAGATGACGGGCGTGGCGTCTTCCTTCATCTTGCGGTAGCGCTGCATCATGTCGGTCTGTAGCTGCTGGGCCGAAGGCGGCGTCCAGATGATGGCGTTGGCACCGGCGGCGATGGTCTCGCGGATGCTCTCGGGCGTCTTGCCGCCCGGCGCGATGAGCGGCAGGTTGGGATAGTGCTCGCGCAGTTCACGTAGGACCTGGGGCGTGTTTTTGCCGGCGGCGATGTTGAGAATCTTGGCTCCGGCGCGCACTTTGGCATGCGCATCATCGTCGCAACGTACGACCGTGGCGATGACGGGGATGTCGGCGATGTTGGTGATGTGCTCGACCATCTCGGCAGTGGCTGGGGAGTTGACCACGCAGCCCGCCGCGCCCTGCATCTCGGAGACGGCTGCCATCTGTACGGAGCGCTTACCGGTCGTAGTTCCGCCACCCACGCCTACAAAGACTGGGCACTCGGCGACGGTCAACAGCGCCTGCGTAATGGCAGGCTGTGGCGTGAAGGGGTAGACGGCAAAGACGGCATCGGCGTTGGAGTTGCGGATGACCGCCACGTCGGTGGTGTAGATAAGCGACTTGATGCGACGACCGAAGAGCGTAAAGCCGCTGGCCTCCTCGATCTCGTCGGGCATGCGGAGGGCCGCCTTGCGCAGGCGCCCGTCGATGGGCAGCGGCTCCATGGGGAGCAGTCCGTTGGGAGTTACGGCTACCTGGGGCTCGGTGAACTCGTCTGCGAGCTCGACCTCGGAGAAATCGACCGAGGCGACGATGTCCTCGTGAACCTCGGCGGGTACATCGATGGGAGCTTGGTCGTTTGTCGCGGCAGGCGTGTCGAAGGAGCTGGTGCCGACAAAGGCGTCGACGCGCTCGTTCAAATCGTTGAGAGTATCCATGGAGGCTCGATTCTATGCGATGGCGGCCGGCAGGGTGCCGGCAGCGTTGTGCTTGCTAAATCGTTTGACGAGTTGATTTTTCCCCGCCGCGCCATCCGTTAGACCGAAGGGCCGGCGAACGTGAAGGAGCTGTGGTGGCGGGTATTGAGGTGCTATCTTGAATGTCCCGTTTAAAAGAGAGGTGACGCGGTATGGAATTGACAGCAATGTTTAGCTCGATTGGCCTGTGCGTGGGCGCAATCGTTGCCGCCGCGGTCATCTACTTTGTGGTCACGGCCATTAAGGGCAAAAGGGCCGAACGCAAGGAGCGCGCGACGCTTAAACAGCATCGCGACCAGCAGAGCAAACGCGCACGGAGATAGCTTGTTGAGTTTTGGATCCGTGCGCTAGCTGCGTTTTCGGATCAGGGCAATGTAGAAGCCCTCAAAGTCGCGGCTAGGCGGAATGGTGAGCGTGCCGGGCAGGCCGTTGGCGATGGCCGATACCTGACCCGCGGCAATGGCCTCGGTCAGGGCGTTGGACTCGATGCGCGGCTCCTCACCAGCTTCCTGGGCGCGGCGTGCCTCACTTTCGCTTGGCGTGCCGTCGAGGGGGATGAGCTCGCAGTCCATATGCTTGTCGAGGGCCTCTTGCAGGGCGTCCTCGTTTTCCTGCGGCAAGATCGAACAAGTCGAATAGACGAGCGTGCCGCCCGGTTTGAGGGCTCCCATGGCGCGGTCCAGAAGCGCACGCTGCGAGCGGGCACACTTGCTCAGCAACTGCTCGGTCAGGCCGCGCAGGCTTTTCTCGTTGCCGCTGATTACGGTGCCCGTGCCGGTGCAGGGAGCGTCGAGCAGGATGCGGTCAAAGCGGAAGAACTCGTCGAGCTCGCGTGCGTCGGTGCGCATGACGGGCACGTTTTTTGCGCCTTGGCGGTGGAGGTTGGCTTCGAGCTTCTCGGCGCGGGGAATGCTCATCTCGCAGGCGGTAAGGTGCGCCTGCCCCTGCGTGAGGGCGGCGATCTGCGTCGTCTTGCCGCCAGGGGCTGCGCACATGTCCAGGATGTCCTCGCCTGCCTGAGCGCCCAGGACCAACGGCGGCATCATGGACGACAGACTTTGCAAGTAGATCTTGCCGTCGCGGTAGATGTCGAGGTCCCACAGGTCGGAAACCTGGGCCTCGGGCAGGATGAAGGCGTCTGGGTACCAGGTGACGGGGTTGTGGGCGATGCCGGCGGCATCGAGCGCCGCAGCGATGTCCTCGACGGTTGCCTTGAGCGTGTTGGCGCGCAGCGTGACCGGGCGTGTGGCCGCGGCGCCGAAGCCCTCGATCATGAGCTCGGCATCGGCGGGCGCATAGGCGCCGGCGACCGTGTCGACCATAAAGCGCGGCAGGTCGGCGGCGGAGTGTTGGGCGGCAAGTTGGTCGGAAAGTTCGGTAGCAGCAAACTGCCTGAGCTTGAGCTCGGCCTTGACCTGCTTTTTCTGCTTACGACGACGCGGCTTGGACATCCGTCTTTCCTTCCCATTCCATTACATGTCGAGTGTTTAGTACTGGCTCTCGTGCTTGCTGAAGAAGTCGAAGCGCGGGGGCAGCGGCTTTACGCGGTGCTCGCCGGGCTTCTCGCCCAGGCTCTCCACAAACTCATCCGTGGAGGCGAAGATGTTATCCCAGCTAAAGAAGGCGACCGGGTCAACGTCGAAGTACTCGCAGATGAGCTCGCAGCCGGCCGGCACAATACCGTGCATCAGGACGGTCGCCACGCGCAGCTCGGTAAAGGCGTCGACGAGGGCCTGCTTCATCGCGGCGTTGGCTGGCTCGCCCTCGAGTTTGTTGGCGGCCTTGGAGGCGTCGCTCCAGCGCTTGTTGGCGGCGCGCAGGTAGTCGTCGCACACGGCAAGCGCGCGGTGCGTCTCGAACTTGTACATGGCCTGCTCAAAGGCGAGGGCTGCCTGCTGGGCGGCTTCGATCACGGTGCCAGAAGCGGTACCGGCGGGAATGCAACCGTTGCGATAGGGACTCTCGTCGCCCTCCTTGACGGCGACGCCGTAGAAGCAGCTGCGGGCCAGGCGGTTGAAGACGCCGGTCAAAAGGGCGCTCTCCTTAAGGGCCGGATCGATAACGCGCTTGTCGTCGCAGGCGCGCACCTCGTTGCCGTCCTTGTCCTTGCCGGTCACACGCGTGTCGTATGCCTTGGGGCTAAAGCTCACCGGCTTTTCGGACAGGCCGAGCGACAGCCAGTGCGCGCGCATCTGCTCGCAGGTGTAGTGGTTGAGTAGGTCGTCTGCCGGCGGGGGAGGCGTCTGCGAGGACGAGCTGGCCTTTTTGCCCATGTAGAGCAGGTGGTAGCAGGCGCTGACGGTGCTCTGCGTGAGGTCCCAGCCCAGGGCCTCCCACATGGCGGTCTGCGCGATGCAGTAGAAGTAGATGTTGTCCTGACCGATAAACTGGTAGATCTGTGCGTCGTCCGAGCACCACCAGTCGCGCCAGTCGAGCGAGCTGTGCTGGTAGGTGGGCGCGGGCACCTGTGTGGAGTCGGCGGCGGGCTCGCCCATGAGGGCGGCATCCTGGGCGGCGACGCCCTCGGTCACGCCGGCGGCCTTGGCATCGCGCGCGAGCACGGTACGCGTATAGCTGATGGGCGCCCACAGGCTCTCTGGCCAGCACCAGCAGGTGACGTCGGAAACGCCGTCGACCTGGGGCACCGGAACGCCCCAGTCGATGTTGCCGGTGATGCGGAAAGGCACGAGCGCTTTGCCGCTGCGGAAGCGCACGCCGCCGTTGGCGAGCACCGCATGGGCGTCGTCGCGCTCCTTCCAGCTGGGGAAGGTGACGGTAAAGCTGCTCTTGTTTCCCTCGGGCTCCAGCACGGTGTGCTCGGGCAGCTGGTCCTCGACGGCATCGAAGGCCTCGCGGAACTTGTTTTGGATATAGAGCTGGGCCGGCAGCAGCCACTCCTCCATGGTCTTGGAGACCACGGAACGAACCTGCGGGTTCTGGGCGAGCTTGGCGGTATAGGTCTTCATAAAGTCGAGGTAGGCCGGCAGGTCGAAGTAGAGGTTGTCTACCGGGCGCAGCTCGGGTACCTCGCCGGTGAGCTGGCTCTTGGGCGCGATGAGCTCCTCGGGCTCAAACTGGTGGCCCAGATCGCACTCGTCGGCATAAGCCTTCTCGGACTTGCAGCCCTGGATGGGGCAGCGGCCGATCACCTGACGGCCGTTGAGGAACGTGCCGGCCTTGGCATCGTAGAACTGCAGCGTGGAGCGCTTGGAGATGGTGCCCTGCTCGTGCAGGCGCTTGATAATCTCGGCGGTCACCTCGTTGTGAATCTGCGCAGCTGGCTCAAGGCCCGAGCCGCCGTAGATATCGCAGCTGATATTGTAGTTGTTGAGGGTCGCGGCCTGGCGGGAGTGATTGGACTCGACATACTCGCTAATGGACTTGTCGTAGCCCTCGTTCTCCTTGAGCTTGCGGTAGCTCTCCATGATGGGCGAGCCATAGCAGTCGGTGCCCGAGGTGAAGATGACGTTCTCGCGGCCCAGGCGGTCGCGCAGGAAGCGGGCGAAGAAGTCGGCCGGGACAAAGACGCCGCCAACGTGGCCAAAGTGAAGGCCCTTGTTGCCATAGGGCTCGCCGGCGGTAACGATGGCGCGGCGAGGCCAGCTGGGACGGTCGTTCATGGAGTATTTGGATGCCATGGGACTCCTTCGCATATGGTGGGAGCGCAGCCGGGCGCAAGGTCTGGCGACGCGGTGGTCAATTCGTGCATATCGTTCGACATTATCGCACATGCGGACGGGTACGTGGCAGGGGCGCTATCCTAAGATGCTATGAATGAGATTTCCAACATACATGCGTTTGAAGACGAGGATTTTCTGCACGCTTGCTTTGTGTGGGGGATGGTCGTAGTCGGCGTGTTTGCCGTGTGCTTGGTGCCGGTGTTTATGTTGCTGGGTGGGCCTGCAGACTTGGATGCGGCTGACGCGGGCGGCTGGATGGCTGTCGTGGGCTGGATAGTCGGCTTGGCTGCGATCTCAATGGCGTCGTTCGCCGTGCACGAGCTGGTGCACGGTGTGTTTTTTAAGCTGCTGGCGCCTGCGGGCGCGAAGGTGACCTTTGGGGCGAATCGCGAGACGGCGATGATCTATGCCTGCGCCGAGGGCGTTGTGTATTCGCGCCGGCGGTACATGGCGGTTTGCCTGGCGCCGACGGTTGTTGTGACGGCGGCGCTTGCCCTGGGGTTTGCGTTTTCGGGCTATCCGCTGCTGTGCTACCTGGCGGCCGGCTTGCATTTGTCGGGCTGTGTGGGCGACTGGTATTACGTGCGGACCATTTTGCGCGACCGCCGCATTGTCGCCTGCGAGGATACGTCCTTTGGCGTGCGCTTTTTCGGGTGAGGAGATGTCGATGAAGCCGTTGTTGCTGCATGCGTGCTGTGCGCCGTGCTCTCTTGAGCCGGTCCGCCTGCTGCGCGAGGAAGGGTTTGAGCCCACAATCTGCTGGACAAACCCCAATATTCAGCCGCACGATGAATGGCAGCGGCGTTTGGACGAGCTGCGCCGGTGGTGTGCCGATGGCGACATCGAGCTTATCGAGGCGGGGGAGGACCGGGAGCGCTGGGAGGCCGGCGTGGCCCCGCTGGGCGCCGATCGAGCCCGTCGCTGTCGCTCATGCTATGCCCTGCGTCTGGCCGAGGCGTGCCGTGTGGCCCAGGAGCGCGGGTTTGAGTTTGTGGGCACGACGCTCGCCGTCTCGCCGTACCAGTTGTTCGAAACCTGCAATGATGTGTTGGAGCGTCTGGCTGCTGCCCGCGGTCTCACTCCGGTGATTCGCGATTTTCGCACGTATTACCCCGAGGCGACACGTCGTTCGCGCGAGCTGGGCATGTATCGGCAGAACTACTGCGGCTGCCGTTTCTCGGCCGTCGAGGCGGCCATGGACCGCGCCCGCATCCGCGACGAGCGCAAAGCCGCCAAAAAGTAGTTCACTTGGGACGTCAGCCTGCTAGGATGTAGAGCGGACTTTAGCTATATAAGGAGAATCCGACGTGTCTATGCGTACCGATGATTTTGACTATAACCTGCCCGAAGAGCTCATCGCCCAGGCGCCTGCCGAGCCGCGCGACTCCTGCCGCCTGCTGGTGGTTGATCGCAAAGGCTCCGAGACAGGAACGCCGTTAGGGCATGGCGGCACCGTCGAGCACCGCATCTTCCGTGACATCATCGACTATATCGAGCCGGGCGACGTGCTCGTCATCAACCAGACGCGCGTGATGCCGGCCCGTCTTATCGGTCGCAAGACGGGCTCGGGCGGCGTGGTCGAGACGTTGCTGCTCAAGCGCCGCGAGGATGTTGACCCGCTGGGCCATGTTTGGGAGTGCTTGGTCAAGCCGGGTAAGCGCCTGAAGCCCGGTGCTCAGATTGAGTATCGCGCCGGTGGCGCTCATGCGCCCGAGGGGGCTCCCGTGGTGCTGACGGCCGAGGTCGTCGACTTTGTCACCGATAGTCGCGGCGGCCGCCTGGTGCGTTTTGAGCCGGCCGGTTGCAATGCCGCCGGCGAGCCGCGCACGCTTGACGAGGCCATCCATGCTGCCGGTCACGTGCCGCTGCCGCCCTACATTACCGATTACGAGGGCGATCCCGAGAAATATCAGACCGTGTACGCCATGAAGGAGGAGCACTCGGCTGCCGCTCCCACGGCGGGCCTGCATTTTACTCCTGAGCTCATGGTCGCTATCGAGGCCAAGGGTGCCAAGTTTGCCGCCGTCGAGCTCGAGGTGGGCATCGATACCTTCCGCTTGGTGGAGGAGGACGATCCCACGCAGCACGTCATGCACACCGAGCGCTACCACGTGTCGCAGGAGGTTGTCGACGCCGTGCATAAGGCCAAGGCCGAGGGTCATCGTGTGATCGCCGTCGGCACTACCGCGGTGCGCTCGCTCGAGAGCGCGTTTGACACGGACGCGCCGGTGTCCGATCCGGCCGTGACGGCGCGCTATTTTGAAGGCCGCGAGGACGGGGCCGATACGCTTGGCCGCGGTGACATCGTGGTGCGCGAGAACGCCACGACGCAGCTTTACCTCATGCCCGGCTCGACCTATCACGTGGTCGACGCGCTGATCACGAACTTCCATGTGCCGCGCTCCACGCTCATGATGCTCGTGAGCGCGCTTGCCACCCGCGACCAGATCATGGATGCCTACGCCGCTGCCATCGAGGAGCGCTACCGCTTCTTCAGCTTTGGCGACGCGATGCTCATTTGTTAGTTACGCGGTTCTACGAACCGCGTAACTGCTCGACGCTGCGCGGGCCGCATTTGGACAATCTGACGTTCAACTTCAAGGGCGCGACCAGAAGGTCAGCGCCCTTTCGTTTCACGTCACCTTGTCTCAAATGCGGCCCGCTCGCTGTCGTTGCCAAAACATCGGCGTTGCCGTGGTTGTCGCTGTAGTCATTGGGTAGTCATTGGGTAGTCATTGGGGACGTTCTTAAATGACTAGTCAAAGAGGACACTCTTACGGCACTTGGCACTTGGGGACGTTCCTTTTGTGCCGGCACCTGGGGACAGTCCTTATGTCAAGAGATCAGTGCAAGAGGGATAGGTTGCCTTGCGTCGATCTAAATAAGTTGCGGTGAGATAGTTCTTGAATTGGCCTTTTTGGGGCTAAACAGAAACTTTCTCACCGCAACTGAGTTGAGGCGTTTTTTGGCAGCTGGTTTACTTGCTCGCGAACAGCCAGATCAGGATGATTACCAGAATCACGGCGACGATGCAGACGATGGCGCCAGTGAATTTGATACGTGAGTCGCGGGTACGCTCGCGCACCGCGTCCTCGGTGGCCTCGAGCTGGGCGACTTCTTGCTCGGTCTCGGCGTGTTCGGCTTTGTCTCGGGCCAAGGATCCTGCAAGCGACTCAGTGATCTCTGGATGGTCATGCACCTCGGTCGCCTGCTCGATGATCGACTGTGCATGTGCGGCATCTGCTTGGGCGTTGGCGATGCTTTGCTCTTGGTCGCGGCGTGCCTTGTCCTCGGCGGCTATCTTCTCGCGCAGTTCGCGCTGGCGCGTCGTGGCGGCAGTTTTCGCCGTCTGCAGCTCGTCGCGCGCGGCATCGGCCTCAGTCGTCACGGCTTGGTGTGCGCGTTTGGCTTCGGCAATGGGGGCTTGAGCCTGCTCGACGGCCTGCTCGGCTGCGGCAAGCGAGTGCTCAAGGTCGGCGGTGATGCGCGGGACATCTTCTTCGGCTTTTCGCAGGGCATCTGCCGTGTCGGAGATCTGCATCGAGAGCTCGCTGGTGCGCACCGTATAGTTGGCGGGATTTGCCGAGGGATTGCGTTGCAGCTCGGCATACTCATGACGCAGCGTCTCGAGCTGGGCGCGCGTGGCGTCGACGGTTTGTTGTGCGGCCGCAATGCCGGCGTCTCGCTCGGCCTTCACCTTGTCGCGGATGCGCTTGGAATCCTCAAGACGTCGAACGAGGCGGTTGCCGGTCTCGCGAGAGCTTGCCTCGCGGGCCTCCACGGCGTCGAGCGCGGCCTTCAGGCGGAGCTCAGTCGCGTCATCCTCTGTCTTCATTTGTTCGAACTGACCCTTGAGCTCTGTCGCTTTGGCGGCGTGGGCATCACGGTCAATCTCGGCTGCCGCGGCGGCCTTTTGCGCTGTAGCAATCGCTTGGCGCTGGTCGGCGACGATCTGGTCGTAGCGGCCTGCGATATCCTGGCGCGTCTCGAGTTCCTCGGCCTGATCGGCAATGCGCTGCTCAAGTTCGGTCAGGTGGGCGCGGGCATCGGCAAGTGCCTTTTTCGCGGCGTTCATCTCGCGCATGGCCGAGGCGCCCTGGGCGATAAAGGTGCCCACGGCGTTCGCGGTGTTCGAGACAGCGGTCCCCAGATCGCGGCTCGCGGCGGGGGAGTGCGGGGCGGTCGGGCGAGTGGTGTCGGCAGCGTCCGCATCGGCAGTCTGCGGCGCGGCGATATTGCCGGTACCGCCCTCGATCACAGAAAAGCCTGCTGCGTGCGGGTCGACCGCATCGGTGCCAATCGTGGGATGCTCGAGCTGCAGAAACGAGGGCATGGTGCTGCCCTGGTCGGCAACCGGAGTCTCGCCGGGTACGAAGGTCGAGGCTGCCTCGGCGGCCTCCTCTTCCTCGGCGTCAACGTCAGTGTCGGCCACGGCGTCTTTCATCGCTTTGACGGCATCCATCATGGAGTCCATGACGGCGTCGAGCTCTTCTTCCGAAGAAACCTCGATAGGGCCCGCAGCTTGCGGAGCGGCATCCTGTACGGGGTCGTCGTCCTGAGCGGGCGCATCGTCGTTTTGCTCGCCGGCATCTTCGGCGCCGGGGGTTTCCGCCGTAGCGCTTTCGTCCAAGATGGGGTCGTCGAGGTCAATATCATCGCAGGTCACAGCGTCGGCATCTGCAGTGACGTCTGCGGAATCATCAATATGCTGTTGAGTCTGGGGGTCCAGCTCGTCTGTCATAGGCATGTGCTCCTCATCGTAGTTTGTCACCCTATGATAAAGTCTCGCGCCGACATCCCGCGCGCTGCAGCAAAGTTTCAAAACGTGTTCGATGGCTCGCGTCGATAGCAAAAACTCGGCCACTTTATCCAGTTTGTACTTGACATTCCCTTCGCCGAAAGACGTTGCGCCGTTCGCCTGCCATGGGCTTTATTTTTCGCTTGAACCCGCTAAAGTTGCATTTCAGCTTTTGGCGCGTGAAGTTGGATGCGCGCAGTCGACGGGCAGGCCCGTCGCGATTTGAAAGGACTTTGTATGGGACTTTTCACTGGTAAGACCGTGATCGTTACCGGCGGCGGCAAGGCCACGCTTAAGGACGGCTCCGCTGGTTCCATCGGCTACGGCATCGATATCGCTTTTGCCAAGGAGGGCGCAAATCTCGTCATTACCGGCCGCAACGTTGCCAAGCTCGAGGCTGCCAAGGAGTCTCTCGAGGCCGAGTACGGTGTCAAGGTTCTGCCTGTTCAGGCCGATGTCTCGGCTGGTCAGGACAACGAGGCCGTCGTCCAGAACGTCATCGACAAGGCCATTGAGGAGTTCGGCCGCATCGACGCCGTCGTCAACAATGCTCAGGCTAGCGCCTCGGGCGTGACCATCGCCGATCACACCATGGATCAGTTTAACCTGGCCATTTACTCCGGTCTGTATGCTACCTATCTGTACATGCAGAAGGCCTATCCGCACCTGAAGGAGACCAAGGGCTCCGTGGTCAACTTTGCCTCGGGCGCCGGCCTGTTTGGCAACTATGGCCAGTGCAGCTATGCTGCCGCCAAGGAGGGCATCCGCGGCCTGACCCGCGTTGCCGCCAACGAGTGGGGCAAGGACGGCATCAACGTCAACATCGTGTGCCCGCTTGCTTGGACCGCTGCGCTCGAGAACTTCCAGGATGCCTATCCCGAGGCGTTCAAGGCCAACGTCCACATGCCGCCGGCAGGTCACTACGGCGACGTCGAGAAGGAAATCGGCCGCGTGGTCGTTCAGCTCTGCGGTCCCGACTTTAAGTACATGAACGGCGAGACCGTCACCCTCGAGGGTGGCATGGGCCAGCGGCCGTAGGGGTTACGCGGTTTTACCAAACCGCGTAACGGCTCGACGCTGCGCGGGCCGCATTTGGACAATCTGACGTTCAACTTCAAGGGCGCGACCAGAAGGTCAGCGCCCTTTCGTTTCACGTCACCTTGTCTCAAATGCGGCCCGCTCGCTGACTTATGCTCAACCTGCGGCGCCATTTTGCTTGAAGGCACCTTGCTCGCTCTGGCGGGTTTTCGCTGTCGGTGCCATAGCATCGGCGTTGCTGTGGCTGTCGGAAATGATCCGTTGTCGCAAGGGGCAGGTTTCCTTTGCACCAGTTTCTGTCGAGTCGGTGCTCTTTGCGGGTTGCCCGTATAATGGTTTGCGTATGAACCGCAACCAAGGAGTTCCAGTTTATGGACCAGAGCCTTTTTAAATTCGACCTGATCGCCGAGGATCCGACGACGCACGCGCGTGCCGGCGTGCTGCACACCCCGCACGGCGACATCGAGACGCCGATTTTCATGCCCGTGGGCACCAAGGCAAACGTCAAGGGCATTCCCACCGAGACCGTCAAACAGCTCGGCGCCCAGATCGTGCTTGCCAATACCTATCACCTGTCTATGCGTCCCGGTGAGGACACCATCGCCGAGCTGGGCGGCCTGCACAAGTTTATGAACTGGCACGGCCCTATCCTCACCGACTCGGGCGGTTTCCAGGTGTTCAGCCACAACGATGCGGTCAAGCTCACCGACGAGGGCGTGCGCTTTATCGTCAACGACTACGACGGCCGCCACGTGTTCTGGACACCCGAGGACAACATGGAAATCGCCATGAAGCTCGGCTCCGACATCTGCATGCAGCTCGATCAGTGCCCCGGCTATCCCGCCACGCGCGCCTACGTTGAGCGCGCCGTTGAGCTGTCGAGTATGTGGGCCGAGCGCTGCTATAAGGCGCATACCCGCGACGACCAGGCGCTCTTTGGCATCGTTCAGGGCGGCATGCACCTAGATCTGCGCCTGCGCTCGCTGCGCCATCTGGAGGAGTGCGGTGACTTCCCCGGTTACGGCATCGGCGGCTACTCGGTGGGCGAGGACCACGAGACCATGTTCGAGACCCTGGCACCGCTCGTAAGCGAGTACATGCCCAAGCACAAGCCGCGCTACCTGATGGGCGTCGGCAACCCCACCACCCTCGTGCGCGGTGTGGGCGTGGGCATCGACATGTTCGACTGCGTGCTGCCGACGCGCACTGGCCGCATGGGTACGGCGTTCTCCAGTGAAGGTCGCCTTAACTTCCGCAACGCGCGCTTTGCGCACGACGATGGTCCCATCGACCCCACCTGCACCTGCCCGGTGTGCACGGGCGGCTACAGCCGCGCGCTCATCCGTCACATGGTCACGCAGAAGGAGATGCTCGGCGGCATTCTGCTGTCGATGCACAACATCTACTACTTGCTCAACCTTATGCAGCGTGCTCGCCAGGCCATTATCGAGGGCCGTTACGGCGCGTTCGTGAGTGACTGGATGAACAGCCCTGCGGCGGTGGACTACTAAGGGCGACAGACACGCTTGCAGAGCGTGGGCAACGGCAAAGGCTGAGCGGCAGCCGCTCGTCACATCCGCGGACGCCGGCTGCGCGACCGCTGACCGATGCCTTGCAAGCGCATGATGCATCGTGGGTACCATACCGAATAGTTGATGTTCGGGCGGGTGTTTGACGCATGGCGTCGACCCCACCCGCTTCTATTTTCGATAGGAGTGCCCCATGATTAAGAATGAGAACGTCGAGGGCGAGCCTGCCTACGACGAGACGTACCGCCGTGGTCCCGTGGTCATGCGCGGCCCCATGATTCCTAAGGACAACACCTACGCCAACCTGCTGGCGCCCGAGGAGTCGACCGACTGGTTGCATGCCGATCCGTGGCGCGTACTGCGCATCCAGGCCGAGTTTGTCGATGGCTTTGGCGCACTTGCCGAGCTCGGGCCTGCGGTGACCATCTTCGGTAGCGCCCGTACGCCCAAGACCGATCCGCTCTACAAGGCGGCGCGCACGGTCGGTCGCAAGATCGCCCAGCGCGGCGTGGCGGTTATTACCGGTGGCGGCCCCGGCATCATGGAGGCGGCCAACAGGGGAGCGGCGAGCGTCAACGGCAAGTCAGTTGGTTTGGGCATTGAACTGCCGCACGAGCAGGGGCTCAACAAATACGTGAACCTCGGTATGGACTTCCGCTACTTCTTTGTGCGCAAGACCATGTTCGTCAAATACAGCTCGGGTGCCATTGTGTTTCCCGGTGGTTTTGGTACGCTCGACGAGATGTTCGAGGTGCTCACGCTGGTGCAAACGCACAAGGTCAAGCGCATGCCGCTTGTGCTGGTAGGCAGCGAGTACTGGCAGGGCCTATTCGACTGGCTTAACGGTCCGGTGCTGGACGCCGGTATGATCAGCCCGCTCGATCCCGAGCTCGTGCACATCACCGACGACCTCAACGAGGCCGTCGACATTGCCCTGAGCGGGCTGATGTAGATCAATCGTGCTCACGCGACATGAATACGCATGGCAATCTGATGTTATCTAACATCAGATTGCCATTTATATTGGGTATACTGGTGTAAAAGACGAGGGCGAGGAGGTCGCGTATGTCTACTGCAACGGTTAAGCCTACGACGGTTCGCATCGAAGAGGGGCTCAAGGAACAGGCGACTGAGTTCTTGGATTCGGTCGGCCTCAGCCTCAATTCCTATCTCAATCTTGCCGTTCGGCAGCTGGTAAATCAACGAAAGATTCCTTTTGAGATTGTAGGAAGGGCGGAGGTGACCAACGAGGCGACGAGGCGTGCCATGGTGATCGCCGAGGCTCATGAGTTGGGGATTTTGCCGGACGATAGCCCGTCATTCGATAACGTTGATGAGTTGATGTCGTTCCTCGATGAGGATTAGACGATGTTTGAAATTAAGGTCGAGGCTCAGTTTAAGGCCGACTATAAGCGAGCGATGCAGAGCCACCCGCAGCTAAAAACCGAGTTTAAGGCGGCAGTTGCCGAGCTTGCGGCACACGGCGTGCTTCCGGCAGAGTACGGTGCCCACGAGCTCTCCAACCCGGGCGGCAATTACAACGGTCACATCGATTTTCATCTTTCCGATGGCCTGGTCGACGTGGTCGTTCTCTACCTGCCGCATAAAACCAATCCGGTGATTCGACTGGTAAGAATGGGTTCGCATCAAGAGTTATTTCAGGGCCCACTGAGCTAGCCACTCACTTCTAAGTTGCGGTGAAATAGGGATTGATTTGCGGCTTATAAGCCAAAAACAGTCCCTATTTCACCGCAAGTGATGGAGATGTTCCGTCTGTTGACGCGGCATCTGGCTTTCCCTTGTGGCTGACTTCGTCTAAGAGCTCCGCTGCGATCTCGCTGTTTTTGAACCTGATGCTGCAGTCTTCGTTCTTTGGGAAAGCTAGCAGCGGGATCGTTCCGTACCAGACAGTTTCTTCGTCAATTATCGCTGCACACAAACGTCCTTCTGCTCTGATGGCATACTCGACGTTCATTTCGGCCAAAGTCTCTTTTGCATCTTCACGCGGAGTCGAGGCAAGGTAAATCTCAAGGGCAATCCCTCGGGCAGCGGCGCCTTTGATTGCATCGCCGAGCTTTGCAAGGCAGGCGGCAGATACGTAGGGCGCGGCAATGAAGATGCTCTTGGCGGCGTCGACGATGTCTTCAACCAATGTCTCTACGGCATTCGCCGGCTCTATGAGAATGTTTTGATCGGACTGCTCGCTGCCTCCGGTCGCGTAGACTTCGTACCCGAGCTTGGCGTAGGTCTTGAGTCTCTTCTGGCACATGCGGGCGAGCATGGGTATCGACAGGTCAACGTAGTCGAATATCTCAACCCGCTGTTTGCCGTCGTAGTTTCTATGCAGCCTGCCTGCCTGTTGCGTTACGCTGCCATCCCAGGCTATCGGCGTCGCAATAAACAAGTTGTCGAGATATGCAAGGTCGAACCCCTCGCTCAGGAGGCTTTCGGTGGCAACAATGATTCTGTGCTCGTGCTCAAAGCCGGGAAGCTTGCTCAATATCGCTTTCCTCTCTTTAGCATCGATTTCCCCGGTTAAGAGGATGGGCTCGTGTCCGCGGTCGCGAAAGAGCCTGCAAAGCTCCTCGGCATGCTTTTTCCTTTTTGAAAGCACAAGTGGATGTCGACCGCTTGATGCGGCTTCGAGGGCGTCGTCGACAATCAATTCATTTCTTGCCGTATGCGCGCACAGAAGGTCGAGAATCTGATTGAAGCTTGCACCGGGCTCGTAGGCCGGTAGTCGAATTCCGGTAAAACGAGGCCGTACGATGCGCTGGATGCCCTGCTGGATCGCTTGCGTTTTTGGATCGATGACATAGCGAAGCGGGCCGCAGAGCATGGAGAGTGCCCGCGTAAGACCGTCGGAGCGCTCGGGCGTTGCGGAAAGGCCGTATACGTATTTGGCCGGGGCAGACTTGAGAACAAGCTCGAGCTGCGGCGCGGCGGCATGGTGGCATTCGTCGCAGATAATGAGGCCGTAATTGCGAACAAGGTCCTTAACTATTGGCTCTCCGGTTTGGCGGTCTTTGCCAGACAGCGATTGAAATGAAGCGACGTCGATGAGGCCACTTACGGCGGTCTTGCCTCCTCCAATTTGCCCGATGAGCGGAGGCTGCTTTTTGCTGATTCGTCCTTTTGGGGTTCGGACGGGCTCCCTGTTGTCCGTAATGTCGACAAATCGCTCGAGCTGGGATTTCCATTGGGTTATGAGCGCGATCTTGGGAACGATGACGAGCGTTGGAAGACCAATGGCGGCAATAAGGTAAGCTCCGATGACGGTTTTACCGAAGCCTGTCGGAGCGGACATGATTCCGTCTTCGTATATGAGCATCTGATCAGCGGCGATTTGCTGCTCAGGGCGAAGGGCGCCTTTAAATGTCATCACAATTTGATTGTCAGATTTGCGTTCGTCTGAATAGTGGACAGAGACGCCGGTTTCTTGGAGCAGTCGCTCAAGTTGAGCTTTGCAGCCTCTGGGAATCGCGACGCAGCCGCCTCTAAGCTCGCTGAGGTCTATGAGCCGCGGTTTACCGAATACTGATTGATGCATAGATTGCGCGCGGAAGAATTCCGGGTTGGCGAATGTTGCGAGCCCGCGGATTTCCATTTGAGCCGCTGGACTCAGAGACTTCTCGGGGATGTACAGCATATCGGCTTGTGTGACGGGCAGCGATGAAGGAAAGTCCCGCGATGTGAGCGGTAGCCGTTTGCGGGGCGTTTGGGCATACCGTTTGGTCTTGTTTGCCACCGTAACTGTTGCTAGCCCGTGTGGGTTGTCCCCAGTGGTTTCGATCAGATTTTGCACTGTCGAGCGCGGAATCAGCTGGACTTGCGACAGATAAAGCCATTGGTCGGGAAAGGGCTCGAATTGTTCGTCTACAAATACGCTGTTTCCTTCACGTTGTGCCTTGCCTTGAAAGGGAAGTGCGATGAGGTTTCCAAAGCCTCCATCGGGGATAGTGACCTGAGCGGGGAGCATTCGATCAAAGGCCTCGAACGTGATTGTTTTATTAAGCACCGCGGCTTCGGTTATGAGGTAACTTCCAAACTCTCTGGCAGCCTTTGCGTCGATTGGCTCGAGGAAGAAAAACCAGATGTGTGCGCCGTTGCCGGACCTTGAGCGCTCAACGGCGGCGTTAATGCTCCGTCGTTTTGCAACAAGCCGTACGGCATTTGTTGCCTCTTTCCAGTCCGCTTTGTCAAAATCGATGACGAGAACTTTCGTGTTGCAGTCCCTGTCGAGAACATATTGCCCAAGGACATCGCGGAACCGGTCATCGTTGCCTTTAAAGTGAGCAATGATTGCGGCATCGCTTAATTCGGGGAAGATGCGATTGCCGCATTCTGCGCATTTGACTCTTTGATGGGCTGCTTTGGGGCAAATTCCCGACTTCCACTCGTTTGCGCAAGCGGGCGTATAGCCGATACCTCCGTCTTTTCTGCGATATCCATGAGCGTAAACATCTTTACGTCCGGTAAAGAGACTGCGAAAGAGCTCGAGTTTGTCACGTGCTGGGCTCGCGCTGGTGACGATGCCCTCGATTCGCGCTCGTTCATCGAACAAAGCGCCAGCTTCTTCCCACTCTTCAAGTGTGGCGTAGCGTACGTCTGAACCGTTGTTGCAAATGACGATTTGTCGGTGTGGGTCCGAGGTGTGCGCGATCGTCTGATCGTATTTAAATTGTGCGGTCCCAAAGAGGGCGTATTGATGTAAAGGCTTGGACATTCGAATGCCGTACTCTCGTCTTAAAGGAGTTTATTGAGATGAGAGTACGGCATTTCGTTTTTTTGGGATACTCGACATCGATTTTGGTTCGGCAACGGTGGGTTGTCGCTCCGTGAACGGTGCCTGGCCCGCGCCGGAACGTGTGGCTGCTGGTCTTAAATGGCTTTAGCGGTCATGAGATGGGCTGGAGGCGTGGGGGTCAAGCCACCAGGAGACCCCGTGGTCAAAAAATGGCAAATATGAGTACTGTTGCTAGGATAGAATCATATCATTTGGAAAGTATTTAAGACCAATTGGCTGCGATTGCATATATCAACCCCCTAAACACGACGATTCGGTGCTTTATGGAGCTTGAAAATCGGTGGAAGTGGGCAATTTCAGCGAAATTTTGCTGTTACTAAAATTGTGACAGTACTCATATTTGCCGTTTTTTCCACTGGGTATCGTCGGGGGCCAATTAGAGCTCCCCGTACAGCTGGGAACGCGCCGATTGCCAGCAATATCTTGTATGCGGATGGCGCAGCAAAAAAGTTGCGGTGGAATAGGGATTGATTTGCGGCTGATAAGCCAAAAAACAGTCCCTATTCCACCGCAAGTGGTAAAGGTGCCTCTAGTGAACGGGCTGGTAGCGGGGGCAGTAGCTGATGGCGATGGCGTCCACGCCCACGTGGGTTGCGATGGTGCAGCCGATGGGGCCGGTGCCGGCGTCGACGTAGTCTTGGCCCGCGAGCGCTTGGTTGACGAGTTCCTGCTCCTCGGCAGCGCCGGTCGTGAGCACGCGCACGCTCGAGCCCGGGTGCTCGGCCAAAAACGCGAGGCAGTCGGCCATGGTGTTGGCGACGATGCGCTTAGAGCCGCGACCCTTCTTGATGGCCTTGATCTCGCCCGACTGCCACTCCGGCGAAACGGCCAGGCGAATGTTGAGCATCTGCGTGAGCTGGCCGGCGAGCTTGGGGGCGCGGCCGTTCTTGACCAGGTTCTCGAGCGTGCGGGGAATCAGCAGCAGATGGGCGTCGGGCAGCGTTGCGCGGATTTGCGCCTCGGTCTCGTCCAGGCTGCGGCCGTCTTCGCGCATGGCCAGCGCGTACTCCACCAGCAGGCCCTCGGCGCCCGAGCCGGTGCGCGAATCGATGCAGCGCACGTCGAGCTCGTGGGTCTCGGCGACCAGGCATGCGTTGGAATAGCAGGCGGACCACTCGCTGCACAGCGAGATAAAGATGGCGCTATCGTGGCCGTCGGTGCGTACGCGGTCAAAGAGTGCCTTGAACTCGCCGGCACTCGGCTGCGAGGTGTGCGGCAGCTGCTCGGAGTCGGCCATGCGGGCGACGTACTCCTGGGCGGTAATCTGCACCTGGTCGAGCAGGTCCTCTCCCTCGATAATCACATGCAGCGGAATTACGTAAATGCCGAGCTCTTGAGCACGGGCGGGGGAGATGTCCGACGTGGAGTCGGTTATGATGGCAAAAGACATAATTGCACCTTTCGTTGGGGCGCTTGCGTGCCGCCTTCTGAGAGCAAAGTGCGACAAGTATAGTGGAGTTGCTCTACATTGCTAGGTTCAATTGTTGAATAGTCAACAGTTTGAAGTGACGGTGTGGAAATCATCAACTGGGGAAGAGGGATGCCGATGGAGGCGCTGGAGATATGCAGGCGGCCGGTTGTGCTGTTCGATTTCGATGGCACGGTGGCCGATACGGGTCGGGCGGTGATGACCTCGACGCGCAAGACGCTGGCTGCACGCGGGTTTTCTGAGGTGCAGATGGGTGACCTGCGCCGCATGATTGGGCCGCCCCTGTGGAAGAGTTTTCACGACTTTTATGGCTTCTCCCGCGAGGAGTCGCTTGTGGTGGCAGACGAGTACCGTGCCTTTTTTGATGAGCTGGGACCGGAAGAGTACCCCGTGTTCGATGGGATCCCCGAGCTGCTGGATGGGTTAGCCGCCTGGGGCAAGCGTATGGCCGTGGCGACGTCGCGCATGGAGGCAAAGTGCATCGACATGGTGCGTGAGCTCGGGCTTTCGCAGTTTGAGGCGGTGGTCGGCATGAACCCTCCGCAGGGGCGCGAGACCAAGGCCGATTCGGTTCGCGACGCCCTGGCGGCGCTCGGCGCGACGGCGGGCGATGCCGTGATGATCGGCGACCGCTTTAACGACGTTGAGGGCGCGCACGCAATGGGCGTGCCGTGCATCGGCATCTATTCGGGTGCGGCGGCGCCGGGGGAGCACGAGGCGGCGGGTGCCGATGCGGTGGTGCACTCGGTGGCCGAGCTTGCTAAACTTTTCGCTATCTAATAGACGTAATGTGAGGGGCGGGCGTGATCGCCGCTCATGGGTTAGGAGGTCGTCCATGAATCAGGTGGAGCAGAGCGTTGCCGAGTATGTTGACGAGGTCTGGGAAGATGTCGTCGCCGATATCGAGCAGCTGGTGAGCTATCCGTCCGTGGCCGTTGCTGCCGATGCGGAGCCCGGTGCGCCGTTTGGCCGCCCGGTCCGTGACGCGCTCGATTGCGCGCTCGGCATTGCGCAAAAGCTCGGCTATCAGACGAGCGACGACGAGGGCTTTGTGGGCATCGCCGATATCCCGGGTCGCGGCGACAAGCAGCTCGCGACCATCTGCCACGTGGACGTGGTGCCCGCCGGCCCCGGCTGGAACACCGACCCGTTTGCGATGGAGCGTCGCGAGGGTTGGCTGCTCGGCCGCGGCGTGATCGACGACAAGGGCCCGGCAGTGCTGTCGCTTTATGCCGGCGCGTACCTGCTCAAGCACGGCATTGTTCCGCGCTACACCTTCCGCGCGCTGCTGGGCTGCGATGAGGAAGTGGGCATGTCCGACGTTCACCATTATCTGGAGAACTACCCCAACCCTGACTTTCTGTTTACGCCTGATGCCGAGTTCCCGGTCTGCAATGCCGAGAAGGGCCAGTTTGGGGCGACGTTCGTGAGTCCCAAGATCGACGGCGGGCGCATCGTGTCGTGGAGCGGCGCCGAGGCGAGCAATGCCATTCCGTCGCAGTCCATCTGCGAGCTCGCGATTGCCGCCGATGAGCTGCCGGCGCCGGTCGAGAATGCTGACCGCCTGGAGATCACGGCTCTCGACAATGGTCATGTGCAGATTTTCGCCCACGGTATTGGCGGTCACGCCTCGATGCCCGAGGGGACGATCAACGCCGTCGGCCTGATCGTGGCGTATCTGCGCGAGGCCGAGGACGCGTTTGGTGCACGCGACGAGCGCCTGCTGACGCCTGCCGAGCACGAGTTTGTCAAGTTTTTGGCCTTTGTGCATGCGGACGCCTATGGCCGCGGCCTGGGTATCGACGCGACGAGCCCGGCGTTTGGCCCGCTCACCTGCAATCCCGGCGTCATCCGTGTGGTGGATGGCCACATCGAGCAGGTCATCGACGTGCGCTTCCCCGATAGCACCAGTGCCGATACCATCCGCGAGCAGCTCGAGCCGCTCGTGGGCCGTTTTGGTGTGACGTGCCAGCTGGGTCGCGCGAAGGTGCCGTTCTCGGTGTCTGCCGACGATCCGGCCGTGAAGGCGCTTATCGATACCTATAACGAGTTCACCGGCAAGCATGCTGAACCCTTTGCCATGGGCGGCGGCACGTACGCGCGCAACTTTGCCCGCGCCGTCTCGTTTGGCCCCGAGGAGACCGGCCTGGAGCTGCCCTCGTGGGGCGGCCAGATGCACGGCCCCAACGAGTGCGCCAACGAGGAACAGCTCAAGCAGGCGCTCAAGATCTATATTGTTGCGATCCTCCGTTTGAATGAATTAGAGCTTTAAGGTCTCGCGGTTTCCCAATCTAAGTTGCGGTGGAATAGTTCCTAGAATGGGCCATTTGATGGCCAAGCAGGAACTATTTCACCGCAACTTTGTTTTTATTGGTGTAAAAGGCGGGTCATGCTTGGTGGCGGGTTTGTTATTCGTTTGTAAAGGCCGTGCTGCGCTTGCGGTAAGGGTCTATCAAATGCCCGTAAGAAACCGTAGTTGGCGCGGACGCTGCCCGGTCGGGGCCGTATCTTTCCAAACAGCAAAGCGGGTGGGGTGCCCGCGAGTCGCATGTATGAAAGGAAGATCATGCTCGATCAGGCTTATTCTCGTCGTCAGTTCCTCGGCCTCGCTGGTGGTTTTGCCAGCATCGTCGGTCTCGGTCTCGTTGGTTGCGGCGGCTCCGGCGCATCCGATGCCGCCGACAAGGGTAGCGCCGCTGCTGCCGAGTCCGTCTCCGGCGAGGTGACTTACGACGGTGCCTCTTCGTTCCAGGCTCTCGTCGAGGCCGCTGCCGAGAAGTTCATGGACGCCAACCCCGATGTCTCCGTCTCCGGCTCGGGTAACGGTTCGGGCAAGGGCCTGACCGCTGTTGCCGCCGGCACCGTCACCATCGGCAACTCCGACGTCTTCGCCGAGACCAAGCTCGAGGCCGACCAGGTCAAGAACCTCGTCGACCACGAGGTTGCCGTCGTGGGCATGGGCCCCGTCGTTTCCAAGAACGTGACGGTCGACGACCTGTCCCTCGAGCAGCTCAAGGGCATCTTCTCCGGCCAGATCACCAACTGGAAGGAGGTCGGCGGCGACGACGCCAAGATCGTCGTTCTCAACCGCAAGGCTGGCTCTGGCACCCGTGCCACCTTCGAGGCCGCCGTTTTTGGCGACGAGGCCGTCGACTTTAAGGGCGACGCCGAACTCGACAAGTCCGGCGATGTCCAGACTCAGATGGGCAGTACCGACAACGCCATCTCCTACCTCGACTTCTCGCACTTTGATGACTCCAAGTTCAACGCCATCAAGGTCGAGGGCGTCGAGCCCAAGAGCAAGAATGTCACCGACGACTCCTTCAAGATCTGGGCTACCGAGCACATGTACTGCGCTAAGGATGCCGACGAGGCCACCAAGGCCTTCCTGGAGTTCATGCTTTCCGATGACGTCCAGGGCAAGCTCGTCGAGGAGCAGGGCTTTATCCCCGTCTCTGCCATGAAGGTCGTCAAGGACGCCAGCGGCAAGGTCTCCGCTAAATAAGTAATCGCCCCGGAAAGGTTTGCAATGGCAAAACAGCTGCCAAAGCGCGACCTTGAGAACGTGGGCCTGGGCGTCACGGGCGCGTGCGTTGCGCTCGTGACGCTTGTCGTTGCCGCGCTCATCTTTATGGTCGCCCAAAAGGGCCTCTCGGCTTTTCTCAAGGACGGCGTTTCGGTCGTCGAGTTCTTCACCGGCACCAAGTGGGACCTGGCCAACACAGCCGAAAGCGGCCTGCCCTACACCGGCGCCCTGCCCCTGATTGTCACCTCGTTTGCGGTCATGGTGCTCTCCACGCTCATCGCGCTGCCCATCGCCATCGGCTCTGCCATCTTTGCGGTCGAGATTCAGCCTAAGTTTGGTTCCAAGGTCTTTCAGCCGCTTATTGAGCTTTTGACCGGCATCCCCTCGGTCGTCTTTGGCCTGATCGGTTTTCACGTGGTCGTCGGTCTTATGAAGAGCGTTTTCCACGTGAGCACGGGCCTGGGCATCTTGCCCGGCGCCATCGTGCTGGCCGTCATGATCCTGCCGACGATGACCACGCTTTCGGTCGATGGCCTGCGCGCCGTGCCCGACGGCTACCGCCAGGGCTCGCTCGCGCTGGGCTACACCCGCTGGCAGACCATCTGGCACGTGGTGCTCAAGTCCGCCATGCCGTCGCTCATGACCGCGGTTATCTTGGGCATGACCCGCGCCTTTGGCGAGACGCTCTCCGTGCGCATGGTCATCGGCGGCATCGAGGCCATGCCGACGTCGCTGCTGTCGCCGGCTTCGACCATCACCACCACGCTCACCACGTCCATGGCAGTCTATGCCGAGGGCTCGGCCCAAGACGATGTTCTGTGGGCGCTCGGCCTGCTGCTGATGGGCATGAGTCTCATCTTCATCCTGATCATCCACCTTATCGGCCGCAAGGGGGCGAAGGCTCGTGGCTAGCACGCGTATCCACATCGACGAGGCGAGGCTCGGGCGTGTCCAAAAGCAGGACCGCTTCGCCACGGGCGTGTTGACGGCGATCGTCGCCATCGTCATGCTCATCGTCATCTCCATGGTGGCCTACATCCTGTTCGAGGGCATCTCGACGCTGTTCAAACCTGGCTTTCTCACGGAGCCGTCGCGCGCCAACGGAACCCAGGGCGGCGTGTTCTACCAGCTGTTCGACTCGTTCTATCTGCTGTTGATCACCCTGGTCATCTCGGTGCCCATCAGTCTGGGCGGAGCGGTCTTCCTGGTTGAGTACGCGCCGAACGGCCCTATCCGCGACATCGCCTCTACCGCCATCGAGACGCTGTCCTCGCTGCCTTCCATCGTCGTCGGCATGTTCGGCTTTCTGGTGTTCTCGGTGCAGCTGGGCTGGAAGTACTCCATCATCTCCGGCGCCGTCGCTCTCACCATGTTCAATATCCCCATCCTGGTGCGCGTGATTCAGCAGGCGCTCGAGGACGTGCCACAGGCCCAGCGCGATGCATGCCTGGCCATGGGCCTTACCCGCTGGGAGGCCACGCTGCACATCCTGATTCCCGAGGCCATGCCCGCCATCGTGACCGGCATCGTGCTTTCGGCCGGCCGCGTCTTTGGCGAGGCCGCGGCGCTGCTCTTTACCTCGGGCATGAGCTCGCCGGTGCGTCTGAACTTCTTGAGCTTTAACCTGTCGAGCCCCACCTGCGCCTGGAACGTGTTCCGCCCCGGTGAGTCGCTCGCCGTGCACATCTACAAGATCTATGGCGAGGGCAGCCCCGAGGCCCAGCAGATCGTTTGGGGCACCGCGGCGCTGCTGATGATTTGCGTGCTGCTGTTTAACGTAATCGCCCGCATTGTGGGCAAGCAACTGGCAAGGAAGATGACGGCCGAATGAGCGAGATGAATGTAACGCCCGCAACCGAAGCGGCATCGTCCGACACCCGGGACTTCCTGTCGAGCGTGGGGGAGAGCGAGAAGCGCGTGCGCGTGAGCGGCAAGGCCGTGAGCGACGAGGTTGTGCTCTCCACCAAGGACGTCAACGTGTACTATGGCGACCACCATGCACTGCACAATACGTCGCTCGACTTCCACAAGGGCGAGATCACGGCGCTCATTGGGCCTTCGGGCTGCGGTAAGTCGACCTTCTTGCGTAGCCTCAACCTCATGAATCGCGAGATTCGCGGCTGCCGCGTGGAGGGCGAGATCAACTATCGCGGGCGCAACGTGAACACCAAGACCGAAAACACCTACGAGCTGCGCCGTTCCATTGGCATGGTGTTCCAGCAGCCCAACCCGTTCCGCAAGTCCATTCGCGACAACATCACGTTTGCGCCTAAGCGCCACGGCATCACCGACCGTGACGAGCTCGACCGCATGGTCGAGGAAAGCCTGCGCGGCGCGGCGCTTTGGGACGAGGTCAAGGACAAGCTCGACAAGAGCGCCTACGCGCTTTCGGGCGGCCAGCAGCAGCGTCTGTGCATTGCGCGCACGCTGGCGCTCAACCCCGACGTGATCCTGTTTGACGAGCCCTGCTCGGCGCTCGACCCCATCTCGACGTTGGCGATCGAGGACCTTATGTCGTCGATCGTGGCCGAGCGCGCCATCGTCATCGTGACGCACAACATGGAGCAGGCGTCGCGCGTGTCCAACCGCACGGCGTTCTTCTACATGGGCGATATGGTCGAGTACGACGAGACCGATGAGATTTTCCAACGGCCCAAGGATAAGCGGCTGAATGATTACCTCACCGGCATGTTCTCCTAGTCCGGGACATGCTTGAGGCCCGCGGCGGCCACGGTTACCGCGGGACTGATTGGAGAGGCGGGTCATCTCTTGCGGGAGATGGCCCGCCTTTTGCTCTGCGACCGAAACGACCACCACAAAGGGGACAGGCGCCTTCGTGGTGGTTTGGGGTGGGGCTCGCTGCTATCATGGACAACGTTGAATTTCTACGAAGGAGCAGGGCATATGGCGATTCTTTTGGGATGCGATTCCGTCAGCCTAGAGTTTCCCACCAAGCATATTTTCGATAGCGTGACGCTCGGCGTGGGCGAGGGCGACCGCATTGGTATTGTCGGTAAAAACGGCGACGGCAAGTCGACGCTGCTGAGCGTGCTCGCTGGCACGCTGGAGCCCGACGACGGACGCGTGACGCACCGCCGCGGCACGACGATCGGTCTGCTCGGCCAAAAGGACAACCTGGTCGATACTGATACCGTGCATCATGCCGTTGTGGGCGACGCCCCCGAGTACGAGTGGGCGTCGAGCCCCCGCACGCGCCAGATCCTCGCCGGCCTCATCAGCGATGTGCCCTGGGAGGGCACGGTGGGCGAGCTTTCGGGCGGTCAGCGCCGTCGCGTGGACCTCGCGCGCTTGCTGATCGGCGATTACGACGTGCTCATGCTCGACGAGCCCACCAACCACCTGGATATGCGCACCATCAACTGGCTCGCGCGTCACTTAAAGGCCCGCTGGCAGCGCGGCCAGGGTGCCATGCTCGTGGTCACGCACGACCGCTGGTTCTTGGACGAGGTCTGCACCAGCATGTGGGAGGTCCACGACGGCCAGGTCGATCCCTTCGAGGGCGGCTATTCGGCATACATCCTGCAGCGCGTGGAGCGCGACCGCATGGCCGCCGTTACCGAGGAGCGCCGTCGCAACATGGCACGCAAGGAGCTCGCGTGGCTGAGCCGCGGTGCCCAGGCTCGTTCCACCAAGCCCAAGTTTCGCGTGGATGCCGCTCGTGAGCTGATCGCCGACGTGCCGCCCGTGCGTGACGAGCTGGAGCTCAAGCGCTTGGCCGTGAGCCGCTTGGGCAAGCAGGTTATCGATGTGGTCGACGTGGATGCCGGCTATGCCGATACCGACGGCGCGCCCAAGCAGGTGCTCACCGATGTGACCTGGCTCATTGGTGCGGGCGACCGCTATGGCCTTTTAGGCGAGAACGGCGCCGGTAAGTCGACGCTGCTCGACGTGATCCAGGGCAAGATTGAACCCACGCGCGGCCGCGTGAAGATTGGCCAGACAGTGCGCTTTGGCGTGCTGTCGCAGCAGCTCGAGGAGCTCAAGCCCTACATGGGCGACACGATCCGCGAGGTGCTCGGCAACTATAAGAAGTACTACGTCATCGACGGCAAGGAGACTTCGCCCGAGAAGCTCTGCGAGCGTCTGGGCTTTACGACGCAGCAGCTCTGGAGCCGCATCGGCGATCTTTCGGGCGGCCAGCGCCGTCGCCTGTCGCTGTTGCTGACGATCCTGGACGAGCCCAACGTGCTCATCCTGGACGAGCCGGGCAACGACCTGGATACCGACATGCTCGCGATTGTCGAGGACCTGCTGGACGGCTGGCCCGGCACGCTGATCCTGGTGACGCACGACCGCTTTTTGATGGAGCGCGTGACCGACCAGCAGTGGGCGCTGCTCGACGGCCACCTGACGCATATGCCCGGTGGCGTGGACCAGTACCTGCGCCTGTGCAACGCTACCGCCGAGGGCGAGCCCGTGGGCGCGCCGAGCGCCAAGACCGGCACGTTTGACACCGGTGCCGCGGCAGCTGCGGCCGAAAAGCCCAAGTCGAGCGGTCAGCCCAACGGCCTGTCCAACGCCGAGCGCCAGAAGCTCCGCCGCGAGGTGAGCTCGCTCGAGCGCAAGATGGAAACGCAGCGCGCCCGCGTGGAGGAGGCCGAGGCCGCGATGGCCCAAGTCGATCCCACCAACTACACGGCGCTCGGCGAGCAGCAGGCAAAGATCGACGAGGCTCACGCTGCCATGGACGAGCTAGAGATGGCGTGGCTCGAGGCAAGCGAAAAGCTCGAGGGCGAGGAGTAGGCGAGAATGATCAAAGCCGCGTTTTTCGATATCGACGGTACGCTGCTGAGCTTTAAGACCCACCGGATTCCGGCGTCGGCGCAGCAGGTGCTCGACAGCTTTCGCGAGCAGGGGATTGCGTGCGTGATCGCCACGGGCCGTCCGACCTACCAGATGCCGGACTGGCTGTTCGACCTGGGCTGGGATGCGTACATTACGCTTTCGGGCCAGCACTGCTTTGATGCCGAGGGGGTTTACCGCAGCTGTCCGATCGATCCGGACGACGTTGCAGTGATTGTGGACCAGGTGGCGCAGGGGCGCTACGACTCGCTGTGCATGCAGGGCGAGAACTCGTTTGTGAACCGCCTGTCCGAGCGCGTGGTGACGGCTGGCAGCAACGCGGGAATCGTCTACCACGAGGAGCCGTTTGAGCACGCCTTTGACGCACCGGTCTACCAGTTCTGCGCCTTTGTGGACCCGGCCGACGAACATATCGTGACCGACGCCGTGTCGCATTCGCTCACCACGCGCTGGTGCGACCTGTTCTGCGACATTATTCCCGCTAACGGCGGCAAGGACCTGGGCGTGGCGGCGACGCTCGAGCGGCTTGGTATCGACGCGAGCGAGGCGATTGCCTTTGGCGACGGCGAGAACGACCTGTCGATGTTCTCGGCCGTGGGCACAAGTGTGGCCATGGGCAACGCGCAGGACACGGTGAAAGCTGCAGCGACCTATGTGACGACTGCCGTGGACGACGACGGCATCTACAACGCTGCGAAGCACTTTGGACTCGTGTAGCTGCGGGCCGGCACCTGGCACCTGGGGACATTCCTTGCGGGGCGTCCCCATTTTGTTTTCGTCCCGCACGTTTTGTGAAACGCGGCTAACTTTTAGGCAAAGTAGTAAGACATGGGCAACTTTTGCGGTAAAGTTAGCCGTGGAAAGTATCCAAAGGCTAACTAGCAATCATTGCGAAAGGCGGCCCATGGCCCTACGTGAATCCGGAGAAGACTATCTCGAATCGATCTACGTTCTGTCGCAACGTCAGGGCATCGTGCGCTCGATTGATGTTGCAGAGTACCTTGGCGTAACTAAGGCAAGCGTTTCAAAAGCTATGGCGACGTTGGAGAACAACGGCTACGTCGAAATGGGCAAGCGAGATGTTCATCTGACGGAGCGTGGTCTGGAGGTCGCTCGTCAAATGTGGGAGCGTCACTGCTTTTTCGTGGGGCTGCTGGAGGATGCGGGTGTTTCGGCTGAGGTCGCGTCGCAAGAGGGCTGCCACATGGAGCACTGCCTAAGCGAGGAAAGCTTCGAGAAGCTGAGGGCGATGCTGGGACGGGACGGTGCTTCGGCGCCAATAATGACCGACTAGCACTCCCGCAGCGGCGCGCCTCCCGCGCCGGAACGGCGCGGGACAGCGACCGAGATGAGTGGTCCCACCAACTAAGTCCAACTCAGACAAGGAACCCCACCAGCAAGCGATGCCCAAGAACCGCCAGCAACGTTACCGCAGGCCGGGGCCGGGCTTGGTTTTGAAAACATTCCGCAGACCAGAAGTGCCCCCGTTCGTAGCTCCGAAGGAGCAGAACGGGGGCACTTCATTGGTCGAGGACGTTTTCAAAACCAAGCCCGGCCCCGGCCGGACAGCCCACGAACGCTACAAGTTCTTGACACCCATCGCGCGCATGGCGTTCAGGATGGCGATGATCGCCACGCCTACGTCGCCGAACACGGCAAGCCACATGTTGGCGATGCCCAGCGCTGCCAGCACAAGGATCAGCAGCTTAACGCCCAGCGCAAAGATGATGTTCTGCCAGACGATCGTCATGGTCTTGCGTGCCACGCGGATCGCGCGGGAAATGTTGGACGGCTTGTCGTCCATGAGCACGACATCGGCGGCCTCGATCGCAGCGTCAGAACCCATAGCGCCCATGGCAATGCCCACATCGGCGCGCGTAAGCACGGGCGCATCGTTGATGCCGTCGCCCACAAAGGCGAGCTTGCCCTTGCCACTCTCGGTTGCAAGCAGCGCCTCGACGCGCTCGACCTTATCGCCCGGCAGCAGCTGCGCGTGGAACTCGTCGAGACTGAGTTGCTTGACCACAGACGCCGCAACCTCCTCGCGGTCGCCCGTGAGCATGACGGTGCGCTTGACACCGGCGGCGTGCAGGTCGCGAATCGTTTGCTCAGCATCGGCCTTGACGGTGTCTGCAATCACGATGTGGCCGGCGTACACGCCGTCAACGAGCACATGCAGAATCGTTCCGACGACCTCGCAATCGGGCGTTTCGACTCCGGCCGCGGCGAGCATCTTTGCGTTGCCAACGACGACGTGCTTGCCGTCGATGGTTGCCGTCACGCCATGGCCCGCGTCGTTGGTGGAGTCGCTTACGCGCTTGGGGTCGACCTCGCCCTGGTAGGCGACACGTACGGACTGCGCGATGGGGTGATCGGAGAACGACTCAGCAAGGGCTGCGACTTCAAGCAGCGATTGCTCGGTATAGCCTGCCTCGGGGTGTACCGCGACCACCGAGAACGTGCCGTTGGTGAGGGTGCCCGTCTTGTCAAAGACGACGGTGTCCACGTCGGCGAGCGTCTCGAGGTAGTTAGAACCCTTGATGAGAACGCCCAGCTTGGACGCGCCGCCGATGCCGCCAAAGAAACTGAGCGGCACGCTGATCACCAACGCGCACGGGCAGCTGACGACCAAGAAGGTCAGGCCGCGCAGAATCCAGTCGGACCAGGCACCGTTGACCAGGCCACCGCCGAGCGCGAGCACCGCGGCAGCGCCGGTGACGGCGGGCGTGTAGATGCGGGCAAAGCGCGTGATGAAGTTCTCGGTGCGTGCCTTCTTTTCGCTGGCATTCTCCACGAGCTCCAGGACGCGTGCGACGGTGGACTCGCCAAAGGGCTTGGTGGTGCGCACGTGGATGAGCCCCGTCATGTTGATGCAGCCGCTGATGATATCGTCTCCGGTTTTGGCCGGGCGGGGGACCGACTCACCGGTAAGGGCGGCGGTGTCGAGCTGGGTTTCGCCCTCGACGATGACGCCGTCGATGGGCACGCGCTCGCCGGGCTTGACCACGATCACGGTGCCGACCGCGATGTCATCGGGGAAGACCTGTTCGAGTGAGCCGTCGGGTTGCTCGACGTTGGCGTAGTCGGGTGCTATGTCCATCATGGCGCTGATCGATTTACGGCTCTTGCCCACGGCGTATGCCTGGAACAGCTCGCCGACCTGGTAGAACAGCATGACGGCGGCGCCTTCGGCCATGTGCGGGTCGGTATCGGGGAAGAGCACCATGGCAAACGCGCCGATGGTCGCGACGGCCATAAGGAAACTCTCGTCGAAGGCCTTGCCGCGGCGGATGTTATTGAATGCCTTTTGCAGCACGTCGTAGCCGGCAATCAAAAACGGTATGAGGAACAGCATAAAGCTGGCGTAGATGTCGCCCGGGGTACCGAATGCGGCGGTGAGGGTGCCGAACTCATCGAGGGCGTACACCACGGCAAAAATGCCCAGCGCTACCACGATGCGGTTGCGCTTATGCTCAAGGGACTCTTTCTTCTTACGCTTCTTCTTTTTCTTTTTGGGATCGGCGGTGGTCATGACTCGTATCCTCCCATTTGAATGAATGAACACTCGCTCATATAATTTCGCGAGCAAAGGCCGCGGCAAGCGCGGCCTTGCAGGTTGGCGTAAACCCGGGCTAGAGAATGATCTCGCAGTCCGGCTCGGCGTCGGCCGTAAACTCTACAACGCGGTTGAGTACCTCGTCGAACTCGGCGTCATCGGCTTCGAGCGTCAATTTTTGGGTCATGAAGTTGACGGACACGGATTTGACGCCCTCGAGCTTGGCCAGCTCGTCCTGAAGCTCGCGCGCACAGTTGGCGCAGTCGATTTCGTCGAGCTTGAACTGCTTTTTCATGGGGGTTCCTTTCTCTGTATTTGCGGCTTGGGTGCAGGCCGCGCTGGTACCGTGGTTGGTCGCTATTCGCAGATGTGGCTCATGCCTTGGTTGAGCATGGTGTAGACGTGGTCGTCGGCGAGCGAGTAGAGGATATTGCGCCCGTCGCGCCGGAATTTAACCAGGTGCGACTGCTTGAGTGTGCGCAGCTGGTGCGACACCGCGGACTGCGAGGTTTCGGTCGCTTCGGCGATGTCTGCCACGCAGAGCTCGCGGCCCATGAGGGCATAGAGGATCTTGATGCGCGTGGTGTCGCTGAAGACCTTGAACAGGTCGGCGAGGTCGTAGAGAAGCTCCTCGTCGGGAAGGTCCTCGGGCGAGCAGGTGGTCGGGATCGCGGGTTCGGTGGCCTCGATGTCGAGTTTCGTTTCATCAACGCGGATGCTCATTGCAATATCCTTTCATATGAACATGCGCTCATATAATTTACTTTCGATTATATGAGTGCATGTTCATATGTCAATGACGTTCAGGTAATTCGTTGTACAAAATGATGGGGAATAGGTGACGAGATCCCGGACTGAGCGTTTTTTGATAGTCGATGCCAAGGTGGGTACCCTCGTGCCGTGCAAAAAATGGAGTATTCTGCAACTATAGGGGGTCCGCTAATTTATTGCAGGTCATATAATGCAGTTCAAGAGTTATCTTAGGGTGTTAATCCGATGAGTTCTTCCTCAAATGTTGCCTAACGCTCTCACGCAAGAGTGATTTCGCTTCACATTTGGATCCACTCGAGGGTGATAGACACCCGACCTTGCTGAATACTCGCAATTTTGCACATCGTTAGGGTACCCACCTTGTTAGCCGGCCTAGTTTCCGGCACCGAAGACCTTGCCCTCGGGCGTGAGACTGCTTGTTTGGGCAAATGATGGGCTGTCGGATTCGACAGTCTGCATGTCATCGATTGCTGCAACTTCATTAATTGTCGGGTCATCCAGCGTGATGCCTTCGAGTGTTGCTTTTTCGAGGTCGATTCGTTGACGCTCTTCGGAATCCTGGCGAAGCTGCTTCTGAATTCGCTTTTTCTCTTCTATAAACCTTCTGAGCACAAACTGTCTCAGGTCCTCTTGCATGATTTGAAAGTCTTTTGGCAGACGCGAGGGGCGTACGCCCTCTTTCCGCTGGATTGCTTCCATGACCCTAACAAAAGAGCTGGCATGCATAAAGGAATAACGGCTGACGGTGATGATTCCGTATCCCATGGACGCAAGCGCATTCTTGCGCTCCTCATCGATGGCGCGGTCTTCTTCCGCGTCATGATAAAAACCGTTGTATTCAATGTCTGTGCGAGATTTCTTTAGATATGCATCCATAAAGAACTTTTTGCGTCTCGTGAGATTCTTTGCGGCAGCGGTGACCTGCACCTCGTAATCGGTCTCAATTCCCTTAATACCAAGTCCTCCTTCGCTTTTAGGCAGCGTTAGCATCATGACAAAGGCCGTTTCCATAGGAGACCGGCATCCGTCGCGCACACATTGGATCGCCTTTCGGGCAAGAGCCAGACCGTCGCATCTGGTAATGGAATTAAAGAACTGTTTTAGCCTCTCGGTCGAGGTGAGCGCGAAACGCTCGGTATAGGAGGTGGAAGAGTCGGTTCCAAGGGAATAAGCGCCGCACAGTTCAAAGTAGTACTCCACTAGTTCGCGAAAAGAAAGATAGGTGGCGGCCTGAAGTGCGCAAAGCTCAACGCCAACAATGAAGATGCCATCTTTGAGCTCTATAAAGCGTGAGTTCGAGAATCGTTTTGAAGAAACGTGGCATTGACAGTTCATTGCATAGCGCGCATTCCTGCGATCAAACACCATCACCTCGAGGGAATCATTTGCGTCGAGGGAAACATCATGTTTGGTGAGCCATTCTGCGGCTGCGTCAAGGAGCGTTCCGGTGGGACATGATCCGTAAATCGCGGCAGGGTTACAGGACTCGATGCCTTTCGCAGACACCGAATGCGCGGCCTGGTAGACCGCTTTTGCAGTGGTATGTGACAATACGATACTCATGGTATATATCGTGTCAGCTAATGCCGTGTTGATGGCGCTGAGTGAAAAAGTCGTTTTAGAGGTCTAACCAAATGCTGTCCAAAAACTTGACGCAATTATGAGTTGGTATGCCCTAAATAAAAGTTTTCGCAGCTTAGCTATAGCATATAACTACTCAACTGCCGCACATTTGATAGTGATGCATCACCATCCGATAACGAATTACGTGTCGGGAATTGGCCGAAATCGTTCAAAATGAGGGTTCAGAATTTGTGATGGCAGATTTATTTGTGGAACGTAGGGCGGCCTCGCTGCGGGGGGTTCCCGCTGCGAGGCCGCTCGTGATCTACGCCGTGTTTGTCGTAGACGTTTCTACTTGGCAAATAGGTTCTTGAGGTTGAACTCGGCTTGGACGGTGCGGAGCATGAGGTCGGTGTCGTCCAGGCCCAGATGCTGCTCGTTGGCGTCGGCGGCGAGGGTTCCACGGCGGCGCGCCCAGTTCTCGAGCGCGGCGGGGGCGGATTCGCGGGGGAGCGAGCGGACGTCGGCATCCAGGCTGCGGCAGATCTGGCGCGAGTCGATGACGATAATCTTGCCGGCACGACGCGCCTCGGCGTAACCGTCCAGGTGAATCTTGAACCAGCTGTCCTCGAACGCGGCGTTATGCGCCATGTACGGGTACTTCTTCATAAGCTTGAGCAGCTGCTTCTGCAGTCCCTTGTTCTCACGGAAGGGCGTTTTGCCGTCGATGTCGTCCCAAGTGATGTGGTGGATATTCGACAGCGGCACGTCCTCGCCGCGATAGATGTCGGGCAGGCCGCAGTAGTGTGCTTCGGCGTCATGCGGCACGGCGTCGCTGGTGAGCTCCATGATTTCCCAGCCCACGTTGATGATGTAGCCGCGCTCGGGCGCGCGACCGGTGGTTTCGATGTCGATGCCCAGCACCGTGCCTTGGATGGGCTTGCGAGCGTAGGCGACGCCGAGCGCGTCGCGGTCGCCGCGGATCTCGCGCATGACGGACGCGGCAGTGCGCTTTTGCATCTTGCCGATGGCGGCGCAGGTGTCGGCATCGGACAGGCCGCGCGAAAGCGTCGCGGGCGTCACGTTGCGCAGGCGTGCCTCGCCAATCTGGTCGCACAGGTCGCGGTTGCGGTCGGCCAGGTCGCGCACGGTGGCAAAGTCGAAGCCGGGGTCGCCCTCGGCGGTAAAGTACTCGGTCTCGAGCACCTTGAGGGCCTCTTCGCCCTTCTGGCGCTCGGACTCCATGGCGCCGTGATCGCCATAGATAAACATGGGGATAAACGGCTGACGCTCGTATTCGAGTGCTTGTGAAACGTTCATAGACTGCTCCTTGGACGGGCCGCGTCGCGCGGCTCGGTGGCATTGAGTTATGGCGAGATGATAGTTTACCATGGGCAACTATTGGCATCGCGCCTAGGACAACTACAATACCCTAGTTGACCGCTAGGACTTTTACAATGCTGCCGAAAGACACGAAAGGTTCCATCCGTCATGGATTTGCTGATTGATATTCTGCTCGACGCCGGCAAGGACACGCTCTCGCTGGTGCCGTTTTTGTTGGTGACGTATCTGGCCCTCGAGACCTTGGAGCACGTCGCGGGCGACCGCGTTAACGGGGCCATCAAGCGCGCCGGCGCCGCGGGTCCCGTGGTTGGCTCGTTGCTGGGCATGGTGCCGCAGTGCGGCTTTTCGGCAATGGCGGCCACACTGTACGCCGGTCGCGTCGTGACGCTGGGCACCTTGGTGGCGGTGTTTCTTTCGACCTCCGACGAGATGCTGCCGCTGTTGCTCGCCGAGCAGGTACCCGTGCAGACCATGGCGATGTTGCTCGCCTCGAAGGCGCTGATCGCGCTGGTCACGGGCTTTATCGTGGATGCGGCTATCCGCGGCCTTCGTCGTAATGCCCGCGCGCATGCGGCGATTCGCCGTACCGTGCTGGGGACCGCTGCCAATCCGGCTCATGTGAACTGCGCGCACGACGACCATACCGGGGGCGACATCATTGATGAAGTGGCCGAGGCGGGAGTAAGTGCTGATCACATCCACGAGCTGTGCGAACGCGATCATTGCGGCTGTGACGAGGATGAGGACGAGCACGGGCACGACCACAGCCACGATCATGGTCACGCGGACGAGCACGAGCGCCACCACGACCACAGCCACTCCCACGAGGGCGCGCCCATCGTGTCGATCATCCGCAGCGCGATCTCGCATACCGTGCAGGTGTCGGTATTCATTTTCCTGGTGACGCTGATTCTGGTCGCCGTGCTCGAGACCTTTGGCGAGTCGGCGATCGAGCAGTTCCTGCGCGGCAACGAGATGCTTGCGGTCCTGGGCTCGGCACTCGTCGGCCTGATCCCCAACTGCTCGGCCAGCGTCGTCATCACGCAACTGTACCTGGAAGGCGCGCTGCAGCTGGCACCGATGCTCGCCGGCACGCTCATTTCCGCCGGCGTGGGCTACCTGGTGCTGTTCCGCACCAACCGCAGCGCCCGCGAAAACGCTGTGTTTCTGATCATGATGTATGTCATCGGCGCGGGCTGGGGCCTCATCCTATCCGCCTTCGGCCTCTAAGTGGGCCTAACAAAACGGGCTTCAAAATAGCCATGCTCGGCGCCTGCACAATGCGGCGACGCATGGCATTTTGAAGCCCGTTTTTTGTTGAGCCATGGATTTTGAGCGTTCACACCGCCCAAAGCAAAAAGCAGATTTCCGGACATGTCCCAAAAATCTACCTTGGTTAGTGCAGCAGCTCGGTGAGGTTGCGCTTAAAGCGGGCGCGGTCTTCGCTGGTGAAGGCTGCCGGCCCGCGGGTGCGACCGCCAGCGCGACGCACCTTCTTTTCCTCGTGACGAATAAACAGCTGCATGTCGATGGTTGCTTTGTCGTACACACGCCCGCGCACACCGATGGCGGCGGCATCGCGGCCGAGCACCATGCTCGCCAGGCCAATGTCCTGCGTCACGACCACGTCGCCCGCCTGCAGGCGTTCGACAATGGCAAAGTCGGCGCTGTCGGCGCCCACGCTCACATCGAGCGTCGTGACCCAAAATCCGCGTCGCGCGTGCTCAGCATCGCGCGGGTCGTCGCGGCGAATGTGCCGTTCTAGGTTTTGCGTGCTGTTGCCGGCGATAACAACGGCGACGCCCGCCCGCCGCGCGCAGTCAATCGACTCGCGCGTGACCGGGCAGGCGTCTGCATCAATAAAGAGCGTTCGCGGCATCTAGTGCACCAGTTTGCCAAATTGAATAGCGCGAACAATCAGCGTTACGCCAAACACCAGCAGTGCGGCGCCGCTAAAGATGACGAGCATCTTGGCCGACCACAGCGGATAGATAAACACGAACATGCCGGCGATGATGGAGAGCGCGCCGCTCAGGATGGCGAGGGCACGGTTGGACGAAAGCTCGGACTCCAGAATGGACATGACACCTTCGACGATCCAGCCAAAGCCGGCCACGATAACCACCATCGTGGTGAGCGTCGCGGTCGAGAAGGCCTGGTTGCGCAGGATTATGACGCCGCCCAAGATAATGAGTAGGTTGGAGATGATGCTCGTCACGCGCCAGCCGGTGGGCAGCAGCGGCTCGAAAACAGCGGTAAACAGCCTGATCGCGGCCGTGATCACAAAGTAGAAGCCCAAGACGGTCGTTAGGAAGACGAGGGACTTGGCGGGCGCAAACAGCAGTGCGATGCCGGCGACGAGCGCCAAGACGCCCGTGATGGCGTAAATCCAGCGCACGGCCTTGACGGCTTTGCCCGCCATGCTTTTCTCGTCAAATCCAAACTGGCTCGATTTTTGGTCATCGTTCTTAAAGATGCCCATAATGTCTCCTTTCCGTGCGGCGTAAGCCTTGATCGTTACAACCAGTATCGCCTAAAGGCGCTGGCGTATGGGTCGGAGAGGGCGAAACGTAACCCAAAGGCCCCGAATTGTTTCCGTTGTTCCCCACGTTGCGATTTTCTATTCAACAGGTGTAGAACATTGCAGCCCTGTTCGTTATTGCCTACGTTTTAGGTTAGATTTTCCTAAGGACAATTGGCTTGTATTGGGGGTCCCTATGAACGAAGCAGTTCCCGAGGCGCCGTCGAGTGTCGAATCGATGGCAGAGCAGGGTTGCGAAAAGCTCGGCTTGGAAGCGTTTGATGCGCTGGTCCGTCGTGCCCGTACGTGCCGCCGTTTTGACGAGTCCATGCGCGTGCCGCGTGAGTTTTTGCTCGAGCTGGCAGAGCTGGCTCACCTGACTCCCTGCGGCGCCAATGCTCAGCGTCTGCGTTTTCATGTGGTGAGCGGTGCCGTGGATTGCGCGCGTGTATTTGATGAGCTTGCATGGGCCGGTGCGCTTAAGGATTGGCCGGGTCCTGCCGAGGGTGAGCGCCCGACCGGCTACATCGCGATTTTGGCTGAGCGCGCCGTTCCGGGCAAGCCAGCCGCTCCCATTACCGAGGTCGACACGGGCATTGCCGCGCAGACGATGATGCTCGCCGCCCGCAGCGCCACGCCCGAGGTGGCAGCCTGTATGTTCAAGGCCTTTACGCCCCGCGCGATCGATGCCATGGGGCTCGATAACGACAAATATGAGCTCAAGCTGATCATGGCGTTTGGCGTTCCGGCCGAGACTCAAGTTATCGATGCGATCGATTCCAACCCCGACGGCTCTATTAATTACTGGCGTGACGAGGCGCAGGTGCACCACGTACCTAAGCGTTCGCTCGCTGACGTGCTGGTGTAGCTGAGCGTCATCGCGGCGTGATCAGACGGTAAACCACCACAAAGGTGCCTGTCCCCTTTGTGGTGGTACGAGGGGAGGGTGTGTGGCAGATCTGTATTTGGTGCGGCATGGGCAGACTGAGCTCAATGTGCAGAGCATTTTGCAGGGCTGGCACGATTCGTCGCTTACGGCGCGCGGGCGCGAGCAGGCGCTGACGGCGCGTACGGCGTTTGCGGCGCGTGGCGTGGCCTTTGATCATGTGTATTCCTCGCCGTTGGGCCGGGCGCGGCATACGGCCGAGCTTATCGTTGGCGAGGGCCGTTCCATAGAGCTGGTCGATGACCTGCGTGAGTGGCATTTTGGCTCGCTGGAGGGCGCATCAAATCGCGAGATGCCGCCGCAGCCCTGGGGTGATTATCCGGTTGCCTTTGGTGGCGAGTCGGAAAGTGAGCTTCAGTCGCGCATGGTCGCGGCGCTGTCCCGCATCATGGCCAGGCCGCAGCACGACTGCGTGCTGGCGGTTTCCCACGGCTCAGCCTGCCAGGAGTTTCTTGAGTATGTGACTGGCGAGGGGGAGCTACCCGACAACGGCGCCGTGCTTCATTTTGGCTATTGCGACGGGGCGTTTTCGCTCCTTGATTGGTAACGAACGAAAGGACCCCTATGAATAAAGATCTGTATCTGGTCCGTCATGGACAGACGATATTCAACCTCAAGCGTATCATTCAGGGGTGGAGTGACTCGCCGCTTACGCAGTTGGGCTGCGACCAGGCGGCGCGCGCCGGCATGTTTTTACGTGCGCGCGGCATTGAGCCCGATCATGCCTACACCTCCACGCTTCATCGCACCGAGCAGACTATCGCCAACTTGTGGCCGGGCTTGGCGTACGAGCGCCTGGACGGCCTGCGTGAGTGGTTCTTTGGCGACTTTGAGGCCGAGCGCGTGGTGCTCATGCCCGAGCGCCCGTGGCGCGACTTCTATCGCCAGTTTGGCGGCGAGGGTCAGATGCAGGTGCGCGAGCGCATGGTGGCGACGTTGACCGAGCTTATGCAGCGTCCGGACCATACGTGCGTGCTCGCGGTAAGCCATGGCTCGGCCATCAAGGAGTTCATGGACCACGTGAAGGGTGCGGCGACCGACGAACGCGATCGTGTGCCGGGCAACTGCTCGGTGCTGCACTTTGCGTTTGACGACGAATCCGACACGTTTGAGCTGATTGAGATTTTTACGCAGGAGGATTACGCACGCGAGCTGGGCCTTGAACCGCTTGTGGCTACTGCAGGTCCGCAGCGCGGATAACGCGAGCGTGGCGGCTCGGGTCGCCGGCATAACTTCTCGACGCAAAAGGGGCGGAGATGCATGTACCTGCTGCATCTCCGCCCCCTGTTTGTTGAGCTGCCGATTTTTGTGCTGCGCGGTCTGGTCTTGCTAGAACCGCGCGACTTGGTGCGTGAGCAGACCCGTCGGAACCTGCGGTGCGCCGCCGCTGACCTGCGCAGCGGGGAAGAGCGCGGCAACGGTAAAGTTGAACGGCTCCTTGCCGGTGTACGTTCCGGCGGAACGGGCCTCATCGGCCAGGAGCTGTGATACCCCGACTAGTGCGCCAGCGTAGGCAGGGTCGTCGGCCAGTACCGGCTCCGGCGCCTGGTCGAGCATGGCACGGATGGCGCCGACGGCGTCCTCGCGCTTAACCTCCCACACGCGGTGTGTAATGCCCGCAGGATCGGTGACGGCGTAGAGCGAGGCGCCCTCTTTGGCGGCGCCCAGGATGATATCCATGACGGGCGAGGCCTCGTAGGCGAGCGTTACGGGACGGGGCTGTACCTTGAGGTCGGCGAATGCGCGCGCAGCGGCGGCCGTATCGGCGGCAACCGCGTCGCCGCCCGCCAGCGCACCAACCGGGCAGATCGCCACAACGCCCGTCACGCGCCCCGGCTCCCCCGAGCATTCGTACACGTAATACGCCGCACCCGGGTCCTTGAGCATCAGGCCATCGGCAATGGCTCCGCGCAGAGCATCGTTGCCGCTCAGGATGCTGCCCATTGCGGGCAACGCCTCGAGCACGCGGTCCTGAGCCGGGCGGATGCAGGGAAACGGAAGTGCTTTCATGGGCGGTCCTAACGCACGAGTTGGTTTGTTCGCGGCTTATTATGCCCCAACTTGGCCATCCGCGCCCCAGAGCGTGTTGTCGGCGAGCGCGATGAGCACACTCTGGCAGCGAACGATGTCGGCGTGGGGCACATATTCGTTGGGCTTGTGGGCGAGTGCGAGCGAGCCTGGGCCATAGCTCATGCAGCTACGGTTACCCGTCTTGCCGGCAATGACGGCAGTGTCGGTGTAGCCGGTAAAGAAGCCGACGGTCGTGTCCGTGCCCGTTACATCGTCTGCTGCGCACTTGAGTGCAGCTAGAAGGGGAGAGACCGGATCGCGCTCGATAGCGGGGCGGTCGCCCGTCACGGCGTAGCTGCCGTGGCAACCGGGAACCGCGGCCTCGGCGGCGGCAATAGCATGCTCGACCATATTGATTGCGGCGGCCGTATCGGTCGGCGGGGTCAGACGCATGTCGACCCAGACTTTGGCGCGGTCGGGCACGACATAGGGGCGATATCCGCCCTCGATTTGGCCAAACGTGATGGTCGAAGGCCCCAGCTCATCGTGCGCGGGCAGCGCCACAAACGCGCGACGGAGCGAACACACGACCTCGGCCATGGCGGCGACGGCATCCGCGCCCTTCCACGGCTGGCTCGCATGCGCCGTTACGCCAGCCATTTCAATCTCGAACCACGTGCGCCCCTTGTGCGCCACCTGGATCTGTCCGTCGGTGGGCTCGGTGTCCAGCACCCATTCACGCGAGCCGACCCAGCCGGCATCGATGGCTGCCTCTGAGCCGCGCATAAAGTCCTCCTCGTCGACCGAGCAAATGAGTGAGAAGCCACGGCGGGGCAGCTCGCCTTCTGCCGCCACGCGCTCGAGCGTATGGACCAGTGCGGCAATGGCGCAGGCCAGGCCACCCTTCATATCGCAGGCACCGCGGCCATAGAGTTTATCGTTGCGCACGATCGCTCCGAGCGGCGGAATGTCCGCGTCCCAGCCATCGCCCAGCGTAACGGTATCCATATGGCAGATATAGACGAGCCGTGGCTCGTCGCTCAGTCCCGGCACGGTGACCATAAGGTTGCGGCGCCCGGGGAGTACTTCGTGCTCTGCAATCTGCACGGCATCGAGTACCGGATGGCTCAGCTGCGCTAACCGTTCCTCAACCAACGCTTTGATATAGCGTTCAATCTCGCCCTCATACGCACCTGGGTCGGAACTGTCGATCCGCACGAGCCCCTGCGTAAGCCGCCAAGCAAAATCTGTATCAACCATAGGCACCTCACAGATAGTTAGGTCAACATACAGATTGTATGCCAAGAAGCGGCTCGGTGCACTTAATGGAGCGCTCACAAAAACGGGGGCGCCTCTCGTGCGAAAGGCACCCCCGCGGGCATTCAATGTCAGTGACGGGCAGGCCACATGGGGAGCTGCCCGTCAGGTCAGTCGGCGCTACTTGATCACGCGCACGCGATACATCGACGGAATCTGCTTGAGCGCCTCGATGGTGCTGCTGTCCAGGTGCTCGTCGGTGTCGAACATGGTGTAGGCGTTCTCGCCAGCGGACTCGTTGGTCATACGCTGCACGTTGGCGTTGTCCTTGGCAAGAATGGCCGTGATCTGGCCGATCATGTTGGGCACGTTGGCGTGCAGGCAGGCGATGCGGCTTGCGGCGCGCGCCTTGCCCATGCTGCAGGTGGGGTAGTTGACGCTATGTGCGATGTTGCCGTTCTCCAGGTAATCCTTGAGCTCGCTGATGGCCATGTCTGCGCAGTTGGCTTCAGCCTCACCGGTGCCGGCGCCCGAATGCGTGGTGATAAACGTATTGGGCATCTTGACCGTCTTGGGCGTGGCGAAGTCGCAGCTAAACCAGCTGAGCTTGCCCTCGCGCAGGGCGGCGTCGACGGCGTCTTCGTCGATGATGGTCTCTCGCGCGTAGTTGATGAGCACGGCGTCGGGTGCCAGCAGATCGATCTGCTGGGTGCTGATCATACCGATGGTGTCGGCCTTGCTGGGTACGTGCACGGTGAGGTAGTCGCAGCCGCGGCACAGGTCCTCGAGCGTGCCTACGCGCTGCACTTCGCGGCTCAGCACCCATGCGTGCTCGACGGAAATGAACGGATCGTAGCCGTAGACGTCCATGCCCAGATCGACGCAGGCGTTGGCTACCTTGGAGCCCACGTTGCCCAGGCCGATGACGCCGATGCGCTTGCCCTTGAGCTCGCGGCCCACAAAGGCCTTCTTGGCCTTCTCGGCATCGACCTGGATCTCGGGATCGTCGGCGTTGTCGCGCACCCAGTTCATCGATTGCACCACGCCGCGGCTCGAGAGCACCAGCATGCCTAGGACGAGCTCCTTGACGGCGTTGCTGTTGGCGCCGGGGGAGTTAAAGACGACGACGCCCTTCTTGGCGTACTCCTCGACGGGGATGTTGTTGACGCCGGCGCCGCAGCGGGCGATGGCGCGGATGCCCTCGGGCAGCTCGTAGCCGTGCAGGTCGGTCGAGCGCATCAGGATGGCGTCGGCCTCTTCGGCGGTGCTCACAAATTCGTAGCCCTCGCCAAACTCGACTTTGCCGTCTTTAGTGATGTCGTCGATGGTCTTAATCTTACGCATGGAAAAACTCCTTAGCAGGTTTGTCTAAAACAAGTGGTTTGAAGTGGCTGGTCGGCCCGCGCGTTGCGGGCTAGTTAGATCGCGGGCTCAAACTATGCTGCGCTTCGAAGTCCTTCATATACGAGGCCAGTGCCTGCACGTCTTCCATGGTTACGGCGTTGTAGACGCTGGCGCGCATACCGCCCACCAGGCGATGGCCCTTGACGTTTTGAATCTGGTGCCCGGCCGCGCCTGCGACAAAGGCCGCGTCGAGTTCGGCGTCGCCGGTGCGGAAGGTGACGTTGGCGATGGAGCGGCTGTCGGCCTGCGTAGTGCTATGGAACAGCTCGCTGTGCTCGAGCAGGTCATAGAGCAGATTGGCCTTGGCCCAGTTGCGCTCGGCCATGGCGGCAAGTCCGCCGGTTTTCTCAACCCAACGGAACACCTTGCCGCATACGTAGATACCAAAGGTGTTGGGCGTGTTGAGCATGGAGCCCTTGGCGGCCTGGGCCTTGAGGTCCATGTACTGCGGCGTTTGCGCAAAGGCGGAGCCATCTGCGATGAGGTCGTCGCGCACGATGACCACGGTCACGCCCGCGGCGCCGGCGTTTTTCTGCGCGCCGGCGTAAATGAGCCCGTAGCGCTCAACGTCGAGCGGCTGCGACAGAAAGCAGCTCGAGACATCGGCGACCAGCGGTACGTCGCCGCAGTTGGGCAGCTCGTGGTACATGGTGCCAAAGATGGTGTTGTTCTGGCAGATGTAGACGTAGTCGAGCCCGTTGCTTGCGGCCTCGGCGGCAATGCGCGCGTTGACGTCGGCCATGGTGGGTATGCGGTCGAAATTGGTGTCCTTGGAGCTCGCGAGCAGCACGGCCTCGCCGTACTTGGCGGCTTCTTTGTATGCCTTGTTGGCAAAGTTGCCGGTCACGATGTAGCCGGCGCGCCCGCGGCGCATGAGGTTCATGGGGATGCCCGCAAACTGCAGCGTGGCGCCGCCCTGCAAAAACAGGACACGGTAGTTGTCGGGGATGCTCAGCAGACGACGCAGGGTTGCCTCGACGTCGTCGATAATCTGCTGGTACATGCTAGATCGATGGCTCATCTCGAGCACGGACATGCCACAACCGCGGTAGTCCATCATCTCGTCGGCGATCTCGGCGAGCACGCTGGTAGGCAGCGCGGCCGGGCCAGCTGAGAAGTTGTGCACACGTGCCATCTTCTAGTTCCCCCTCGTAGTCGTTTGAACGTTCGGGATACTTTAGCACAGTGGAGCGCCAGGCGCGACCGCATCACGGTAAAACTCGACTGCGCCGCTATGATTTGCAGGATGGTTACATGGGGGAGGGGTGCTTTACTCCTCAGGCAAATCCAAATCTGCGAGCGAAGGCATGAGGCTTTCTAGGCGCTTGATCTCTTCGTCGCAAATTAGCTACCTCCTGCCCGCTACGACGCGAGCGTGGCGATGACGGCTTCGTCGCCGGCGTATATTAGGGTGTTGCCGTCGGGGATGATCGTTTGGCCTTCGCGCTTGAGCATCACCACAATAAACGGATGCTTGCCTTGCGGCACATCGCGCAGGCGCTGGCCGGCCAGGTGACCGTGGGGCGTCACGGTGACCTCGCGCAGCGTAACCTCGGCACGCTCTTCAAACGTCGGGGCAGCCATCACCAATAGGTCGCCTTCCTCAATTACGGTATCGCCGTTGGGCAACACCGGGTGCGCACCGTCGCGCAGTACCAGGACCACCAGCATGTTCGTTGCGCTGCCAATGTCGGCGAGCGAGCGTCCGGCAAACGGATGTCCAGCGCCTACTTTGAGCTTGACGAACGACATGCCGTCTTCGTCGCGGTAGTCGTTAAAGGTGCGACGCACGTCGCCGGTCGCATCGATCATATCGAGCTTCTTCGCCACCGCCGGCAGCAGCGAGCCCTGCACCACAATGCTCGACACGGCAATCGCAAACACCAGGTCAAATAGGTCGTGTCCGCCGGGAACGCCGGCCACTACGGCAAAGAGACTAAAGACGACCGAAGCCGCTCCGCGTAGGCCCGCCCAGCTTACGAGCGCGACCTGGCGGGGATTCGTCTTAAAGGGCGCTAGGAGCACGCCGACGGCGATGGGGCGGCTCACGAAGAGCATGAACGCCATGAGTGCCAGGCCCGGCAGCAGCATCTGCGGCAGGCGTGCGGGCGTTACGAGCAGGCCGAGCAAGAAGAAGATCGTCATCTCGGCCATCTCGGTGAGGGTGTCAAAGAAGTGCGCCATCTCGACTTTGCCGGTGATGTCGCTGGCGCCCAGCACAATGCCGGCCAGGTATACAGCCAAAAAGCCGTTGCCGCCCAGGTAGCTCGGCAGCGCGTAGGCGACGATGGCCACGGCGAACAAATAGATGGTCTGCGCGCCCTCGGCCGTTGCGTGCGCGCGTTCAATCAGGCGGCCCGCCGCCCAGCCGATGGCGAGGCCCAGGCCCACGCCCAGGATAATCTGCTTGGCCAGCAGCACGGGGATGTTAATGTCGCCGCCGGCCGCGAGTGTGGCGAGCACGGCGGTGAGCATGTAGGCGACGGGGTCGTTGGAGCCCGATTCGACCTCGAGCAGCGAGTCGGTGCCGCCCTTCAGCGAAAGGTTGTGCTCGCGCAGCACGCTAAAGACGCTGGCCGCGTCGGTGGATGCCACGACCGATCCCAACAGCAGGCCGTCGATCCAGTCGAACCCCAGCGCGAAGTGGGCGAACACGCCGGTGATGCCGGCAGTGATGACGACGCCGAGCGTGCTCAGCAGCACCGCCGGCACAGCGACGGGTTTGGCACGGTCGATATTGGTGTTAAAGCCGCCGTAGAACATGATGAACAGCAGCGCCGTGCTGCAGACGGTTTCGGTGAGCGCATAGTCGCTAAAGTCGATATGCGCCGGGCCGTTGACGCCCAACAGCATGCCGAGCGCGATAAAGATGAGCAGGGTGGGGAAGGGGAGCTTTTTGCCGACGGGTTTGATGGTCAGACACAGAATGATGACGAGGCCGATAAAGAGAAGGATCTGGTTCATGGATGGTGTCCGCTCCTGGTTGGTTGGCGTGGCACGGTCAGTTGCCTGCGGTTATTTGTACCCAAAGATGGTGGGTTTATGGGGTTGGATTGCGGGCGTGCGCGATATCGTCATAGACGGCTGCCGTCTTTGCCTCTGCTCGGAAACCCTTTCCAGCTTTATTGCAACGGAGTACAATGGGTAACGTTTAAGTTCAACTTGAAGTTTTAGTTGCGGCGCCGGGCTTCGGCCGCAATGCAAGGAGAGGCGTACCATGGCGATCTATGTGACATCTGATGCTCACGGGCACGTGCGTGCGCTTGACGAAGCCCTGTCTAAGATCTCGTTGACGTCCGACGACACGCTGTACGTGCTGGGCGACATGATCGATCGCGGGCCCGATCCGGTCGGCGTTATTAAGCTCGTGCGCTCGCTGCCCAACGCCCACGTGCTCAAGGGTAATCACGAGCAGATCATGCTCGATGCCATCATTGGCCAGGATCCGCTCGATGCCGAGACCTGGGATATCAACGGTGGTTGGACGACGCGCGAGCAGCTCAACGACATGGAATTTGAGGCATACGAGGAGCTCGTGCGATGGATGGCCGCGCTGCCGCTCTACGCAGTGGTCGAGACCGAGGAGCGCCCGTATCTGCTGGTACATGCTGGAATCGAGATGAAGGCGGCGCGCGCGTTTTTGCTTGAGCATGGCGTCGATTGTGCCGATGGCGTTGGAGCGGTGGGTGCCGATCGCGAGCTGCTGCAGCAGATGCTCGCGGTGCAGTCGTCCGATGACCTGCTGTGGATTCGTCATGGCTATTGGGATGCGTCGACCGGGCTGCTTTCTGCCGAGGGCAAGGGCCCGGTCGTGGTGAGCGGTCACACGCCCACGGTATCGCTTGGGCGCTATTGCGAGGTCGGTGGTCTGGCGGGGCTCGATGAGGAATCGGGACGCGGGCAGATCGTGCGCTTGGGCGGCGAGGACACTGCTGGTGTGCCCGATCGCATCGACATCGACTGCGCCGCCGCCACCGGCTCCGAGTTCGGCCGCGTGGGCATCCTGCGCCTGGACGACGGGGCCGAGTTCTACGCGAACATCAACCCGGGCGAATAACCTTGTTCCGCCGATCTACCGTAGCTAATTTGGGACGGGGCTTTTTTGACTACTTTCGGAGAGTAGCGCCTTCTTGCTCGGTAAGCGCTAGAAATGAGGAGCGTCTGCGTCCTCGACAGCGCGAAAATGCTCGAAAAACCGTCGCAACGGAGTCAAACGACGTCGCGGCGGTTCTTTTTTGGCTGCCCGCTTGCTAAGTGAGTAGACTTTTTTGGAAATGCCGAGCACCCAACATATTTGCCTCAATAAAACCGCAGGTCACAGACTTGTGCTCTGTTGGTGTGGTCGGGGATTCGGTAAAAGTCTACTCACTTAGTTTTGCGTGATGAATATTGTCCGCAACGAGACCCCAGACGGGGTGATTCCATCGCAAATTCCGGTGACCGGGCAGCTAATTAGGCGCCGTATGGGTTGCGGTCGCGTTCGATGCGTTGGCGGATGCGGCGGTACTCGATTATCAGCAGCACCAGGAGTAGGGCCATGATGGCTAGGTAGCTCACTACAGCGCCCATCAGACCCAGCAGCTTAATCAGGATCACCGGCAGCACCACGCTTACGGCGAAGCAGATCAGGTAGATCTTGGTGACGTCTCTAGCGTGGCGTAGCACCGTGATGATGGCGTAGATAAAGTCGATGGCCGCGGTGACGCCGCCGGCGACGACCATCAGCAGCGCCAGCGTACGGTAGCGCTCAAAGCTGAGGCCGTACATAAAGCTCATGAGGGGAATACCGGGACCTGCCATAAATGCGGCGCACATGCCGGTGATGACCACGATCAGCGCCATAACGGCAACAATAATCAGGTCAAAGCGACGACGCTTGCGAGGATTAGCCCAAATGTTCGACAAGCGCAGGAGCTGCGGTTTATAGATAAATCCAATGCTCAGCAAAATAGCCTGCGCAGGAAAGAACAGGGCATTAAAGTACAGCTGATATTTGTATGCCAGCGTGCCTTCCATCACAAACTTGGGCATGCTCTCGATAAGGTTGAACAGGAACAGTGCACCAAAGAGCGGGGCGCACTGGACAAACAGGTGGCCGACCTCGCGCAGGCTCACGCGGCGCGATTTTTCGGTCTCGAGCAGGGCGAGCGGCGCGGTGACCAGCACGAGCGAGGCGATCGCGGTGACACCCATGTCCATGGCCGCGATGGGCATGCTGCGCGTGAGGAACAGCGCCACGCTGAAGACCGCGATGACGCCGACGGAGCGTAGCGTTTGGCTCATTCCAGCCAAGTAGAGTTTGTCGGCCTGCTGCAGGCGGCCTTCGTACACGTCGGCGACGCCGTCGATGACCTTATACAGGTAGACGCCCAGGCCGATCGTCGCCATCTGCGCGTCATAGCCGCGGGCGCTGCTATACATGAGGCCGCAGCCTAGGGCGAGCGCTCCGCAGATCCAACGATTGAGCTGGTAGGAGGCGAAGGACGTCTTTTCGTCGATGTCCGAGACCTGGAAATTGCGCACGCCGTAGTTGCACGCGATCATGATGAGCGTGCCGGTGACAAAGGCGATGGAGAACTTGCCGGCTTCTTCGGCGCCCACGAGCTGTGTGGACACGATGGTGAGCAGCGGAAACGCCAAGCCCCACACGGCGGTGCCGAGAGCGTTCCAAAGGTAATCGCGGCGGGTGGCGTGCTCCTCGTATTCCGCTTCCTGCATGGAGAACCCGCCGCCGTAGACGGCGCCGAGCAGACGGTTCCACCAAGCGTTGACCATGCGGCGGACGGGGCCGGGCTCCCGATCGCGTTCGCGCCGGCGACGTGTGGCTTGGCTGCTATCGGGCCCGCCGGCGTTGCGCTGACTCAGCTCTTGGATGCGTGCGAGTTCCTCGGCAGTGTGCGAGGCAGGGAAGAGGCCGTTCTCGATGCGGCCGCCCTGGGCCTTCGCGGCGCCGTCCTTCGATGCAGCGGGGTTGGAGGTGCCGTTGCGGCGGGCGATGGCGCGGCGAATGCTATCGAGGGGCGTGATACTCAAAGCGGAGTCCTTTCTATTGCTGCGCTTTAGTATAGACGCGACGGTGTTCGCTCGTGTTTTTGAACGGATTGTTCAATAATTTCGGCGGGCGGCTGTAATTTGTCGGTAAACGTGCGGTATCCTGTTGAAGTTTTGTGACACCCCCGATGCCGCCCACGCGGTACCAAGGAGCTTCTACCTATGGACGTCGCCGCATTCTTACTGGCTCTTGTGCCGATTATTTGGCTGGTCGTGATGCTGCTGTGCTTTAAATGGCCAGCTTGGAAGGCCGCTATCGGATCGTTTGTCCTTTCGTGCTTGCTTGCCTTCGCATGGTGGCACCTGCCGGCAGCGCAGATCGCGACCGCCTCGCTCGAAGGTTTTTTGATGGCTCTGTGGCCCATCGTCCTGGTGATCATCGCCGCGGTGTTCACGTATAACCTGTGCGTTCGTACGGGCGCCATGGACGTGATCGGCAGCATGATCACCTCCATCAGCAGCGACCGCCGTCTGCTGGCGCTGCTCGTGGCTTGGTGCTTCGGTGGCTTTATGGAGGGCATGGCCGGCTTCGGTACCGCTGTCGCCATTCCCGCCGGCATGCTCGCGGGCCTGGGCTTTGAGGCCGTGCCTGCCGTGCTCATCTGCCTGCTGGCCAACGGCGTGCCCACGCCCTACGGCTCCATCGGCATCCCCACGGTGTCCGTTGCCGACCTGGTGGGTTTGGATTCCCTTCACCTAGCGACCGTTCAGCTGGTGCAGCTCGCGCCGTTCTTTGTGGTGATGCCGCTATTTATTGTGCTGGTTGCGGGCCGTGTTGCCGATGACCAGGGCAATGCCGCGAGTGTGGGCGAGCGTCTGCACGGTGTTGCCGGCGTGGCGTTGCTCTCCGGCGTGTCGTTTGTCGGCGCGGCTCTGGTCGTTGCCATGTTTGTGGGCCCCGAGCTGGCCGTGGTCGTAGGATCCATCGTTTCGCTCGCGCTGACAGCTGCGCTTGCCATGCGTGCCGAGAAGTCGGGGCGTCTGGACGCACGCTTTCACATGAATATCGAGGCGGGGGAGAAGCTCACCGTTAAGTCGGCGCTTTCGGCCTGGTCGTGCTTCATCCTGATCTTTGTGTTGCTGCTGGGCACGTCTAACCTGGTGCCCGCTGTACATGCCGCGCTCGCGCCGTTTGCGAGCCACGTGCAGGTGTATTGCGGTGAGAATCCCGGTACGCTTACGTTTTCGTGGATCAACACGCCGGGCGTCTGGATTTTCCTGGCGGCGTTTGCCGGCGGTGCCATTCAGGGTGCTTCGCCACGCATGATGGGCGAGGTGCTGGCCGCGACTGTGAAGCAGATGATGCCGACGGTGATCACGATGCTTTCGGTGCTGGGCTGTGCCAAGGTGATGGGCTATGCGGGCATGATCTCTTCGATCAGCGCGTTCTGCATCGCCGTCGCCGGTGGGCTGTACCCGATTCTGGCTCCGTGGATCGGCGCAGTCGGTGCGTTTGTGACCGGCTCGGGCACGTCCTCGGGCATGCTGTTTGGCCCCATTCAGAGCCAGGCTGCCACTGCGCTGGGTGTGAGCGACTACTGGATGGTCGCGTTGAACGCCCTGGGCGTCGCCGCCGGTAAGATGATCTCGCCGCAGACCCTCGCCATTGGTCTTGCCGCCGTGCTCGTGCGCGGTAAGGATGCCGAACTCCTGGGCGCGGTGCTGCCCTACGCTGCCGGCATGCTGGTCCTGATGAGCGCCATAGCCATGCTCGGCCAAAACCTGCCGCTGTAGTCGGCACTTAGGGACGTTCCTTATGTGCCGACACTTTGGGAACGTCCCTAAGTGCCGGCATCCGGGGGCGCTCCTTGAATGTTGCCTGTTCAAGAGTGTCCCCAATGACTAGTTGTTTAAAAACGTCCCCAATGACTAGGCCGCTTGCCTGCGATTTTTGACCGTTGGGCGGGCTTGCCGTCCTTGCCGCAAAAACGTTTTTGCATATCGGGTACAACGGGCTTTACGTGAGTAAAGTGCGCGCCGCGTCCATGTGTCGCGTTTTTAAAGGAGGCCCCATGCCTGGTGTTACCCCTGCAGAAGTTTTGTCCAACTTTGGTATTACGCTCGTTGAAGATCCCGCCGAGAATCAACCCCGTCTGCTGGTCGATCTACCCGCCGCGGAGCTCGTCGAGCACGCCATCCGCCGCGAAGAAGGCCGCATGGCATCCAACGGCGCGCTGGTGATCGAGACGGGGGAGCGCACTGGTCGTTCGCCCAACGATCGTTTTATCGTTGACACCCCCGATGTTCACGACAAGATCGCCTGGGGTGCGGTCAACCGCCCGCTGTCCGTCGAGAGCTATGAGGCCATCAAGGCCGGCATCGTCGACTATCTCAACGAGCGCGACGTGTTCGTCACGCGCGGCATGGCGGGCGCCGACCGCAACCACACGCGTCGCCTGCTTGTTGCCTGCGAGCGTGTCAGCCAGGCACTCTTCATTAAGCAAATGCTCGCCCGTCCGCTCGCCCGTGAAATCGCGCGCACCGGCGAGCCCGACTTCTGCGTGCTTGCGGCACCCGGCTACCAGTGCGACCCTGCCATCAAGGGCCTCAACTCCAGCGCCGCCGTGGTCATCAACTTCCAGGAGCGCGTGATTTTGGTCGCGGGTACCGGCTACTCCGGCGAAATCAAAAAGTCCATCTTCAGTGTCATGAACTACCTGCTGCCTGTCGAGGACGACGTGCTGCCCATGCATTGCTCGGCCAGCATGGACCCCGTCACGCACGAGACCGCTGTGTTCTTTGGCCTGTCCGGCACCGGCAAGACCACGCTTTCGGCCAACCCCACGCGCCTGCTGATCGGCGACGACGAGCACGGTTGGTCCGACATGGGCATCTTCAATATCGAGGGCGGCTGCTATGCCAAGTGCGAGGGCCTGGATGCCTTCCACGAGCCCGAGATCTTCAACGCCGTCCGCTTTGGCGCCATCTGCGAAAACGTGGTGCTCGACGAGAACCGTAAGCCCAACTACGACGACGTCTCGATCACGCATAACACGCGCGTGGCCTACCCCGTGGAGCACATTCCTAACGCGTGGACCAAGGGCATGGGCACCACCCCGAGCGTCGTGCTCTTCCTGACCTGCGACGCCTTTGGTGTGCTGCCGCCCATCTCGCGCCTGACGGCCGACGCCGCCATGTACCACTTTGTGACGGGCTTTACGGCCAAGATTCCCGGCACCGAGGTCGGCGTCACCGAGCCCACGCCCACGTTCTCCTCGCTGTTCGGCGAGCCGTTTATGCCGCTCGACCCCATGGTCTACGCCAAAATGCTCGGCGAGCGCATCGCCGACGGCCGCACGCGCGTCTACCTGGTCAACACCGGCTGGATCGGCGGCGGCTACGGCGTGGGGCATCGCATTGAGCTTGCCTACACGCGCTCCCTGGTCGCGCGCGCCCTCGACGGCACCATCGAGGACAGCGAGTTCGTGCACGACGACATCTTTAACGTCGACATTCCCACCACGTGCCACGGTGTGCCCGACGGCATCCTGGTGCCGCGCCAGTACTGGCAGAGCACCGCTCGTTACGACGAGGCTGCACACAACCTGGCCGTGATGTTCGAGGAGAACTTCGAGAAGAAGTACTCGCACCTGCCCGAGTCCGTCAAGGCCGCCGGCCCGCACGCCCAGGTGTCCGCCGAGGCCCGTCATCGCGGCCGCGGCCTGCTGGGACTCCGCCACTAGCGTCGCCTTAGACCCAAAACCACCATAAAGGGGCCAGTGCACCTTTGTGGTGGTTTTGCTCGCGCGGATGACTCGGGTTACAATACGCCTGACATATCGTCCCCTTCTCCGGATGGGGACAGCGCAAGCGTTCTTGTGACGGCACCGTAGGACTTTGAAGGTGGCCGTTGTAAGGGCGCTTTTTGTTTAGGCGCCCTCACTCGGGCGCGCACAATGAAGGGAGAGCGTATGAAGAGCTTTATTGCCGAGGATTCATTCTGGGGGCTGTTTCCGCAGGCAACGGTCGGTGTTGTGGTCGTGGAGGGCATGAAGCCCACGGCTCAGATTCCTCAAGAGGACGTGGATGCGATTGCGACGTTGCTCGACCGCGCCAATATCGATGCGGAGCGTCATCTGACCAGCGACACTATCAGCGAGAACGCGCCGGTCAAGGCATGGCGCGACGCGTACCGGCTGTTCAAGACAAAAAAGGGCGCCCGCTGCTCGATCGAGAACTTGCTCAAGCGCGTGCTTAAGGGCAAGCCGGTGGGCCACATTACGCCTGCGGTGGACATCTACAACACGGTGTCGCTGACCTACGCGCTGCCCGTGGGAGGCGAGGATCTGCATGCGATCGAGGGAGACCTTCGCCTGAAGGTGACCGACGGTGGCGATGCGTTCTGGCCGCTTGGCGAGGAGGCGGACGATCCGACGCTGCCCGGCGAGCTTGCCTACATCGATGATGCGGGCGCCGTGTGCCGCTGCTGGAACTGGCGCGACGGCGTTCGCACGGCGCTGTCCGACGATTCGGCCGATGCGTTCCTGGCGATTGAGTGCGTGGAGCCCGAGCGGATGGGGGAATGCCAGGCTGCCGTTGATCGTCTCGCCGAGTTGCTCGAGCGTTATCTGGGCGCTACGGTTGTCGTTAAGACGCTTGTGACCCGCGACAATCCCTGCGTGGAGCTGTAGCGGCGCCTAGAACCTATTGATGCCCCAGACCACCACAAAGGTGCCTGTCCCCTTTGTGGTGGTTTTTATGTTGATTGGTTAACAATTGGGTCGCGTGGAGGCGGCAGTCGCTGAGTACGGCTAAGATGTTTACCCGTTAGCATTATGCAATCGAAAGGCGGTCGTCTCCCATGCAGCAGAGCGACGAGACACGTTTCGAGGACTTTGTCGGACTGATCAGCGGACTCTACAAGGAGATCCAGCGCATTAAGACGTCTGAGGGCGCAAGGCTGGGTCTCAAGGGCTCCGACGTTATGTGCCTGTACTATCTTGAGCGCAGCAAGGACGGCCTGACTGGCGCCGACCTGGCTCGCATGGCAGGCGTGACCCGCGCCGCCGTCTCGCGTACGCTGGCGCATCTGGAGGAGGGTGGCTACGTCGAGGTCGATGATTCGGGCGATGCCGCCGTTAAGTATCGTGCTCCGGTGCGCCTGACCGCTCTGGGCGGCGAGAGCATGAGCGAGGCGGACCGCATCATTCGCGAGGTGCTCGATACCACCGGTAAGGCTATGGGTGTGGAGCAGCGCGAGCAGATGTATGCGTCGCTGCGCACGATTCTCAACACCCTGCGCGAGATCTAAGGCCGCCAAGGCATTTGCTTCCAATTAACAACTGCATAGTCCCGTTTGAGTGCGTATGCCGTGCCGGGGCATTGCTGTCAAAATTCCCCGCGAGAGGTCCGCGAAAGAAAGGATTCGCTATGTCCATTCGTATTATTACCGATTCCGCGAGCGATATGTCGCCGACTGAGCACCCCGCTCTGCGTGTTCTGCCGTTGTCCGTTACCTTTGGCACCGATGTGTACATGGATGGCTTCGACATCGATCACCAGCGCTTTTACGAGATGCTCGTGGAGCGCGATGAGCTGCCCAAGACCGGCCAGGTCAACCCGTACGCGTTTTCGCAGGCTATTGCCGAGGCGCGTGAGGCCGGCGATGAGGCTGTGATTATTACCGTGGGCACTAAGCTTTCGGGCACCAATCAGAGTGCCCGTACCGCACTTGCCGAGGCGCCGGGCGGCGACGTGTACGTGGTGGATAGCAATAACGTCACTCTGGGCGAGCGTGTCCTGGTCGAGTATGCCCTGCGTCTGGTGGACGAGGGCCGTAGCGCGGCCCAGATCGCGGCGGCCGTCGAGGCCGTGCGCGACCGTGTGGTGGTTATCGGTCTGCTCGAGACGCTGGAGTACTTGGTGCGTGGCGGTCGCCTGTCTGCTGCTGCGGGCGCTGTGGGCACGCTGCTCAACGTTAAGCCCGTGGTGGCCGCCGAGGACGGCCTGATCGTGCAGCTGGGCAAGGCGCGCGGTTCCAAGAACGGCCGTAACCTGCTCAACCAGAAGGTCGAAAAAGCGGGCGGCGTCGACTTTTCCATGCCGCTGGCGCTGGGCTATACGGGCCTTTCGGACGCCGTGCTCAAGAAGTATATCGAGGACAGCGCGGCACTGTGGGCTGGACACACCGAGAACGAGCTGCCCATCCACACCATTGGCGCCACCATCGGCACCCACGTGGGCCCCGGCGCCGTAGCCGTAGCTTTCTTCCGCCCCGCCAACTAGCTTTCCGGTCAAAACCACCACAAAGGGGACAGTGAACTGCGCCCCGAAACTTGGACTGAACAAATAGCGACTACGCCGCAAGGGCCCGGTTCCGGAACTCCTCCGGCGTCAGGCCCTTCAATCTTACCTGCCTGCGCCGCGTGTTCCAATGGTCTATGTACTCCTCCAGGTCGCGCTTGAAGTCCTCGAAGCTGCCCCACTCCCTGCCGCGGTAGAACTCGTCCTTCACGTGGCCGAAGAGCTGCTCGGTGGCGGCGTTGTCGATGCAGTTCCCCTTGCGCGACATGCTCTGGGTGATGCCCGCCCCCTCCAGCCTGGAGGCGTAGGACTCGTGCTGGTACTGCCAGCCCATGTCCGAGTGCATGGTCGGTGCCGCCCCGTCGGGCAGGGCCTCGAGGAGCCGGTCGAGCATCCTGTGCTGCTGGGCGAGGTCCGGCGAGGTCGATATGTCGCTCGCCACGATCTCCTTCGTGCAGAAGTCGAGCACCGGGGCCCAGTAGGCCTTGGCGCCGGCGACCTTGAACTCGGTGACGTCGGTGCCGAGCTTCTGCCACGGCCCCTCGGCGCCGAAGTCCCTCGCGATGACGTTCTC
>NZ_JBDGAV010000011.1:29855-78577 GCF_040910325.1 Collinsella aerofaciens | reverse complement strand
GGCCTGTACGAGAGCATCGTCGTGGCCAATCACGCCAAGGCGGTCTTTTTGGATACGGAGCCTGCGCAATTCCAGATTGACGAGGAAGCGCTTCGCGCCCGCGTGACGCCGGCGACCAAGGCCATCGTCATCTGCTCGCCCAACAATCCTACGGGCTGTATCCTCAACGCGGCTTCGCTCGACGCCGTGGCGCACGTGGCGGAGCAGACGGGCATCTACGTGGTCTGCGACGACGTATACAACCGCCTGGTTTATGTGGATGGCTACGAGCGCTTTGCCCAGCGTCACCCGGAGCTTCGCGATCAGACGGTAGTCATCGAGAGCTTCTCCAAGCCCTGGGCCATGACCGGCTGGCGCCTGGGCTGGCTCGCAGCAGCGGCACCCGTCATCGCCGAGATCGCCAAGGCTCACCAATACTTAGTATCGAGCGCCGTCTCCTTCGAGATGGACGCCGCAGCCCGAGCCCTGACCGTCGACCCAACCCCCATGCTCGAAGTCTACCGAGCCCATCGCGAACGCGTACTCGCGGCCTTAGACGCCATGGGCCTCGACGCAGTAGAGCCCGCAGGAGCCTTCTACACTTTCCCGAGCATCAAAAAGTTCGGCCTAACCAGCGAAGACTTCTGCATCAAAGCCATCAAAGAGGCAAGCGTAGCCCTAGTTCCCGGAAACTGCTTCGGAACCGAAGGCCACATCCGCCTAAGCTACTGCGTCTCCGACAAAGATCTGGACGAAGGCCTCCGCCGCCTGTCCACCTTCATTTCAACCTTATAGCCCAACGGGACGCAACACATCAGCCCACCGACCCAAGCATTATGAGTGGGGCGCGTCGCTCAACGGACACGAGGATTCGCAGCAAAGTTACCGCAGCTCCGGTCCGAGGGGCCGGGTTGAGATTTTCGTAGATTCCGCACGAGCCGAAGAGCACTTAATGTGCTCTTCGTGCGAGCCAGGACTTGACCGAGCGAAAATCTCAACCCGGCCCCTCGGACCGGAGCGTATGCAGGGTTTGTGTACGAATCCTCGCGCCCGTTGACCGACGCCGGGGTCCCCGCCATAATACTTTCGGTTCACGCACGAATCCGCTGCCAGAGACAGCCGGCGCAAACGGGCCTTACCCGCGAGCTTAATGGGACTTCCCGCCAGCCGAGGTGGTCGAGTAGATATGTCTTCTCGCCCCCGTCGCTCATGCAGCGCGGGGGCTTTCTTTTTGGACATGCCCCCGTCACGTCCTTGTGGCGGACCGTGCCCGGAAAGAATTCGAGGAGGTGTAATTCATGCCCCAGCAGTACAAAATCGACAAGGTTGCAGAGATCGAGTCCCGTATCGCCGAGAACGCCGGTCTGTTCGTCGTCAACTACAACGGTCTGACGGTTAAGCAGGCTCAGGAGCTGCGTCATCAGCTTCGCGAGTGCGGCGCCGAGATGAAGGTCTACAAGAACAACCTGGTCAAGATCGCTCTCAAGAACCAGGAGCAGCCCGAGCTCGACGAGATCCTCGCCGGCCCCGTCGCTTATGTGTTCTACGAGACCGAGCCGGTCGAGGCCGCTAAGACCCTTAAGGACTTCTCCGCTAAGTCCAAGGGCGTCCTTGAGATCAAGGGCGGTATCTCCGACGGCAAGGCCGTTTCCGCTGATGATGTTAAGGCTATCGCCGAGCTGCCCACCAAGGACCAGCTTCTCGGCCAGATTGCCGGTCTCATCTCCGGTTTCGCTCGCGACATCGCTGTCTGCGTCAACGGCGTTTCCTCTGGTCTCGCTCGTTCGATCCAGCAGGTCTCCGAGCAGAAGGCAGCCTAGTCGCTGTTTTCACCCGCGGCGGCAACGCCGCACCCCTGGCGCATTCGCGCCGTGTTTTAACTGATCTCCGTGCACAGACACGGAAACCGAAAGGACTTAGAAATGGCTAAGCTTACCACCGATGAGATCATCGATGCTCTTAAGGAAATGACCCTTCTCGAGGCTTCCGAGCTCGTTAAGGCTATCGAGGACACCTTCGGCGTTTCCGCCGCTGCTCCTGCCGCCGTTGTCGCCGCTCCCGCTGCTGGCGCTGCTGAGGCCGAGGAGAAGACCGAGTTTGACGTCGTGCTCGAGGGCTTCGGCGACAACAAGATCCAGGTCATCAAGGCCGTCCGTGAGCTCACCAACCTTGGCCTGAAGGAGGCCAAGGAGGTCGTCGAGGGCGCTCCCAAGGCTGTTCTCGAGGGTGCCAAGAAGGAGGACGCCGAGGCTGCCAAGGAGAAGCTCGAGGCTGCTGGCGCTGCTGTCACCCTCAAGTAATCAGGCTTTCTCGCCAGATTTCTTTGCAGACGGGGTTCGCATTGCGAGCCCCGTCTTTTTTGTTTTTCGGTCCCTCGACATCGGTAGCTCAAACTGCCATGTTCTGTGATTTGCGTCGTATCGGGCACCCTGCCGTTGGGCAATAAAATTGCACCATTCGAGCAATAATTTGCGTTGACCTGCTGAAGAATTGTCTCTGCCTTGTAGCGACATATAGTTCCAGCGGTAAGATGCTTAGGTATCGCAATTTGGTCTGCGGCTGTGTGCCGCACGCATGGGGCGCTTTTGCGCCTGCGAAAGGATCTTTGAATAACATGAAGGCAATCATCCCCGCCGCCGGTCTTGGCACGCGTTTTCTGCCTGGCACTAAGTGCACGCCCAAAGAGATGCTGCCGGTGCTCGACAAGCCCGTCATTCAGTATGTCGTTGAGGAGGCGCTCGACCCCGAGGAGGTCGACGATGCCATCATCGTTACTTCTCCCGGCAAGCCCGAGCTGCTGAACTACTTCCAGCCCGATCGCTCGCTCGAGAACCTGCTGCGCGAGCGCGGCAAGAACGCCTATGCCGATGCCGTCGCCCACGCTGGCGGTATGCCGGTCGACTTCCGTTATCAGTACGAGCCCAAGGGCCTCGGCCATGCTATCCGCTCTGCTGCCGACGCCGTGGCAGGGGAGAACTTCCTGGTTCTTCTGGGCGACTACGTTGTGCCTAACCGCGACATCTGCGACAAGATGCTCGCCGTTTCCAAGGAGCACGGTGGCGCTTCGGTTATCGCCGTCGCTGCTTGCTCGCCCGAGGAAGTCAGCCGCTACGGCGTTATCGCCGGCGAGCGCGTCGGTTCGCTCGAGGGCGCCGAGGACGTTGCCGATGCAGAGCCGGGCGCTGTCTGGCGTATCGGCGGTCTGGTCGAGAAGCCCGCTCCCGAGGCTGCTCCGTCCAACCTGTACATCGTCGGCCGCTATCTGCTGAGCCCGCTGGTCATGGACCTGCTGGCAGATCAGCAGGCCGGCAAGGGCGGCGAGATCCAGCTCACCGACGCCATGGCCCGTTCGCTCGACCGCGAGGCCATGTATGCCGTCGTCATCGACCCGCTGTCGGGCTACGACACCGGCACTCCCTCTGGCTGGATGGCCACCAACGCCCTCATGGCTGCAAGCGATCCCCGCTTTGCCGGCGCCTTCTGGGACGCCATCGACGAGCGTGGCGGATTGATGCGCAAGTAAGCCTTCGGACATCGACATTTACGGGCGCGGACCTCGGTTCGCGCCCGTTTTTTATAAGAGCTGCGATTTCCGGCTCTCTGTTCACAGAAAATATATGAACATATGTTCGATACACATACATCTACCTGCGTGTTTTCTGTCGAAAAACTTTGCTACTCCAAAAACTCAATCGCGTCAAGGCTTTTCTTGCCCAACGGTCGCTACCTGATAAACTATTAGGTTGCGATAACTGGCGAAGCTATGCCTCGCCAACCCACCGAGCATTTCCGTGAAGGAGGAAAAACCTGGTGACCTACGCATACACTGCCACTGAGCGCAAGCGCGTCAGCTTCGGGAAAATCCCGGAGGCCATGGAGCTCCCCAACCTTATCTCTGTTCAAAGGGAATCCTTTGAGCGTTTTAAGGACGAGGGCCTTCGTGAGGCGTTCAAGGAATCCAGCCCCATCCAGAGCCAGAACCATGTTCTCGAGGTTACCTTCGGCGAGCATCAGTTCGGCGACCCCGCGCACACCGTCGAGGAGTGCCGCGAGAAGGACATGACCTATCAGGCCCCGCTTCTGACCGACGTCCGTCTCACCAACAAGGAGACCGGCGAGATCAAGGAGCAGCTCGTCTTTATGGGCGACTTCCCCATGATGACCGATCAGGGCACCTTCATCATCAACGGTACCGAGCGTATCGTCGTCTCGCAGCTCGTCCGTTCCCCGGGTGTGTACTACAGCTCCGAGATGGATTCGGGCAAGCAGATCTACAAGGCCCAGATCATCCCGTCCCGCGGTGCCTGGCTCGAGTTTGAGGTCGACAAGCGCGACCAGCTCATGGTCTCCATCGACCGTAAGCGCAAGCAGAGCGCCACGATGTTCCTGCGCGCCCTTGGCATCGCCGTCACCAACGATGACATCATCGAGCTGCTCGGCAACTCCGATGTGATCAAGCGCACCCTGGAGCGCGACACCGCCCTCACTCGCGAGGACGCCCTCATCGAGATCTACCGTCGTCTGCGCCCGGGCGAGCCTCCCACCGTGGACGCTTCCCGCAGCCTGCTCGAGGGCCTGCTCTTCAACCCGCAGCGCTACGATCTGGCCCGCGTCGGTCGTTACAAGGTCAACAAGAAGCTCAACCTCACCACCGAGGAAGAGGTCACGGTGCTCACCGACGAGGATATCGTCGCGACGCTGCGCTACCTGCTGTCCCTCGCTGCCGGCGAGCAGGGCTTCAAGGTCGATGACATCGACCACTTTGGCAACCGCCGCATCCGCACCGTCGGCGAGCTCGTCGCCAACCAGTTCCGTATCGGCATGAGCCGTATGGAGCGCGTCGTCCGTGAGCGCATGAGCTCCCAGGACATCGACGAGATCACCCCGCAGTCGCTCATCAACATCCGCCCGATCGTGGCCTCCATCAAGGAGTTCTTCGGTTCCTCGCAGCTCTCGCAGTTCATGGACCAGGCGAACCCCCTGACCGGTCTGACCCACAAGCGCCGCCTGTCCGCACTCGGCCCTGGCGGTCTTGCCGGCCACAAGTCCGGCTCCAGCCGCCGCACCAACGTGCCGACGGCCGTCCGCGACGTTCACAACTCGCACTACAGCCGCATGTGCCCGATCGAGACCCCCGAAGGCCCCAACATCGGCCTGATCGGCTCGCTCGCCCTCTACGCCCGCGTCAACGAGTACGGCTTCATCGAGGCTCCGTTCCGTCGCGTCGAGAACGGCGTTGCCACCGACCAGATCGACTGGATGACCGCTGACGAGGAAGAGAAGCACGTCATCGCGCCGGCTAACACGCCGCTCGATCCCAAGACCAACGAGTTCATCACGACCGATGCCGAGGGCAAGCTTGTCCGCCCGCACACCGTGATCGCCCGTACCCGCGACTTCGACGGCTCCTTCGGCGCTCCCGCCGACGTGCCCGTCGAGGACGTCGACTACATGGACGTCTCGCCGCGTCAGATGCTCTCCGTCGCAGCCACGCTGATCCCGTTCCTCGAGCACGACGACGCCAAGCGTACGCTGATGGGCGCCAACATGCAGCGTCAGGCCGTGCCGCTGGTTCACCCTGCCGCTCCCTATGTCGGTACCGGCATGGAGCGTCGCGCCGCCCTGGACTCCGGCGAGGTCACCCTGGCCAAGAACGCCGGCGAGGTCATTTTTGCCGACGCCGCCAAGATCATCGTCAAGCATGCCGGCGGCATGGACGAGTATCACCTGGCCAAGTACCAGCGCTCCAACCAGTCCACCTGCATCAACCACCGTCCGCTCGTGCGCGTCGGTGACACCGTTGAGCAGGGCGAGCCCCTGGCTGACGGTCCTTCGACCGATCATGGCGAGCTCGCACTGGGTCAGAACCTCACCGTGGCATACATGCCGTGGGAAGGCTTCAACTACGAGGACGGCATCGTCGTGTCCGAGCGCCTGGTGGCCGAGGACCTGCTGACGACCATCAACATCACCCGTCACGAGATCGACGCCCGCGACACCAAGCTCGGCCCCGAGGAGATCACCCGCGAGATCCCGAACCTCTCCGAGGACATGCTTGCCAACCTCGACGAGGACGGCATCATCCGCATCGGCGCCGAGGTCGGCCCTGGCGACATCCTGGTCGGCAAGGTCACGCCTAAGGGCGAGAGCGCTCTGACCGCCGAGGAGCGCCTGCTGCGCGCCATCTTCGGTGCCAAGGCTCACGATGTCCGCGACACCTCCCTTAAGATGCCTCACGGCGCTTACGGTCGCGTCATCGACGTCGTCCGCTTTAGCCGCGAGAACGGCGACGACCTGGCCCCCGGCGTCAACGAGCAGGTGCGCGTCTACGTCGCCCAGCGTCGTAAGATCCAGCAGGGCGATAAGATCGCCGGCCGCCACGGCAACAAGGGTGTTATTTGTAACGTTCTGCCGGTCGAGGACATGCCCTACATGGCTGACGGTACCCCGATCGACGTTATCCTCAACCCGCTGGGCGTTCCTTCGCGTATGAACGTCGGCCAGCTGCTCGAGTGCCACCTTGGCTGGGCTGCTGCCTGCGGTTGGGATACCGAGCAGGCCGACTCCGACAAGTACGTCCCCGGTCCGTTCTTCACCGCCACGCCCGTCTTCGACGGCGCCAAGGAGGACGAGATCGCCGAGGTCATCCGTCGTGCCAACAAGAACATGCTCAACAAGGCCACCGCTGCCTTTGGCGATCACATGCGCCCCGAGTTCGTCACCCAGCTTGACGAGCGCGGCAAGACCCGTCTGTTCGACGGCCGCACCGGCGAGGAGTTCCGCGAGCCCATTACCGTGGGTACGTCCTACATCCTCAAGCTCGGCCACATGGTCGACGACAAGATCCACGCCCGTTCGACCGGCCCTTACAGCCTGGTTACCCAGCAGCCTCTGGGCGGCAAGGCTCAGTTCGGCGGCCAGCGCTTCGGCGAGATGGAAGTTTGGGCACTGTACGCTTACGGTGCTTCCAACGTCCTGCAGGAGATCCTGACCGTCAAGTCCGACGATACCGTGGGCCGCGTCAAGACCTACGAGTCCATCGTCAAGGGCGAGAACGTTCCTGTCCCGGGTATCCCCGAGTCCTTCAAGGTTCTCGTCAAGGAGATTCGCTCCCTCGCACTGGACATCGAGCCCATGCACGATGCCGACGAGGACGCCTCCGCACCTGTGACCGCCGAGGAGACCTCTGCTCTCGACGACCTGGCTGCGCTCGCCGGCGTTGACGCCGACGTCGAGGCCCAGGATGCCGAGACCGCCGAGGCACCCGAGGCTGTCGCCGCCACGACCACTGATAAGGAGTAGTTGACTGTGGCAGATTTCGAAGCTACTGATTTTGACTCGGTAAAGATCTCCCTTGCCTCCGCCGACCAGATCCGTTCCTGGTCGCACGGTGAGGTCAAGAAGCCGGAGACCATCAATTACCGTACCCTCAAGCCCGAGAAGGACGGCCTGTTCTGCGAGAAGATCTTCGGTCCCGCCAAGGACTGGGAGTGCTCCTGCGGCAAGTACAAGGGCATCCGCTTTAAGGGCATCGTCTGCGAGCGCTGCGGCGTCGAGGTCACCTCGGCCAAGGTGCGTCGCGACCGCATGGGCCACATCGAGCTCGCCGCTCCCGTGTCCCACATCTGGTACTTCAAGAGCCCCACGAGCTTCCCGATGAGCCGTATGCTCGACATCAAGTCCAAGGACCTCGAGAAGGTTCTGTACTTTGCCAGCTACATCATCACCGAGGTCGACTACGAGGCTCGCGAGGCCGACGCTGACGACCTGCGCGAGGAGCTCGCCGCCGATCTGGAAGAGATCGATGCCGAGTGCGCCCGCCAGATCGAGTCCCTCAAGGAGCAGGGCAACCCCGAGAACTTCGACGAGTTCTCCGACGAGGAGCCGCTGACCCCCGAGGAGATCGCCTCCGGCATCGTCGACATCGAGGAAGAGTGCAAGGACGAGAAGCAGCTCCGTACGGACGCCTTCAACGCCTTCATGAAGCTCACCGAGCGCGACCTCATTTCCGATGAGCCGCTGTTCCGCGAGATGACCCGTTACTACTCCATGTACTTCAAGGGTGGTATGGGTGCCGAGGCCGTTCGCGACCTGCTCGCTGCCATCGACCTCCCCTCCGAGGCCGAGAAGCTCAAGGCCATCATCGCCGACGAGGACTCCCAGAAGCAGAAGCGCGAGAAGGCCGTCAAGCGCCTTGAGGTCGTTGACGCCTTCCTGAAGGGCGGCAACAGCCCCGCGAACATGATCCTGGACGTCATCCCGGTCATTCCGCCCGATCTGCGCCCGATGGTCCAGCTCGACGGCGGCCGCTTCGCCGCGTCCGACCTCAACGACCTGTATCGTCGCGTGATCAACCGTAACAACCGACTCAAGCGCCTGCTCGACCTGGACGCCCCTGCGATCATCGTGAACAACGAGAAGCGCATGCTCCAGGAGTCCGTGGACGCCCTGTTCGACAACGGCCGTCGTGGTCGCCCGGTCTCTGGCCGTGGCGGTCGCCCGCTCAAGTCGCTCGCCGAGGCCCTCAAGGGCAAGCAGGGTCGTTTCCGTCAGAACCTGCTGGGTAAGCGTGTCGACTACTCCGGCCGTTCGGTAATCGTTACCGACCCCAAGCTGCTGCTGCACCAGTGCGGTCTGCCCAAGACCATGGCGCTGGAGCTCTTCAAGCCCTTCGTCATGAAGCGCCTGGTCGAGCTTGGCAAGGTCGAGAACATCAAGGGCGCCAAGCGCGCTATCGACCGCGGTGCCACCTTTGTGTGGGACATCCTCGAAGAGGTCATCGACGGCCGCGTCGTGCTGCTCAACCGTGCACCGACCCTGCACCGTCTGTCCATCCAGGCCTTTGAGCCGGTGCTGGTCGAGGGCAAGGCTATCCACCTGCATCCGCTGGTCTGCTCGCCCTTCAACGCCGACTTCGACGGCGACCAGATGTCTGTCCACGTGCCGCTGTCCAGCCAGGCTCAGGCCGAGGCCCGCGTGCTCATGCTCTCTGCGAACAACCTGCGCTCGCCGGCATCCGGCAAGCCGGTCAACATCCCTTCGCAGGACATGATCATCGGTGTGTACTACCTCACCCAGGTTCGCGAGGGTCTGCCGGGCGAGAACCACGTGTTCTCGAGCTTCGACGACGCGCTGCACGCCTATGACTGCCGCTCCGAGGTCGACATGCAGGCCAAGATCCAAGTCCGCGTGTCCGCTGCCGATGCCAACGTCATCAACGAGGACGGCACCCGTATCTTCCGCGTCAAGAACGGCAAGAACGAGTTTGTCGACTACGACGTCACCGGCAACAAGACCGCGCGCTTCGAGACCTCTATCGGCCGCATCATCTTCAACCGCCAGTGCCTGCCCGAAGACTATGAGTTCATGAACTACAAGATGGTCAAGGGCGATGTGGCCAAGCTGGTTGCCGACTGCTGCGATCGTTACCCCGAGGCCAAGGTCGGCCCGATCCTCGACGCCATCAAGTACTCCGGCTTCCACTACGCTACCCGCGCCGGCCTTACCATCTCGGTGTGGGACGCTCTCATCCCTGCCGAGAAGCAGGAGCTGCTCGATCGCGCCCAGGCCAACGTCGACCAGATCAACGAGTACTTCGAGGAGGGCTTCATCAACGAGACGGAGCGCCACATCGAAGTCGTTAACGAGTGGACCGCTTGTACCGACAAGGTTGCAGCGCTCATGCTCGACATGTTCGACGAGGAGAACCCGCTGTACATGATGGCCGACTCCGGCGCCCGTGGTTCTAAGACCCAGCTGCGTCAGCTCGGCGGCATGCGTGGCCTGATGGCAGACATGTCCGGCGAGACGATCGACCTTCCCATTAAGGCGAACTTCCGCGAGGGCCTGCTGCCGCTCGAGTACTTCATTTCGACCTACGGCGCCCGTAAGGGCCTGGTCGATACCGCATCCCACACCTCGGACTCTGGTTACCTGACCCGTCGTCTGGTCGACGTGGCCCAGGACGTCATTGTCCGCGAGGAGGACTGCGGTACGCACGAGGGCGTCACCTACAACCTCATCATCCCCGGCACCACCGACCTCAACACCGACCTCGTCGGCCGTTGCTTCATCGAGGACGTCGTGGCTCCCGATGGCACCGTGCTCTTTGAGCAGGACGGCTACATCGAGAAGGTCGCCGACATCCAGAAGATGGTCGATGCTGGCCTTAAGAAGGTCAAGCTCCGCGCGCTGCTCACCTGCCGCTCCAAGTACGGCGTGTGCCAGAAGTGCTACGGCTGGGATCTTTCCACCCGTCGCCCGGTCGCTATCGGTACTGCCGTCGGCATTATTGCTGCCCAGTCCATCGGCGAGCCCGGTACGCAGCTTACGATGCGTACCATTCACTCCGGCGGCGTCGCTGGCGTCGACGATATTACGCAGGGTCTGCCTACGGTCAGCCGTATGTTCGATATCGTCGGCAACGTCAACGAGAAGATTCTGGGTCGCGAGGCCGAGCTGGCTCCGTACTCCGGTCACCTCTCGATTAAGCCCGAGAAGTCCGAGTACGTGCTGACGCTCACCGACTCCGAGGATCACACCCGTGTCCTCGACGAGCGTCGCGTCCCCGCTTCGGTGCGCTTTATGCCCGAGATCGAGGACGGCTGCGAGGTTCGCGCCGGCGACCAGATCACCAAGGGCTTCGTCAACTTCCGCAACCTGCGCAAGCTGACCGACATCGAGTCGACGATGCACACCTTCGTCGAGAGCGTCAAGGACGTCTACACCAGTCAGGGCGTTGACCTGAACGACAAGCACATCGAGGTGCTCGCACGTCAGATGCTGCGTCGCGTTCAGATCACCAACCCCGGCGACTCCAAGTACCTGCTCGGTCAGTACGTCGACCGCTACGAGTTCGCCGACGAGGTCGAGCGCGTTGCCCGTCTGGGCGGTCAGGCTCCCGTGGCCGAGCCCGTCATCCTGGGTACGCTCAAGGTCGCGTCCAACATCGACTCCTGGCTGTCGAGCGCTTCGTTCATCCGTACCGCCGGCGTCCTTACCGAGGCTGCCATCGAGGGCAAGGTCGACCACCTGCTCGACCTTAAGTCCAACGTCATCGTCGGTAAGAAGATCCCGGCTGGTACCGGCCTCAAGCCGTACGCCAACGCCAAGCTGACGTATCGCACGGCCGACGGCTACGTGGACATCGACGGCCCGGCTTCGCCCAACGCCAAGTCGCTGCCCGAGTGGGCTCCTGTGGAGCTCAAGGACCTGGACGAGCAGCTCCCGCAGCAGCTCGACTGGGCCGGCTACGACGAGTTCGGTGGTGCTGACGGTTCGTTCACCCGCAACGGCCACACCATCTCCGCCGAGAAGGCTCGCCTGTACCTGTTCGACGACCTGGGCGTGTCGCAGCGCTGGACCAACAAGTTCAGCGAGGTCGGCATCGAGACGGTCGGCGACCTGGTCGGCAAGTCCGAGGAGGATCTGCTGCGCATTGATGGTATCGGTGCCAAGGCGATCGAGGAGCTCCGTGACGGCCTGGAGGCCCACGACCTGCTCTACATCCTCGAGAACAACGACGACGTTGCCGACGAGGAAGACCTCTCGCAGCTGCTGCAGATGGTCTTTAGCCCCGACGGTCCGGACGACATCCTGCTGGGCACCTCCGCCGCGCCGACGCATCACGCCGACGCCGACGAGGAGCTCCTGGGCGCCCCGATCGACGACAAGAAGGCTCCCGCCAACGGTGCCATCAACGAGGACATGGCTTCCCTCGACGAGCTGCTCAACCAGCTCGTGGACACCGACGACGCCGAAGAGGCCAAGGACAACGACGAGGAGTAATTAGTTCCGCCGTTCTAACGAACGGCGGCGACCTCCGTCGCTGCGCGGCTCCCAGAGCTACAATCTGTCATTCAAAAGGCAGGGCATGACCAAAAGGTCAATGCCCTGCCTTTTTCATGCCACCTTGTACGCTCTGGGGGCCGCTCGCTTGCGTATGCTCAACCTGTTGCGTTCCGTTGATCCCTTGCCAATAAGGGACAGAGTCATTTTGATAGGTTATTCCTGCTTGAATTTGAAACATTCCGTTCGGTCAAAGCGTATCTATGGTGAGGGCCTCATCGAGAACCATTAACGTCACCGGGAGGTGATTATGGAAGAACAAGCATTTAGACAGGCGGTCGAGGATCACCGTGATGTCGTGTTTCGAATCGCATTGACGTACCTGCGCGATCGTGCCGACGCCGACGATGTTGCCCAGGATGTCTTTCTTAAGCTGCTTAAAAGCGATGGACATTTTGAAAGTTGGGAACATCTTCGTCGATGGCTTATCCGGGTCACGATCAATGAATGCAAATCGCTCTTTCGAAAGCCATGGAGGCGTGTGGAGGATATTGAGAACCTGGCCGATTCGCTTTCGGCGGCGCAGGATGAGACCAAGGCGGTCCTGTCAGACGTTATGCGACTTCCGGAGCGATTCCGCGTTCCCATCGTGCTCTATTACTATCTGGGCTTTTCGACCTCAGAGATTGCCGAGTTGTTGCATGTACCAGCCGCGACCGTTCGAACGCGTTTGGCTCGCGGCAGGTCGAAGCTCAAGTTCATCCTAGAGGAGGACGACCGTGAAATCCAATCAAATCAAGCAGGCCTTCGAGTCCATCCAAGCCGATAGCAATCTTGCAGATCGCGTCCTTAATACTGCTGCGGGTGAGCCGCTTCATCGAAAGGGCCACGCGAAGCCTCTCTATGTTGCCGTAATCGGGTGTCTTGTCGGAGTGTTGGCGACCGGAGGGGTCGCCTACGCAGTTATCAATTCCAGCTATTTTGCCTCAGCTTGGGGAAACCACGGCAACGGGGATTCCATTACCTGGACCAACGGCGGCTCATCGGGAACTAAATATACCTACACCAGAGAGTTTGGCGATGGCATCGCGCCCCAAAGCCTGGAAGGCGCAGTCCAGGAGGTTAATCTGTCCGTCGAGGGCAACGGCTATACGCTTGATATCCATGAGATGGCAATCGACCAAAACGGCTGCGGAGCCGTGACGTTTACGTTGTCCAATCCAAATGGAGTTAACTACTACAAGCCAGCAGCAGAGATTGGCGAACTTGTTCTCTATGGTGAAGAAGAGCAGGGCATCGGCACGCCCGATATGAAGTTCGGCGAGGAATGGCCTGACACACGCAGCACAATTGATAAGGACACATCAAGCGATACTGTCATTAATGGCACGATGTACTTTGCCGCTATGGATCGCGAGCGAGATTTGCAACATGCTGTCACCTGGAATATCCATTGGACCGAGGGTGAAGGTGAGAGTGCGAGGCGGTTTGAGGCGTCGACACCCGAGTTCAATATTGGAGCGTACGTCGATACAAAGGAACTCCGCTCCGGTGACTCGCCTCTTGAGATTAGCCCGTTTTCCATCCAGACGCACATCGATGATTTGGGCTATGAAGCAGTTGATAATAAGCTGACCGTCAGCTACAAGGATGGATCGGAGCAGATTATCGAAGATGACGACGCAGGGCTGTTCAACTTATATTTTTCTTATGGGCGCAATAGCGGAGAGAACATCTGGGTGCCAACGAAGTTGATTGATGTCGATCAAGTTGTCTCGGTAACCCTTGAAATTGTGAGGTATACATCAACAGGGGAGACCGAAACGAAAGAGCCCTTTACCATCGTATATTCGTAAGATTTGGGGTCGCTTCCTACTAGGGGAAGCGGCCTCTTTTGCGTTAAATGGAAACGCCGCCGATTTCCATGCGACAGATGAGAGCAGATTACCGCTGGAGCGCGACGTTTCCCCAGATAAAACCGACCAAAATAAACCTGTCCCTATTTGGAAGGGAACGTTGCCCCGACAAGCACGTCGGATTCCCGGACCGGGCGGCCGCCCCCGCGCACAGAAGGGGATTCCTTTTGTGTAGGCTTTGCGGAAATATACTCATTTTGGGATACGCCCGGCGGCGTGGTCTGTTGACGGCACAGCTAACGCCACGTATCCTATCGAACTGCGTGTTTCGTAGGGGGATGCTGACCCCTCGATTCAAGCCGTTGCACTTTACAGAAAGCTGGAATCATTCGAGAAGGAGTACGCTTTGCCTACTATTAACCAGCTGGTTCGCCAGGGCCGTCGTTCCGTGCCCAAGAAGTCCAAGAACGCTGCTCTGCAGCACAACTCCCAGAAGCGCGGCGTGTGCACCCGTGTCTTCACCACGAGCCCCAAGAAGCCGAACTCGGCTCTTCGTAAGGTTGCCCGTGTTCGCCTTGTCAACGGCATCGAAGTTACTGCCTACATCCCGGGTGAGGGCCACAACCTGCAGGAGCACTCCATCGTGCTCGTCCGCGGCGGTCGTGTCCGTGACCTCCCTGGTGTCCGTTATCACGTCATCCGTGGCGCCTACGACGCTGCTCCGGTCCAGAACCGTATGCAGGCCCGTTCCAAGTACGGTGCTAAGCGCCCCAAGGCCAAATAAGCCAGATAACGTTTTGATACTTTCGCCGTGTGCCGCCTAAGCGCCGCACGGTAGACACTTAAGGAGATTTCACATGCCGCGTCGTGCAGCAGCTAATCGTCGTGAGGTTCAGCCTGACGCCGTTTACAACAACCGCCTGGTGACTCAGCTCATCAACAAGGTCCTTCTTGACGGCAAGAAGGCCACCGCTGAGCGCATCGTTTACACCGCTTTCGAGATCGTTGCCGAGAAGTCCGAGGGTGGCGACGCTCTCGCTACCTTCAAGAAGGCTATGGACAACGTCAAGCCCACGCTCGAGGTTAAGCCCAAGCGTGTCGGTGGCGCTACCTATCAGGTCCCGATGGAGGTCAACTCCCGTCGTTCCACCGCTCTGGGCATCCGCTGGATCGTCAACTTCTCCCGCGCTCGCAAGGAGAAGACCATGGCCGAGCGTCTCGCCAACGAGATCCTCGACGCTTCCAACGGCCTGGGCGCTTCCGTCAAGAAGCGTGAGGACGTCTTCAAGATGGCCGAGGCCAACCGCGCGTTCTCTCACTATCGTTGGTAAGTTAAGGTAAGGAACTAACATGGCTAAGCCTAAGTACAAGCTTTCCGATACCCGTAACATCGGCATCATGGCTCACATCGATGCCGGTAAGACCACCACGACCGAGCGTATTCTTTACTACACCGGCAAGACCCACAAGATCGGTGAGGTCCATGAGGGCGCTGCCACCATGGACTGGATGGTTCAGGAGCAGGAGCGCGGCGTAACCATTACCTCCGCTGCTACCACCTGCTTCTGGAACAAGGACGGTAAGGACTACCGCATCCAGATCATCGACACCCCGGGCCACGTTGACTTCACCGCCGAGGTGGAGCGCTGCCTGCGCGTCCTCGATGGCGCTGTCGCCGTCTTCGACGCCGTTGCCGGCGTTCAGCCCCAGTCTGAGACCGTTTGGCGTCAGGCTTCCACCTTCAACGTCCCCCGCATCGCCTTCATCAATAAGTATGACCGCGTGGGCGCTGACTTCTTCAACGCTATCGAGACCATGAAGGATCGTCTCGACGCTAACGCCGTGGCCGCTCAGGTCCCGATGGGCGCCGAGGACAACTTCTGGGGCGTCATCGACCTGGTCACCATGACTGCATGGGACTTCAAGGCCGACGAGAAGGGTATGACCTACCCCGAGCCGATGGACGAGATCCCGGCTGAGTTCGCCGACATCGCTGCCACCAAGCGCGAGGAGCTCCTCGACGCTGCTGCCAGCTTTGACGACGAGCTCATGGAGAAGATCCTCATGGAGGAGGACTTCACCGTCGAGGAGCTCAAGGCGGCTCTGCGTAAGGGCGTTCTGGCCAACGAGCTCAACCTCGTCTTCGTGGGCTCCGCCTACAAGAACAAGGGCGTTCAGGAGCTGCTCGACGCTGTCGTCGACTACCTGCCCAGCCCGCTCGACGTTGAGGCTGTCACCGGTACCGATCCGGACACCGGCGAGGAGATCCAGCGTCATCCTTCCTTCGACGAGCCCTTCTCCGGCCTGGTCTTCAAGATCATGACCGACCCGTTCGTCGGTAAGCTCACCTATGTCCGCGTTTACTCCGGCCGTGCCGAGTCCGGCTCCTACGTGGTCAACGCTTCCAACGGTCAGCGCGAGCGCCTCGGCCGCATCCTCGAGATGAACGCCGCCGAGCGTATCGACCGTGACGACGCTGCCGCCGGCGACATCGTTGCTTGCGTCGGCTTCAAGAACTCCACCACCGGTGACACCCTGTGCGCCGAGGGCAAGGAGATCGTCCTCGAGAAGATCGAGTTCGCTAAGCCCGTTATCGACGTTGCCATCGAGCCCAAGACCAAGGCCGAGCAGGACAAGATGTCCCTTGCTCTGACCAAGCTCGCCGAGGAGGACCCGACCTTCCAGGTGTCCACCAACCACGAGACCGGCCAGACCATCATCGCCGGCATGGGCGAGCTGCACCTCGAGATCATCGTCGACCGTCTGCTCCGTGAGTTCAAGGTTGACGCTAACGTTGGTAAGCCCCAGGTTGCCTACCGCGAGACCGCTGGTCACGACGTCGAGAAGGCTGAGGGCAAGTTCGTCCGTCAGTCCGGCGGTCGCGGTCAGTACGGCCACGCCGTCATCAAGCTCGAGAAGATGGAGGAGGGCTTCGGCTACGAGTTCGTCAACGCTATCGTCGGCGGCGTCGTGCCCAAGGAGTACATCCCGTCCATCGACAAGGGCATCCAGGAGGCCCTGAACACCGGTGTTATCGCCGGCTTCCCGGTCCTCGACGTCAAGGTCACCCTGTTCGACGGTTCTTACCACGAGGTCGACTCCTCCGAGGCCGCCTTCAAGATCGCCGGTTCCATGGCTATCAAGGACGCCCTCAAGAAGTCCGATCCGCAGCTGCTCGAGCCGATCATGGCTGTCGAGGTCGAGACCCCCGAGCAGTACATGGGCGACGTTATGGGCAACCTCTCCGGTCGCCGCGGCAAGATCGAGGGCATGGAGGATCGCAAGAACAGTAAGCTCATCCGTGCCAAGGTGCCGCTGGGCGAGATGTTCGGTTACGCTACCGACCTTCGCTCCCAGACCCAGGGCCGTGCATCCTACACGATGCAGTTCGACTCTTATGAGCCTGCGCCCAAGTCCATCGTGGACGAGGTCATGAGCAAGAACGCCTAAGTTCGAGCTCCCTGTTACGTAATCCTGCGAGAACATCTCTCGCACTCTTTGGAGGTTTAAGTTGGCTACCCAGAAGATCCGCATTCGCCTCAAGGGCTATGATCACGAGGTCGTCGATCAGTCCGCGAAGCTCATCGTCGAGACCGCTCAGAAGACCGGCGCTCGCGTTTCCGGTCCTGTCCCCCTGCCCACCGAGCGCAACCTGTACACGGTTATCCGCTCGCCGCACGTGAACAAGGACTCCCGTGAGCAGTTCGAGATGCGCACCCACAAGCGCCTCATCGACATCCTCGACCCCACCTCGGGCACCGTTGATTCGCTCATGCGTCTCGACCTCCCCGCTGGCGTCGACATCGACATCAAGCTCTAAGCGATATCGCTCATAGCTTAAAGGGCCCCGCTGCCGTTACGGTAGCGGGGCCCTTTTGTTTTGAGTTTAGATTTTGGGATAGCGAATTCGTCTGCCGAGCCGACGGCTGCGGCGCCCTATTCGCTCAGGGGGCGCAAGGATGCTTCTTCGAAGTGGAAGACGCACAAGCCGCTCTCGGTCTCAATGCATGCGCGGCCGCAATCGTCGACCGTTCTAAATATGCCTCGTGCCAGCTCGTCTCCAGCGGGGGAGCGGGCGATAACGTGCTCCCCGATCCAATTGAGGTGAGCGACATATTCGCCGTGGACGGGCGCGAGCGGACCGGCGTCTTCGTCCTTGGCGTTGAGGCGCTCTGCCCAGGCATCTACAGCGTCTATAACTGCGTGATAGACCTCATCGAGGAGCATGTCGACGGCGGGAACGCTCTCGTTGAGGTCCGAGAGGCCAATTGCCGCCAGGCCGCCATCGGGCACCTCTTGGGGCGTGTAGTTTACGTTGACACCAATGCCGCAGACGGCGAAAGGTTTGCCTTCGTTATCGCGTGCGGCCTCGACCAGAATGCCGCCGAGTTTGCGTCCTCGCGCGACCAGGTCGTTGGGCCATTTGAGGCCAATCTCGTTTGCAAGACCCTGCTTTTCGAGTGCTTCGAGCACCGCTAGGCCGCTGACGGCGGCAAGACCAGAGTACTTTGCGGGATTAACGCATGGACGCAGGACAATCGAAAGCAATAGGTTGCCGGCGGTTGAATCCCACTTGTGGCCGCGCCGGCCGCGTCCTGCCGTTTGCGCGCGGGCGGCAAGTCCTGTGCCGTGCGGCGCACCCTGTTTTCCTGCCTCGAGCAGGTCATCGTTGGTCGATCCGGTTACGTCGACAATCGTTAATTGGGCATCCATAGCGGCTGCTACCTCCTTATTGAATAAGTGAATGACGCAATGGTGTCGAGAGATAGACACAATGTGAAGCCTTTGTCGCATTTGGACAATTTAATGTTAACACGTCAACAAAGACTGAAATGCGCTATCCTCTCTTGGTCGATGTAAACACGTCAACAACTCAAAGGAGGTTAGTGATGGGTTTCACGATTCTTGGAACAGGCTCGGCGCTTCCTGCGCGCAGCGTTTCCAATGACGAGCTGTCCGAGTTCCTCGATACCTCGGATGAGTGGATTTTTACCCGCACCGGTATCAAGAGCCGCCACGTCTGCACCACTGAGTCACTCGACGACCTTGCCGTAGCGGCGAGCGAGCGGGCACTCCAGGTATCCGGAATCGACGCGAGCCAGCTGGATCTGATCGTCTGCTCGACGACGACGGGTGACCACCTTGTTCCCGCTGAGGCGTGTGCCGTTGCTGAGCGCCTGGGTGCCACATGTCCTGCCTTCGACGTTTCGGCGGCTTGTGCCGGCTTCGTTTTTGCGCTCGATGTCGCCGAGGGCTATATCGCCCGCGGTCGCGCCAGGCACGTGCTGGTCGTTGCCGCCGAGCAGATGACGCGCGCGCTCGATTGGACCGACCGTGCCACGTGCGTGCTCTTTGGCGATGGCGCGGGTGCTGCGGTCATAGAGGCTGGGGGAGAGAATCCCCTTGCTGTTGAGCTTTCGACGTCGCCTGACGTCGAAACACTGCGCGTCCCCGGTCTGGTCGGCACCTCGCCGTTTAAGGCCTCCGCAGAAAGCGAGAGTGTGCTGTCCATGAATGGCCGCCGCGTGTTCAAGTTCGGCGTCAACGCCATCTGCGACACGGTCCATATGCTTGCGAGCGATGCGGGCATTTCGGTCGAAGACATCGATCATTTTGTATTCCATCAGGCTAACGAACGAATCCTGAGTCAGGCGGTCAAGCGCCTCGGCGTGCCAGACGAGCGCGTGGTTCGAACGCTGCGCGAGACCGGCAACATTTCGAGCGCATGCATTCCGCTTGCCCTCGACCGGCTGGCAAACGCCGGTGCACTTCACACAGGCGACACTATCGCCCTCGTTGGATTTGGCGCCGGCCTGGATATAGGTGGCTATCTACTTCGCTGGAAGTAGTCGCACATAGGAAATAAAAACGCCCCTAGGGCACAAACAAAGGAGAACTACCATGGCAGATCAGAAGACCTTCGAGCGCGTTTGCGACGTTATCCGCGAGACCGCTGGCCTTGACGACGTCGAGATGAAGCCCGAGTCCACGCTCGAGGAGATTGGCCTCGACAGTCTGGGCACCGTCGAGATCCTCGTCGCCGTCGAGGACGAGTTTGGCATCCAGCTCGATACCGAGGAGAACCCCAAGACGGTCGGCGAGTTCGTCGATACGGTCGAGGCGGCATTGGAGAAGTAGTGATGCTCAAGTCTCCTCTCTGCGATCTGCTCGGCATCGAAAAACCCGTGTTCCAGGGTGGCATGGCCTGGATTGCCGATGCCTCGCTGGCATCTGCCGTGTCCGAGGCGGGCGGCTTAGGCATTATCGCGGCCATGAATGCCGACGCAAACTGGCTGCGCGATCAGATTCACGAGCTGCGCGCCAAGACGGATAAGCCCTTTGGCGTCAACGTTATGCTCATGAGCCCGTTTGTCGACGAGGTCGCACAAGTGGTGATTGATGAGCAGGTGCCCGTTGTGGTGACCGGCGCCGGCAATCCCACCAAGTACATGAAGGCCTGGAACGATGCAGGCATCAAGGTTATTCCCGTCGTGGCTTCGGTGGCGCTGGCGCGTCTCGTGGCGCGTCGCGGAGCCACTGCCGTGGTTGCCGAGGGCACCGAATCAGGCGGCCATATTGGCGAGACCTCGACGATGGCACTTGTCCCGCAGGTTGTCGATGCGGTCGATATTCCCGTGGTTGCGGCTGGCGGCATCGCCGATGGCCGCGGTGTGGCGGCCGCCTTTATGCTCGGCGCTGCCGGCGTCCAGGTGGGAACACGCTTTCTGGTCGCAAACGAGTGCACCGTATCCGAACAGTACAAAGAGCTGGTGCTCAAGGCAGGCGACACGTCGACGCGTGCGACCGGTCGCTCGACGGGACATCCGGTTCGCGCCCTCAAGAGTCCCTTCACCAACGCGTATGCCAAGAACGAGGCGGCGGGCGCAAGCCCCGAGGAGCTCGGGGCCATGGGCACGGGAGCGCTTCGTAAAGCCGCAAAGGACGGTAATTACGAAGAGGGTTCGTATTTGTGCGGACAGATTGCCGGTATGGTCAACGAACGCCAGAGCGCACGCGAAATCGTCGACGATCTGGTCGATGGCGCCGAGCATGTCCTGAAGGGTGCGTCCGCATGGGTAGCGTAGCGTTTCTGTTTGCCGGTCAGGGTGCCCAGCATCCCGCGATGGGCGTCGATCTCATCGAGGCATCACCGGCGGCTGCCGAGGTGTTCGCCATTGCCGATGAGGTGCGTCCGGGAACCAGTGAGCAGTGCCGGAGCGCCTCGAAAGAGGAGCTCTCGCAGACCGAGAACACGCAGCCTTGCGTGTTCGTGCACGACTTGGCTGTTGCCGTCGCCCTGCGCGAGCGCGGCGTGGTGCCTGCCGCTTGTGCGGGATTCTCGCTGGGCGAGGTCGCTGCACTCACCTTTGCGGGGGCGTTCGATACGCGAGCGGGCTTTGAGCTCCTGTGCGAGCGCGCGGCGCTGATGGCCGCGGCTGCCGAGCGCCATCCGGGCGGCATGCGCGCCGTCATCAAGCTCGATGCAGCGCAAGTTGAGGGCCTGGCAAAACAGGCCGGCGAGGACTGCTGGCCGGTCAACTACAACAGTTCCCAGCAGACGGTTGTGGCCGGAGCGCCCGATGCGTTGCAGACCCTCGACGTCCTGGTAAAAGAGGCTGGCGGTCGTGCCATGAAGGTCGCGGTGTCGGGTGCATTCCATAGCCCCTATATGGCCGAGGCGACCTGTGGCCTTGCTGCATATATCGAGGCCGGTCACGCGCCGTCCCCGTTGCTCATTCCTGTTATGGCAAATATGACGGCGGCACCTTATCCGGCGGACCCGCAGGCGGCATCGGAGGTGCTGGCCAACCAGGTGAGTCATGCCGTGCGCTGGGTCGACACGCTGCATGCTCTGCAGGATCAAGGCATCGATACGTTTATTGAGGTCGGCCCCGGCAAAACGCTGTCGGGCCTGGTCAAGCGTACGCTGAGCGACGTTCGCGTGTATTCGTGCGAAACGGCCGAGCAGGTCGCAGCTATTGCCGACGAGCTCGCATAGTCCACAGGGCTGTAACCCGAAAGGAATGACATGGGCAACTTGAACAACGGCGCGCTCGAGCGCAACGACTCACGTCGCGTGGCACTGGTCACGGGCGGCTCGCGGGGTATCGGCCGCGCCTGCGCTGTCGGTCTGGCGGAGGACGGCTTTGATATCGCCGTCGTCTATGCCGGTGGCGGCGATGCGGCGCGCGAGACGTGCGAAGCCTGCGAGGCCGCTGGTGCCACAGCTCGCGCGTATCAATGCGATGTGGCCGACCCCGCTGCCGTCAACGCATGCATGGAGACGGTCCTCAACGACTTTGGCTCCATTTGGGCGCTCGTCAACAACGCCGGCATCACGCGCGACGGCCTGCTCATGCGTATGGGTGACGATGCCTTCGACCGCGTGCTCGATGTCAATCTCAAGGGCACGTTCAATACGACGCGCGCGCTCACCAAGACCTTTATGCGTCAGCGCGGCGGTTGCGTCATCAACATGAGCTCGGTTGTGGGCCTGATGGGCAATGCCGGACAGGCCAACTACGCCGCCTCCAAGGCGGGCGTTATCGGCCTGACCAAGGCGGTAGCGCGCGAGCTTGCGCCCCGCGGCGTACGAGTGAACGCGGTCGCCCCCGGGTTTGTCGAGACCGATATGACGGCAAAGCTTTCGGAGAAGGTTCGCGCGGCAACCGAGGAGCAGATTCCCCTTAAGCGCATGGCGCGCCCCGAGGAAGTGGCCGGCGTGGTGCGCTTTTTGGCGAGTGATGCGGCTGCCTACATTACGGGTGAGGTTGTGCGCGTCGACGGCGGAATGGCGATGTAGAAACCAGGGCCAAAGAACGGCTTGAATGAGGAGACCATGATGGAACAGAGAGTTGCAATCACCGGCATCGGCGCCGTATCGCCGCTCGGAAACACGGCGCTTGCCACCTGGGCGGCCATGTGTGCCGGCACGTGCGGTATCGGCCCGATCACGCACTTCGATACCGATGCGTTTGCCGTTAAGGTGGCGGCCGAGGTCAAGGGCTTTGACGGCAACGACTACTTTGGTAAGCACGATGCCAAGCACCTGGACCCCTGCGTTCAGTTTGCACTGGCGGCGTCGGACGAGGCCATGCACGATGCGGGCTTTGATGTCGAAGGCGCCGTCGATCGCGAGCGCCTGGGCGTCTATGTGGGTTCGGGCGTGGGCGGCATGCAGACACTCGTCGACAACGTCCACACGATTGCCGACCGTGGGCCCCGCCGCGCATCGCCCTATATGATCGCGATGATGATCCCCAATATGGCTTCGGGCAATATCGCGATCCGCCACAAGGCAAAAGGCCCGACCCTGCCCGTGGTGACCGCGTGCGCGACCTCGGCCCATGCCGTGGGCGAGGCGTTCCGCGCCATCAAGCATGGCTATGCCGATGCGATTCTCGCCGGCGGTGCCGAGGCCGCAATCATCCCCGATGCCGTTGCGGGCTTTACATCCTGTCGTGCTCTCACCACTAATCCTGACCCGTCGACGGCTTGCCGCCCGTTCGATGCAGACCGCGACGGCTTTGTGATGGGCGAGGGCGCCTGCGTGCTGGTTCTCGAGAGCATGGAGCATGCGCAGGCGCGCGGTGCGCACATTTATGCCGAGGTCGTGGGCTACGGCAACACCGATGATGCCTATCACATTACGAGCCCCGATCCCGAGGCTGCCGGCATTGCCCGCGCGATATCGCTGGCGGTTGCCGAGGGCGACGTCAAGCCTTCCGAGGGCCTCTACATCAACGCTCACGGCACCTCGACCAAGCTCAACGATTCGTCCGAGACGGCGGGCATTAAGCGTGCGCTCGGCGAGGACGCGGCACGAGCCGCGCACGTCTCGTCGACCAAGTCGATGACCGGCCATATGATCGGTGCCACGGGTGCCATCGAGGTCATGGCCTGTGCCATGGCGCTCGAGCAGGGCGTGGTGCCGCCGACCATTAACTACCACACACCCGATCCCGCCTGCGATCTTGACTACACGCCCAATCGCGCGGTTCGCGCCGACCTTACCTGGGCGCTTTCGACCAACCTGGGCTTTGGCGGGCACAATGCCGCCATCGCGCTGCGTAGATATGCAAGGAGCTAGAGCATGGATTCCAAAAGACTTGCCGAGATAGCCGATGTTATGGAGGACCGCGGCCTCACGCGCGTGCGCGTTGAGGAGCCCGATGGCACCGCGGTCGAGCTCGAGCGCGCGAGCGCCGCACAGCCAGTTGCCGTGCCCATGCCTATGCCGGGTGCCGTGACTGCTCCGGCGGTGGCTCCTGTCGCCATGCCTGCTGCCGCACCGGAGCCCGCCGCGCAGGCGCCTGTCGCCGCACCGGAGCCCAAGGGCACCGAGGTGACCGCTCCCATGGTCGGCGTTTTCTATGCTGCCCCGGCGCCGGGCGACGAGCCGTTTGTGCACGTAGGCTCCAAGGTCAAGGCCGGTGAGACCCTCTGCATCATCGAGGCCATGAAGGTTCTCAACGAGGTGACGGCCGAGGCAGACGGCGAGGTGCTCGAGATCTGCGTGGCCGACGGCGACCTCGTGGAGTTTGGCAGCTGCCTCATGAGGATCGGATAGGTGATATCCATGAACAAAGAAGAGCTCAAGAAGCTGTTGCCGCATCGTGAGCCGATGCTTTTGCTCGACGAAGCCGAGCTAGTGGGCGACGAGGCCCACGGCAAGATCACGATTACGGGCGACGAGTACTTTTTGCAGGGGCATTTTCCGGGAAACCCGGTCGTCCCCGGCGTGATCCAGTGCGAGATGCTCGCCCAGAACTGCTGCGTGCTGCTGATGGGCGATGAGGAGGCGCGCGGCGCGACGCCGTTCTACACGAGTCTGGACAAGGTGCGCTTTAAGCGTCCGGTGCGCCCGGGCGACACGGTTGATCTGGTGTGCTCCATCACGCGTGCGCGCGGGCCGTTCCGCTTTGCGACGGGTACTGCGAGCGTCAACGGTGAGGTTTGCTGCCGCGCCGATATGTCTTTTGCACTCATGCACGAAAGTTAAGGAAGGCTTCATGTTCGACAAAGTGCTCATCGCCAACCGCGGCGAGGTCGCGGTCCGTGTTATCCGCGCGTGCCGCGATATGGGCATCAAGACCGTCGCCGTCTACTCCACGGCCGATGCGGACGCGCTGCACGTGCAGCTTGCCGACGAGGCGTATTGCATCGGCGGCCCGCGTCTTGCCGAGAGCTACCTCAACGACGATGCTGTGCTCACCTGTGCCGTGAAGTCGGGGGCTAAGGCAATTCACCCCGGCTACGGTTTCTTTTCTGAGAAGGCGAGCTTCGTGCGCGACTGCGACAAGTATGGCCTGGCGTTTGTCGGTCCTTCGGCCGAGGTGATCGACAGCATGGGCGACAAGGATGCCGCACGTCGAACGGCTGCCGCGGCGGGCGTGCCCATCGTGCCGGGCTGCGATTTGCTCAAAAGTCCCGAGGAGGCAACGGCCGAGGCCGAGCGCATTGGCTGCCCCGTGCTTATTAAGGCGCGGGCGGGCGGCGGCGGTCGCGGCATTCGCAAGGTCGAGCGCGTGGAAGACGCGGCAAAGGCCTTTATTGAAGCACGTGCCGAGGGTGAGGCCGTTTTTGGCGACGGCGAGTGCTACATGGAGAAGTTCGTCGCGCCGGCGCACCACGTCGAAGTGCAGATTATGGCCGATAAGCAGGGCCATGTGTTTTCGCTCGGCGAGCGCGAGTGCTCGGTGCAGCGTCGCAACCAAAAGCTGATCGAGGAGAGCCCCGCGCCGTGCCTCGACGGACACGACGACATTCGTGCTCGCATGCACAAGGCAGCGCGTGACCTGGCTCGTGCCGTCGGCTACGAAGGAGCCGGTACCATCGAGTTCCTGTATTCGGACGACGGCAATTTCTACTTTATGGAAATGAACACGCGCTTGCAGGTGGAGCATCCGGTTACGGAGTTTGTGACCGATACCGACTTGGTCAAGTGGCAGCTGCGCGTGGCAGCCGGCCAGCCTCTGCCCTTTGAGCAGGAGGACATGCCGGTCCGCAACCACGCCATGGAGTGCCGCATCAATGCCGAAACGCCGGACTTTCTGCCGTCATGCGGAACGGTCACCGCGTTGCGTGTGCCGGGTGGTCCGCGCGTGCGCTGGGATTCCGCCATGTTTACCGGTGCGAAAGTTCCGCCGTACTACGACTCCATGCTCGGCAAGCTCATCGTGTGTGCGCCCACGCGTGACGGCGCCATTCGCAAGATGCGCTCGGCCCTGGGCGAGCTCGTGATTGAGGGCGTGAGCGAAAACAGCGAGCTTCAGCTCGACGTGCTGGCAAACGACGAGTTCTTGTCGGGCATGTATCACACCGATCTGATGGGGCATCTCTATGCTGATGAATAGAAAAGCGAAGACGGTCAATGTCCTTGAGGGGCCGATAACCGAGTCGTGCGCCGAGTTTCCCGCGCGCCACGTGTTTATCAAGTGCCCGGAGTGCCGCCGTGTGATTGATGAGGCACGCCTACACGACAACCTCGAGGTCTGCCCTCGTTGCGGAAAACACTTTCGCGTGAGCGGTCGCGCGCGCATGCGCATGACGGTTGACGAGGGCACGTTTGAGGAATGGGATGCCAATCTGGCGTCGGAGGACTTCCTCTCGTTTCCCGGTTATGCCGACAAGCTCAAGAGCGTGAGCGAGCGTTCGGGCGAGCGCGATGCCGTTGTGTGCGGTAGAGGCAAAATCTGCGGTTGCGATACGGCGCTCTTCTTTATGGACGCCAACTTTATGATGGGCTCGATGGGTTCCGTGGTGGGCGAGAAGATCTGTCGCACATTTGAGCGAGCGACCGAGCTTGGATTGCCAGTTGTCGGCTTTACCGTTTCGGGCGGTGCGCGCATGCAAGAGGGCGTGACATCGCTTATGCAGATGGCCAAGATTTCTGCGGCGGTTAGGCGCCACAGCGAGGCGGGCGGCCTGTATATCACGGTGCTCACCGACCCCACGACCGGAGGCGTAACCGCGAGTTTTGCCATGGAGGGCGACATTATCCTGGCCGAGCCCGATGCCCTGACGGCATTTGCCGGCCCGCGCGTGATCGAGCAGAACATGCACAAGCGCCTGCCCAAGGGATTCCAGCGCTCCGAGTTTTTGCTGGAGCACGGCTTTTGCGATGCCGTTGTTCCGCGTGGCGAGATTGCGCTCACGGTAGGCGAGCTGTTGGCGCTGCACGAAGGGCATGCGCCCAGCCTGGGGGCACCGCATGAGATCGTGCATGCGGGTCGCCGCGGCAAAAAGCTGGGACACTTGTTTAAGCGCTCGCCGGCACCAAAAACCGCGCTCGAGATTGTCAAGCAGACCCGCTCGGCAGATCGCGCCACGGCGGGTGAGATGATCTCGCTGGGCCTGGATGGATTTGTGGAGCTGCACGGCGACCGTTACTTTGGCGACGACGCCGCTGTGGTGGCTGGCATTGGCTGGAAAGACGGACGCCCCGTAACGGTCATCGCCATCGAGCGCGGCACCACGACCAAAGAGCGTATGCGCCGCAACTTTGGCATGGCGCATCCCGAGGGCTACCGCAAAGCGCGTCGCCTTATGCGCCAGGCCGAAAAGTTTGGTCGACCGGTTCTGTGCCTGGTCGATACTTCGGGCGCGTTTTGCGGCATCGGTGCCGAGGAGCGCGGTCAGGGCGAGGCGATTGCCCAGAATCTCGTGGAGATGAGCGGCCTTAAGACGCCGATTGTCTCGGTGGTGACAGGCGAGGGCGGCTCTGGTGGCGCGCTGGCGCTATCCGTGGCCGACCGCATCCTGATGCTCTCGAGCTCGGCCTATTCGGTCGTGAGCCCCGAGGCCTGTGCGTCGATCCTGTGGAAGGATACCGAGCGCGCGAATGAGGCCGCCGAGGCGCTTAAGCTCACAGCCCCCGATCTGTTGGCGCTCGGCATCATCGACGACGTTGTCGACGATAGGGGCCTGTCGCATGAGGAGATCGCCGGCGCCGTCATGTCCTCGGCATTTGCTGCCTTCGATACGCTTGGGCGGCTCGACGACGCGACCCTCACAAACCTCCGCTACGAAAAGTACCGCGCAATCGGTCAGTACCGCACGATGTGACAAAGGGTCAGTCCGCATGTCACATTGAGAAAGGCGTTCCATGTCACAAGTTTCTAGAACCTCGTTTACAACGACGGTTTCATCAAACGCCATGGCCGTGGTGGACTATCTGTCCAAAAGCATGATGTCGGCGCTGCCCTTTATTGTCTGCGCGGCGTTGTTCCGCACCGTCGCCGTCATTATGGGCGAAGGCATGCTGGGCCTGTGGTCTGCCGATTCCGAAATCTATCGCCTGTTCTACAGTTGGCTCTATAACGCCGGCTACTACTTTTTGCCCATTTATCTTGGTTGGGCGGCCGCCCGCCAGCTCGGTTGCTCGGAGCAGCTGGGCATGATGCTGGGCGGCGTATTGATTGCGCCCGATCTGCTTAAGCTTGTCGATGCCGCATCGACGACGGGGGCATCGATGACTTCCGTGTATGGTCTGCTTCCTGCGCCGGTCAACGATTACACGACGACTGTTATTCCGGTTCTCATCTCGGTGCCCGTGCTATGGCGAGTGGAGTGTTTCTTTAAGCGCGTTATCCCTAAGGCCGTGGCGTTTTCGTTCGTCCCGTTTGCGACCATGCTTGTCATGGTTCCGGTTTCGCTGTGTATTACGGCGCCGGCGGGCAGCTATCTGGGCATGCTGTTGGGCCAGCTTATGTTTATGCTTGGCAATTCCGGTGGCATCGTATCGTTGCTCACACTCATGGGGCTTGCCGCGGGCTGGGAGTTCCTTAAGATCGCGGGCGTCAGCAACGTCGTCCTATCGCTCGCCTACGCGCAGTTTATGAGTATGGGAACGGATCCGTGCATCCTGATCGCCGCGACGATGGCAACGTTTGCCGTTTGGGGCATGCCCTTTGGTGCGTCGCTCCGCGTTGCGGATAAGGACGAGAAGGCGCTCATGCTGGGCTATTCAATCTCGGGTGTTCTTGGCGGCGTAAGCGAGCCGGCGCTGTACGGTTGCGGCTTTAAATATGGCAGGTGCCTGACGTGCATGGCCATTGGCGGCGCCGTCGGAGGCCTTGTTGCGGCCGTGGGCCACGTTACGGCCTATACCATCGGCATGACGAATGTCCTCATGGTCATTGGCTTTGCCACAGGTGGTTTTTCGAACCTGCTGTGGTGCTGCTTTGCCGGCGGTGTGGCATTTGCGGTGTCTGCGGCGCTGAGCTACTGCTTTGGCGTGGTGCCGGCGAAGGGGCAGGCGACGGGGGACGGAGCCGATTCGTCCGAAACAGTGGCGAGTGCTGCTGAAGCAAGCGCATAAACCTGTGCGACAAAAGGACGATCCCTTTGTCGTGTTCCAAGGCCGCGGCCCGTGTGGGCTGCGGCCTTTTTGTATCTGGGGGACAAAGTGGCTACACTACAATCCGGTCAAGCAATAGATATATAAGTAGTACCGTGGGGGCGGATGCAGATGTTCGAGTGGATTGTTAGGCGCGCGCAGGGCGATCGTGCGCGTGTGGGCACGTTAGCGGGCATGGTGTGTATTGTCGCCAATGTGACGCTTTGTGCTGCAAAGGGTGCCATTGGTGTGGTTTCGGGATCGGTTTCGATTGTGGCGGATGCCATGAACAACCTGTCCGATGCCAGCTCGAATATCGTGAGCGTGCTGGGCTTTAAGCTGGCGAGCAAGCCGGCCGACCCCGAGCATCCTTACGGCCACGGCCGCTACGAGTATCTCTCGGGTCTGGTCGTGGCGGCGCTCGTGCTGCTGATTGGCGTTGAACTGGTGAAGTCCTCGGTTGAGCGCGTCATCCACCCCGAACCTGTCGAGTTCTCGCTTGCCCTGGTGGCAGTTCTAGTGCTTTCGATGGTCGTAAAGCTTTGGATGGCGGCCCTCAACCAAAAGCTCGGCGATCGCATTGAGTCCGAGACGCTGCATGCGACCGCGCAGGATTCCAAGAACGATGTTCTTGCCACGGGCGCCGTACTGGCGTGCGCAATTGTTTCGCAGGTGACGGGCATCAACCTTGACGCTTGGGTCGGCCTTGCCGTTGGTGCCTATATTGGCTGGAGCGGTTTTGAACTCATCCAGGATACGGTGAGCCCGCTTTTGGGCCAGACGCCCGATCCTAAGCTGGTCAAGCACATTCGAGACAAGATCATGAGCTATCCCGGCGTTTTGGGCGTTCACGATTTGATGGTTCACGACTACGGCCCGGGCAGGAAGTTCGCAAGCGCTCACGCCGAGATGGCAGCCGAGGCCAGCCCGCTGGAAAGTCACGACACGCTCGATAACATCGAGCAGGCGTTTAGGAACGAAGACGGCATGATTGTCACGCTCCATTACGACCCCATCGTGACCGACGATCCCAAGGTGGCGAGCATGCGTTTACGCATTAACGCCATGGCCCAACAGATCGATAGCCGCCTTTCGATTCACGATCTGCGCTGTGTGCCGGGTCCCACGCACACCAACGTGATCTTTGACTGCGTGCGTCCCTCGGATCTGCAGATGAGTGCCGAAGATGTAAAACACGCGCTGGCACAACGGGTCGAGTCGGAATACCCCAAGTCGATTGCCAAGATCACGATCGACGAAGACTACGTAGGCCATACCCACGAGTAGGGCTGCGCCGGTAAAGCTAGGTATACAGAAGGGGAGAGCATGAAGCGTCTATATCTACTCCGCCATGGTCAGACGGAATTCAACGTCAAAAAGCTCGTCCAGGGTCGCTGTGATTCACCGCTCACCGATTTAGGCCGTCAGCAAGCCGGGATGGCAGCCGCATGGCTCAAAGCCCACGGCGTCGTTCCCGACAAAGTGGTCTCATCACCCTTAGGCCGAGCCATGGACACGGCAAGTCTCGTCGCATGCGAACTCCTCGGTCCGGATGCAGCAGTCGAGCCCTGCGAAGGCATCATCGAGCGCAGCTACGGCACCTTCGAAGAAGGCCCCCACGACGCCCTGCCCACCGACGTCTGGGACCCCGGCGAGGACCTGATTCCATTTGGAGGAGAGGGAAGCCAGGCACTGCAAGAGCGCATGGTAGACACCCTCACCAATCTCATGGGCGCTGAGGGCATAGAAACCCTCCTAGCAGTAAGCCACGGCAGCGCCAGCCGCCAATTCATCAAGGCTGCAGCCCCAGAGGGCTTCGAGCTCCCAACAAAACTCCCCAACTGCGCCATCATGATCTTTAATTTCGATGAGGCAAATCCACAAGCAGAAGGCGAGTCTCATCAATGCAAGTTCACCCTCCAGCAAATTGTGGATCCCCAACAAAGTAATTAGCTGAGCGAGCAGAGTTAAGCAGACATCAACGTGTCGTCTCCCGAGCTTGGCAGAGGGGCGGCGAAATATATTAAGTTTGTCGCGAGTTCCGCACGCAAAGGAAAGCACTTAATGTGCTTTCCGTCTTGCGCAGGACTGTAGAGCAGCAAACTTAATATATTTCGCCGCCCCTCTGCCAAGCCCAGGCGACTCCACGCACTTTACCTGCGTAAACAATGTGAGTGAAATATGAATCTCGATGGATACGCCCGCAGCCGTGTATACTAAACAGCTGTGTGAAACCAGGGGAGTATTCTGGCTGGACAAAATGCCTGCTTAATAGGGTTGTCAGGTAGTCCGGACGCAATACAAGGCTGGGGAGCACGTCGTGTAAGTAGTGGTCCTCTAGGGGCGTACGCTCGGTGGTGTACGCATTGTCCCAAGACCACGCGAGAGTTGGGATCATATCTTGATCAGCATGATTCTCGGCCGCAAGATTGGCATGACCCAGGTTTGGGACGAGGACGACAACGTCGTTCCCGTCACGGTCATCCAGGCTGGCCCCTGCGCTGTCTCGCAGGTTAAAACTCAGGCAACCGACGGCTATGACGCCGTCCAGATCGGTTTCGGCGACATCAAGGCCAAGAACGTGAACAAGCCCATGGCTGGTCACTTCGCCAAGGCTGGCGTCGAGCCTGTCCGTTTCCTTCGTGAGGTCCGCGTCGAGAACGGCGAGGAGCACAAGGTCGGCGAGGTTGTCACCGTCGCTGATTTCGCTGATGTCGAGAAGGTCGACGTCATCGGTACCTCCAAGGGTAAGGGCTTCCAGGGTCGCATCAAGCGCTGGGGTCAGCGCCGCGGTCCTATGACGCATGGTTCTCACTTCCAGCGTCACCCCGGTTCTATCGGTCAGTGCGCCTATCCTGCGCGCGTCCTCAAGGGCGTCAAGATGGCCGGTCACATGGGTAACGAGCGCGTTACCGTCAAGAACCTTTCCGTTGTCCGCATCGATGCCGAGCAGAACCTCATCTTGGTCAAGGGCGCTGTCCCGGGTGCCAAGAATGGTCTCGTCGCCATCCGTATGGCCTAAGGGCCCAGCCCATTTAGCCCAGCGTCATACCAAGGAGAACACTTAAATGGCAAAGTTTGAAGTAAAGAACAGCGAGGGCAAGAAGGTCGCCGAGGCCGAGCTCGCCGCTGAGGTGTACGGCATCGAGCCGAACATCCACGTTATGCACCACATCGTCAAGTGCCAGATGGCCTCTTGGCGTCAGGGCACCCAGTCCGCTAAGGGCCGCTCTGAGGTTTCCGGTGGCGGCAAGAAGCCTTGGCGTCAGAAGGGCACCGGCCGTGCCCGCCAGGGTTCCATCCGTGCTGCCCAGTGGCGTCACGGTGGCGTTGTCTTCGCCCCCAAGCCCCGTTCCTACGCTAAGCGTATGAACAACAAGGAGGTCAAGCTGGCTATGCGCTCCGCGCTGTCCGCCAAGCTGGCCGATGGCGAGCTCGTGCTCGTCGACGACTACGGCTTCGAGAAGCCTTCCACCAAGGCTGCCGTCGCCATGCTCAAGGCTCTCGGCCTTGAGGGCAAGCGTCTGACCATCATCGTTCGCGATGAGGACGTCAACGCCTACCTGTCGTTCCGCAACATTCCCAAGACGTTCATCATCACCGCTGACGAGGCCAACACCTACGATCTCGTCAACAACAACGCCGTGCTGATGCCCGCCGACATCGCCGCTCACTTCGGGGAGGTGCTTGCTTAAATGACCGCCCACGAGATCATCATCCGTCCGATCGTGTCCGAGCGTTCCTTCTCCGGCATGGAGCAGAACAAGTACACGTTCGAGGTCGCCAAGGATGCTAACAAGTATCAGATCAAGGACGCTGTCGAGGAGATCTTCGGCGTCAAGGTCGTTCGCGTGAACACCCTGACGGTCAAGCCCAAGACCAAGCGCGTGCGCTATGTCGCCGGCAAGACCCGTTCTTGGAAGAAGGCCATCGTCACGCTGGCCGAGGGCGACACCATCGAGGTCTTTGGCAACCAGGCCTAAGACTCGCTGCTGTTGAGTGAGCTCATGCCTCCCAAATAGGGGAGGCGAGAGCTCAAGGTTTTGGGCGTATAAAATGGACACGCCCGGAGCCGTGTATACGTCCGGTGTCATCGCACCCGAGGCAGAACCTCGAATCCCTGTCTGCGATGGCTAACGGATTCCTATTGAAAGGGATTGTAATGGCTGTAAAGCACCTTAAGCCGACCTCCGCTGGTAGGCGTTGGCAGACGATCTCCGACTTCTCCGAGATCACCTGCACCAAGCCCGAGAAGTCTCTTCTCGAGCCCCTGCCCAAGAAGGCCGGTCGTAACAACAACGGCCGCATCACCACCCGCCACCAGGGCGGCGGCGTGAAGCGTCGTTACCGCGTGATCGACTTCAAGCGCAACAAGGACGGCGTGCCCGCCAAGGTTGCCACGATCGAGTACGATCCGAACCGTTCCGCTCGCATCGCTCTGCTGCACTACGCTGACGGTGAGAAGCGCTACATCCTGGCCCCCAAGGGCCTCGAGGTCGGTCAGACCGTCATGTCCGGTTCTGACGCCGACATCAAGCCGGGCAACGCTCTGCCCCTCGCCGACATCCCCGTCGGTACGCTCATCCACGCCGTCGAGTTCCAGCCGGGCAAGGGCGCTGCTATCGCCCGTTCCGCCGGTAACTCCTGCCAGCTGATGGGTAAGGAGGGCAAGTACGCTATCGTCCGTATGCCTTCCTCCGAGATGCGCCGCATCCTCGTTACCTGCCGCGCCACCGTCGGTGAGGTCGGCAACGCCGATCACTCCAACATCGTCATCGGCAAGGCCGGCCGTAAGCGTCACATGAACGTGCGCCCGACCGTCCGCGGTACCGTCATGAACCCTGTCGACCACCCGCACGGCGGTGGCGAGGGCAAGAACCACACCTCTGGTCGTCCCTCTGTTACCCCCTGGGGTAAGCCGACGAAGGGCCTTCGTACGCGCAAGAAGAAGAAGGTCTCGAACCAGCACATCATTCGTCGCCGTAAGAAGTAATTTCGGATACCGAGTTTTAGGAGAAAGCACTTATGAGCAGAAGTCTCAAAAAGGGCCCGTTCGTGGAGACTCGCCTTCTCTCGCGTATCACCGCGATGAACGAGGCTGGCAAGAAGGACGTCGTGAAGACCTGGTCCCGCGCGTCCACCATCTTCCCCGAGATGGTTGGTCACACCATCGCCGTCCACGACGGCCGCAAGCATGTGCCCGTGTATGTTACCGAGTCCATGGTTGGTCACAAGCTCGGCGAGTTCGCGCCGACTCGTACGTTCCGTGGCCACAAGGCCAAATAGGGGGTTAACCGTAAATGGCAACTAAGTCTATTGAAACTGAGGCCACCGAGGTTCGCGCCGTCGCTAAGTACGTGCGTGTTTCCCCCAGCAAGGCCCGCCTGGTGGTCGATCTGATCCGCCGCAAGCCTGTCGCTCAGGCCTTCGACATCCTCCACTTCTGCGACCGCGCCGTCGCCGTGGATGTCGAGAAGGTTCTCCGTTCCGCCGTTGCGAACGCCGAGAACAACAATGGTCTGCGTGCCGACAACCTGGTTGTCGCCGCTGCCTATGTTGACGAGGGTCCGACGCTTAAGCGCATCCGTCCCCGCGCCAAGGGTTCCGCTTCTCGCATTCTGAAGCGTACTTCCCACATCACCGTCGTCGTTGCTCCTCGAAAGGAGGCGTAAAGCTGTATGGGTCAGAAAGTCTACCCCACCGGCTTCCGTCTTGGCATCACCGAGAACTGGCGCTCCCGCTGGTTCGCAGAGAAGGATTACGCTAAGACCCTCGGTAACGATCTCGAGATCCGCAAGTATCTCGAGAAGCGTCTTTCCCGCGCAGCTGTCTCCCGCGTCGAGATCGAGCGCGCTGGCGACAAGGTGAAGGTCATCATCCTCACCGCTCGCCCCGGCGTTGTCATCGGTAAGAAGGGTGCCGAGATCGATACCCTCCGCACCGAGCTCGAGAAGGTCGCTGGCGTCTCCAAAGGCCAGCTCTCCGTCGACGTTGTCGAGATCAAGCGCCCCGAGCTCGACGCCAACCTCGTTGCTCAGTCCATTGCTGAGCAGCTCGAGGGCCGCGTTGCCTTCCGTCGCGCTATGCGCAAGGCTGTCCAGTCCGCCCGCAAGGCCGGCGCTAAGGGCATCCGTATCCAGTGCTCCGGTCGTCTCGGCGGTGCCGAGATGGGCCGTCGTGAGTGGTACCGTGAGGGTCGCGTGCCTCTGCACACCCTCCGCGCCAAGATCGACTACGGCACGGCTGTCGCCAGCACCACCATGGGTGCCTGCGGCGTGAAGGTCTGGATCTACCTGGGCGAGAAGCTCCCGGGCCAGCCTGTTCCCAACCCTGCACTCGAGGGCTCTTCCCGTCCTCGTCGTCGTAACTCCGAGAGGAGGGGTCAGTAGTGCTTGCCCCTAAGCGTATTCTTCACCGCAAGGTGCAGCGTGGCTCCATGAAGGGCCAGGCCAAGGGTAATACCGAGCTGCATTTCGGCGAGTTTGGTATCCAGGCTCTCGAGGCCCATTGGATCACCAACCGTCAGATCGAGGCCGCTCGTATTGCCATGACCCGCTACATGAAGCGTGGCGGTCGTGTCTACATCACGATCTTCCCCGATAAGCCCATCACCAAGAAGCCTGCCGAGACTCGCATGGGTTCTGGTAAGGGTAACCCCGAGGAGTGGGTGGCCGTCGTCAAGCCCGGCCGCATCATGTTCGAGGTCAAGGGCGTGCCCGAGGAGGTCGCTCGCGAGGCTCTGCGTCTTGCACAGCACAAGCTTCCCATCAAGACCAAGATTGTTGCTGCCAAGAACGCTGAGCAGCGCATCCAGAAGGAGATGGCTGAGGAGGCTGCTCTCGAGGCCAAGTGGGCTGCTGAGGACGCCGCCGCCGCCAAGGAGGAGAACTAATGAAGCCCGCAGAGATTCGTGAGCTCTCGGACGCTCAGCTCGTTGAGAAGCTGAAGGAAATGCGCGCCGAGCTCTTTAACCTTCGTTTCCAGATGGCCACCAGCCAGCTGGACAACACCGCTCGCGTCAACACCGTGAAGAAGGACATCGCTCGCGTCCTCACGGAGCAGCGCGCCCGCGAGATCGCAGCGGAGAAGTCCGCTGTCGCCGAGTAGGACCTAAGGAGAGAACATGACTGATTCGCGTAACTCGCGTAAGGTCCGTACGGGTGTCGTTACCTCCGTCTCCGGTGCCAAGACCATCGTTGTCACCATCACCGAGCGCAAGCGTCACCCCAAGTACGGCAAGATGATGACCAGCTCCAAGAAGCTGCACGCTCACGACGAGGAGTGCACGGCTGGCGTGGGCGATACCGTCCGCGTTATGGAGACCCGTCCTATGTCCAAGATGAAGCGCTGGCGCCTCATCGAGGTCGTCGAGCGCGCTAAATAAGCAGTCGCTCTTACGACTTGTACGTTTCCGAAGATGTGCGTATGCCTGGCTTGCATACCACGGGCCGTATAAAGGCTGCGCACCTCTCTTCGGTTCTTAGTTCGGAGGAACATCTACCATGATTCAGATGCAAACCATGCTGAACGTCGCCGACAACTCCGGCGCTCGCAAGATTCGCTGCATCAAGGTGCTTGGCGGTTCCAAGCGTCGTTATGCAGGCATCGGCGATGTGTTCATCGGTGCTGTCCAGGAGGCTACCCCTGGCGCCAACGTCAAGAAGAAGGACGTTGTCCGTTGCGTCGTCGTTCGCACCGTTAAGGAGATCCGCCGCAAGGATGGCTCCTACATTCGCTTTGATGAGAACGCCTGCGTTGTCATCAACAACGATGGTTCGCCCGTCGGCACCCGTATCTTCGGGCCCGTCGCTCGCGAGCTTCGTGACAAGAAGTACATGAAGATCGTCTCGCTCGCTCCCGAGACCCTGTAGTTAGGGGAGATATATGTATATCAAGAAGGGCGATAAGGTCCAGGTTCTCTCTGGTAAGGATCGCGGCAAGCAGGGCGTTGTCCTGCGTGCTCTCCCCGCCGAGAACAAGGTCGTTGTCGAGGGCGTTTCGGTCGTCAGGAAGGCCGTCAAGCCCAACGCTGCCAACCAGCAGGGCGGCATCGTTTCGCAGGAGGCTCCCATCGACGCCTCCAACGTCAATCTCGTTTGCCCCGAGTGCGGTAAGGTTACCCGCGTCGGTCACGAGAAGGACGGCAAGAACAAGCTGCGCGTCTGCAAGAAGTGCGGCCACAAGTTCTAAGCTGCCCGCAACATCAAGTTGCTAGCAAAGGCCCGGGTGCCACGGCACCCGGGCCTTTTTCTATCCCTACTCATTGGGTACTCATTGGGGACAGACTTAAATGAGTGGCCGTTGAGGACGTTCTTAAACGGCTGGTCATTTGGGACAGCCTTGTGCTAAGTTGCGGTGAAATAGGGACTGATGAGGGGCTCTAGAGGGCCAAACAATCCCTTTTTCACCGCAACTTAGGTGAGGTCTGTGGTAATGCGCGGCAATCGGATGAATGCGGCAGGAAAGGAACGTCCCCATGTGCCAGCATCCGGGGACGTTCCTTTCCTGCCGGCAGTTTGGGACAGTCCTTTGTGGTCAGATGATTCGTTACGTTCGTTTTCTTCTGGGGATCACTTGGTGCGCAATTCTGCGTACTTGAGTGCGCAGGATTGCGTGAACGTGCGCAGAAATGCGCCGTTTACGGTTGAATAATGACCGTTTGGCGGTAATACGCGCAGAAGTACGCACATACACGCGTATTTGTGCGAATATAGAGCCGTCAGAAATGAAAGACGTTCCATGACACAGGAGGCACTCATGGCAGATTCCAAACAGGCTCCGCTCGATGCTGCGGCGGCCGCAAAGGCTGCGTTCGCTTCGGTTCAGGACAAGCCGTTCCCTAACGACATCTTTACGGCTCCCGAGCTCCGTTGGGCCGTGATCGGTTGCGGCGTTATCGCCAACCAGATGGCTCAGTCCCTCGCCCTTGCCGGCCGCAAGCTCGCGGGCGTTGCCAACCGCACGGTGTCCAAAGCTCAGGCTTTTGCGGAGCAGTATGGTGTCGAGAAGGTTTACGACACCGTCGACGATCTCTACGCCGACCCGGACATTGATGCCGTTTACATCACCACGCCGCACAACACGCACATCACTTATCTGCGCGCCGCGCTGGCCGCTGGTAAGCACGTGCTCTGCGAGAAGGCCATTACGCTCAACTCCGCCGAGCTCGACGAGGCCCGCGCTATCGCCGACGAGCACAACGTGGTCCTTATGGACGCCACCACGGTGCTCCACATGCCCCTGTATCAGGAGCTGCGTCGTCGCATGGATGCGGGCGACTTTGGCCGCATGAACCTTGCCCAGCTCAACTTTGGCAGCTTCAAAGAGTACGGCGACCTGACCAACCGTTTCTACAACCGTAATCTTGCCGGCGGTGCCATGCTCGACATTGGCGTGTATGCGCTTTCCGTCATGCGCCTGTTTATGGCCAGCCAGCCCACCGAGGTCGTGTCTCTGGGCAACACCTGCGAGACCGGTGTCGACGTCGCGGGCGGCATCGTCTGCCGTAACGCCGAGCAGCAGCTGGGCGTTGTGAGCCTTACGCTCCACTCCAAGCAGCCCAAGCGTTCGGTCATCAGCTTCGATAAGTGCTATATCGAGGTCAACGAGTATCCGCGCGCCGATCACGCGACCATCGTGTGGACTGCAGACGGTCACCGCGAGGAAGTCCACGCTGGTATCGAGGCCTATGCCCTGTGCTATGAGATGGCCGATCTGGAGAAGGCCGTTGTCGGTGACGATTCGAAGCACGAGCTTCTGGGCTATGCTTCTGATGTTATGGAGCTCATGACCAAGCTCCGCGCTGATTGGGGAGTTGTGTACCCCGAGGAGGAGTAAGAGATGCTTGCGGAAGATAGGCTCAACGCAATCGTTTCGATGGTACAGCAGGCTGGCTCGGTTACCGTGCCGGAGCTTGCCGAGGCCCTGGGCGTGACGCCGTCTACCATTCGACGTGACTTGCAGACGCTTGATCGCGCGCACCGCATTGCCAAAGTGCATGGAGGCGCCACGAGCCTTGAGCGCGCGCACGTAACGCGCGACCTGACGATCAGCGAGCGCAGCGACCTCCACAACGACGACAAGGAGCGCATCTGCGCCCGTGCCGCGGCTCTCGTGGAGCCCGATAGCTTCGTGTATATCGATTCGGGCTCGACGACGCTCGGGCTCATCGAGCATCTTCCGCATCTCGAGGGCGTCACCTATGTGACCGATTCTGTGCTCCATGCTCAGCATCTTGCCCTGCGCGGCATGCGCACCGTGGTGCTGGGCGGCGAGCTCAAGCCCGAGACTGAGGCGCTCGTTGGTCCCGATGCCCTGGCAACCCTGGACCGCTACAACTTTAACTGCGGTTTTTGGGGTTCCAACGGCATTGCCGCCGAGCAAGGCTTTACGTCGCCCGATATCGAGGAGGCGCAGGTCAAGCGTATCTCGATGCGTCATACCGCTAAACGCTTCGTAATCTCGGACGCCAGTAAATTTGGCATGGTGGCGCCCGTCAAGTTCGCGGACTTCCGCGATGCAACGATCATCACCGCGGGCGAGGTTCCCGCCAAGTACCAGTCGATGGACAACGTCATCACGGTCTAGCGACAGGGGCAGGACAAGGCTAAAACCACCACAAAGGTGCCTGTCCCCATTGTGGTGGTTCCGATGGCCCCGCCGGGCATGGTTGCCCAGTACCCCTGTTTCCATACGACGTGATCATGTCCGTCGGAGCTATCGGCTCTAATCAAAACGCAAACACAAGGTAATACGCAGGTTTTGACCCTCTGGAGGGGAGGGGTGGGCCTGCTTGTGCAAAAGGAGGAAACATGTCAGCTACAAACGAGAAAACGGGAGGCGGCACCTACGACGTCGTTGCCATCACGGCGTGCCCGACAGGCATTGCCCATACGTTTATGGCAGCAAAGGGGCTTGAGGACCAGGCCGCCAAGATGGGCGTGAGCATCAAGGTCGAAACTCAGGGCTCGGGCGGCGCCAAGAACGTGCTGACGGCCGCCGACATCGCGGGTGCTACGGGCGTCATCATCGCGGCGGACAAGAACGTCGAGCTCGATCGCTTTGACGGCAAGCCGGTCTATTCGTGTGCCGTAACGCGTGGCATCAACGACGCCGAGGAGCTCATCAACATCGCACTCGCAGGCAATGCGCCCATTCACCACGTGGCCGGTGGCGCGTCCGCTCAGCCCGCCGTTGAGGGCGAGTCCGAGGGCCTGGGCCGCAGGGTCTACAAGGACCTCATGAACGGCGTTTCGCACATGCTGCCCTTCGTCGTTGGCGGTGGCATCCTTATGGCACTTTCGTTCCTGCTCGACCAGGCCGGTCTGGGCACGAGCGCCTACGGTCACAGCGCGCCGGTCGCGGCCTTCTTTAACCTAGCGGGCAACCAGGCGTTCAACTTCATGCTGCCCATCCTCGCGGGCTACATCGCCATGTCCATCGCCGACCGTCCGGGCTTGGCGGCGGGCTTTGTGGGCGGCTGGATCGCCAAGCAGGGCTTTACGCTCGGATATCTGACGACGGCCATGGACGCCGACGCTCAGGCCCAGCTCGTTTCCGCGGGCTTTTTGGGCGCGCTGCTGGTCGGCTTTGCCGCCGGTGCTATCGTCAACGCGCTCAAAAAGGTGGCAAGTGCGCTGCCCGAGTCGCTCGACGGCATCAAGCCCATGCTCATCTACCCGGTATTCGGCATTCTTCTGACCAGCCTGTTCATGATGGCCATCAACCCCATCATGGGCGTCATCAACACTGCCATCACCGGTGCGCTCAACGGCCTCTCCGGCACGAGCATCGTCCTGCTAGGCATCATCTGCGCCGGCATGCAGGCGACCGACATGGGTGGCCCCATCAACAAGGCTGCGTACGTCTTTGGCACCGCCGCCCTTGCCGAACAGACCGTGCAGGGCAACATGATTATGGCCGCCGTCATGGCCGGTGGCATGGTTCCGCCTCTGGTGATCGCCCTTTCCACGACCTTCTTTAAGAACCGTTGGACTGAGGCTGATCGCAAGGCCGGCCTGGTGAACTACATCATGGGTCTGTCGTTTATTACCGAGGGCGCCATTCCCTTTGCCGCAGCCGATCCGCTGCGTGTGCTGCCCGCCTGCATCCTGGGCTCCGCGACCGCCGGTGGCCTGTCGATGCTCTTCGGTTGCGCCAGCCCCGCTCCGCACGGTGGCGCGTGGGTCATCGCCGTCATCACGAACCCGGTGCAGTACCTGCTGGCACTTGCCATCGGCGCCGTGGTCGGCTGCCTGGTCCTGAGCTTCCTCAAGAAACCGCTCGACAAGACTGCCGAGTAACGGAAACTAGATAGTTTTCTCAATAGAAAAGCGGCAACGTCCATTGGGGGCGTTGCCGCTTTTCTGTCTGCCGGTTTGTCTCGATCTGTAACATTTAGACCGTTTAAAGTGGGCCAGATGTTACAGATTGAGATACTTCTGAACCGCGTCAGCCCTTTGTCTCGATCTGTAACATCTGGGGCCGATTTTGCCGAGTTATTGTTACAGATTTAGATTTTGCCTTGCGGGGGATTCGAATGTCTCGATCTGTAACAGATAGACCGGAAAATGGGTTCTAACTGTTACAGATTGAGATCTTCTGCGACGCGGCGAAACCATTGCGGCAAAACCACCACAAAGGTGCCTGTCCCCTTTGTGGTGGTTTTTAGGGCTCCCAGGGGCAGGGGGCTTCGATGTGGATGTGCTCGCCGGTTACGGGATGCGTAAAGGACACGCTGTGGGCGTGGAGCATCAGGCCGCAGGGGCGCGGCGTTCCGTACAGGTCGTCGCCAACCAGGGGGTGATGCTCGCTGGCCAGGTGCACACGGATCTGGTGTTTGCGACCGGTGAGCAGCTCAACATCGATATACGAACGCGTGGGCAGGCCACGACGGCTCTTAAGACGCTTGAGTACCTTGACGCGCGTCTGAGACGGCTTGCCGCTGGCGCCAACGCGCATCTTGCGGCTATCGTGGCGGTCGCGGGCGATGGGCTTGTCGATGAGTTTTTCGTTCCAGTCGATCTTGCCCTCGGCGAGCGCCAGATAGTGCTTTTCGAACGCGTGGTCGATGACCATCTGGTCAAAGGCGGGCTGCGTCTGCTTGTCGAGCGAGAACAGCACCACGCCGGTGGTGTCACGGTCCAGGCGATTGAGCGGCTGCATGTCGGTCGCGGCAAAGCCGTCGCCCATCGCCAGCAGCAGGTCGCTGGCGTAGTCGGTGAGCGTGCGTTCACCGGTGCCGTCGCCGTGGACGATCATGCCGGCGGGCTTGTCGATGGCCATGAGCCAGGCATCGCAGTAGAGGACTTGAGGTTCTTCGTTCACGTGTAAGCCTTTCGGTTAGCTGATTCCCACAAACATGCAGCCCGAGGTCGCCCCGCGCAGGCGGACGGCGGGCTTGCGGCCGGCTTGAGCCGCCTCGACGGCGCGACGGACGCGAGCGACGGCACGGCCAATCTCATCGGCCTCGAGCAAGGTTCCGTCGACCATAAGACGACGGACGCCGGCGTCGAGCAACTGCGGTACCTGCGGCGTGAGGTCGATGGGGTAGGCGTCGTACAAGCGAGAGCGGCCGTGGATGTCGGTGTGCACGGGCATGACCTTTCCGTCGATATTCTTGAGCGACAGCTTGCGGGCGCGCAGACGGCAGCTGGCACAATCGTGGATGCAGCCATTGGCCACCTGCAGGATGCAATGCTCGCTTGTCATGACGCGCGGGCGGCCAAAGACGGTGATGCCCAGAGCCGCGGGCGCGGCGGCGCCGAGCGAGACAATCTCGTCGAGTGTGATCTCGGGCGAGAGCCAAAACGCACCGGCTCCGCGCTTGGCAAGCGCCTCCATGCAGGGCGTGTTGTGCACCGGCAGGCAAGAGCGAATCTCGGCCGTGGCGCCAACCTGGGAGGCCAGGGCAAGCTCAGAGATGTTGCCAATAGCGACCGTAGCGCCGGCAACAACCCACGGGTCGACGCGTACGTGGTCAACGGCACGGCAGACCTCGTCGAGCACGGGCACGATGCCCTGCTCAAATGCGTCGGCGGGGGAGAGCTCGGCCGCATCGAGCGCGTCGGTGGTCATGTAGATGCGCGTTGCACCCTCCGCTCGCGCTGCCTCGGCGGCCTCGAGCGAGGTGACGGTGGCGCAGATCTGCGGCTCGTCGCGGTAGTGCTCGGGCATGGGCCGCGTACATTTGTCGAGCACCGGCAGCTCGAGCGTGCGGGCACGCTCGTCATACGGTGCCAGAATGGCCTCCTCCAGCGCCTTGCAGGCGGCGGCGCGCACCTTGTGCACGGCGGAGAAGCCCATGCCGCAGCCCTTATCGAGCGCCACATCAAAGCTCGCGGACTCAAAGGGCGAGGACCCCATGCGGCCCACATGCTCTACCAGATCGGACGCCTCGACCGCGCGGGTCTTGGCGGCCTCGACGGTAAAGCCCGTGGCCGTGGCCGTAAGCGAAGGGGCGTCGCAGCAAGTAAGCGTGACGGCAAACGGTTCGCCCAAACGCGCCACAACGGTTACATCAACGGCGCGGCGGCGCAGCACATCGCGCTTGAGCGCGGCGCCGGCAGCGTCAATGGCGCGCTGGCTTCGAATCACGCGCACGCGGCAGCCCTCGGGCATGCTGCGAGGCACGCGGCACTCGATGATGTCACCGGCGGCGGCATCATCGGCGGCAATGGTGGTCAGGAACTGGTCAAACTCGTTATCGTGGCGAAGCTCCAGCAGGTCGCCCTTGCCCACGGGCTCAAACAACTCAATGCGGGCGATGGCGGCGCGCCGACGGCGGTCGTCGGGCTTGAGGCCGCGCACATCGCGGTTGGCCGGGCGGCTGCCCAGCACCGTGCCCACGATCTGGCCGCGGTTGTTGGAGCGCTCGTAGCTCATCATCTCGTCACCCGAGGTACCGTCTTGGTAGGCGTGCGTAAAGTCGCGGTTAAAGCAGCGCTTGAGCTGTCGCTGGCGGGCCGCATCCTCATCCTTAGAGGTCGAAACATCGGCCAGCATGTCATCAATCTGATGACGATACACGTCGACGATGGAATACACGTAATCGGGGGCCTTCATGCGGCCCTCGAGCTTGAGCGATGCGGCGCCGGCGTCATACAGACGGCGAACAAGCTGCGAAGTGTTGGTGTCGCGCGGGCACAGCGCGCGCTCGCGACCGGCAGGGGAGAGCGAGCGGCCGTTCTCGTCAATTAGCTCGTAGGGTAGGCGGCAGGGCTGGGCGCACATGCCGCGGTTGGCCGAGCGGCCAGCCATGGCAAAGCTCGACAGCAGGCACAGACCCGAGTAGCAAAAGCAGATGGCACCGTGGCTAAAGACCTCAAGGTCCACATCGGGCGCGGCGTTGTGAATGGCGGCGATCTCGTCGATGGAGAGCTCGCGCGAGAGAGTCACGCGGTCGGCGCCCTGCTCACGGCACCAAAGGGTTCCGCGGTCGTCGTGGATGTTCGCCTGGGTCGAGATGTGTGTCTCGATGCCGGGCATGGTGCGCTTGACCTCAAAGAACAGACCCCAGTCCTGGATAATGAAGGCGTCGGCGCCTAGCGTGGAGCAGCGATGGATGAGTTGCAGCGCATCGCCCATCTCGGACTGCTTGATGACGATGTTGACCGTGACGTAGACGCGCGACCCGGCTAGATGCGCGGCGCGGCAGGCTTGCTCAAAGGCCTCGTCGGTAAAGTTGGTTGCCTTGCGGCGGGCGTTGAAGCTGCCCATGCCGCAGTAGATGGCGTCTGCCCCGGCAGCGAGCGCGGCGGCAAAGGGCTCGGGCCCTCCGGCGGGCGCCAAAAGCTCGGGTCTGCGGTTGGTGGTTCGACTGGCGGTTGCGGTCATATCCTGCCTTTCAAAATGCTCAGATATTCAAAAGTATAGTGGTGCCGTTGCGGCAGGCGATGCCCGTGCTCCAAGCGGGATAAAGTCTTCAGCAGCTTAGGCTGGCTGACCCCGTGGAGAACCGTTCAGCTGCCAACGGGCGCCGTTGGGCGATAAAATATTCTCTCCAGCTGATAATATTCTTGCATCAAACAGAAACCTTGAGTACTATCCCAAATCAAGCGCGGTGTTCAGACCGAATTGTGCCTCCCGGTGCGAACGCCGCGCTCACGCTCTCTATCTGATCGTAAGGAGAAAAACATGAGCAAGACCGTCGTGTCTTCCGATAACGCACCCGCAGCCATCGGACCGTATTCCCCCGGTATCCAGACCGGCAACATGGTGTTCCTGTCCGGCCAGCTGGGCATCGACCCCACAACTGGCAAGATGCCCGAGGGCGTCGAGGCCCAGGCCAAGCAGTCCCTTGCTAACGTCGAGGCCCTGCTGACTGCCGCCGGCGCTACGTTTGCCGATGTCGTCAAGACCACGGTCTACCTGGCCGACATTGCCGACTTCGCTGCCGTGAACGAGATCTACGCCTCCAAGTTCGAGGCCCCGTTCCCCGCGCGCAGCGCTTTCCAGGTTGCCGCCCTTCCGGCTGGCGGTCTGGTCGAGATCGAGGTCGTCGCCGCTCTCTAAGGCGTTGGCAACAACTAAACATGACATGCAAAAAGACCCTGCAGCGCGTGCGAGCTGCAGGGTCTTTTGTTAAGTAACGGATCGCTTGTGGAGCCGCGCTCCATTTTGCTCGTTAGCCCTCCTTGCGAACTTTTTGCAGGTAGCGGTAGACGCTGGGCTCCGAGATGCCCAGCGCGGTGGCGGCGCAGGCCACGGCGCCCTTGAGCATGAACACCCCGTTGCCGTTGAGGTGGCGAATGACGTCCACGCGGTCGCTCTGACCAAGCGACGCTACATCCAGCCCGCGCGCGCTCAGCAACTCGGCAATGCTGCGGTCAATGAGCTCCTGTGTGGACTCCGAAAGGCTTTCGACCTCGATAGGGGCGGGCTCCGTGCGCGTCGGCGCCGCGTCGAAGCACGCCATGAGCTGCTGCGCCATGGCGTTGATGGAGCGTACGGTCGAGAGGTCGGTGTTGACGCAGAGCATACCGACGATCTCGTCATTCTCGCGGATAAAGTACGTCGCCGACTCCAACGTCTTGCCGCCGGCACCGCGCCCCTCGTAGCCCGTAATAAACGGCAGGTCGCGATACTTGGCGTCGTGCATGATCTTGAGTGCCAGATCGGTGGCGGGACCGCCGACCTTGCGGCCGCTCACGATGCCGTTGCGAATATCGACGATGGCGTGGTCGGGATCCGAGAAATCGTGCAGCACGATTTCGCTGTTTTTGCCGAGTATCTGCTCCAGAAAATCGACCATCGGCAAAAAGCGGCGTACGGTCTCGTTCACGGGCAACTCCTTTGGGTGAAAACGGAAATGTTCATAACAATTTTTTCTCATGGTAACACGCTGCCCACCATCTCGCATATTCGCAGGTACATTGCGTAATACAGACGAACGGTAGGAATTTGGCGGTAAACGGTCGACCAAAAGAAAAGTTAGATGTTATTTTGACCAGATACTTTCCTGACCTGCGGAAATGCGTTATTTCAGCTGAAGAATAGTCTGATAACAAAAAATTATTATTGAGAATGAGAATCATCTTTAATACGATATGCAATGAAGGCACAACCTCAACCCCGCACTGCGTCACAATAGAGCGTTAGATGCGAAAACAACTACTTCGAGGATTGGTGGTCAAATGACCCAGGAGACGGTTACGAACGGCACTGAAGCCCTGTTCACTCGCGAAGGTATGCCTCCCGTTAAGGAAATGATCCCGTGTGCCCTTCAGCACGTACTGGCATCGTTTGCCGGCATCATTACCCCGGCGGTCATCATGGCCGGCGTCTACGGCTTTAATAGCCAGCAGAGCACCGACATCATCCAGGTCGCGCTCATTCTTTCGGCGATCGACACGGCCCTTCAGGCCTTCGCTCCCTTCCGTCGCATCGGCGGCGGCCTGCCCATCGTCATGGGCGTTTCGTTCGCGTTTCTGCCGGCCCTGCAGGCCATGGGTGCCTCGGGCTTTAGCTTTGGTGCGCTGCTGGGTGGCGAGATCGTCGGCGGCGCCGTCGCGGTCCTCTTTGGTCTGGCCTACAGCAAGATCAAGTGGCTGTTCCCGCCTGTCGTGACCGGTACGGTCATCTTCTCCATTGGCGTCTCTCTCTATCCCACGGCTGTCAAGTATATGGCCGGCGGTATGGGTACGCCGCTGTGGGGCACCCCGCAGGCCTGGTGCGTCGCTCTTATCACCTTCGCCGTGGTCTTTGCGCTCGCCAACTTTGGCAAGGGCACGCTCAAGCTGGGATCCGTGTTCTTTGGCATGATCGTTGGCATGATCGTTTCGATTCCCTTTGGCATGATCGACTTCTCCAGCGTTGCCACCGCTCAGGTCTTCGCCCTTCCCAAGCTCATGCCCTATGCGCTCGAGTTTGATCCCGAGGTCTGCATTACCCTCGCCGTCGTGTTCCCCATGGTTGCCATCCAGGTTATCGGTGACGTCTCCGCCGCCTGCCTGGGCTCCATCGACCGTATGCCCACCGAGCGCGAGCTCTCCGGCGCTATCGTGTCCCAGGGTCTCACCTCTATGGTCGGCGGCCTGCTGGGCGGTCTTCCCACCAGCGCCCTTGGCCAGAACGTGGGCATCATCTGCTCCAACAAGGTCGTCAACAAGTGGGTCTTTGTGATCATCGCGGCCGTCTTTGCCATCGCCGGCCTGTTCCCGCAGCTCTCTGCCGTCCTTTCCGCTATCCCGCAGCCCGTCATCGGCGGCGCGACCGTCGGCGTCTTTGGCACCATCACCATGAACGGCGTGCGCATGTTCACCCGCGAGGGCCTCACGCAGCGCACCACCACCATCGTCGGTACCTCCGTCGTCTTTGGCCTGGGTATCTGGATGGCCAGCGGTTGCCTTGCCGGTGAGGGTATGCCCACCTGGGTGCCCACCGTCATCGGCTCCAATGCCGTAACCCCCACCGCCATCATGGCCATTGTCCTTAACCTGATCCTTCCGCAGACGCCGGTCGTGGCTCAGCACATCGATGCTGCCAAGGACGCTGCCGTGGATCTGGTCTTGCCCGAGAGCAAGAAGTAACCAATTCGGTGCTATTCGTCGGCGGGCGCATCGCCTCGTCCGCCGACGTCATGCGGTGCCAAGCCGCACTTCAAAGGGTTTGTCCCTTTGGTGAAGCGTTGACGGGAGAGGGCCCGTTTCCGGTGTAGGCCGGCGCTTCGCACTCCGCCATGTCAGAGGTGTCAAACCCCGCCCCTGATGTTGAAGGGAGCATTTATGCTTCTGGTCGCTAACGGTTCCGTCTTTACCCGCAATGCTCAGGCCCCGTTCATTCCAAACGGTGCGGTCGCCATTGACGGAGATACGATCGTCGAAGTAGGTCCCGAGTGCGAGCTCAAGGCCAAGTACCCGGATGCCGAGTACGTCGATGCCCGGGGCAACCTCATCATGCCCGGACTCATCAACTGCCACACCCACATCTACTCGGGTCTGGCCCGCGGCCTCGCCATTAAGGGCTGCAACCCCACCAACTTCCTGGAGAATCTTGAGCAGCAGTGGTGGAAGATCGACGACAACCTGACGCTCGACGGCACCAAGGCCAGCGCCTATGCCACGATTCTGGATTCCATCCGCGATGGCGTTACCACGATCTTCGATCACCACGCGAGCTTCTGCGAGATTCCGGGCAGCCTCTTTACCATTAAGGACGCCGCTCAGGAGCTTGGCATGCGTTCGTGCCTGTGCTACGAGGTCTCCGACCGCCGCGGTCAGGAAAAATGTGACCAGGCCATTGCCGAGAACGCCGAGTTTGCC
>NZ_JBDGAV010000011.1:0-29705 GCF_040910325.1 Collinsella aerofaciens | reverse complement strand
GGCATGAATGACGTGTGGGACTCCCGCCTCAACCGCGGCGGCATCAGCCCCGTCGAGCGCCTGCTGCAGCACAACCTGCTCGGTCCCGACACCATGCTGGGTCACTGCATCCACGTGACGCCTGCCGAGATGGATATCGTCAAGGAGTCCGGCACCTGGCTGGTTAACAACCCCGAATCCAATATGGGCAACGCCGTGGGCTGCGCCCCCGTGCTCGAGTTCTTCCGCCGCGGCATCCCCGTGTGCATGGGCACCGACGCCTACACCCACGATATGCTCGAGAGCCTCAAGGTCTTCCTGATCATTCAGCGCCACAACGCCGCCATGCCCAACGTGGGCTGGTGCGAGGCCATGACGATGCTGTTTGAGAACAACGCCAAGATGGCGAGCAAGTACTTCGATCGCAAGCTCGGTGTGCTTGAGCCCGGCGCTGCCGCCGACGTCATCGTCATGGACTACAAGCCCTTTACGCCGCTGAGCGAGGAGAACATCGACGGCCACATGCTCTTTGGCATGATGGGCAAAAACTGCCGTACCACCATCATCAACGGCCGCGTCTTGTACAAGGATCGCGAGTTTGTCGGTATCGATGAGGACAAGATCAACGCGTGGACCATGGCCGAGTCCAAGAAGCTCTGGAGCACGCTCAACGATCGCGCCTACTAATTACAAGTAGATTCGCGCGCGTCGGATGTTTCGCCGCATCCGACGCGCGTATAGGCGACCTCCGCGGGGTCGCCGGCGCTGTGCTAGCGCTACACCGTATTTGCGCCCGCCGCGCGGTCTCGCCGGGCGTTACAGAGAGGAGCTCATTATGAGCGACATCATGAGGCCGATCCCGTTTTCGCAGCTGATGAACTGGATCATCGAGGAGCACAAGACCCAGGGCGCCGTCTTTGGCGTGCGCAAGATGGTCACGACCAACCAGGAGGGCGCGCTTCCCATTTTTGACGAGCGCATCGAGACTCCGTTTGGCCCGGCCGCCGGCCCCAACACGCAGCTGGCCCAGAACATCGTGGCATCCTACGTGGCCGGTTCCCGCTTCTTTGAGCTCAAGACCGTTCAGGTTATGGACGGCGAGGAGCTCTCCAAGTGTGTGAACAAGCCCTGCATCGTGGCGCAGGACGAGTGCTACAACTGCGAGTGGTCGACCGAGCTCGAGGTTCCGCAGGCCTTTGCCGAGTACGTGAAGGCATGGTTTGCCTGCCACCTGATCGCTCGCGAGTACGGCCTGGGCAGCCCGGATGGTTTTGTCTTCAACATGTCCGTGGGTTATGACCTCGAGGGCATCAAGAGCCCCAAGGTCGATGCGTACATTGAGGGCATGAAGGACGCCAGCGGCTCCGAGGCTTGGAACGAGTGCCGCACGTGGGCGCTCGCTAACCTGGACAAGTTTGAGCATGTCGACGCCGCGTTTGTCGAGTCCATCCCGGCACGCGTTTCCAACTCCATCACCGAGTCCACCCTGCATGGCTGCCCGCCGGCGGAGATCGAGCGCATCGCGACCTATCTGATTACCGAGAAGGGTCTCAACACCTACATCAAGTGCAACCCCACGCTGCTGGGCTATGAGTTTGCCCGCCAGCGCCTCAACGAGCTGGGCTTTGACTACATCGTCTTCGATGACACGCACTTCCGCGAGGACCTGCAGTGGGCCGATGCCGTGCCTATGTTCGAGCGCCTGATTGCCCTGTGCGCCGAGCGCGGCCTGGAGTTTGGCGTCAAGCTGACCAACACGTTCCCCGTCGACGTGACGAGGAACGAGCTGCCCTCCACCGAGATGTACATGTCCGGCCGTTCGCTGTTCTCGCTGACCATCGAGGCTGCCCGCCGCATTACCGAGCAGTTTGATGGCAAACTGCGCATAAGCTACTCCGGCGGTGCCACGGTCTACAACATCCGCGCCCTGTACGATGCCGGCATTTGGCCCGTCACCCTGGCGACCGACGTGCTCAAGCCCGGTGGCTACGAGCGCTTTAGCCAGATGGCCGGCGAGTTTACCGACCTGGATGGCAAGCCGTTCGCGGGCGTCTCGCTCGAGGCTGTGACCGCGATCCAGACCGACTCGCTCACCAACCCGCTCTACAAGAAGCCGCTGCGCCCGCTACCCGACCGCAAGGTTGCCGGCAAGAGCCCGCTTTCCGACTGCTTTACCACGCCGTGCCGCACGAGCTGCCCCATCCAGCAGGATATTCCCGCCTACTTGGCGGCTGTTGACGAGGGCCGCTACGAGGACGCGCTCAACATCATCATCGAGCGCAACGCCCTGCCGTTCATTACCGGCACTATCTGCCCGCATCCCTGCGGCCGTGCCTGCGAGCGTGCGTTCTACGAGCCCGAGGGCGCCCAGATCCGCGCCAGCAAGCTCAAGGCCGCCCGCGAGGCCATGACCGCCGTGCTGCCCAAGCTGCGCGCCCAGGCCATCGCCAACGACGGCGAGCGCAACGTTGCCGTTATCGGCGGCGGCCCGGCCGGCCTGGCGACGGCGTTCTTCCTGACGCGCGCTGGCGTGCCCGTCACCATCTTCGAGGCCCGCGATTCGCTCGGCGGCGTGGTCCGTCACGTCATCCCCGAGTTCCGCATTGCGAGCGATGACATCTCCCACGATGCCGAGCTCTGCCTGGCCTTTGGTGCCAAGGTGCAGCTCAATGCCCGCGTGGAGTCCATTGATGAGCTCAAGGCCCAGGGCTTTACCGACGTGGTCGTGGCCACCGGCGCCTGGATGCCCGGCTCTGCGGGCCTGGGCGAGGATGCCGAGCTCGACGTGCTGGAGTTCCTCGAGGCCGCCAAGAGGGGCGAGAAGCTCGAGCTGGGCGAGGACGTCGTGGTCATTGGCGCCGGCAACACCGCCATGGATGCGGCTCGCGTGGCCAAGCGCCTGGCTGGCGTGAAGAACGTGCGCCTGGTGTATCGCCGCACCAAGAAGCAGATGCCCGCCGACGAGGAAGAGCTTGATCTTGCTCTTGCCGATGGTGTTGAGTTCTGCGAGCTGCTGGCCCCCAAGGCGCTTAACGGCGCCGTGCTGACCTGCGACGTCATGGAGCTTGGCGAGCCGGATGCAAGCGGCCGTCGCAGCCCCGTCGCCACGGGCGAGACCGTCGAGCTTTCCGCCACCACGGTGATCTGCGCCGTGGGCGAGGGCATCGATGCCAGCCTGTACGATGCCGCGGGCGTTGAGCACGACCGTCGCGGCCGCCTTGCCGCCACCTCCACTGGCGTCGAGGGCGTCTGGGCTGCCGGCGACTGCCGTCGCGGTCCTGCCACCGTGGTCGAGGCTATCGCCGATGCTGCCGAGGTCGCCCGTGCCATCGCCGGTGTGGACTTTAACAAGTACGCCGACCAGAATGCTCAGGCCGGTCGCGAGGACACCTGCTACGAGCGCAAGGGGTCGCTGTGCCGCGACAAGCGCAACTGCACCAAAACCCGCTGCCTGGGCTGCGGCTCGGTGTGCGAGGTCTGCTGCGATGTGTGCCCCAACCGCGCCAACGTTGCCATTAAGGTGCCGGGTCTCGCCAAGCATCAGGTCGTCCACGTCGACGGCATGTGCAACGAGTGCGGCAACTGCGCTGTGTTCTGCCCCTACCAGGAGGGCCGTCCCTACAAGGACAAGCTCACCCTGTTCTGGAGCGAGCAGGACATGGAGAACTCCGAGAACGAGGGCTTCCTGGCTGTGGACGAGGACCACTTTAAGGTCCGCGTCGCCGGCACGGTCCGCACCGTCTCGGTCGATGCCGTCAACACCGGCCTTCCCGAGGCCGTCCGCCTGGCCATCAGGGCTGTGCGCGACAACTATCCGTATCTCCTTAAGAAATAGGCGAGTCTCTTATGGCCAAATCCATTCAACATAACGTGGCCTACGTTGCCTGCGGAAGCGGTTGCGCCTCCGCAGGCGGCGACGCCCGCTGCAGCGAAGGCTGCATTGGCTGTGGCGCCTGCGTCACGGCCTGCCCCCACGGCGCCATTGCGCTGGTCGATGGCATCGCCCGCGTGGACCGCTCCAAGTGCACGGGCTGTGGCCTGTGCGGCGTGGCGTGCCCGCAGCGCGTGATTGCCTTCGTCCCCGGCTACCAGAACATTCTGGTGCGCTGCAACAACACCGATAAGGGTGCCATTGCGCGCAAGGTCTGCGACACGAGCTGTATCGGTTGCGGTATGTGCGCCAAAAAGTGCCCTGCCGGCGCTATCCGCATCGAGGACAACTGCGCCCATATCGACGGCGTGGACTGCCTGTCGTGCGGCATGTGCGCCGTCGTCTGCCCGCATGGCGCCATCCACGACCGCACCGGCATCGCCGCCGGCGTGTAGAAGGGAATCACCATGGCACAGGAATTCACTTTTACCGTTAACGGTGTCGAGCACACGACGACGGAGAATAAACCACTGCTGCGCTATCTGCGCGACGACCTGCACATTCACTCCGCCAAGGACGGCTGCTCCGAGGGCGCCTGCGGCACCTGCACCATCCATGTGGACGGTGCGGCCGTCAAGGCGTGCGTACTGACCACTGCTCTTGCCGCCGGCCGTAACATCGTGACCGTCGAGGGCCTGCCCGAGGACGTGCGCGAGGCCTTTGTGTACGCCTTTGGCGCCGTGGGCGCCGTGCAGTGCGGTTTTTGCATCCCCGGCATGGTCATGGCGGGTGCAGCGCTGATCGCCGAGGACCCCGAGCCCACCGAGGAGCAGATCAAGTACGCCATCCGTGGCAATGTCTGCCGCTGCACCGGCTACAAAAAGATTATCGAGGGCATTTCGCTGGCAGCTGCGGTGCTCCGTGGCGAAAAGCAGATCGACGAGGATTTGGAGTGCGGCGACGACTACGGCGTGGGCAAGCGCGCCTTCCGCATCGACGTGCGCAAGAAGGTGCTCGGCGAGGGCAAGTATCCCGACGACATCGACGAGCTCGATCAGCCGGGTCTGACCTATGCCAGCGCCGTGCGCTCCAAGTACCCGCGCGCCCGTGTGCTCTCCATCGATACTTCCAAGGCCGAGGCCCTGCCCGGCGTGGTGGGCATCCTGCGCGCCGAGGACGTGCCGGTCAACCAGGTCGGCCACCTTATCCAGGACTGGGACGTCATGATCGCCCAGGGCGATATCACCCGCTGCGTGGGTGACGCTATCGTGCTGGTGGTTGCCGAGGACGAAGCGACGCTCGAGAAGGCCAAGAAGCTCGTAAAGATCGATTACGAGCCGCTGGAGCCCGTGCGCAACATTGTCGAGGCCAGGGCTGCCGACGCCCCACGCCTGCACGACAGCTTCTTTGCCTTTGGCAACACGGTGGAGCTCAAGGACAATGTGTGTCAGAGCCGTCACGTGACGCGCGGCGACGCCGCCAAGGCGCTGGCGGAGAGCGCATTCACCGTGACGCAGCGCTTTACCACGCCCTTTACCGAGCATGCCTTCTTGGAGCCCGAGTGCGCCGTGGCGTTCCCGTATAAGAACGGCGTCAAGGTGCAGTCGACCGACCAGGGCGCCTACGACACGCGCAAAGAGTGCGCTCACATGTTTGGCTGGGATAGCGAGCCCGAGCGCGTGGTCGTCGAGACCATGCTCGTGGGTGGCGGCTTTGGCGGCAAGGAGGACGTGTCCATCCAGCACTTGGCCGCGCTCGCCGCATATAAGTTCCAGCGTCCTGTGAAGTGTAAGCTCACGCGTGCCGAGTCGCTCGCTTTCCATCCCAAGCGTCACGCCATGGACGGCACCTTTACACTGGGCTGCGACGCCGAGGGCAACTTTACCGGCCTGGATTGCGAGATCAACTTTGATACCGGCGCCTACGCGTCGCTGTGCGGCCCGGTGCTCGAGCGCGCCTGTACGCATGCCGTCGGCCCCTACAAGTACCAGAACACCGACATTCGCGGCTTTGGCTACTACACCAACAACCCGCCCGCCGGTGCGTACCGCGGCTTTGGCGTTTGCCAGTCCGAGTTTGCGCTCGAGAGCCTGATCGACCTGCTGGCCGAGAAGGTCGGCCTGGATCCGTGGGAGATCCGCTACCGTAACGCCATCGAGCCGGGCGAGGTTTTGCCCAACGGCCAGATTGCCGATTGCTCCACGGCACTGAAGGAGACGCTGCTCGAGGTCAAGGATGCCTACTACGCGCATCCCGGACACGCCGGTATCGCCTGCGCCATGAAGAACGCCGGCGTGGGCGTTGGCCTGCCCGATGCCGGCCGCTGCAAGATTCGCATCGAGGACGGCGTGGCTGTGGTCTATGCCGCTACGTCCGACATCGGCCAGGGCTGCAACACGGTCTTTTTGCAGGACGTTGCCGAGGCCTGCGGTCTGCCGCTGAGCTGCATTGCCAATGGCGAGTGCTCCACCGAGAACGCTCCCGACTCCGGCACCACGTCTGGCTCGCGTCAGACGGTCGTGACCGGCGAGGCCGTGCGCGGTGCCGCCTTCCTGCTGCGCGATGCCATGCTTGGCATCGAGGCCGGCAAGCCTGCGCCCACCGCTCCCGTGAGTGCGCATGGCGACGGCGTCAAGATCGAGTACGACGACGGCCGCGCCTACCAGCTTCGAACGCAGGAGCTCGTCGCCGGCCAAGGTATGCATCCTCAGGATCCCACGGCCGCCATCAAGGCGCTCGAGGGATGCGAGTTTGGCTACGTGTACCTGGAGCCGACTGACAAGCTGGGCGCCGACGTTCCCAACCCCAAGAGCCACATCTGCTACGGCTTTGCCACGCATGTGGTCATTTTGGATGATGACGGCCGCGTGAGCGAGGTCTATGCCGCGCACGATTCCGGCAAGGTGGTCAACCCCATCTCCATTCAGGGTCAGATCGAAGGCGGAGTGCTCATGGGTATGGGCTATGCGCTTACCGAGGACTGGCCGCTCAAGGACTGTGTGCCCCAGGCAAGGTACGGTACGCTCGGGTTGTTCCGTGCGCCCGAGATTCCGGATATCCATGCCATCTACGTGGAGAAGGACGAGCTGCTGCCCGTGGCATACGGCGGCAAGGGCATTGGCGAGATCGCAACGATCCCCACGGCGCCCGCCGTGCAGAACGCCTATCGCGCATTCGACGGCAAGCTGCGTCCCGATCTGCCCATGGTGGATACGCCATACAGCCGCGTCCGTCGCCGCGGGTAGGGTAGGGTGCGGACAGCCATTGCTGATGGGCCGTTCACACTCAGCACCAACTGCATATGCTGTGCCTTTGGCCCCAGCTCCATCTCGAGCCGGGGCCTTTTGTTTGGAGCGCCTCCGCATACGGAAACTGTGTCCCGGAATCCAGCTTCGGAACGGGATGAACTTTCCCAACGGGGCCGCATGCGGAAACTGCGTCCCGGAATCGTGCCTCAGAATGGGATGTGTTTTCCGCTGGCCGGCCGTTTGGAAACCGCATCCCAGTTTGAGCGTTTATTCCGGGATGCGGTTTCCGCTGAAGGACTCAACCGGAAAGCCTGTCCCGTTCCGAGGCTGGATTCCGGGACACGCTTTCCGCCAGGCCCGCCATCCGGAAAGCGCATCCCGTTTTGAGCGTCCAGGCTAGGACGCGCTTTCCGTTGGCGTGGTCGTTGGGAAAACGCGGCCCAGATAGGGGGATGCGATCTGGCGATGCGTGGCCTAGCAGCTCCTACAGGTCCACCTCGTTGAGCCATGTCGGCAGCGCGGTCTGCCGGATGCCTGCCGTCTGCAGCTTTTTGGCGAGCATTCCTGCCGAGCGGACCTCGTTCATGGTAAAGCGCAGCGGAGGGTGACCGTAGAGCGATAGGTGCGCCTCGCGCTGTCGTTCGGCAACGAGCGCTTCGGCGGTGGTGCGTCCTGCCAGCATGGTCTGGTTGGTATATTTGATGAGCCCGTCGAGCTCGCCCAGCGTGAGTTCCCGCGCCTGGCGCTCCCAGGCAAAGTCCGTTCGTATGGGCTTGGCCGAATTGAAGGGGTCCGTCAGCTCGTATTGAAGCCAATCGGGCGCAAAGCCCGTCTCGATCATGACGGCTCGGGCGACCGATTCCCCGCCGCTCTCGGCGCGGGCGTCGGCATATCGAAGCGTTGTGAGAGCCGTACGAATCGCGCGACCATTGCGGGCGGTTGCTCGTTGCTCGACGGCCTCCATCAACTGTTCCCGCACAAGGACGAGCTTTGAGATCGCCGAATCGGCAATGGGCATACCGTCGGCAAAACCGGTCTGCAACAGGCAATCTGTAACCGTTTGGATGGGCGGCGTTACCGATATGCCGGCTCTGCGTATTGCTCCGGCCGGCTCAATCTGGTGCCGCTGAATATGTGCGCCCGGACGAGCCGACGGCTTGGTGGCACTGCAGACATGCACGACATTCAGGTGTCGCCACGAGACCTCGAGCCCCAGCAGACAGGCGGCCGAAAACGAGCAGAACGTCCAATCGGGGTGGATGATCGCAAGGGCGCGGAGGATTTCGCAATGGCGTTGCGCTCGGTTGAGTTCATCCCAGCGCGTTTTTCGCGCAAACAACCCCGGCATGGGCGAGACAACCGTGCCGCCGGTGCGCCGAAGGAGCGCTTTTCGGATCGCCGTGCTCGGGGGAATCAGACAGCGCCCCTCTTGTTCGGCTTGAGTGAGCAGTTGGTCGATGAGCTGGTCATTGCAATGGGTCATGAGCTACCGCCTCCTTTTGGGTAGCAAAAACGTATCAGCTGGAACTTGCCGCTCAGCTGACCAAAAGCTGACCAAAATCTAACCATGCAGGTAGATGACCTGCTTTTGGCGACATATTTCTTGTTTGAATCGGTGGGCGGTAATCGGCGACCGTGAACGGTAGCTGGATATGAAGTCTTGGTAAGTTTCGGGACGTGTACTTTTTGAAAAAGAGCATTCTATCTGCTGTTTTGTGTTTCTGGATCGCATATTTGAAGGCATGTGATAAGGGCGGCGGACTGTCGCCTTGTATCTGCGGAAACTGTGACCCGGAATTGCCGCTCGGAACGGGACAAGCTTTCCGGAACAGCCCTCAACCGGAAACTGCGTCCCGGATTCGACGCTCAGAATGGGATTCGCTTTCCGGTAGAAGCTTCAGCGGAAAGTGCATCCCAGAATTCAGGCTCAGAACGGGACACGCTTTCCGGATGGCATGTTTGGCGGAAACTACGGCCCAGTTTTTGGCTCCAGAACGGGATACATTTTCCGGAACGGTCCACGTGCGGGGGTGTACCGCCCCTTTTGCGTGCGCCGCTTGTCGAATTGCGTTATAGCTAGCTATATTATAGGAAAGTATAATATAGCTAGCTATAACGCAAAGGAAGGATGGCCCTATGTTTATCGGAAGAACAGTGGAAATGTCCGAGCTCAATCGACTGTATGGCACGGGCTCCTTTGAAATGCCTGTGATTTACGGCCGCCGTCGTGTGGGTAAAACGCGCCTTATCACAGAGTTCATCCAAGGCAAGAAGGCTATTTACTTTCAAGCTCGTCGTACCAATGCGGAGGCAAACCTGCACGGCTTTAGCCAGGCGATACTTGCAGGCTCGGTTGGTGCTGCAGGCGTGTCGTTTCGTAGTTTTGACGAAGCGTTCGATGCATTGGCCACCATGGCTCGCACGGAACGTTTGGTTGTCGTGATTGACGAGTATCCCTATCTCGCCCAATCGAATCCCGAGATCAGCTCGTTGCTGCAAGACAAGATCGATCACCTGTACAAAGAGACCAAGCTCATGCTTATCCTGTGCGGGTCGTCGCTTTCGTTTATGGAGGAACAGGTGTTGGGCTACGAGAGCCCACTATACGGTAGGCGTACGGCCCAGTTTAAGATCATGCCGCTCGATTTTACGACGACCCTCGGGTTGTGGCAGAGCATGGGTCGCGAAGACGCTGCAGTTTGCTATGGCATGACGGGTGGCATTCCTGCATATATCGAGAAAGTCGATCCTGCCGCACCGCTCAAGGACAACATCAAACGTCTTTTTCTTACTCCTACGGGCTATCTCTTTGAGGAGCCGAGCAACCTGCTATTGCAAGAGTGCCGCAATCCCGAGCAATATGATGCAATCGTGCAAGCAATTGCTCAGGGGCGCTCGAAGATCTCAGAGATTGCGAGCTCTACGGGAATCCCTGCGAGCAACGTAAAGAGCTATGTGGATAAGCTGGCGTCGCTTGGGATTGTCGAGCGCGAGCTGCCCCTAAACGAGACGAGCAATAAGCGAGCCGTGTATCTGCTGAGCGATCAGATGTTTAGGTTCTGGTACAAGTTTGTGCCGCAGAACATTGGGCTGATTCAAAACGATATGGCCGAGATGGCGTATGAGCGCATTGAGCCGCACGTATCGGATTACATGGGTACGATCTTTGAGATTATATGCAGACAATACGTGTACGAACTCGCGCGCGCGGGCCAGCTCGATGTGGTTCCGGCGAGTGTCGGGCGCTGGTGGGGGACGGACAATCGCACGCATACGCAGGAAGAAATCGACTTGATTGTTGACGATGGCGAGGGCGCTGCGCTGTTTGCGGAGTGCAAATGGCGCAATGAACCGGCGGGCGAAGACGTGCTGCAAAAGCTCGTGCATCGAAGCGAGCTCTTTAGACGGCAGCACAAAAGCTATGCGATCTTCTCGAAGCACGGCTTTACGCAGGGATGTCGGGATACCGCGGAGAGTAGGGGAGACGTCAAGCTGATCTCGTTTGCCGAGATGTGAGGGCGGAGATAACCAAGCACGCTCTGATGTGATGCTCGGAATGGGTCGCGCTAAGGATGCCAAGCGTAAAACCTTCAATGAAAATGGCGTAAAAACTACATCTGTCATGGCGTAAAAACTACATTGAAAGTAGCGTAAAATCAGCATTGAGAATGGCGTAATTTCGCATATAGCGTGATAGAGAGGGACGGCCGTCTATGGATGCACCAAAGAGATTGACCCAAAAGGGATATAGGCCCCGGCTCATAGAGGAGCGCCTCGACACCCTTATGCGGGCGTTTGGCTGTGTGGAGATCAACGGCCCCAAATGGTGCGGCAAGACCTGGACGGCGCTCTCTCGCTCGGCGAGCGTCTCCAGGCTCGATGAGCCTGCGCAGCGTGCGGCGGCAGAGGTCGACCCAAGCCTGGCGCTCATCGGCGATGCGCCACACCTGGTCGATGAATGGCAGGAGGTGCCCGAGGTTTGGGATGCCGCCCGGCGTTTCGTGGACGCGAGCGGCAACGAACGGGGGACACTTTTGCTCACGGGCTCGACCGCGCTCAAAAGCGAGGAGCGCAGCCATGTTCGTCATTCCGGCACGGGTAGGATCGCCCGTCTGTCAATGCGCCCCATGGCCCTGTGTGAGTCGGGCGACGGCGAGCCGCTCGTGTCACTGGCAAGCCTCTTTAAGGGCGAGGATTTTGCCCCTCAGCGTCGCGAGAGCACGGTGGATGACGTCGCCCGCTGGTGCTGCAGGGGCGGTTGGCCTGCAAATCTTGGGCTTTCGGAAGATCTTGCGCGAGAGACGGCAAGCCAGTACGTGCACTCGGTGCTCGACGTCAACGTGCTGGACGAGGGCATGTCGCCCGAGCTTGCACACGGCCTTTTGCGAGCTCTTGCCATGAACGAGAGCCAGGCTGTCACGTACAAGACGCTCGTAAAGGACGCCTCGTACGGTGAGGCGGGCCCCGACGAGAGGACCATCGCTGCGTACTTGGACCTCTTCAACAGGCTCAAGCTGACCGAGGACCTGTGCGGATGGGAGCCGCCCATGCGCTCGAAGGCCCGCGTTCGCGTGCGCCCCAAGCGCTACTTCTGTGACCCGTCACTTGCGGCGGCGTTGCTGGGGGCTACCCCTGAGCGGCTGCTTGGCGATATGCAAACGCTGGGGATGCTCTTTGAGAATCTCGTCCTGCGCGACGTGCGCGTGTTCCTTTCCACCTACGGCGGTGTCGACAACAGTGTCCATTATTTCCGAGATGAGAAGGGCCTTGAGGTCGATCTGATCGTTGAGCACGACGGGCGCTGGGGAGCCATCGAGGTCAAGCTGAGTGATGCGAAAGCAGACGATGGAGCGAGAAATCTCAAGGCGCTGGAGAGGAAAGTGCTCTCCAATCCTGCCGCCCAGAATGCCGCGCCGGCGTTTTTGGCGGTCGTGGTTGGAAAGGGGAGCATTGCCTATACACGCGACGACGGCGTGGCGGTGATTCCCATGGCGGCACTTGGGGCGTAGTGGTTTTGCGGGCGTGCCGTGCTTCCTTTACCGAAAATCCATTTGGTAAACCAGATGCTCGCGGATAGAATAAAGTTGACGGCAGCCCAAGGGTGATAGCTGGGCAGCGCCGTTGCTTGGTCAAGAGGTCAGTGCCTTAATGGCAGCGACTTGTTATGCTTCGAATGCTGCTTGAGTGCCTCGGAAAGTTCGATAAGCGCCGTGAAGAGCGAGACCAAAGCAACCAAGAGCTCTACGAGCTCTGATGGGCCCGGGATGACCGCTGATTCAAGTCACCGGGCCTAAATCTTTTTCATGCATTTGAATAGAGCGGGCAACTCTCTTGGGGCCGTCTGCATGACGTGTGCCTGGCGCATGGTATTGCGCCCAGCTTTCATGTCCGCGCGGCCACCTATCCTTACGGCAATGTAGCCGCCTATGTAGCAAGCGGCAGGCAACGGAGAAAGGCCCTAACCGTGTCAGTTGAAAAGACGCCGGGTATCTCGGCTATCGATACGACGAACTTTGCGCGCCAGATTGTGCTGGACTTTGAGTTTGCGCCGGTGCCAAAGCAGCGCCAGCGCCGTGGACTGCGCAATGAGATTATCGAGGTCGGCGCCGTCAAGCTCGATAACCGCGGCAACGTTATAGGCGAGTTCTCGCAGTTTGTGCAGACAGAATTTACCGAAGGCGTTGCGTTTCCCGTCCGCGAGCTCACGGGGATATCGGCCGTGGACACCGCGATGGCCGACCCGCTCTATGCGGTGATCAAAAGGCTCAGCGATTGGATCGGTCGCTACTCCGCCCAGGTGGTCGTTGGAGCGGGGCGGATCGTCGACAGCTTTTGACCGAGTGCCAGGCAAAACACATCGACCTTGCCGCATTTCCTACGGACTGGGCCGACCTGCAGGCGTTTTACACCTCGATCATGGACGTGGGCAGCCACGGGTGCGTCTCTTTGAGTGACGCGGCGACGTGGTTTGGTATCGAGTTCGACGCGTCGACGGGCCACGCCCACAGCGCCCTAGCCGATGCGCGCGTGACCGCCAAGCTGCTCAAGCAGATGATGGATGGGGACTACCGCGTGAGTCCGCACGCCCAGGAAGTCCGCCAGCGTTGGGGGATGGGCGAGCGACCCCAGACGCGCCTTTCCAGCAAGTGCCCCGAGCTGAGAGACCTGCTGCTGAGGCTGAAGGCGGAGGGGAGGTAGGCGGGGCAGACAATATTGTCGTTTCGCCTGTGAAGAAGGAACCAATTAACTACAAAGTGTGGATGGCTTCTAGTGAAGACTTAAACACCAGACTAAGAAAAGGTTATCGAGCCATTGGGACTGCAGCATTCGCCCATCGCAAGACGTTACTCGTTCAAATTGGGACGCTCCACATCCTATGAAATGGTTAATGCGGAGCGTCCCTAGAACTCTGTCTTCTGTTACCTAATAGTAGAGTTCGATATACGAATACGCCTTATCAAAAAGAGCCTGGTCTTTGAGCTTATAGCGCATCCACAGAATGGCACGGAGCTGTTTTTTAACCTCTTTCACGCCAGCCGTGGTAGCTTGCCAGCCGTCGAAGCGAGTTATCTTAACGATCTCGTCAATGTCATTGACGATGTTCTCGACGATGATAGGCGTGTCGCCGTTCTTGATGCCGTTAAAGAGCTCAGTGAGAGCAGCCTTTCCCTTGTCCTCCTCTTCCTCGGGCACGACTTCCTTTTCGGCGGCTCGTGCTTCTTTGGCGAGGTCGATGAGCATCTTGAGGAACTCGACGCTGTTGATGAGACCTTGCTCGTGACGTTCCCTCAGGTCCTCCAGGCGCTCGCCGAGCTTCTGGAACTTGCCATTCTTATCGTGCCTGCGGATTCGGGCGACGAGATCTATCTCCAGCTTACGCGTGATCTTCTCGGTATTGCTCTTGTCGTTGATGAAGTGCTCGATCATGTCCTCGTCGAGCTCAAGGATGTCGTCATCGTCTCGGACTCTCTCGACGGTGATGTTCTCGTGCACGAGCTCGATTGTCTTGGGCCCGAGCGCTGCCCAGATGAGCTTCCCGCGATTGTCTACCGGTCTCACGGAATCGTAGACCTGCGAGAGCCAGATGAAATCGGGCTTGTAGGGATTGAGACATGCGTCGGGCGAAAGGGCTTCCCACGCTCTGTTCAAGACCGAGAAGTCGGCCCCAAACTGGTCTTTCACCTTTGTCGTTGGCAGGCATTGTTGAGCTTCGAGAAGGGACTCCCAATCCGCGCTGCGGCGGTCTCTGACCGTTGAGAAGTACTCAAGACAGCAATGCATAAGCCCGGGTAGCTCGGCCTTTACCTCGTCGATGTTGGTTATAACCTTCTGCACCTCGGCCTCGTCGAAGTGCAGAGACTTGGCGACGTTGTCGAAGAGGCCGATATAGTCGACAATGAGACCGAATGTCTTCTTGTCGTTGTAGACGCGGTTGGTTCGACAGATTGCCTGCAACAGCGTGTGGTCGCGCAAGGGCTTGTCAAGGTACTGAGTTTGCAGGATGGGCGCATCGAACCCCGTGAGCAGCTTTGCAGTGACGATGAGAATCTTGAGTGGATCGTCCGGGTCGCGGAAACGGTCAAGGAGCTTTTCTTCGGCATCGCGATCGCGACGATATGCCTTGTACCGGTCCTCCTTGTCGTTGTTCGTGTCCATGACGATGGTGACTGCATCAGCGCCCAAGAGCTTGTCGAGCTCCTCCTTATACAGCAGGCAGCACTCTCGGTCGTAGCAGACTACCTGCGCCTTGAAGCCGTCGGGCTCAACCTTCGATTTGAAGTGTTTGGCAATGTGTTCACACACCTTGTGAATGCGGTCGGGGGCCTTCATGACGGCTTCGATCTTGACGCGCCTGGTGAGTTCCGCCTTGTCCTCTTTGCTGAGGTCTCGGGTCATTTCGTCAAAGGCGGCGTTCACGACCTCTTGGTTGACGTGGAGCTCGACGGGAACGGTTTCAAAATGGAGCGGCAATGTGGCGTGGTCGCGGATGGAGTCGGCGAAGGAATAGCGGCTCATGTAGCCGGACTTGTCCTCTTTGGCACCGAAGGTGTGGAACGTGTTCTTGTCGGTTCGGTTGATGGGCGTGCCGGTCAAGCCGAAGAAGAAGGCGTTTGGCAAGGCGAGTCGCATCTTCTCGCCGAGGTCGCCCTCTTGGGTGCGGTGCGCCTCGTCGACCATGAGGATGATGTTCTCGCGCTCGTTGAGCGTCCCCGCAACCTCGCCGAATTTGAAGATGGTGGTGATGAGGACCTTTCTCATGTCCTGCTTGAAGAAGGACTCAAGCTCCTCCTTGCTGCCGGCGCTTGCGAGGTTGGGGATATCGGATGCGTTGAAGGTCCCTGTGATCTGGGTCTCGAGGTCGATTCGGTCATCCACGATGACGACGGTCGGGTTCTTGAGTTCGGGGACCATGCGCAGCTTCTGGGCGGCGAATACCATGAGCAGTGACTTTCCTGAGCCCTGGAAATGCCAAATGAGGCCACACTTCGGGTATCCTGCGCGGACGCGGTCCACGATGAGGTTCGCGCCCTCGAACTGTTGGTAGCGACAGATCAGCTTGATGCGTCGATGCTTCTTGTCGGTGGCGAAGAGCGTGAAGAACTGGAAGATGTCCATGACGTTCGAGGGGGTGAGCATGGATGCCATGCTTCTCTTGACGTCGGCAAGTGTGCCCTCGCTCTTCTTGTCGCCCTCATGCCAGGGTCCCCACATCTCGGGAGGCATGTTCACCGACCCGTAGCGATAGCATTTTCCTTCGCTGGCGAAGTTGATGGCGCTACAGACGAACATCTGCGGGATGCTCTTCTCATATTTAGCGATGTCGCCAGCGCCGTCGAGCCAGGTTATCGAATCGCGCACCGGCGTCTTGAGCTCGCCGATGACGAGCGGAAATCCATTGACAAGAAGGACGAGGTCGAGGCGCTTGCCGCCCTGTTCCTGGGGGTAGACCCACTGGTTGGTGACGATGTACTCGTTTTTGTCAAGATCGCCGTCCGCCGCCGTGCCAAAGAAGCGGATGGGGACCATGCGGCCGTCTTTGCCGTAGGGGAATGAGTTCTCCTCGATGACGAGCTTTTTGAACCGCTCGTTGGTGGAGACCAGGTTCTGCGGACTTGTGGACTGAATGAGGGCCCTGAGTCGGTAGATGATCTCGTCGGCGCGATCGGGGTCTTCTGCAATCTCCGGGTTAAGCCTGATGAGGGCGTCCTTGACCATGGGCTCGACCATGACGTCGGCATGGCGGCGCGGGAGGTCTTCGGCAGCCACGTATCTCCAGCCAAGGCTGGCAAGCGCCTCGACGCTCATTTGCTCGATGGTGTTGTCCTCGTTAAACATTTCCGAGCCCTAACTCCTGGTTCAAGATTTTCTTCGTCGTGGCGTTTAGCTCATCGAGGGCCTTTTGTACGGCAAATTTCGATTTGTCGATCGAAGTGGCGAAGTCAGCGAATTCTCTCTGGAGGGAAAACGGAGGCACAGGAATCTCAATTGATCGAATTTTCCTGGTACTTAAGGTGTGTAAACCTGAGGTATTGACCGCTTTAGCCATGATTTGTCTCCTTCCTTCGGAGGACGACAAGAAAGTTTGAACATAAAGCGGGAGGGCCTCGTCTCTTAGGCGAACTCGGATTAGGTGATTCTGATGGACGCAAGGATCAATTTGACCATTCCAAATTGCCGATCTTCCTATTTGTGTATCGCTGCCATTACCCTCAACAATTAACAAGTCGCCGGATATTAGCCTAACGGCTTCATACTCCTGTTCCGTCAGTCCAATGGTCTTCACTTCCGTTAGGTCAAGTTCATTGGGGAGAATATTGGCGACACGAAGGTATGGAAGCTGCAACTTCATGGCTTCTCGTTTTTTGTTCTTTGTAATCCCGCCCTGAATATCAGCTATGTCTTCAAGATGTTTTATCGGAATGCCAGGCTTATCGAACATCTCGACAAATTGTGATTTGACGATGTCGTCGCAGGTGGCAAGCAAGCCGCGGTAACACCCCTTGAGCTGCTCGGCCTCAGAGAGGATGCCGGCAAGCTCGCGTTGCTTATCCAACGTCGGCAGGCTGAACTCCAGGACCCTGAGGTCCTTCCAGTTCGCCGTCGGCGAGAGCGAGCCCACGGAGACGCGGATGGCCTCATCGAGAAACACGTCCGAGCTAATGAAGAACGGGAAGAAGTCCGGATCGACAACGTCGGTTCTCGGGCGCAGCACCATGCCATGCGCCGAGAAGATGCCGTCGAACGGGGCGATGCCGACCTTCTTCTGGTAGGCCCTGCGACGACCGAACAACACGTCGCCCCTCTCCATGAGGAGCTTGCCGCCCTTCGGCGTCACCTCGGCACCCCAGCGGGTCACTTCGAGCGTGCCGGGGTCTAGGTGCTCGAGGCCGACATATCGCTCGCGGTCGCTGTCCTCGGGTTTCTTCTTCGCGGTGCTGTTCTCTGCTATTTGGTCGAACCTATACCTTGTCACGCTGCGCACCTCCGGCCGCTAAATTGTGATTTGACGACGTCATCGCAGGCTGTAAGCAGCTGCCTGTAGTGAGACCTCGTTTCTTGTGCGGTCCAGAGTATGTCGGCAAGATCTTCTTGCTTAGCGATGCTGGGAAGCTCGAATTCAAATTGCGAAAGGCTCTGCCACTTGACTCTTGGCGAGAGGGAGCCTGCCGAATTGGTGACGGCGTGCTCGAATAGGGCGTCGTTCTGGATGATGAACGGGAGCAGCCTCGGAGAGAGGTTGTCCTTGGGGGCGATGACGGTGATGTCTCCAGAGCAGATTCCGTCGAATGGGGCGACGGCCGCTTTGCGCAGGTAGGCCCTGCGACGCCCGAACAGCACCTGCCCCTTTGAGAAAGCCTTAGTGAAGGTGGTCTCGACACCTTCGTCCCAATGGGCGAGTTCGACTTCGCCGGGGTCCAGATGCTCAAGGCCGACCGTCGGCAGTTCTTGGTCTACAGGGACCTTCTGTTTGATTTCGCGGGCCACATCGCCCAGGCAAACGTGGGTCATGTTACTCACCATCGTTTTCATGCAATTTCGCAGCAATAATATCGAGCAGGGACGCGGCCTCTGTGGAGGCGGCTCTCCAGCTTTCTACCGTCTCCTCGATGCTTCTGTCGTCAGCATTTTCATCATTGGAGGGCTTCACGTACAGAGGGATGGAGAGCGAGAAGGCGTTGCCCTCGAGCTCACTAAACGATGCGTGGGATGAGAACCCTTCGATGTCCTCGTCAGATCGGTAGGCATCGACGATTCTCTTGATGTGTTGAGGCTCAAGGTAGCTTTGCGCGTTCTTGCGGGTTACCTCGGCAGAGGCATCTACGAACAGTATTTTCTTGCTTCGATTCGGCGCTTTCTCGCTGCGGCAGATGAGGATGCAGGCCTCCATGGGCGAGTTGAAGAAGAGGTTTGCGCCGAGTCCGATGACCGCCTCAACGAGATCGCTTCTCACGAGCCTTTCGCGCATCTCCGATTCCTCGTTGCGGAAGAGTACGCCATGGGGGAGGAGAATGGAGCACCTGCCTGTGTGTGGGTCCATACTCTTGAGGATGTGCTGTATGAAGGCGTAGTCTGCTCGTCCCTGCGGCGGGGTGCCGAGGAAGTTGCGGCCGTAGGGGTCCGACGCGAACGCCTCGCGGTCCCATTGTTTGATCGAGTAGGGAGGGTTAGCGAGTACCATATCGAAGGTGCGCAGCTTTCCCGCCTCGAGGAAGGCTGGGTGCCGTAGCGTGTCGTCGTTTGCGATTTCGAAGTCCTCGACGCCGTGCAGGAATAGGTTCATGCGTCCGATGGCGGAGGATAGCTGGTTGATCTCCTGTCCGTAGGCGTGAACATTGCGCCATTCCTCTCCGTGCTGTTTGAGGTGGGCAATGGAGGAGATGAGCATGCCGGCGCTGCCGCAGGTGGGGTCGTAGATGGACTCGCCGGGCCTGGGCTGGAGGATTTCGGTCATTAGGTGGACGACCGTGCGATTGGTGTAGAACTCTTGAGCGGTGTGTCCAGAATCGTCCGCAAACTTCTTGATGAGGTACTCGTAGCCCTGGCCGAGCTCGTCCTCGGGGCAATTGGCGATGGAGAGCGTTATAGCGCTGAAGTGCTCGATGAGGTCCTTGAGCAGGCGGTCGGGAAGTCGTTTCTTGTTAGTCCAGGCGGCGTCGCCGAAGATACCACGCAGCTTGGAACCGTTGGCCGTCTCGATGGCGCGGAAGGCGCCCACGATGGCCTTACCGATGTTTTCCGTGGCCTCGCGGACATCGCACCAGTGGGCGCCGTCCGGGATTGCGAAGCTGTGATTCTCGGGAAGGGCGGCGAACTCCGCATCTCCGTCAGAGGCTTCCAATGCCTCGGCGGTCTCCTCGTCGTAAACATCTGAGAGGCGCTTGAAGAATAGCAGCGGGAATATGTACTGCTTGTACGAGCCGGCATCGATGTAGGTGCGCAGCAGAACCGCCGCGTTCCATAGATGGTTGTTCAGCTCTTCCTGGGGGATTCTACTCTCCATCGACATAGCCTCCCTTTGAGAGCAGCTCAAGGAGCTTCTCCTCGGACTTCCTCGTCTGGCGAAGGAGGTCGTAGAAACGTTTCCTGGTTTCCGCCGGCGGCTCGATCTCCTCGCGCCTTCTTTCGACGTAATTGTTCGCCGAGAGCACGTAACCCTCGCGCTCTATATCATCGAGCGTCGCGATGGCGCACTTCTCTACGACGGGTTCGTAGGATTGATAGAGGGAGAGCATCTCCTGAGCGTTCTCCTCCGTGATCATGTTCTGCGCGCGCTGGGCGGTGAAGATCTCGGTACCGTCGATGATGCAGACGCGGCCCCGATGCGCCGGAGGCTTGTCATTCCGGAGGAACAGCACGCAGGCGGAGACGCCGGTGCTGTAGAAGACGCCGCTCGCGAGCGAGATCACTGCCTCGACCTTGTCTGACTTGAGCAACTCCTTGCGGATGGCACCCTCCTTGCCGCCGTGGAACAGTGCGCCCTGGGGCAGCACTACGGCGCAGCGACCGCTCTTCTCGTCCATGGAGCAGACCATATGCTGCACCCATGCGAAGTCCGCCGACTTGTCGGTGGGGACACCCCAGATGTTGCGGCCCCATGGGTCCGAGGAGAACTCTGCGGATCCCCAGTTCTTAAGGGAGAAGGGTGGATTGGCGAGGACGCAGTCGAACGACCTGAGGGTGTTCCCGGCAAGGAAGGCGGGCTCGCGCAGGGTGTCGCCCTGGGCGATGCGGAAGTCCTTCGCGCCGTGGAGATACAGGTTCATTCGCGCTATGGCGGACGTGCTGAGGTTCTTCTCTTGGCCATAGAGCTTTCCGTAAGCTAGCTTGGAGTTGTCCATCTGCCGCACGGCTTCGATGAGCATACCGCCCGTGCCGCAGGCGGGGTCATAGACGGTCTCGCCAGGTTTCGGCTCAAGCAGGGAGACCATCATCTTGACGATTTCGCGCGGGGTGTAGAACTCGCCGGCGTTCTTCTTCTGCATGTCGGCGAACTTCTTGATCAGGTATTCGTAGGCGTCGCCCATCATGTCGGCGCTGTAGTTTCTGTTGCCGAACTTCTTTGCTGAGAAGTGCTCGACGAGGTCCTTCAGGCGCTCGTCGGAGAGCTTGCCTTTGTCTGTCCAGCTCGCATCGTCGAAGCTACTGAAGAGGCCGCTGAGGGTATCGGGGTTGGCTCGTTCGATTCCTACCATGGCGTCTACGATTGCCTTGCCGACGTTTGCGCCGGTGTTGCGCACGTCCTGCCAATGGCAGCCGTCCGGCACCGCGAAGCTGTGGTTTTCGGGCAGGGCGGCGTAGTCTTCGTCTCCGTCCGACATCTCTAGAGCTTCGGTGGTCTCCTCGTCGTAGACGTCGGAGATGCGCTTGAAGAAGAGCAACGGTGTGATGTAGCTCTTGTACTCGTCCTGGTTGATGGGGCCACGCAGGATATCGCAGGCTCCGAGTAAGTGGTTTCCCAGCTCGGATTTACTTATCGGTTCTTCAGTCATTCAGGTACCTATGAGCTCAAAAATACAAATTACAGCCCTTGTGATTATACCGTCATATTTGCCGAGATAAATGAGCTGAGCATCGCCGCCCATTCAGACATCCTGCGTCTGTAAATCACAATTTGTCGAAATGTTTGGGGATGAGAAATGGGGTTTCAAGCCCCTATCGGAGTGCGTTGATTCCATTGATACCGGTAAAAGTATGAATTGCGGAGAAGGCCCACGAGGAGTTGGTGGTTTTGGGGTCCTTAAGCTGAGCGCGCTATCTTCAGGTACTTTTGTCGCCTCCGAAAACAAAGTGATTTCTAAAGACAACTTCATGTCTATAAAAGAGGTCGAAAAGGGTGACCTCTTGTTTGCACGCAAAAATACGCCTGAGCTAGTTGGCACAACCGTTTATGTTCCAAACGAAGTGAGGGGCCTTATGTTTCCCGATCTCGTCTTTCGTATGAAACCGAAGGATGTCAACGCGCTGTATTTACTTGCGTACATGAGAAGTGACCGTGGCCTCGATTTAATTCAAGGCATGGCCCACGGATCGGCAAAATCCATGGTCAACATCCCTAAAACTCAGCTGGCAAGGCTGCCGGTTCCGGTTCCTCCGCTCGAGCTCCAACAGGAGTTCGCCGACTTCGTCGCCCAGGTCGACAAATCGAAATTTAAGTTAGGTACCTGCGGTGGGATGCTTTGACATTGCGCTGGTCGACCATTGCGTACCTTAATGTGGTGTCTATTTTTTTATGGCCAAGGAGCACCTGGACTTGTTCGATGGGCATTCCTTTGTCGATTGCCTTTGTGGCAAGCGTTCTTCTGAACTTATGAGGGTGGACCCTTCCTAAATCAAGCTCGCGCCCCAGTTTTCTAAGCAGCGCCTCGACGCCGCCAATTTGTAGCCTCTCGTGTGGCGCCTTGCTCGACACGAAGAGTGCTTCCGAGCTGTCCATTCGGGTTGACAGGTAATTCTCGATATGGACTTTAGTCTTTGCGTCAAAATAGACGATGCGGTCCTTATTTCCCTTGCCGTGTACGATGCACTCACGATTGATGGTGTCGACAGAGCTCCTGTCCAACGAGACAAGTTCGCCCACACGCATGCCCGTGGAGCGCAACAGGTCGATCAGGGCAAGGTTTCGGGGCGACCCGCAGTTATCACAAAGAATCTCAACGACTTCATCGCTATACGTTTCCTTAATGGGTTGTGGGGCCTTGACCCTTTTAATGCGTCTAACCGGACTCTTGATGATATGGTCTTCATCTTCGAGCCATGAGTAGAAGCTTGAGATGATTCTTCGGACATTGTCGACGGTGACGCGACTGACGCCGGCTTTTTGCTGATAGTCGGAAAGATAGGACCTAATCTCTTCGGTTCCCAGGTCGCAGGCTGGCGTGTCGAACGATTCAAGCAGTTTATTAATGGTTGCTTCGTAGTAGGCGACAGTCCTATCCGAGCAACCTTCGAGGCGTTTCGCGGACAGAAAAAGATCGAGGAATGATTTGTTGTCACTGTCGCCGCTGTTCTCAGCTAACTGGTTTTCATCGAAAAGGCAGTGCGATAAAACCTTTTTGAGCTGGCGGTTCTGCTGCGTGGTCAGGTAGGGGAGCATGAGGCGGGTAATTTCTCTAGCCGTTTTCGTGAGATCCATGGTGGCGTCCTTCCTTGCGCGGTGGGTGGCGCTATTTCCCTTTGTTTACCCGTGCGTTATGGAAGGGATGCCGGGTGGCACTTCCGCTAGGCAGCGTCAAGGGGACCCGTGAAACCCTGCGCAGGCCTCTGCATCACTCCGGTGCGGCTTTGCCTGCAAAGCGAGATGTTCAGAAGCGTTTTCTTAGCGGGGGATGTCTTTCGGATTCTTTTGATGGGGATGTGGAAACACTGATGAAGTTTACGAATAGCGAGGTTGAGGGGTTCGCCTGTGCCCATCGCCTCTCGTGTGCGGATGGATGGTGCCGGTGGTTGTTTGAGACTGCAGTCGCGCCGACGGGATTGGTTGGGGTCGGTACAAGGCGAGCACGCCCCATGCCGTTATGGTAGATGCATCTTTGTCGATAGAGCGCTCGATTAATCTACGCGGGAGCGCTGAGAAGATCTTCCAGCATCGGGTCTACCCCGGCGGCGACCATGCCCTCGATCAGGTGCTGGGCGTGGAACCGACCAACTGTCCATGCGATTTATGAAAGCGTCTGACAAGCGCGCTCCTTGATATCAAATGCAGCTTTGCTTAGAACGATTGCCTCTGCGATGTCGGCAAATACGTCGTGATCTCCCCATGTCTTACAGGCTTGTATCATGCCCTGGTCGATAGCATCCATAACAAAGGTGCCGGATCCGTCCGCAACGCACACGCCGTCGGCGAAGAGTTTCCAGCTGGACGGCTCACGCGAGTCGTTTCTGGGCAGCTTAATCTGTAGTACGTGCGGGCCGCCAGCAGCACAGAGCTCTTCCTCGAGCACCTGCACCGTAAAGCGCATCTGGTGGGAGAGGCTGCTCTTGACCATGGCCGAGGCATAGCCGCTCGGCTCGTCCAGAAGATGCATTCGTTTTGGCTTGGTTGCCAGGTTGTGGAAGTTGCGCTCACTGCGCACGGAGAAATTGTCCATACGGACTCCTTTCATCGATGTTGGCAGGGCCACCGTGCCTCTTGGCCGGTTGGCGTCGGGATCGTGGAGCCAACTCTCTACCCCGACTCTGGATAAAACGCGCCCGCTCCTTGCGGGCAAGAGAAAGTCTATCAACGTGTACGGACAGAAATCAAGCGCCGCCTGCGAAATGACGTGCAAGCGGCGCTTGATTTCGCCGGCTGCTGTTAGGCTTAAATTCGAAAAAGTGTCGAAATATCCCGTGTAAAAGTACGGAAAAGTGTCGTAATGCACACTTTAGAACTTCGAAAAAGTGTCGAAATGAGCACCTAACAACCGCGGAAAAGTGTATCCTAGTGCTAAAACAGCACGTAATAAGGGATGCACTTATGCTGCAGAGAAAAGCGAAAGCACAGTTTGAATCTTGGCTTGCCTCGTCGCCTAACAAGGCTCTTTTGGTCAAGGGCGCCCGACAGGTAGGAAAGTCATATCTGGTCAACGTCTTTGCAAACGAATCGTTCGAAAATGTCGTGACGTTCGACCTTATCGCCGACGCGTCCGTGCGTGATTCGTTTTTGGCGGCGAAAAGTGCGGATGACCTGCTTATGCGCATGTCTATCGCTGCGACGCAGCCGATGGTTGCGAACAAGACCGTCGTGGTTATCGACGAGGTGCAGCGATGCCCCAACGTGGTGACGTTTATCAAATACCTGGTCCAGCGCGGCGACTTTCGATACATCCTTACCGGATCGCTCCTTGGCGTTGAGCTCGAGGGCATCGATTCCCTGCCGGTGGGGTATGTCGAGCAGGTCCAGATGTACCCGCTCGACTTTGAAGAGTTTTGCTGGGCAAATGGCGTTGGTGCCAGCGTGTTTGACATGCTCAGGGGCTGTCTAAAGGATGAGGAGGAGCTCCCCGGCTACCTGTATGACCGCTTGCTCAATCTGTTCCATCAGTATGTGGTGGTGGGAGGCATGCCCGACGCGGTCAATTCCTTCTTGGCGACGCGCAATGTCGACGAGGTTCGAAACATCCACCGCGATCTTCACGCCCTGTATCGCGATGACATCGCAAAGTACGCTCCGCCCGAGCTACGCTTGGTTATTCGCGATATCTATGATTTGATTCCCAGCGAGGCCGGTTCAAAAAACAAGCGATTCAAGCTGTCGTCGATTAGCGGTGTTAAGCGTTTTTCGCAGGTGACAGACCATTTTCTTTGGCTTTCGGAGGCGGGTGTTGCGCTTCCCGTGTATAACGTGACAGCTCCGGTAGCGCCTCTTTTAATGGGGGAGCAGCGAAATCTGTTTAAGCTGTTTTACTTGGACACCGGAATGCTCATGTCCTCATATTCCAAGAAGGTTGCCCAAGGAGTTTTTGATGGAGAGGCAGAAGGCCCCTTTGGCATGAATATGGGGGCGGCATTCGAGGGCTTTGTCGCGCAAGAGCTCAAGGCCCACGGATTCAGATTGCGCTACTTTACGTCTAAAAAGGTCGGCGAGCTCGATTTTGTTGAGGAGACGCTCGATGGGGAAGTGCTTGCTATCGAGGTCAAATCGGGCAAGAGCTTTAAGTCCCACGCGGCGCTCGATAACGCACTGGCAACGAAGGGCTACGGAATCGATCGCGCCCTGGTACTTGCGGAATGTAATCTTCACCGCGATGGTGACGTGCTGTATCTACCCATCTTTATGACAGGGCTTTTGGAGCCGTAATGTGCCGCCGGCTCTTCCGGCCCTCCCTTAACCCTCGCTACTCGTCGTCCTCGTCGTTGGGGTCGCCCTTGAGGGTGTTGATGTCCAGGTACTGGTTATCGTCCTCTTTTTGCTGGGTCTCCGACTCCGCTTGGGTGGGGCCGCGGAACAGCTGGAATCCCTCAAACGCAATGACGCCGAGCAGGGCAATGACAATGGCGATAAAGGCAACCTTGACTGCCTGCGGAAATTCCGAGAAACGCAGCGCCTTTTCCTTGGCGTAATAATCGGCGAAGCGCTCTTCGCCCGTGCTTTTGGTATACGCCGGTGCGGACGCGGCCTCCGGGTCATATTCCGGTGCAGGCGTGGCAGCGTACGGATCGTTGAGATAATCGCTCGATGCGGTGCCATAATCCTCTGTCTCGATGCGACCGTTGCCAGCATAGTCATCGGAATAATCGGAATATGCCGCACCGCCCTCATAGTCCGCGGCGCCCGTGTTGGCGGCAAAAAGCGGGTTAACTGGAACATCGAGCGCCGGCATGCCGGTAGAGGTCTCATCCAGATCGGCTGCAGCCCAGGAATCGTGGGCAACCTGATGGGCAACGGGCTCATCGAGCCTTGTGACCGGAAGCTTGCGTGCCGCAGGAACAGGTAACTGCTGGGCGTTGTACATAACGGTGCTGTCGGCCGATTTGCCCTGCGTCGCTGCAGCGAGAAATGCCGCCGTCTCGGACGGGTCGCTTGCGGGGCGGGGAACGGGCGTGGGCGCCGAAGTGGGTGCGGGCGTAGGCGCGGGCGTCGAAACGGGCGACTGCGCAGGAGTCGGCGCAGATGCGGGCTTAGGCGCAAGTGCGGGATTGGGGTTTGACGGGCGAGCCCCGCCGCCCATGAGTTCGTCGGCGGTCCACGGGCGATCATCCATCACGTCGTCAAGGCTTAGCGAAAACAGGTCGTCTTCACCCTCATCGAACATGCGGTGCACATGTCCACCAATTGCCGGAATCAATCCGCGACCGGTGCATGATGCCTTGCTCAACGCCATTCTGTTCCATCCTTTCGAAATACTAATGACATCGATTATATGGAACTTCCCAAGCGGCCCGGTCTTGGATTCGTGCTTTCCAGAACTCGCACCCAAAAGGGGAGGGGCAATCCAGGCGAGTGCCTACTTGTCGCCGGCTGCCGCCTTGGCCTCATTGAGGTAGCTATAGAAGCTGTACTTTGAGATGCCAAAGAACTCGCAGGCGCGCTCGCTCGACTTGGAAATGAGGAAGGCGCCGCGACGGTCGAGGTAGCCAATGGCACGAATACGCTCGTCTTTGGTCATGAGTGCCGCGGGCTTGCCCACAAACTGCTCGCACTCGTGCAGCAGGTCCTCGAGCAGGTCGCCGATGTTCTTGGTAATGGGCTCGGGCTCGGTATAGCCCGTGCCGCCGGTGCCGGTAAAGGCGTCGAGCGAACGCTCAAAAGCCTTCATGAGCGTAATGTCAAAGTTGATGCCCAAAATGCCGACGGGCTTGCCCTCGTCGTTGCGGATAAAGATGGTAGAGGACTTGAGCAGCTTGCCATCGGTGGTTTTGGTGAGGTATGGCTCGCGGTCGTGCACGTCGGTGGTGCCCTCGTGCATGGACTCAAACACGATATGGCTGGGGCCGTCACCCAGTTTGCGCCCGCTGACGTGGCCGTTTTCGATCACTACGATGGAGTGGTCCACGTCCTCGGTCTCTAGGTCGTGGACGACGACTTCGCAGTTGGGGCCAAATTGGAGCGCCAGGCCGTGTGCTAGGCGCTTGTAAAACTCAATCTGTGCGGGGGTCATGGGTGCCTTCCTAAAAATTAGTTTGGGCACACTTTGCCATAAACCACACTTGACCGCAAATAACGAAAGCGTCGCTGCGTTGTGTGACCGTTCGGCGGCGAAAAAGTACCGATTACGGCAACAAACAATTCGTTAGGTATGCCAATCAAAAAGTGTGGTAGAACATTACTAACAAACTTTTTGTTTGGCATCCACATAAAAGTTCAGCCGTGTGAATGGGATCGCGCTGAAACGCGTATGCGGGGGCCGGCAAGAGAGAACTTAAGGAGTTCACCGTATGGCCGATAAGATCCAGTGGGCGGGCAACACGATGCCCAAGAGCGATGACAAGCACTTGGGAATCATGAGTCTCGACCACGTGAAGAAGGCCCGCGCCTTCCACCAGTCGTTCCCTCAATATACCGTCACTCCGCTTGCCCGTCTGGACGGTCAGGCTGCGCGCCTGGGCCTGTCCAACCTGTGCGTTAAGGACGAGAGCTATCGCTTTGGCCTCAACGCCTTTAAGGTCCTGGGCGGCTCGTTTGCCATGGCCAACTACATTGCCGACGAGACCGGCAAGGACGTTGCCGAGTGCACCTTCGATTACCTGACTTCCGATCAGCTTGCCAAGGACTTTGGCCAGGCTACCTTCTTTACCGCCACCGACGGCAACCATGGCCGCGGCGTGGCATGGGCTGCCAACAAGCTGGGCCAGAAGGCTGTCGTGCACATGCCCAAGGGTTCCACCAAGCCCCGCTTCGATAACATCGCCGCCGAGGGCGCCACGGTGACCATCGAAGAGGTCAACTACGACGAGTGCGTGCGCATGGCCGCCGCCGAGGCCGATGCCTGCGAGCGCGGTGTCATCGTTCAGGACACCGCCTGGGAGGGCTACGAGAAGATCCCGTCCTGGATCATGGAGGGTTACGGCACCATGGCCTCCGAGGCTGCCGAGCAGCTGCGCGAGATGGCCATCAACCGCCCGACGCACGTGTTTGTCCAGGCTGGCGTGGGTTCGCTCGCCGGCGCCGTGGTGGGCTACTTCACCAACCTGTATCCCGATAACCCGCCGACCTTTGTTGTGGTCGAGTGCGCGCCTGCCGCCTGCCTGTACAAGGGCGCTGCCGCCGGCGATGGCGATCCGCGTATCGTGGACGGCGACATGCCTTCCATCATGGCCGGCCTGTGCTGCGGCGAGCCCAACATCTTGGGCTGGGATATCCTGCGCAACCACGCCACCGCCTTCGTGTCCTGCCCCGACTGGGTCACCGCTCGCGGCATGCGCACCCTGGGCGCTCCCGAGAAGGGCGACCCGCGCGTCATCTCCGGTGAGTCCGGCGCTGTGACCACCGGCCTGGTCGAGACCCTCATGCTCGATCCCGAGTACGCCGAGCTCAAGGAACTCATCGGCCTGGACAAGACGAGCTCCGTGCTCTGCTTCTCCACCGAGGGCGATACGGATCCCGACCAGTATCGCCGTATTGTTTGGGAAGGCGAATATCCCACTTGCTAATCGTTGGGGCGGAGTAAATAGGTATCGCTCCGCCACCTCACAGGTAGATTCCTTCGTTTGAAAGGTTATGAACAATGGCTAAAGAACTCGATTTCGACGCTATCAAGGCCGCTGCTGAGTCTCACCGTGCTGATATGACTCGCTTCCTGCGCGCTATGATCTCCCATCCCTCTGAGTCCTGCGAGGAGGGCGAGGTTGTCGCCTGCATCAAGGCCGAGATGGAGAACCTTGGCTATGACGAGGTCAAGGTCGACGGCCTGGGCAACGTCATGGGCTTTATGGGCGAGGGCGACAAGATCATCGCCATCGACTCCCATATCGACACCGTCGGCATCGGCAACATCGAGAACTGGGACGCCGATCCCTATGAGGGCTACGAGACCGACGAGATCATCTACGGCCGCGGCGGCTCCGACCAGGAGGGCGGCATGGCTTCTGCTACCTACGCTGCCAAGATGATGAAGGACATGGGCCTCATCCCCGAGGGCTACAAGATCATGGTCGTCGGCACCGTCCAGGAAGAGGACTGCGACGGCATGTGCTGGCAGTACATCTACAACAAGGACGGCATTAAGCCCGAGTTCGTCATTTCCACCGAGCCCACCGACGGCGGCATCTACCGCGGTCACCGCGGCCGCATGGAGATCCGCGTCGACGTTCACGGCACCTCCTGCCACGGCTCCGCTCCCGACCGCGGCGACAACGCCATTTACAAGATGGCCGACATCATCGCCGACGTCCGCGCCCTCAACAACAACGGCTGCGACGAGTCGACCGACATCAAGGGTCTCGTCAAGATGCTCGACCCCAAGTACAACCCCGAGCACTTCGAGGATGCCCGCTTCCTGGGCCGCGGCACCTGCACCGTCAGCCAGATCTTCTACACCAGCCCCAGCCGTTGCGCTGTCGCTGACTCCTGCGCCATCTCCATCGACCGTCGTATGACCGCCGGTGAGACCTGGGAGTCCTGCCTGGACGAGATCCGCAACCTGCCGGCCGCCAAGAAGTACGGCGACGACGTGAAGGTCTCCATG
>NZ_JBDGAV010000010.1:0-78668 GCF_040910325.1 Collinsella aerofaciens | reverse complement strand
GTGTTGGCTAAAATGGGTCGGCCGGGATTGGTCAATCTCGGCCGACTATATTTGGCTAAATTATTCCGACGCTAACAACAGTTACCGCTCTTGCTGGCAGCTACTGCGTGTGCTGGGTTTCCATGGCGCTGGAGAAGCTGAAAGACGTCCCGGTTTTGGGGGCTTTTGAGCGAGGACTCGTGTTTTGCGGACAAGCCAGTCTGGCGAGCTTTGCGATCCATGCGGTCGATTGGTTTATTCCTTGGCAGACCATGCCTCTGCTTATGACGCTACCAGCATCGTGGCTCTTCGCATCAATCGTGCGTTGCGCCTGCGATATCGGTCTGGCATATGTGATTAAGAAGGCATAATGACAGCGGGAGGCGGTCTTTTTGAGAGCCGCCTTCCGCTATTTTGAAAGGGTTTTGAGGTGCGAATTCGTGCTAGGTTTTGACTCGATTGCTTGATTTTACGTCTGATCATCTCGCACTTTTCCACCTGGTTAACTTAGATAAAACTGGGGTTCGAACCAGTTTTCGAATGAGTAGGAATCACTTTTTTCCGTCCATTTGTCGTCGTCAATGAAGAATCTGAAATCATCGTCCCCGCAGATATCTTCGGGCCATTCATCCCAACCTAAATCTCTTGGATAGCCGTTTGCATTGAGATCGGTCTCATCGGATTCCCAGTCAGAAACGAGTTCGAATGACGCGTCTCGGATCAGCCTTACAAGTAGTTCTTGTGCGACGGTGTGAGCCATTAAGTCATGTCCGTGTTTTGCTCTCAGGCGATATCCAATCAGATCTGCTCGCAGCCTGAACAGAAGGTCATAGTCGTACTTCATCAGGTATTGAGATGGAAGCAAGTCAATCATCCAGCTATCGGGGAGTTGTCCAACATGAGTCCCTTTTGGAAGATGAGAAAGGTCCTCAAGATCTTGATTAATATAGTCAAGCAGAATATCGGTGCCAAAGGCGAAGGACGCTGCACCTTTATAACCGTATTCGTCTTTTAAGAATTGGGACCAGGCGGCATGAGATGAATCGATCGCCAGCGATTCCTTCGTTGTGTCCTCATTAACAGTCTCTGCTGCAGAATCATCGGGGAAATTTTTCCATCTCAGGACTTTGCATACAGCTGTTGCCTTGTCGCTTCGAATGGATTGGCCGCTCTCGTACTTACCCCATGTTTTTGCTCCGATACCGGCTCTGGAAGCTGCCTCTTCGATGCTTAGGCCCAGTTCTGCTCTCCTTGTTTTGATTTGGTTTGCCAGATTTTCGCTAACTTGGATCGTCTTTGGAGGCATTTTTGTTCCTTTCAGGTACCGGAACGTATAGGGTACCTACCATATTAATACTAAATAGATGTTTGTAAAGCTGGTATGTTGTCAGTTTGCGTTTGATGGGGTTCGAACGAGAAAACGCGCGTCCACAGAATGTGTGCTGCGGACGCGCGTTTTTCTTATGGATGTTACCTTGGCGAACAGAAGATCGATGCGCTCGATCCAGTCGCTTTGTTTGCTTTTTCCTAGGCTAGATGCTCTTTCAACAGCTCTAGCGCGTGGGCGTAGCCCTGTAGGCCCTCGCCGGTGATGGTGGCGAAGCAGGCCAGGCGTGCATAGCTCACCTGGCGGAAGTCCTCGCGTGTTTCGACGGCGCTAATGTGGACCTCCACGGCCGGGATGGCGACGGCTTTGAGCGCATCGAGGATCGCCACGCTCGTATGTGTGTAGGCGGCCGGGTTGATGACGATGCCGTCGACCTTGCCGTAGGCCTCCTGGATTTTGTCGACGATGCTGCCCTCGTGGTTGGACTGGAAAACCTCGACCTCGTCGAAGCCCTGTGCGGCGCCAGCTTCCTGGCAGATCTGCACTAAGCGGTCGTAGTTGTCGCTGCCATAGATGCCCGGCTCGCGAATGCCGAGCATGTTGAGGTTGGGGCCGTTGATGACGAGTGCTTTCATGGTTGCTTCCTTTGCGGTTGCAAAACCACCACAAAGGCGCCGGTCCCCTTTGTGGTGGTTTTGGTTAGAGAGCGGGTGGGAGGGGTGTCGAGGAGGACACGGGCGGTGTTGGCGGCGCAGTCGCGTGAGTCGATGATGTAGTCGGCCCACGCGCGGTAGCGCGGCATACGCTGCTCGGCCAGCTTGTCGATGCCGTCGCGGGCGGTGATGGGGCGTCCCTTGTGGGCGAGCTCGTCGAGCTTACGGTTGAGCATCACGATCTGGCTGTTCTGGTGTAGCAGCGGGTAGTTCTCGTCGCGCGTGACCACGCCGCCACCCGTGGAAAGCACCAGGCCGCTGCGCTTGGAGATGTCGGCCAGCGTCGCCGTCTCCTGCTCGCGGAAGGCCGCCTCGCCGCGCTCGACGATATAGTCGGCACAGGCCATGCCCAGGCGCTCCTCGAGGGCGCGATCGAGATCGATGTGCTCGCGTCCCGTGAGCTGGGCGATCTGCTCGCCCACTCGGGTTTTGCCCGAGCCCGGCATGCCAATCAGGGCGATGTTTTGCTCGCGGCGGGACAGACGCTCCGTCACATCCAGGATGCGCTCGCGCGGGGTGGCCTGGCCGGTGTAGCGCTCAACAGCCTGTGCCGCCTGTGCCACAAGCATAAGCAGGCCACCGATGCAGGGGATCCCGCGGCGCTCGGCCTCGAGCATGAGTCCCGTGCGAGCGGGGTTGTAGACAATGTCGATGACGCCTTCGAGTGCATCGAGCCCTTCGAGCGTGCAAGGCGCGTCGGGGCAGTGGGGGAACATACCGGCAGGCGTGCAGTTGACGAGTAAGGCGGCGTCGGACTGCTGCGCGATGTTGCCGTAGTTGACCTCGCTCGTGCGACCCACGGGCACAACGATGGCGCCCAGGTCTCCCAGCACCATACTTGCCGTGGTGCCGGCGCCGCCGGTGGCGCCAAGTACGAGGACCTTCTTGCCGGCAACCTCTACGCCCAGCTCCTCGACCAGGCACTGAAAACCAAAGTAGTCGGTGTTGTCGCCGCGCAGGCGACCGTCGGGCAGGCGCGTGATGGTGTTGACGTTTCCCATGCGCTTGGCGAGTGGACTCAGCTCGTCCAGGTACTCCATGACGGCGCGCTTGTAGGGGATGGTCACGTTGGTGCCCTCCCATTCGTCGCCCGTCATAAAAGCCTCAAGATCCTCGGGCTCGCGCTCAAAACGCACGTACTCAAGCCCCGCCAGCTCCTTGTAGATGGTCGGGGTGTAGCTGTGGCCCAGCACGCGGCCCAGCACGCCGTAGGGGCGGGTTGCGGCGGTATCGGTCATCTAGAGCACCTCCGTGTAGCTGCCAAAGTAGGTGAAGCTCTCGCACACGTCGTCGATCGAATCGAGCAGGTCGTCGAGGGCCTTGCTGCCAAAGGGACAGTCCAGGTCAAAGTAGAACATAAACTCAAAGTCGCGACCGGGGATGGGGCGGCTCTCGAGCTTGATGAGGTTGATGTTGAGTGCGTAGAAGCGCTCGAGCACGCGATAGAGGGCGCCCGGCTCGTTGGCCGTGGTGATCATGAGCGAGGTACGGTTGGCACCGGGATAGACGCGTGGCTCGCGGCTGATGACGACAAAGCGCGTGTAGTTGTTGTCCGAGTCCTGGATGTTGGACTCCAGCACCTCCAGGCCATAGAGTGCCGCGCAGCTGCGCGATGCGATGGCGGCAACATCGGTGCGGTCGGAATTGGCGACCATCTCGGCCGACATGGCGGTGTTGGGGTACTTGGTGGCGTGCAGGTCGTGGGACTCGATAAAGCCCGCACACTGGGCAATGGCTTGGCCGTGGCTGTAAACCTCGCGCACGTCGGCGAGCTTGGTGCCGGGCTTGACGAGCAAGTTGTGGTCGATCTTGAGGCGCAGCGAGCGCACGATATGGAAGTCGAACTGTGCGAGCAGGTCGTAGACGGCGTTTACCGAGCCGGCGGTGGAGTTCTCGATGGGCAGTACGCCAAACTCGCAGAAGCCGTCGCGCACAGCGCGCATGACGCCCTCGAAGGTCTCGAAGAACGCAATATCGGGCACGTCGAAGAGCTTGCACGCGGCGATCTGGCTGTAGGCGCCTTCGACGCCCTGGCAGGCCACAGTGGCCGTCTGGGGGAAGGGCGTGTCAAAGGCTGCGGCCGTGGCATGGGCCTTTTGCGACACCGTGATGCCCTTGAGCTCGTTGATGTAGCGCTGCTGCTCGGCCTTGCTCATGCTCATGAGGAGACGAAACAGGGCGATGGTCTGTGCCTCGTAGCGCTCGGGCGCGCGGCTGGCGAGGTTGTTGAGCTTGGAGCGCTCGCGGGCGGGGTCGAAGACGGCCTTGCCCATCTCGATTTTTGATTTGGCGACCTCGGTGGCAATGTCCATGCGCTCGACAAAACTGTTGAGGAGCGTGGTGTCGATGCCATCGATGGCCTGGCGAATGTCGGCAAGGTCCATGGGGATCCCTTTCACGTGTGGGCGGTTAGCGCTGGGCGGCGTCCTCGAGGAGAGCGTCCCAGATGGCGAGGGCGGCGGCTGCTTCGGCTACGGGGACGGCTCGGGGGACGATGCAGGGATCGTGGCGGCCGTGGACCGAGAGCTCGGCATTTTCCATAGCGTCCATGTCTACGGTCTGCTGCTCGCGGCCAATGGAGGGCGTCGGCTTTACGGCCATGCGCCACATGACGGGCGCGCCGGTCGAAATGCCGCCCAGGATGCCGCCGGCGTTATTGGATCCGACCTCGATCTCGCCGGTCTCGGCATCAACGCGATATGGATCGTTGTTCTCGCTGCCGCGCATGGCGGCCACGGCAAAGCCCATGCCAAACTCCACGCCCTTTACGGCGGGAATGCCAAACGCGATTTGCGCGATGCGGTTCTCGATGCCGTCGAACATGGGGTCGCCGATGCCCACGGGAAGCCCGTAAATGCCACACTCCACGATGCCGCCGATGCTGTCGAGTTCGTCGCGCGCGGCTAGGATCTCCTCGCGCATGCGGCCGGCTGCGGCGGCGTCAATGCACGGCAGATCGTTCGTAAGTATCGCCTTGCGGTCGGCCTCGCGATAGACCATGTCGTCCATGGGCAGGTCAGAGATGCCGCCGATCTGCGCGACGTGCGCCATGACCTGAATGCCGCGGGCCTCAAGTGCCTGCAGCGCAATGCCGCCGGCGATGCATAAGGGTGCCGTTAGGCGGCCGGAAAAATGCCCGCCACCAGCGACATCGTGCATGTTGTGATACTTCACGCGCGCAGGGAAGTCCGCATGTCCCGGACGGGGCTTGCGGCGCAGCTCGGAGTAATCCTTGGAGCGCGTGTTGGTGTTCTCGATAATCGCGGCGATGGGCGCGCCGGTGGTATGTCCATCGACAACACCGGCTATGATGTGGGCGGCGTCGGCCTCGCGGCGTTTGGTCGCGGTCTCGTCGCGACCGGGGGCGCGACGGTCGAGGAAGGCCTGCAGCTGCTCCTGGTCCACGGCGATGCCAGCCGGAATGCCATCGAGCGAGCAGCCGATAGCGGGGGAGTGTGACTGGCCGAAGATGCTTAAGTGTAAGACGTTGCCAAAGGTCGAGGACATGCTATTCCTCCTCGAGCGTGACCTTGCCGCCCAGTAGGCGGTAGTGGTCGAAGAAATCGGGATAGGACTTGTTGACGGCCTCGGCGCCGTGGATCACGACCTCGCCGGTGGCGCGGCTCGCGGCGATGGCGGCCATCATGGCGATGCGGTGGTCGTTGTGCGAATCGACCTCACCGCCGGTGAAGGCATCGACGCCCTTGATGATGAGGTCGTCGCCGGCAATACGCACCTGCGCGCCCAGCGCGGTGAGCTCGCGGGTGGTGGTGGCCAGGCGGTCGGATTCCTTGATGCGCAGGCGGGCGCAATCGCGGATAAAGGTGCGGCCCTGTGCCAGCGAGGCCACGGCCGAGATAACGGGCACCAGGTCGGGAATGTCGTGGGCGCTCATCTCAAAGCCGGCGAGCTTGTCGGACTGCACGGTGGCGGCGTTGGTGGAGCGCACGATGCGGGCGCCAAAGCGCGAAAGCGCGGCAAGCACGTTGCGGTCGCCCTGTGCGGAGCTCAGGGACACGCCCTCGACGGTGATGGGGTCGGTGCCGATAGCGCCGGCACACAGCCAAAAGGCAGCGTTGGACCAGTCGCCCTCGACAGCCACGTTGCCAGGCGTGCGGTACGAGCCGCTGCTCACGCGGAAGTTCGTGATCTCGGTCTGGCCGTCCTTGGCGGGGATACGTTCGACGTTGACCTCGACGCCGAAGGCCTTCATGGCCTGGATGGTCAGGTTGATATAGGGGCGGCTCTCAATGAGGCCGGTTACCTGCACGCAGGAGGGCTGGGCCAGAAGCGGGGCTGCCAGCAGCAAGCCGGAGATGTACTGTGAGCTCACGTTGCCCGGCAGGATAAAGGTGCCCGGGCGCATACGGCCGCTTGTCTTGAGCGGGAAACCGCCCAGACCCTGCAGGTCGCAGCCGGCGGCAATGATCTCGTCGGAAAGCGGGGAGAGGGGGCGTGCGCCCAGACGGCCCTGGCCCACAAAGGTCGCCTCTGCCCCCAGCGCGCAGGCGACGGGCAGCATAAAGCGGAGCGTGGAGCCGCTTTCGCCGCAGTCGAGCGTGCCGCCGGCAAGGGCCTTGAGCAGGCCAAACTCAACACTCTTCATGGTGGGGTGGACCTGGAAGCCGTCCTCGGCGGTCTCGATGCGGGCGCCGAGCGCCGTGAGGCAACGCACCGTGGCCTCGATGTCGGCGCAGGTGGTGTTGCAGGTGACGTGCGTCTCGCCGTTGGCAAGCGCAGCGCAGATGATCAGGCGATGCGCCATCGACTTGGACGCGATGGCGGGAACGGTGCCCTTAAGCGGGGACGGGGTGATGCGGGCTAGCATGCGGATGCGTCTCCCTTCTGGCCGAGGCCTTCGGCAATGAGTTCGTGGAAAGTGGAAAGCGGCGTGCGGTCGATGCTGCAGCGGCCAATGCCGTGCGGAATCACCAGGTCGATGGTGTCGCCCGCGCGCTTCTTGTCGTGGAGCGCCTCGGCAAAGACGGCGTCGGCATCTAGATCGCAGCGGGTCTTGAGGCCATGGCGGGCGCAGAGCTCCTCAATACGACCGGGCAGTGCAGCATCGCAAACGCCGTGCAGGGCCGCGGCGCGCGTGATGATGCCCATGCCGATCGACACGCAGTTGCCGTGTCCGAGTTCAAAGTGCTCGCAGGCCTCGACGGCGTGTCCGGCGCTGTGTCCAAAGTTGAGGAGCTTGCGTTGGTTGGTTTCGCGCTCGTCGGCGACGACCACGGCGCGCTTGATGTCGATATTGCGGGCGATGATGAGCGCTACGCGGGCCACATCGCGGTTGAGTAGCTCAAGCGTAAGCGGGGTCTTCTCCAGCTCGGCGAAAAGCTCCGGGTCGGCGATCACGGCGTGCTTCACGACCTCGCCGCAGCCGTCGGCGAACTGCTCGGGCGTGAGGGTGGCGAGACACCCCACGTCGGCGATAACCACGCTCGGCTGCCAAAAGGCGCCGGCGAGGTTCTTGCCGGCGGCTAGATCGATGGCCGTCTTGCCGCCGACCGACGAATCCACCATGGCGAGCAGGCTTGTGGGAATCTGCACAAATTTGCAGCCGCGCATGTAGGTGGCGGCCACAAAGCCCGCCACGTCACCCACGACGCCGCCGCCGAGCGCCACGATCACGTCGGAGCGCGAAAGCTCGTGCTCGGCCACAAACTCCAAAATGGCAACGTAGGTCTCGGCGCGCTTATGGGCCTCGCCGGCCTCGAAGGTGCAGATGCTCACCTCATAGCCAGCTGCCTCAAGGCTCTGCTTTACGGGCATCTGGTAGAGGGGACCTACGTTGGTGTCGGTCACGATGACGGCGCGCGAGCCGCCGGCGGTGGCGCGCACAAGCTCGCCCGCCTGCTCCAGCAAAAACGTGCCGACGTGCACCTGGTAGGGGCGTGCAGTGTCGATATCGATGGTAATCGCCATAAGCTTCGGTCCTTTCGACCTGGCGTGATAGGTGGTCTAGTGGGAGGCCTCGTCGTCGAGCGCGCGCTTAATGCGGTCGCCCTCGGCAAGGAGATTCTCCAGATAGCGCTGGTCGCGATCCTTGAGCGCACGGCTGTAGGCGCCAAGCGACTCGATCAGATGGTCGATCTCGAAGGCGAGCGCGTCGGCGTCGTCGATCATGAGCTCGGACCACATTTGCGGGTTGAGGTGCGCCACGCGGGTGAGATCGCGGTAGCTACCGGCCGAAAAGCCGTGGTGGACCTGGGCGGTCGGGCTTTTGACGTAGGCGTTGGATACCACGTGCGCAAGCTGGCTCGTGAAGGCGATGACGCGGTCGTGCTCGGCGGCGCTGGTCACGCCGAACTTGCCAAAGCCCAAGGGGCGCACCATCTCGCGCACCTGGCCCAAAAGCTCCAGTTTGAGCGCATCGTCCACCGCGGGCGGCACGAGCACGAGTGGCGCGCCCTGGAACAGATCGGCGCGGGAGTGCGCATAGCCCGAGTACTGCGTGCCCGCCATGGGGTGCGCGCCCACAAAGTAAAAGCCGTGCTCGCGGGCAAGCTCAAAGGCGCGCTCGCACACGATGCCCTTGACGCCCACCGTGTCGATTACCACGGGGCCCATGATGGCCTCGGTGTCGGTGGCGTCGGCGAGCGCCTGGGCGTGCGCCTCGAGCCACTCGATGCATGCCTCGGGATAGCAGGCAAGGACGATGATGTCGCATTCGCCGAGCGTCTCGTCGTTGAGCTCTCCGGCGACAGTGCCCATGCTGGCGGCCGTCATGACATCGTCATCGGGGTCCCAGGCCAGCACTCGGACGCCCGCCTGCGCATAGCCGCGGGCAAAACTGCCACCGATGAGGCCAAGGCCGACGATGCCGGCGCACTTAGGGCCGCCCTGGTTAACGCGCGCGTTTCTCACCGTACCCATGGGCTACTCCATGGTCTCTTGGCAGACAACCTCGCGGATGGCTCGGATACGGCGCATGGTGTCGTCGAACTGATCGGGGGTGAGGGCCTGGGCGCCGTCGGACCAGGCGCGGCTCGGCTCGTCGTGGACCTCGATCTCCAGGCCGTTGGCACCGCAGGCGGTCGCGGCGAGCGCCATGGGCTCAACGTAGCGGGTGTAGCCGGTGGCGTGGCTGGGGTCGGCGACGACGGGCAGGTGCGACAGGTGGTGCAGCACCGGCACGGCGTTGAGGTCGAAGGTATTGCGGGTACGGGTCTCGAAGGTGCGGATGCCGCGCTCGCACAGGATAACGTTGTCGTTGCCCTCGCTCATGATGTACTCGGCAGCCATGAGCAGCTCGTCGATCGTGCCGGACATACCGCGCTTGAGCAGAATCGGGGTCTGGGTCTTGCCGACCTCCTTGAGCAGGGGGAAGTTCTGGGCGTTGCGAGCGCCGATCTGCATGACGTCGATCTTCTTGTCCAGGAAGACCTGCACGTCGCGTGGGTCCATGATCTCGGTGACGATCGGCATGTCGAGCTCGGCAGACGCCTCGCACAGCAGGTCGAGGCCGGCGGGGCCCATGCCCTGGTAGGCGTAGGGGGAGGTGCGGGGCTTGTAGGCGCCACCGCGCAGCATCGTGGCGCCGGCGGCCTTCACGCGGCGGGCGATGCGGATGAGGTTTTCGCCCTCGACGGAGCAGGGGCCGGCGATGACCTGGAACTGGTCGCCGCCGATCTTGACGCCGTGGCCGCAGTCGATGACGGAGTCCTCGGGGTGGAACTTGCGGTTGGCGCGCTTGAACGGCTCGGAGACGCGCTGTACACGCTCGACGACGTCCATGGACTCGAGCAGGAACGGGTCGATCTTGGTCGTGTCGCCCACCAGGCCGATGATGGTCTCGTTCTCGCCGCGCGAGACGTCGGTCTTGAGCCCTTTTTTCTCGATCCAGCTGACGATGTGGCTGACGGCCTCGTCGCTGGCGCTCTGCTTTAAAATTGCAATCATGGTGTGCCTCTCACCTCGATGGATAGCCCTTGCAAAAACGGCCCGCATCGCGAGCCGTGTATATATGGTGCATGTGAGTTTATACTAATTGTTTCACTTTTGCGTTCTAAAGTGGGCCTTTGCGGCGCGTCTTCCTCGGAATTGCAAAGCTTTTTCTTTTATTTTGATAGCCCGTGGCGCACTTGGGTATAATGCCAGTCGTTCGCCCTATTAGCTCAGGGGATTAGAGCGTCTGCCTCCGGAGCAGAAGGCCGTTGGTTCGAATCCAACATGGGGCACCATTCCAATTTTGCTCGAACCCGCTGGATGTCCAATCTGGCGGGTTCGCCCTTTTTGTCGTAGTTCAGCGTGACCAGTATCTCGTCCTCCGAGACGACAGCCTGCCACACGAACGCCTTCAGCAGCGTCGCGTCGTCGAGCGCCGTCCCGCACTGCAGGAAGTCGGCGAAGCGCTCCGGGTCTATCCGCTCGTCCGTGATGGCCTCGAGGTCGTACCTCGCGCGCGCCTGCTGCTCCTCGAGCTCGGCTATGCGCTCGTTCACGCCCGGCGCTATCACGCCCTGCTCGATGGCGTTGAGGATGTTCCTCAGGCCCCTCTCCGCGGCCCTGAGCGAGTCCTCCGCCTGCCTGCGGCGCGCCCTCACCTCGGCAGTGTCCGCGCGCTCCGCTACCATGTTGGCTATCTGCAGCGCCTCGCCGCGGTCGCCCAGCAGCTCCCTCAGCGCCGAGGCTATGGAGCCCTCGAGCTCCTCGCGCCTGATGTTGCGGACGCACGACCCCGGGCAGCTGTAGTACTCGTACTTCACGTTGTTGCGGCCCCTGCCGCTCACGCCCTGCAGGTTCCTGCCGCATTCCGCGCACAGCGCCGCCCCCGCGAGGGCGAAGTCGCCCCAGTTCTCGCTCGAGCGCTGCTTGCGGCACTTGATTCCCTGGACCTCCATGAACGTCACCTCGTCCACAATCTGCGGCATCCCGCCCTCGCGGACGATGCCTCCCCACTCGTACCTGCCCGTGTACCTTCGGTCGCGCAGCATCTGCTGCACCATCGCCTGGCCGCACGGGTTGCCCTTGCGCGTCCTGAGGCCGCGCCGCGCGAACTCGCGCGCTATCGCGTTCATGGACATGCGCTCGAGCCTCAGCGCGAAGGCCTCGCGCACCCACGCCGCCTGCGCCTCGTCGACCTCGTACTCGTCGTCCCCGTTCCTGCGGTATCCGAAGATGCGCACGCCGTTGGTCTTGCACTTGAGGGCGTTGCCCTCCATTCCGCGCTTGGTCCTGATGGCGGTCTTCCTCGACTCGCAGGCGGCGAGCCCCTCGAGCAGCTTCTCGTAGATGATGCCCTCAGGGCTGTCGGGTATCTGCTCGAGCGCCGAGACCAGCTTGACCCCGTGCGTGGCGAGCTCGCGCTTGTATATCGGCGCGTCGTACTCGCCGCGGCTGAAGCGGTCCATCATGTAGACGAGGACGATCTCGCTCTCGCCGGCGTTGGCTATCATCCGCTGGAACTCGGGGCGGTCGTCGGTGCGCCCCGACACGGCGCGGTCGCAGTACTCCGTCGCGACCTCGTAGCCTTCGCGCGCGCACCACTCGCGGCAGACGCGCAGCTGGTCCTCGATGGATGCCTCGCGCTGCCTGTTGCACGAGAATCTCGCGTATATCACTGCCCTCTTTGGCATAATAGATATGTCACCCTTCCTTCAAGTTGAGTTTGCATGGGTGCACTGGTTAGATGCCCCGTCGGCAGCGCTGGTACCGCTTTAGCCGACGGGGCTCTTTTATCTTCCGAGATAGACAACGGTCACCCTCCATATGGGAAAGCCGTCGTGACCTTCTCGCTTTTGGCAGCAGGCGAAATAGGGGCGTTCGCCGGCATGCTCGGCGAGGGTCTTGTAGTGCACGCACCTCGCGCTGACATCGGCCGCCATCGCCCCATCCACAAAGACGGCGACATGCGGTTTCGCCGTTGACCCGCGAGGAGTCGGGATCAGCTCCGTGGAGACCTCGACCGGAAATACCCCGCTTTTTCTCATGCCGGTCCACTTGTCATCCTCGATGTAGACGCAGTCTCCGTCCACGCCCACCGGCAGTTCTCGCCCGCACGCCTTCGACAGTTCAAGCCTGGTGCGCTCCGATAAGGCGGCCGACTCGCATTCGGGGGAATGCCTTTCCTCGAAGCTGACGTCGCGTCCAAGGCCCTTGCAGGCATCGAGCCACGCGAATATCTCCTCGGGCTCGTCGATCATCATGACGACGGTTGGGATTCCCTTGGCGTACCATCCCGTCATTCTGCACGACACGGTGATCCTGTATCCGAGCTCCGTAATGTCCTTGAACGTGTTTCCGAGAGCCGACGCTGCCCCAAACACCTTTCCTTTGTACGCGAGCGCGAAGCCATTGTCCGTAGTGTCCCATACGCCACCCGTGAGCTCGCTTCTCAGCCGCATTGGCTTCGTCACGACTTCGGCATCGAACACATCACCTTTACGAATCTTCCTCAACGGCTCGCCGTAATAGACGTATACGGTGCGCTCGCACTCACCGCGAAACGATATGGACTTGCCAACGCCAACCTGCTGGCCAATCTTAGCGGCAGCAGCGTCCCCTATCATATCTTTCGCCGTGCTGAGAGCGGCGTTAGCGGCGGCTCTCGCAATGTCACCGAACAGACCCATAGGTCATTCCCCCTCGTCCCACGAACCAGTCCCAAGCAACTCATCGACAGAGCACCCATAGAATCTGGCGAGCTTCACAAGCTTCGTTCCATTTATCTCGCGCTGCCCGTTTTCAATCATCGAGTACATGGGTACGCCGATGCCGAGTGCGCTGGCAACCTCTGGCTGCTTCTTCTTGTATTTGAGCCTCGTTTCTTTGAGGCGAAACTTCATGCCCACGGTTACCTCCTGTTTCTAAGCGTGAGCATATTGTACAAAAAGATTTACAAATAGTGAAATCATGCTTGCAAACAGCTGGGCACTAATCTATATTCACGTATTGTGAAGTTCACAAATAGTGAAATGGAGGTGCAAATGAATCCCATTGCTAGCGAACGTGTCCGCATTGGTCTCAGTCAAGAGGACCTGGCAGAGAAGATCGGCCTCAAGAGTCGAGCTACTGTCGCCAGTTATGAGAATGGAGGAGAGATCCCCGGCTCGAAACTGGTGGCGATGACTCGCCTGTTTAAGTGTTCGGCTGACTACCTACTCGGTCTTACCGACAACCGGACGGTGTCCTAAATGGACGCCAAAGAACACGAGGAGAAGCCCAAGACCCCGCGCGAGATAGCGCTCGACACCATGTGCTCGACGCTTCGGGCGGCATACCGGGAATGGGAGAGGAAGGAGGGGAGCAAGAGACAGTGAGGCCATGGTCGACACGTGAGATCCGGTACCTGAGGGAGCACGCCGGCGACGGAGCCAAGGAGATAGCCAAGGCGCTCGGACGGACTACCGAGGCCGTGAAGCTCCAGGCGAGGAAGTGCGGCATATCGCTCCGGCAGCGCTGGATGTGCCCGAAGTGCGGGCGCATGACGTTCAAGCCGCTCAACAAGGCGAACGGCTGGTGCGCGGAGTGCACGAAGGAGGGCCACGTGGCAGACCTCAGGGAGCAGGCCAGCGCGATGCGCGAGGAGGCTGCGAGGTCCAAGCGGAACGACCGCGAGCGGCAGAGGTGCTACAGCGCCAAGAGCCGCGCGAAAAAGTCCCAAAAATAAAGACCCTAAAAAGCACCCTAGCCCTGACCTGCGGAAACATCAGAAGGGAACACAAGATGTACACATACAAAGAAGCGAGCGCCCCCAGCTACCAACTTGTGAGCACTCGCCGAAACAGCCCCAGACATGAGGCTCAGACCATCATAGCACCCAAGCCATATCGACCGACCGTCCGCGAGCAGCTCGACTCCGATGCGTTCAGGGCGGGGGCCATGGTCGGCTTCATCGCCGCCGCGGTCCTGTTCGCGGCGATCCTGACCGTCTTCGTCCTCCCGACGATGGACGGCGCGGTCCAGGCGGCAAAGGCGGCATGCGCGGCGGGAGCGGTCAATGCGTAACGACGAGAGGTACCGCCAGAAGCCGATGAGCAACCAGCTCGAGATATTCGGCCTCGGCGCGGACGGCGAGCAGGACATGGCGGACGCGCGCGCGTGGATAGGCGAGCACCCGCGGGCGTGGGACTTCATGGTCGAGCAGGCCACCCGCCTCAACCGCAAGGGCTACGTCTCGATCAACTACCTCATCCACATGGTGCGCAACGAGCTGCACGTCGGCGTGAAGAACGGCCTCGCGCCGAGCCTCGCCCGCATCATGGAGGCGCGCTACCCGCACCTGAGGCACGCATTCAACAAGCACCGCTCGAAATCGGACGGTTTTGTCGATGAGTAGGAGCAGGAGGACCGCCAAGGACGCGGGCACGAGGTTCGAGCGACTGGTCGCCGACTACCTCGCCGGGAGGCTGGGGAGCGACATCGACAGGCAGGTCAAGACCGGCTCGCACGACACGGGAGACATCCGCGGCGTGTCGATGGCCGGGCGGGGCATCGCGATCGAGTGCAAGGACTACCAGGGAAGGCACGAGCTGCCCAAGTGGCTGCGCGAGGCGGAGACCGAGCGCAGGAACCGCGGGGCCGAATACGGCGTGGTCGTCTGGAAGCGCCGCGGGACCGCCATCCCCGGCGAGCAGTTCGTGACCATGACATTGGAGACGTTCGCGGCGATGCTCGCGGGCGCAGGCAGGGAGGAATAGCAATGGAGAGCACAAACATACCGGTGGAGATCGAGGCCAAGTTCAAGCAGGCCACCGTTAAGGGCGGCGTCTCCGTCCTGCAGTTCGAGGTCGACACGGAGGACAGCGCGGCGTTCGAGGCCATCCGCAAGAGCGGCGAGGAGGTCTGGCTGTCCATCCAGAGCAAGCAGCCCCAGATCCTGTTCGTGAGCCACGACGGGGAGGTGACCGAGTGATGGAGGACTACAAGGGAATGTTCGCCGAGCTGGCCGACCTCGCCACGGAGGAGCAGGCGATGTTCACCATCTCGGTCATAACGAAGTCCGACGAGGCGTTCGACAAGTTCATGGACGCGCGCGAGAGGCTCGCCAAGTGGATCGTCGAGCACGCGGTGGTCATCGACGAGGCGCTAACCGAGAGGAAGTACAACCGGATGCTCAACGAGGAGGTCAGGTAATGTCCGAGGAGAACGGGGCCGAGGAGGTCGTGGCCGAGGTCATCGAGGAGCAGGGGGCGCCCGACCTCGTCGTCACGTACTCGCCGTCCGTCATCAGCGCGAACTTCGACGCGATGGAGGACAGCATCCGCGCGAAGGTCGCGGACTACGAGGGCGCCAAGTACGACCTGACCAAGGACGAGTCCATCAAGGAGGCCAAGAACGACCGCCTCTACCTCAACGGCCTGAAGAAAGAGATAGAGGAGCGCCGGAAGGCCGTGAAGCGCGAGTACAACAAGCCGCTCGCCGCCTTCGAGAAGCGCTGCAAGGAGATCACGTCCATCATCGACGGCGCGTCGGACGGCATCAAGGCGCAGCTCGACCAGGCCGAGGAGGACCGCAAGTCCCGCGCAATGGCCAAGCTCAAGGAGCACTACGAGACGTTCGCGGAGCTGCTCGCGCCGGTCGTGCCGTACGAGCGCCTCCACGAGAAGCAGTGGCTCAACAAGGGCTTCGGCGAGGTCAAGGCGAAGAAGGCGCTCGAGGCCAAGGTCTCAGCCGTCGCGCGCGACTGGGACACGCTCAAGGCCCAGCGCGACTCCATGGCCCACTACGAGGTCGCCGAGCGCGAACTGTTCCGCACGCTCGACCTTGGCTCGGCGCTCAACGCCGCCCGCGCCGCCGACGAGGAGGACGCCCGCATCGCCGCCATGCGCGAGGCGGTAGAGTCCAAGCCCGCGCCGCGCCCCGCGCCGAGGCGCCGGGCGGAACCCGCCGTCGCGGCGCGCCCCGAGCTGTCCTGCGCGTGGACGGTCGAGATTCCGTCCGCCACGCGCTCGCAGATGGAGCTGCTCGCCGCGGCGCTGCGCGAGCGCGGCATCACCGGCACCATCAAGTGCAAGGGGGTGTGCTAGATGGACGACGAGAAGATGACGCTCTCCCAGGCGATAGCCAAGGTTCAGCGCTCCGTGACCATCCCCAAGGCGCGCTACAACGCGTTCGCGAAGTTCAGCTACCGCTCGTTCGAGGACATCGTCGCCGCGCTCAAGGAGCCCTGTAAGGAGGCGGGCGTGGCGTTCACGCTCCACGACAACATCTGCAAGGTGGGCGACCGCTACTACGTCGAGGCCACGTGCACCCTGTTCTTCGTGGACGGGCACGGCGAGAAGAAGGAGTTCAAGGCCTACGCCCGCGAGGCGGAGCACAAGAGCGGCTCCGACGACGCGCAGGTGACCGGGATGGCGTCGAGCTACGCGCGCAAGTACGCGCTTTGCGGCCTGTTCGCCATCGACGGGCAGAGCGACCCGGACGCGCTGTCGGACAAGCCCGAGAAGAAGCCGCCCGAGAGCGGCGGCTTCACGGCGAAGTGCAAGGCCTGCGGCACGGCCTACGCCTTCGAGTCGAAAGAGCAGTACGAGGAGTTCAAGAAGCATCCCGGCTGCTGCGCCACCCCGACGTGGCGCGTCCTGTAGGCCATGCAGGACATGTACGCGCAGCGCGAGGAGCTGTTCGAGCGCCTCATGGCGGAGCTGGACACGCTCAGGCGGACCGGCCAGCAGTACGCCGAGAACGAGGCGGACTACCGCAAGGCGCTGCGCATCGCCATCCTCGAGGAGCGCTCCAAGGGCACGCCGGTGACTATCATCGGCGACCTGTGCCGGGGGCGCGAGGAGATAGCCGAGAAGAAGCAGCTGCGCGACTGCGCCGAAGCCCTCTACAAGGCATCGAGCGAGGCGATCATGGCGCTGAAGCTGCGAATCAAGACAGTAGACGCCGACATCCAGAGGACATGGACGAGCGGCGGAGAGGAGACATACAGATGAGCATCAACAGAGTGGTCGTGTCGGGCAATTTGACCCGAGACCCCGAGCTGCGCGTCACGCCGGGCGGCACGCAGGTGCTGGGCTTCGGCGTCGCGGTCAACGACCGCCGCCGCAACCAGCAGACGGGGGAGTGGGAGGACTACCCCAATTTCATCGACTGCACCATGTTCGGCAACCGCGCCGAGGCGCTCTCGCGCATCCTGCGCAAGGGCATGAAGGTCGCCATCGAGGGGAAGCTTCGCTACAGCTCCTGGGAGGACAAGAACGGGGGCGGCAGGCGATCGAAGGTCGAGATCATCCCCGACGAGGTCGTCCTCATGAGCCAGAACCCCAACGGGCAGCAGGCGCCTCAGCAGTACGCGCCGCAGGGCTACCAGCAGCAGGCGTACCCGCCCCGACAGGCGCCGCAGCCCGCGCCGCAGGCGTACGCCCCGCATCCGGCGCCCCAGCAGCCCGCGCCGCAGTGGAACGCCCAGCAGGCCTACCAGCAGGCCCCGCAGGCGGTACCGCAACCGGCACCGCAGCAGGCAGCGCCGCAGCCGGCACCCGCCCAGCAGCAGCTGGACGTGTACGACGAGGACATCCCGTTCTGATGGGGCGCTTACCCGACACCATCCGTGACCACTGGGAGGCGGCCCTTTTCGCCGCCTCCTTCTCCTCGGGTTTCCTGTTCTTCTCTTCGCTTCTTTGGGGGTGGTTCTGATGGCAAGCAAGTTCACGTGGTTCCCGAAGCTCACCGCCGCCCTCGAGCGCGTGCCGGAGGGGCCGCGCTGGGAGCTGTGCTGGGCCATCATCCAGTACGGCACCAACGGCATCGAGCCGGAGTTCGCCGACTGGGCGCTCAGTGCCGTGTTCGAGAGCCTCCGCGAGGACATCGACAACAGCCTCGCCGCCCGCAACAAGAACAAGGGCGGCAGGCCGCCGAAGTCCAGTAAGGCCGAAACGGGGGTTTCGGAGGATGCGGAAACCTCGGAAACGGGGGTTTCGGAAAACGGAAACGGGGGTTTCGAGGTTTCGGAAACTACCGAAACGGGGGTTTCGGAACCTGAAAACCCCTCCTTATATACCAATCCATACCAGTCCATACCAAGCCAGGCCATTCCAGTGCAGGGCAGTGCGGACGCGTGCGCCGCGCCCGAGGGCTTCGAGCCGCCGACCGCCGAGGAGGTCGCCGCGTACTTCGGGGTCAACTGCCTCAACGGCGACCCGCAGGCGTTCTTCGACTTCTACGCGTCTCAGGGCTGGCGCAAGTCGAACGGCATGCCTATCTCGGACTGGCAGCCGCAGGCCCGGCAGTGGCACCGCCGCCAGCGCGAGCTCGACGCCGAGGCCCGCAGCCGCGGCAAGCCCACCGCCTCGGAGGTCGAGGCCGCGACGTTCAGGCCGACCAGGACGCCCGAGGAGGCACTGGCCGAGCAGGAGCGAAGGTGGGCGTCCGAGCACCCGGGCATCGACCCGGCCAAGGTCGAGGCCCCGCGGGGCACGACCGCGGGCAGGGCGGAGTTCGGGCTGTACCAGGACGCGCGGAGGCTGCTGGCCGCCCGCGCCGCGTGCGAGAGGAGGCTCTCATGATCCTCGACGCGGGCCTGCTGAGGGGATGGCCGAAGGAGCGCGCCGAGCTGTACGGCAAGCCCCACCTCGGGTCGAGGTACACGCACGACACGGCATACGAGCCGACGCAGGCCCGGTGCGCGGTGTGCGGTAGGCGCGCCTCCAACTGCCACCACGTCGCCCGCAGGTCGTGGGGAAAGACGTTCAGGCTCGTCACGCCAAACGGGGTGTGGGAGCTGCGCAGCCCGCTGTTCGCCCTGTGCGGCTCCGGCACGACCGGGTGCCACGGGAAGTTCCACGACGGCGGCCTCAGGGCCGAGTGGGTATGGCGCACCGGGGCGGCCGAGGAGGCATGGTGGTCCGGCACGATGCTCAGGGAGTACCCGCCGCACAGCCCCGACCTCTACATGTTCGGCTACTGGGCCATCACCGACCGTTACGGAAACGAGATCATCCGAGAGGTGAAATGACGATGGAGATCACCAACTGCGAGCAGTACGTGCTCGCCGAGCTTGACTACGAGCAGCGCCGCAACGAGCGCCTCGCGGCCGAGAACAACAAGCTGTTCAAGCAGCTCGACGCTATGACAAAGAGGGCGAACGGCTACAGCCGGATTATCAACCGCCCCAAGACGCCCATCGAGGCGCTGGCCGACAAGGTCATGCGCGAGGAGATGCTGACCCGCTTCACCTACGCCGAGGTCACGGACGTCAAGAGCGCGTTCAGCGGAAGGCTGCTCGACTTCGACGAATGGTGCCACGATGCGATGCGATATGTGGAGCTGGCGGACGGCGTCGGCGAGGAGGAGTTCACCCGGTTCATGCGCCGGGACCTCAAGAAGATCTACGACAAGAAGGTGGCCAAGAGTGCCGAGTAGAGGCCGCCGTGCCCGACAGGAGCGGCAGGGCGGGCCGATGAATGACGAGAAGGCCATCGCCGCGGCCATCCACGCCGGGCTCCAGAGCGACGACGTGACCGACCTGTACTCGGGCGACTGCAGGGGCTGCGGCGAGTGCTGCTCGCGCTTCCTGCCCGTGAGCCCGTTCGACCGGGTGCGCCTCGAGGTGTACGTGCGCCGGAACGGAATCGAGCCCGCCGAGCCCAGGGCGGAGTACGACCTGCTGTGCCCGTACCTAACGGACGGGCGCGAGTGCGCGGTCTACGCCGCGAGGCCCGAGATCTGCCGGGCGTACCGGTGCGACAGGCACAAGAGGGGCGAGCTGGGCATGTTCTTCGGCGCGGAGTGCGCCGAGGTGACCGACATGCGCGCGCTCGCGGAGGCGATGGCCCGCGACGTCTACAGGAAGGAGCAGGGGAATGGCTAGGAACGTCTACGGCGGCTACTGCCGCGAGTGCGGCAGGTGGACGCCTCCCGGGTTCGGGCACTTCGAGCGCTACCGCGGCGGCTGGCGCGTCCACTGCGTCGAGTGCGCGAGCGGGCGGAAGCTGCCGCCCGAGGGAGACCAGGCGGCGCAGGACATGCGGCGCCACGTAAGGAATATGGTGAACGACGGAAGGTACGGGAAGAGGGGATACAGATGACGGGGAACGAGAGGCCGGACATCTATGCGGACGGACTCCGGGAGGAGCGCTGTGAGAACTGTCTGCACTGCTGCGCGACGGTGCTGCGCACCGTCCACGGCGTGGAGCGCACCGAGTACGAGTGCGGGCGGCGCCCGGAGTTCGTGCACCGCACGCAGGGGCTCGCCAGGTGCAACTACTGGGAGTCGCGATGAGCGGATGGGATGAGCTCGGCCGCGAGCAAGACATGGCCGCGGCGAGGGCCGTCGGCTACCTCGAGGGCATGTACGACGTGGCCGTCGTCAGGAAGAGGGTGGCGTAGATGCGAGTTCTTATCGCCTGCGAGGAGTCGCAGCGCGTGGCGCTTGAGTTCCGGAAGATGGGGCACGAGGCTTACAGCTGCGACCTTGAGGAAGCGGGGGGGGGTCACGACCTCATGCACCTCAACGTCGACGCTCTCCAGATGCTCAAGCTCAGGTGGGACCTGGTGATCGCGCACCCGCCATGCACGTATCTCACCGTCACCGGCAACCGCTGGTTCGACGAGGGGAAGTACGGCGACAGAGCGCGCGAGCGCAAGGCTAACCGTGAGGCCGCCGTCGAGTTCTTCATGGCGTTCGCCAAGTGCGATGCGCCGCACGTCGCAATCGAGAACCCCGTCGGCTGTATGAGCACAAGATGGCGCAAACCGGACCAAATCGTGCAGCCGTACATGTTCGGCGACCCGTTCGAAAAGAAGACGTGCCTGTGGCTGAAGGGGCTCGAGCCGCTCAAGCCGACTGATGAGGTCGAGCCTGAGCCGCGCAAGGTCTTCAAGTCAGGCAACTCCATGCCGGCATGGTACGCGGACGCCTGGCGTCTGCCGCCACACGAACGCGCCAAGGTTCGCAGCCGCACGTTCCCGGGCATCGCAAAGGCGATGGCCAACCAGTGGTGCGAGCAGATCGGGATGGAGGGCGTATAACGCCAGATAAGGAGGAATGATGATTCAACTGCCAAAGGATGCCGACGGTCGAGAGATTCCGCTAGATACCAAGGTGCTGTACGGCAGCGGCGGCACGGCCCGAAACATCGTGTACTGGGTGTACACGGTCGATTCCGACCTCGAGAAAGAGTGGGGGAACTGCTGGCGCGCGGTCACGGACGCGGGCAGGAAACTCGACGCCGAGCTCATGTACCTCACCGAACCCGACAGCTGGGAGAAGCTGGAAGAGGACTTGGACAAATGCGTCGCAGAAGGCACCGCTTGCACGTACTTCAGCAAGGATGGAACCTGTCAAAGTTGTTCTCTCAGCAATATAACAACTGGTTGCTCTCCGAAAGTGATTGAGGACATCGTATCCCGCATCCGCAAGCTGAGGGGTGAGGCCTGATGGCGACGCACAGGCTCAAGATTCAAGAGCAATACGCCGACGCCGTCCTGAACGGCACCAAGACGTTCGAGATTCGCAAGAACGACCGGGGTTACAAGGTCGGCGATGAGATCGTATTCGACGTTGTCACGAACGAAGGCTACGCCGTCGGGGAAGCAGCCAGGCATCCGCTCAACGGTGAAGTCTACCGAATCGACTACATCCTCGACGACTTCGAGGGCCTTGCCCAGAAATACGTGGCGCTGGCCATATCCAAGGTGGACGAATGATTACCGATGAAAAGCGCCGCGAGGCGGCGGCGAAGGAGGTATAGCCATGGCATACAGCGACTACGGCGCGTTCGTGTACCTCAACGGCGAGCGCAGAACCGACAAGGAGGACGTAGGCGTATACGACACCGACGAGGGTTCCCTGCCTACTGGACTCCGCGTGTACGCGAACATCATGAAGCACCATGACGGATTCGAGTGGTTCGAGTTCTCGCACCATGGAGTCATGGGCGACGGCAATGTCCGCGTCGGGTGCTACAAGCAGGGTTGGCCGGAGGTCTACGAGTGGGAGGACGGCGAGGACAAGCCGACCATATACACGTTCGATGCCCTTTCCCGCAGGTTCGGGTGGGACGGTTACGAGGAGTACGGCGACACGAGGTACGCCGCAGACGAGTACGACGAGGAGTTCGACTTCCTTGGATGGCACTTCCACTTCTGGGGCGACGATACCGGCGGTACTCCGAGGTACGGGGCGACCATGAGCCGCGACGGAGAGACCTGGGAGTGCGACTACGACTGTATGTTTGGAGCTGGTTTCGATGACATTCACTAGCGAAGAGCGACGCGAGATGGCTGAGAACCTGCGACACCTGACCATCGGCCACTCCATCCAGTACAAGGAGCAGTTCTTCGACGAGCTTGCCGAGGTGGTGGTCGGCTTCGAGGACTACCATGACTTCGATGTTGTCCTCGATAAGCTCGCTGATCTCATTGACCCGGAAGGGGGAGACGATGATTAACGACGAGGAGCGCAAGCGAGCGGTGGCTGAGTTGCGCGAAGCATCGACCGGGGCATACCGCCACGTTGATTCACTCGACGTGATTGCAAACTCAATCGGCGTCGAGGTGGACGGCAAGTTCATTCACGAGGTTGAGAACGAGACGTACGCGGCCCTTGCAGACCTAATCGACCGTCCGACATGTCACAACGTCGCCGACTACACCAAGGAATCATTCAAGTGCTCAGAGTGCGGGTGCCGCGTGCTGGTGCCCGGCGACAGGCCGGACGGTGTGCTCGTCGTGACCTCCGAGGCGTTCCCAGTCGACTGGTACTCATGCCCGGTCTGCGGGGCGGTGGTGGTGGAAGATGAAGCGTATTAAGTTCGCAAGGCCGGTCGATTGCCCGACGTGCGGTGCGACCCCGTCGCACCAGAAGTGGAAGCCGCGCAAGCTGGTCTACACCAACGAGATGGTCGCGATAGGGGACGTCGACCCAGTCGACGCCGTCCACTGCCCTAGGTGCGACCTCGTCTTCGGCGTCGTGCATTACGAGCATGACGACACGTACATCGCGAGCTGGACCGAGTTCGAGACTGTCCCACGGTATTGCCCGTGGTGTGGGGAGGATTTGACTGATGATTAGCGACGAGCAGCGCCGCGAGGCGGCGGCGAGCCTGCGCGGGTCGAGGGGCTTCTTCAACAGCCTGCCGAGGACCGTCCTCGAGCCGTTCATATTCGACATCTTCGAGCGCGTGCTCGAGTGCGTCGGCTATACGGAGGGCAACGTATTCGACTATCTCGCCGACCTCGTCGACCGCGGCGAGTGCGAGAACGTCTACGACGGGAGCGTCCAGGACTCGTGCGACAACGGCTTCCTGTGCTCGGTCTGCGGCTGCAAGGTCGAGGACGAGGAGCACTACCGCGTGAGCGGCGTCTGGAACTATTGCCCGCAGTGCGGGAGGAAGGTGCGGCATGGCTGACGAGATGAGGCCGGCGCCGTCGCCGTCCGTCGACCTGTGGAGACCGGATGGCCCCGCCGCGAGGGCCGCGGCCGCCATCATGGCCAACGCGGTGGCGAGCTTCAACGAGGCCCTCGTGCCCGTGCTGCGCGGCGTGAGGCGCGAGGCGAGGGCGCTCTGCAAGAGGCTCGACCCGAAATGGAGGCGCGCCCGGATTCGCGCGCTCAAGAGGTTCCGCCGCAACGTGGAGACGCTCAAGCGCGAGGGGAGGTGCAGGTGATGGCGACCGAGTACGTTCTGGGCGCCGACAAGATCGCCCATTGGCGTATCGACAACCACGTCCCGCTGAAGCAGCTGGCGCGCGCCGCCGGGGTGAACCTCAGCAGCCTGAGCCATGCCATCAGCAACGGCAGGGAAGTGAAGATGAACCTGCTGCTCAATCTGGCGGAGGCGATGGGCGAAGACCCGCGCGACGTCGTGAGGAAGAAGGTGGAGAGATGAGATTCGAGATAATCGAGCGCCACATCATCGACGTGCCTGACAGCGAGCTCACGGACGGCGAGCGCCCCTTGGGCAAGATGGCGCTCGTTGAGGTTCTCGACGTCATCGCGGAGAACCCGCGCAGGTTCACCGAACGGTACGAGATGTACCGCGAGGAGGTGATCCGCCTTGGGGGCAAGCTGTGATCCGGGCTACAACCTCCCGGACGGATGCACCGGCGCGGCAATCGACAGGCACTTCGGCGAGGGCAAGCCCACTTGCGCCGAGTGCATCAAGATGTACGAGTGCTGCTGCGACTACGGCATCTGCGAGGTGGAGTTCGACGACGCCTTCCGGGAGAAGTTCGACGGGGCGGACGCGGAGCCGGGCGACGTCGCCTATTGGGCGCTCCCGTGGATAGCGGACCACATGAGGGACATGCAGGAGGAAGCGTGCGCCATGTTCTGTGGCTGATGCCGCTGGCGGCGCTCACCGCGCTGCTGGCGTGGGCGGCGAGGTCCGCATGGGCGCTCGCCGTGGTTCTGACCGTTCTCGTGCGCATGGCGTGCGGGTGAGATTGGAGGATTGAATGGACGAGATTGGAAGGCTGATCGGCAGGCTCATCGGGTGCCTCATCATGACGGTGCTCGTGTTGCTGTGCGTCGCCGCAGTGCTGTGGTGCATGCAGCTGGTCGTGGGGCTGGTCGCATGAGTGCGGGCGAGAGGGTGGCGCGGCAGCTCCGCGACGCCGCGGCCCTGCTGGAGTCCATGGCGGAAGACGTGGCGGGGGACATCGACGAAAGGTTTGTGCTGCTGCCCATAACGCTCACCATCAAGATAGGAAGCACCGACGAGACCCCGACCCTGTCGGTGAAGAAGGACTACCTCGCGAGGAAGCGCCTGGCATGACGTGGAGCTCCAACGGCAACGCCGAGCGCAAGCTCAAGGCGAGGCTCCGCGCCGAGGGCAGGCCGTGCCACATATGCGGACAGCCCATAGACTACAGCCTGCCGCCCGGCACGCCGTGGAGCTTCGAGGCCGACCACGTGGTGCCGAGGGCGAGGGGCGGCGCGGTGCTGGACTACGCGAACCTCGACGCGGCGCACCGCATCTGCAACCAGAGGAAGGGCAAGAACATGCCGGGCGACGCGAGGCCCGTCGAGATAAGGCGCACGAGGCTGTTCTGAAGGCTCGAGACAACTGAATAGGCGGGGCTGAAAAGCCAAACTGGAGGCGCGGTCGTTTGCTCGGCTGCGCCCCACTGCTTTTTGGGGCGCTGAGCCGCCGATGGCGGGGGCATTGCCCCTCCCCGGGGGTGCACGGACACCCATGCTTGCCAGTGCCGATTTCCCCCCGCCCCATGACCCCAGGGCGGGGGTAGGCCGCGAATCTCACCCGCGTCGCACAATGCGGGCACGAGAAAGGAGGCCGGGATGCCGGAGATGCCGGAATCGGTCGCATCCGACGACTATCAATCGCAGATCTGGGCGAGCGTCACCGCATCGGGGCGCTTCTCCGACGAGGACGCGCCGAACCTCGCGCTGCTGTGCTACTGGCACGCCGTGGCGAAGGCCGCGGAGGATGCCATGAGCAAGGGCAAGTCCGTGAAGGTGCTCGACCCCGTCGGCTACAAGCCCGTCAAGGCGAAGAACGGCAGGCACGCCATCATGGAGCGCCCGCACCCCGCCGTGTCCGTGCTCAAGCAGGCGACCGCCGAGATACGCGCGCTCAACGAGCTGCTCGGGCTGTCGCGCAAGGCGGTGCCCATCCAGGTGCAGCAGGCGCGTCCGCAGAGCGATGGCGCTAGGGTGCTGAGCCTCATGTTCGCCGACCGCGAGCGCAAGGCCAAGGCGGCGGGCGCCTGATGGAGCCCAGGCAGACGCCGACATACGAGGCGAACGTCCCGGAGGACCTCAGCGGCGACGGCGGGATGGCGTGCGAGCTCGCGACCGCCTACTTCGGCGACCCGCTCCCGTGGCAGCCGCACCTGCTCGACGCGATGCTGGCCCGCGATGCGCGCGACAAGTACCTGCTGCGCACGCTGGGCATCTCCATCCCGCGCCAGAACGGAAAGAGCTGGGTCGTGCGAGCAAGGTGCTTCTACGGCGCGCTCAACGGCGAGAAGATCCTGTACACCTGCCAGCACGGCGACACATCCGACCAGATGTTCAAGGAGCTGTCACAGCCGTTCGAGGACGAGGACGAGACCGATCTGCGCAACCTCCTGCTTGCCGTGCGCAAGACGAACGGGCAGCAGGCCATCAGCCTCAAGAACGGCGGACTCATCCGCTTCACCACCCGCACCAACTCGCTGGCGCGAGGCAAGACCTACGACGTGCTCATCTACGACGAGGCGCAGGAGCTCACGGACACGCAGCAGGCGGCGTCCCTGCCTGCCATCTCGGCGAGCGCGATGCACAACCCGCAGACCATCTACCTCGGAACGCCGCCAGGCCCCGACAACGTCGGCACGGTGTTTCGCGACCTCCACGACGACGTGCACGACGGCGAGTCCGAGATGGCGTGGATCGAGTGGGGCGCGGACGAGATAGGCGACGTCCACGACGAGTCCCGCTGGTACGAGTACAACCCGTCCATGGGCACCGTGCTCAACTACGAGGCCGTCAAGGGCGAGTCCGAGCAGATGCAGCCCGACGTGTTCGCGCGCGAGCGCCTCGGGTGGTGGGCGAAGACGGGAGGCTCGCTCCTCTACGCCCTGTCCTCCAAGAAGTGGGACGGGTGCCGACGCGACTCAGCGCCCACTGACGGAAAGCTCGCCTTCGGCGTGAAGTTCTCCGCAGACGGCTCCAACGCCGCGGTGTCCTGGGCGCTCGCCGACAGGGACGGACCGTCCTGCGTCGAGCTGTACGACGTGATGGGCGCTTCGGGCGGAACGGTCGCGATCTCGGACATGCTCCTGCGCAACCGAGACGAGATCGCGTGCGCCTGCATCGACGGCAAGTCCGGAGCGGACGCGCTCAAGCGGCGGATGCTCGACGGCGGCTTCAGCAAGTGCGCGCTCGTGATGGGCACGCCCGCAATCGTGCAGGCTGCGGCGTCGATGCTCAAGGACGAGGTCGACTCGGGCACGCTGTCTCACATCGAGTCGCCGGCGCTCGACGACTCGGCGCGCAAGTCGCTCAAGCGCGACATAGGCAGGGACGGATGGGGCTTCGCGGATGGCCCCGACTCCATCGCCGCCCCCATCGAGTCCGCATCGCTCGCCCTCTGGGCGGCGAGAACCACGAAACGAGACCCGCGAAGGGAACAGGAGGCCAGCTTCTGATGGCAGCAGTGAACATGGAACTGGCGGGGCAGGTAGCATCCGCCGCAGGCTTGGAGCCGGGCGACGCGGCGCTCGTCCGCGAGCTCATGACCGTCTGGCGCGAGCATCGAGCCAGCAACCTCGAGCGCGAGGACTACTACCTCGGGCACGTGTCGGTGAAGGACCTCGGCATCGCCATGCCGGCGAGCCTCGCCAAGAAGATCAACCCGCGCGTGGACTGGCCCCGCAAGGCCGTGCACGCACTCGCCGACCGCTCCATCTTCAACGGTTATACGTGCGCGGATGAGCAGACGAGCAAGGCCCTCCGCGCCATCTGCGAGTCGAACCAGCTGGAGCGCCTCTACCGCAAGAACCTCATCGGCGAGCTGAAGCACTGCTGCGGCTTCTGGACCGTGACAGACGGCGGCGGCTACCCGGTCATCTCGGCGTACCCCGCCACCGCAGCGGCGGCGCTCTGGGACGACGCTCGCAAGGCCATCAGGGCGGGACTCGTCGTGGCTGAGTCCAAGAAGATGCCCGGCGACACCGAGCGCGTGCCGACCGTGGTGCACCTGCTCACCGACGACAGCCTCGTGGTGCTCACGCGCGACGGCGGCTCGTGGGTAGCCGAGTACCGCGAGCACTCGATGGGGCGCTGCCTCATGGAGCCGATGGCACACGGCGCGACGCTCGAGCGCCCCTTCGGCACCTCGCGCATAAGCCGCTCCGTGATGAGCATCACCGACGACGCCATCCGGCAGCGCGCCCGAATGGAGGTCGCCGCCGAGGCCGCGACCCTGCCGCAGACTTGGCTACTGGGCACCTACAAGAAGATGCTCAACGACGGCAACAAGTACGACGCCTCGATGGGCGCGGTCAACGAGATCACGAAAGACCCGGACGGCGACAAGCCCACGGTCTGGCAGTCCGCGCAGCTCCAGATGGCACCGCTCACGGAGTACCTGCGCCAGCTCGCCTGCCAGATGTCGGCCGTGACCAACGTGCCGGTGAGCTTCTTCGGCGTGTCCAACGACAACCCGTCCTCCTCGGACGCTATCGCCGCGTCCCTGGAGCCCTTGGTCATCGACGCCAAGAACCTCAACCGCGACAACGGCACGGCGCTGCGCAACGTGGCCTACATGGCGCTCGCCGTGGCGAACGGCACCGATTTCGCCACCGAGCGCGACGCGGGGCATGAGATCAACCCGCGATTCCTGTCCCCGGCGTACCCGTCCACGGTGAGCCTGTCCGACGCGCTGCTCAAGCAGGTGCAGGCGCTCCCGAAGCTCGCCAACTCCACGGTGGCCTACGAGATGCTCGACTACACGGACGAGCAGATCCAGCGCATCGAGTCGGATGCCAAGAAGGCGCAGGCGGGCGCGGCTATCGCATCGCTGTTCGAGCCGAAGGAGGGCGAGAATGGCGGCGGTGCCGACTAGCCTGCTGGACGAGCTGACCGATGAGGTGAACGCGCTGTCGGCAGACGCCCAGGCGAAGGTGAGGCCGGCGCTCGAGTCCCTGCTGTCGAGCTGGGAGCGCGGAGGTGGCGGCGATGTCGCCTCTCTCCGCGAGAGGGCCTACGAGACGATCGAGGCGGTGCTCGGGTACTACGCCGACACGTGCGCCGCCGCGAGGGCCGCAGAATACTACGACGCGGTCAGGGCGTCGCAGGGCTTCCCCGGGAAGTATCGGGCGGTCGCCGAGTCCATGCGAGACCCGGACGCCACGCTCGGCGCGGTTAGATATTTCATCGGCAAGGTCGTCGAGGGCGCCCCCGAGGTCTTTGTCTCGCGGTGCGTCACGAGGGTCGACGAGGAGATCAGGCGCGCCGCCAACAGGTGCGTCGCCCACAACGCGCGCAAAGACCCGGCGAAGCCGTGGTACGCCCGCGTTCCCCGTGGCGAGACGTGCGGGTTCTGCCTCATGCTCGCGTCGTTCGGCTTCTACGCCAAGACCGAGGCGGCGGCGGAGCACTCGCACGCGCACTGCGACTGCCGAATCGTTCCCGGCTTCGACGGGGTGACCACAGTCAAGGGATACGACCCTGACGGGATGTACGAGAGGTATAACGACTGCCTGGCCGCGCTCGGAGGCCGCGACGGCATCGCCTCCGACTGGTACGCAATGCCGGAGGACGAACGCGAAGCGCTCGTGAGGCGCCACGGCAACAAGGAGGGGAAGGCGTACACCGCCTACCTCAACAACCGCGTCGCATCCGAGATAGAGCTACGCGACCCGTCCTGGTACGCCGGCGGCGAGCATAAGGGCATAACGTTCACGGACGATGCGGTGAGGCGCGACAAGGTAAAGAGGTGGAGGGTAGACCCCGGAGAGAGGAGAACCGCAGAGAAGTTAGCGACTCTGGGCTACAAGACTGAGTTCTGGGAAGACGAGGTGCACCTGAAGAGCGAGAACGCGCAGGGAAAAACGACCGTAAGCCGCGCCGACCTGTCCACAGGTATCGAAATCAAGACCGTGTACACGTCGAAATCGGAGAACACGTTCAAGTCGCACATGAAGTCCGTGGCCAACAAGAGCGGGGTGCGGTTCGCCGTCTTCGACGTCAGCGAGAACAAGTCGGTCACCGACAGCCAAGCCGAAGCGTGGATACGCAAGTACATGAAGAGGTACGGAATCTCTGAGGTGCGGATGCTGGGGCACGACGGGTCGCTCCAAACGATAAAAAAATAGGCGGGAGCTGCATGTCTCAATAGGTGAGTCAAACAGCTTCCGCCTAACCCCATCATACCGCATGGCCGCCCACGGGCGGCTTTTTTCATGCCGAAAAACGCCAAACAGGCCAAATCTCACGCCCGTAGGACACTGCCGCGCGACAGGGCCGCACGGCCCGAAACGCACATCTAAGGGGCTCGGCCGCACGGCTGGCCCGACGGGCCGCACGGTCCGGGAAAGGACGCGACATGGCAGCAGAGACCAACACGGAGCCCACGGGCGGTACGGAGCCGACCGGGGGCGAGGAGCCCGACTACAAGGCGCTCTACGAGGCCGAGAAGGCGCACTCCCGCAAGTGGGAGAAGCAGGCCAAGGCCAACAAGGGCGCGGCAAGTGCACTCGACGAGGCCAACCAGGCGAAGAAGACCGCCGACGAGAAGGTCGCGGAGCTCGAGAAGCGACTCGACGCCAAGGAGAAGGCCGAGGCACGAGCCAAGACCGCCGCCAAGGTCGCGCAGGAGAAGGGAGTCCCCGCCGAGCTCATCGTCGGCGAGGACGAGGAGAGCATGGCCGCATGGTGCGACAAGATGCTCGCCGCATTCAAGACAAAGCCCGCGCCGCGAGTGGAGAAGCCCGGCAGCTTCGACAAGGGCGGCAAGGGCGGGGACGAGGCGCTGCGAGACTTCGCCAAGCGCCTCCTGAAGTAAGCCAAACCCGAAGAAAGGCACAGAAATGGCTGCAAACGACACCCAGAAAATCAAGCTGCCGTCCAGCGTGGTATCCACCATCATCGGCAAGGTGAAGGACACCTCCACCATCGCCACGCTGAGCCCCAGCACCCCGCAGAAGTTCGCGGACACGACCTACCTCGTGTTCAACCCGACCGCAGAGGCCGAGGTCGTCGCCGAGGGCGGCAAGAAGTCCGGCTCCGAGATCTCCACCGACCCCGTGGTCGCAAAGCGCGCCAAGATCGTCACGACCACGCGCGTCTCCGACGAGCTGAAGTGGGCCGACGAGGACAACCAGCTGGAGATCATCTCCAACATCATCGCCGACCAGACCGCCGCCGCGGGCCGCGCGCTCGACTACATCGTCTACCACGCCATCAACCCCAAGACCGGCCTCGGCCTCACGGGCTACACCGCCCTGACCGCTGACAAGGACGTCCACAGCGTCGCCAAGACCGACTCCCCGGTCGACGACATCGACTCCCTCTCCGACGCCCTGCTCGACTACGGCATCAACGGCATCGCCATGAGCCGCCAGTTCGCCTCCGAGCTGCGCAAGCTGCGCGTGCCCGCCACCGGGCAGCGCCTGTACCCCGAGGTGCCGCTTTCCCTCAACGTGGGCAACCTCGACGGCATCCCCGCCTCCGTGTCCGGCACCGTGAACGGCCGTCTCGCCAAGACCCCGACCAAGGTCTCCGCGATCATGGGCGACTTCTCCGCAATCAAGTGGGGCATGGTCCGCGACATCACAGCCGAGGTCATCGAGTACGGTGACCCCGACAACACCGGTCAGGACCTGAAGGGCTACAACCAGATCGCCTACCGCACCGAGGCCGTCCTGGCATACGCGGTACTCGACCCGAAGGCCTTCGCCGTCCTCAAGAGCGCCTAGGGGGTACCGAGATGGCTCAGCTAGTCCAGAAATTCATCGTGGAGGACGTGGGCAAGGTGTCCAGCATCCTCCCGCAGCACGTGGCGCTCGTCTCGCCCGACGGCAAGCCGCTCGTCGTGCCAAAGAAGGTCGCCAACCCCGGCGCCAGCCCGACCGTCGCGAAGGTCGTGCAGGCCCTCGTCGACGCCGGGATCATGGAGGCCGAGTAGCGATGGCCGCGCTCGCCAGCGTCGACGACTACAAGGCCCGCTACGGCGAGCCCGCGGACGAGGCCCGCACCGGGGTGCTGCTGCAGGACGCATCGGACCTGATGCTCGCGGCATTCGAGGACCGAATCGGCGAGTACACCGAGGGGGCGTGCCCGGCGTTCGACCGCGCCGCGCCCGCCGTGTGCTGCCTGCTCGTCAACCGCGTGCTCTCGGCACCGTCCGCGATGGCGGGCGCCACGCAGTACAGCCAGGGGGCCGGAATCTACACCGCATCGGTGACCTACGGCTCGGCGCTCGGCGAGATGTACCTCGGGAAGAGCGACCTCAGGCGCCTCGGCCTCACCGGTCAGGCGCTCGGGGCGCTCACGCCTCTGGAGAGGGGAGGGGTGGCCGAATGACGTGCCTCATCTCCGGCGAGACCGTGACCGTGCGCAGTGCGGCCCAGTCGTTCGACGAGCTTGGCGAGCCCACCGGCGAGACGGTGACCGAGGCGGCGGTCGACAACGTCGTGGTGTGCCCCGGCGCGACCGCCGACCTCGACTCGACGCGCCCGAACGGCGTGACGGTCGCCTACACGCTCTGCTTCCCGAAGGGCGCGGACGTTGACCTCAGGGACGCGACGGTCACGGTGCGCGGCACCGACTACAAGGTGGTCGGCGACCCCAAGCGATACACCGCGGCCAATACGCCCGGCCCCTGGGACCTCACCTGCGAGGTGACCCGAACCGATGGCTAAGGCGAAGTGCGAGGTCAAGATCAAGTGGAAGGGCTGGAACCGCGGCGGATACGCCGAGGTCATGAACGGCGGGGGCGTGCAGGCCATGCTCGACCAGAAGGCAAACGCTGTCGTCGCGTCCGCCAACGCATCGTTTAGCCCGAAACCGGGGGAGGGCGCAGGCTATGCCTCGGACGTCATGAGCGGCTCCCTCGCCAAGGGGCGCTCGCTCCACACGGAGAGCGTCCACGCCTTCCGCAGCGAGAAGAAGCACAACCGCTTGCAGGCAATCTTTGGAGGTGACTGATGGACATCGAGAGGGTTGTCGCCAAGCGGCTCATGGACGCGACCGGCATCAAGTGCGTGCCCGACGTGCCGCGCGAGAGACCCGATGAGTTCGTCCAGGTCACCCTCGCCGCCACGAGCGCGACACGGTTCATCCAGTCCCCGCGCGTGCTCGCCACGTCGTGGGCGAAGACCCGCAGGCGCGCACGCGAGATCGCCGAGGCCGTCGAGCGGGCGTGCTCCGCCATCGAGGACGAGCCCAACGTGTTCTCGGCCGTGTCCGACGGCACGTACCGATGGGACGACCCCGACACGGGGACTCCCAGATACCAGACGAACATCAACCTGACCATCTGCGAATAAGGAGCAATCATGGCAGAAAGCAACAAAAACAACGTCGCCAACGTCTCCAGCGCCAAGGGAGTAAAGGGCGGCTACATCTTCACCGCGCCCGCCGGAACGGCGCTGCCGAACGACTACAAGACCGCGCTGCCCGCTGCGTGGAAATGCCTCGGCTACATCAGCGAGGACGGCTACGTCGAGACGCTCGACAGCGACTCCGAGGACATCAAGGACATGAACGGCGACCTCATGGCGTCGCCGCAGACCTCCCGCGTCGAGAGCGCCCAGCTCACGCTCGCCGAGATCAAGGCCGCCACCCTCAAGGTCATGTACGGGTCCGACAACGTCAAGGACGAGGAGGGCATGATCACGGTCAAGCACAACGGCAACTCCGACGAGACGTGGCCGGCCGTGCTCGAGCTCGTGCTCAAGGACGGACGACGCTGGCGCAAGGTCGTCCCCAACGCCCAGTCCTCCGAGCTGGACGACCTCACCCTCGCCGTCGGCGAGCTCGCCGCGCGCGCCCTCACGGTCAAGTACCTCACGGACGATGCCGGCAACACCTGCTACGACTACATCCAGTCCACTGAGACCGCTGCCGCCAAGGCCGCCGAGACCGCGGAGGACAAGTAATGACCGAGCTCACATTCACCATCCCGGGCATCGAGGGGGAGTTCACCGCTGACTACGACGAGCTCACCTCCTACAAGACCAACAAGCAGTTCGCCAAGAGCGAGACCGAGCCCGCCGGCATGTTCGATGCATTCGAGCGCGTGTTTGCCGGACATGATGAGGAGTACATGGAGCGCCTGGGCGGCTCCGTCGAGTTCACCGGCGTGCTCATGCAGGCCGCATTCGAGGCGGCGAAGGCAAAAAACTCCCAGGATTCGTCCTCGAGCTCGAAGGGCACCGCGCAGAAGTCGTAGCGGACTTCCGCCAGTACTACGGCATCGACCTCCCGCTCGAGGGCGGACCGGACGACCTCCGGCGCGCCGCCCTCCTGTGGGAGCAGCTGCCGAAGGAGTCGAGGTGCGCGCGCCGCATGTACCCGGAGCTCAAATGGAGCGAGGAGACGTACATGCTCTGGCGCATCGAGCACCAGCTCAGGAGCCTCGCTTGGGGACTGAGCGACAAGAAGCACCGGCCGCCGCAGGAGCCGCAGCCGCTCAAGACGCCCGGGCAGCTCGCGGAGCTCAAGAGGCACCAGCGCAACGCCCTCGCGAACAGGGCGGAAATCGACGAGATTCTAGGATTAGGAGGACGGGATGGCGACTAGCGTAGGCTCGGCATGCATCACGCTCATGCCGTCCATGAAGGGCTTCGCCGGCAGCATCTGCTCGGAGTTCGGCGACACGGGCTCCAAGGCCGGAAAGTCATTCGGCGACTCGATGACCTCCGGCGTGGACGGCGGGGTCAAGCGCTCGGGCGGGCTGCTGAACGGGCTCGGCACCGTCGCAAGGGGCGTGGGCACCGTCGCCGCGGCTGGCATGGGCGCGCTCACCACGGCGGTGACCGCAATCGGCGGCGCTGCGGTATCCGCATACGCCGACTACGAGCAGCTGGTCGGCGGCGTCGATACGCTCTTCGGCTCCGCGTCCGGCAAACTGCAGGGATACGCCGCGGATGCGTACAAGACGTGCGGCATGAGCGCAAACCAATACATGACCCAGGCGACCAGCTTCGCCGCATCGCTCGTGAGCTCGTGCGGCGGCGACGTGGCGAAGGCCGCCGAGTCCGCCAACACGGCGATGGGCGACATGGCGGACAACGTCAACAAGATGGGCTCGGACATGGCCGACGTCCAGAACGCCTACCAAGGTTTTGCCAAGCAAAACTACACGATGCTGGACAACCTGAAGCTGGGCTACGGCGGCACGAAGTCCGAGATGGAGCGACTCATCGCGGACGCCAACAAGCTGTGCGCGGCGCAGGGCAAGACCGCCGACCTCACCATCGACAGCTACGCCGACGTGGTCGAGGCCATCCACACCGTGCAGTCCGAGATGGGCATCACCGGCACGACCTCCAAGGAGGCCGCGACGACCATCTCCGGCTCCATCGGCATGGCCAAGGCATCATGGGAGAACTTCCTCACCGGCCTTGGCCGAGACGACGTGGACTTCTCGCAGCTCACCGAGCAGCTGCTCACGTCCGTCGGCGCGGTCGCCAAGAACATCGCGCCGCGCGTCGCCCAGATCGGGCAGGGCATCATCAATGCGCTCCCCGCGGCGCTCTCCGGCATCGCGTCGGTGCTCACACCCATCGTGTCCGAGGCGCTCGCCACGGCGTGGAACATCGCCGTCGGGGCGCTCGCCGGCATCGGGATCAAGCTGCCGAAGGTGGACTCCTCGCAGATCTGCTCGGCGCTTCAGGCCATCCTTGGCGTGGCCACGTCCGTCGGTAACGGCATCAAGGCGGCAATCGGGTTCATCGCGCCGCTCATCGCGCCAATCGGCACGGCGCTGCTCAACATCGCGCAGGCCGTGCTGCCGGTGCTCTCAACCGGCATACAGGTGGTGCTCGGCATCGTGCAGGCGCTGTCGCCGGTCATCGGCTTCCTGGTCACCGTCATCGCTGACGTGATGACGACCGTCTCGCAGCTCGTCGCCATTGCCATGCCCGCCGTGCAGTCCGTGCTGTCGGCGGTGCTGGCTGCGATGCCGCTCATCCAGGGCGCGATTCAGGTGGCGATGGGCATCATCTCCGCCGTCTGGAACGCGGTCTGGCCGGTGATCTCCGCTGTCCTGACCGGCGTGATGGATGCAATCTCCACTGCCGTCCAGGTCGCGATGGCCGTGGTGCAGACAGTCATCTCCACGGTCACCGCCGCGATAAGCGGAGACTGGGATACGGTCTGGAACACCATCAAGTCGGTAGCCGAGCTCGTCTGGTCTCAGATAGAGTTCGCCGTGCGAGCGGCCATCGGGGTCGTCGAGTCCGTGATAACGTCCACGCTCGATGGAATCAGCTCGATTTGGTCAAGCGTGTGGGACACCGTCCGCGACTTCGCCGAGGTGGTCTGGGGACGCATCAAGTTCGCCGTCAACTCTGCGATAAATCAGGTCAGCGGCGTGATCAGCTCCGTGCTCAACAGCATCAGCTCCACGTGGTCGAGCATGTGGGGGAGCATCAAGAGCGCCTGCTCGTCCATCTGGGAGGGCATCAAGAGCGCGGCGTCCAACGGAATCAACTCCGTCTACAGGACCGTCACGAGCATCAAGGGCAAGATCACCGGATTCTTCTCGGGCGCGCGCAACTGGCTCTTCAACTCCGGCAAGTCGATACTCAACGGCCTGAAGGACGGCATCATGTCCGCTATCGGCTCGGTGACCTCGGCGGTCTCCGGTGCAGTCTCCAGAATCCGCTCCTTCTTCCCGTTCTCGCCGGCAAAGGTCGGCCCCTTCTCCGGGCACGGCTACACGACCTTCTCGGGCAAGGCCCTCATGCAGGGCTGGGCGCAGGGCATCGGCTCCGGCACCGGCACCGTGGTCTCCGCCATCAGCGGCGCCATGGACACCGCGCAGGGGATGCTCTCGACGGGCCTGACCGTCGCGCCGTCCGCTGTCTACACTCCGGCGCGTCCCGAGGAGGATTCCGACGACGCCCTCGCCGGCATCCTGTCCGTCCTCGAGCAGATCAGGGACAAGGACGGAAACCTGTACATCGACTCGGAGCGCGTCTCCTCCGCCATCGCGATGCGCGGCAGGCACACGCTCGCCGCAAGGGGGTTCGCATGATATTCGGCGGAATCGACCTAACGCCGTACCTGCTGGTGACCAAGGTCACGAGACCGATTGTCCCCAAGGTGCGGCTCGATGAGACCGAGGTCCCCGGCATGGACGGCACACACGTTCGCGCCACGGGCCTCGAGCCCGTCGAGATAGCGGTCGACTGCAACATCGTCGGCGGCTCCCTCGACGAGGTCGCCGAGGCAAGGGCCGTGCTCGCCTCGGCGCTGTCCGGCGGCGAGAAGGCCCTCGTGCTCGACGACGCTCCCGAGCGCTACATGCTCGCGCGCTACAGGGGAGGGGCGGAGCAGGGGCGCAACGCGCACATGCCGAATCTCACGCTCGGGTTCTACTGTGCAGACCCCGCCGCCTACGGGCAGCGGCGCTCCGAGCAGGTGTCGGCATCCCAGCGCGCCGTCGCCGCCGGGGGCAACTACAGGGCCTACCCTACGGTCACGTGCAAGCCCCCGGCAGGCTCGAGCTGGACAATCACCAACGTCTCGACCGGGCGGTTCGTCCGCGTCGAGGCGTCGTTCACGGGCGCACAGACCGTCGTGCTGGACATGCGTGCGGAGCGCTGCACGGTCAACGGCGCGGACTGGCCCGTGACCGTCGCGAGTGACTTCTTCTCGCTCGACGGCGTGCAGCAGATCAAGACGAGCGGCGGCACCGCGACGCTCGAATGGGAGGAGAGGTGGCTCTAGGTGCGAATTGACGTATACACGTGGCAGGACGCCTACGTATCGACAATCGGCCCCGAGGAGCTGCTCTCCCTCACCCATACCGACGAGCTCAACGGCGAGGACAGCGTGGACATCGTCACGACCTTCGCGCTCAAGCAGGGCTACCGCCTCGTGTGGGTCGACCGCCTCGGCAAGGTCCACGAGCACGTCTGCCAAGACCCCAAGGGCCTCCACGCCGGAGGCGATACGGTCTACACGGACACGGCGATCAACTCAATCTGCGAGACGTACGGCGACTATATCGAGGACAAGCGCCGCTACGGCTACGGCTTCTTGCAGGCGCTGAATGTCTGCCTTGGGCCGACCCGCTGGACCGCCGGAACGGTCGACCAGACCGGCACCGTCGACAAGGGCCTGACCTTCTACCACACCTCGGCGCGCGAGGCGCTCCAGTCAATCTTGAAATGCGGCGGTGAGCTTGAGACTGAAATCACCGTATCCGGCGGCAGGGTGACATCTCGCAGGGTGGGCATCCGCTCGCACCGAGGCGCGAAGGGCGGCCACCGCCGGTTCACCTACACCAAGGACCTGACATCGGTATCACGCACCGAGCACTACGGGGCGATCACTGCCTGCTACGGCTACGGCAAGGGTATCGAGACCGACACGGGCGGCTACGGCCGCAAGCTGACCTTCGGTGACATCAACAACGGCAGGAACTACGTGGAGGACGCGACCGCGCTCAGGCTGTACGGGCGACCCGACGGCAGGGGCGGGCGCGCGCACGTGTTCGGACAATATGAAAATTCAAATTGCGAGGACGCGGCAACCCTGCTCGCCGAGACCCGCGCGTACCTCGACTCCCGCAAGGAGCCGGGAATGACCTACGAGGCCGACGTCGTCGACCTCGTGCAGTTCGGGCGCGAGTGGGAGGGCGTCGCCGTGGGCGACGACGTCCAGATCGTCGACACGTGCTTCTCCCCGGCGCTGCGCTGCGAGGGCCGCGTGACCAAGCTCGTGACCGACGAGCTTGGCGGCTCCATGCGCGTGACGCTCGGGAACGTGACCGAGACAATCACGGACATGTTGCTGGCTCAGCAGCAGAAAGTGTCCAGCCTGTCGAAGCGCTCGTCCAACTGGGACGTGGCGGCATCCACGCCGCCCGCATACCTCCAGCAGGTCATGGACAGCATGAATACGCAGTTCAACCTCGCGGGCAACAGCTACGTCCATACGAGCTTCGAGCGCGGTCTGATCTTCGGCTCCGTGCCCCTCGACGCGGACGGCCGCTCGACGACCGGCGACGGCATGGCCATGCAGCTGTGCTCCCAGGGATTCCGCATCGCCTCCGGCTGCAAAGCCGACGGCTCGTGGGACTGGCGCACCTTCGGCACCGGCGCGGGCTTCACGGCCGACCTCATCACGGTCGGCACGCTCATGGGCGACCTGATCAAGGCCGGAACCATCCAAGACAGGAGCGGCAAGAACTACTGGAACCTCGACGAGAGCGAGGTCAATCTAGGCCCCGGCGCCAAGCTCGACGGCAAGGACATCGCCGTCGCCGATGCCGTGATAGCGTCGGTGGACGTCGAGTACGCCCAGGGAACGTCGCGCGTCACCGAGCCGCAGGGCGGATGGCAGACCACGGCGCCGCAATGGGTGTCGGGCAAGTACATTTGGACGCGCACCAAGACCACCATGCAGTCCGGCGACATCGAGTACAGCGAGCCCGTGTGCATCAGCGGCATCGATGGCGCCAAGGGCGACAAGGGCTCGACCGGTACCGGCGTGCGCGGCATCGTCGAGCAGTACTACCTCTCCACGAGCTCCACGGCGCAGTCCGGCGGCAGCTGGTCGGAGGCCCAGCCCGCGTGGGCGAAGGGCAAGTACATCTGGACGCGCAGCAAGATCGCGTGGACGGACGGCTCGGTCACCTACACCGCGCCGTGCCTCGCCAAGGCCATCAACGGCTCCAACCAGATGGCCGGCAGCGCCATCGCGGCGCGCGTGAAGCTCTACGCCAAGAATCAATCGGACAGCGTGCCGCCGATTAACGCGCAGAACCCCGAGCTGGGGTGGTCCGAGGACCTCCCGCAATGGTCGAACGGATACTTCGTCTGGTCGATGGAGCGCGTCACCTACGGCGACGGCAGCGTCACCCACACGGCGCCGGTGCTGGAGGCCGCGTACAACAAGGCCTATCAGAGCGCGCACGACCTGACGGGCTCGCTCAACGGCCTCGACACGACGGTGCAGGACCTCGCCAAAGACGGTGTGGTGACCGAGGCGGAGAGGGCGGCGGTCAAGAAGGCCAAGCAGGACGTGGACAAAGAGCGCGAGGAGCTCACGAGCCAGTACAACGCGCTGAAGTCGAACAAGGCCCTCAGCGCCCAGTTCCTCTCGTCCGTCCTCGGCCCCCGCTACACCAAGGCCTTCGGCTCGACCGATGAGGGCGGCACGTACGGCTCCTATGCCGACAAGGTCGACAAGGTGCTCATATGCAAGACCGCCGAGGAGCTCAAGGCTGCCATGCACGAGTACGACGCCGCATTCGGAGCCTACTCGAGCGCGGTCAAGGACTACGCCGATGCCGCGACCGGGGCGCGCCACGCCATCGAGCAGAAGAACGCGTCGGACTACGCCGACGGCATCCTGAGCGCCTACGACGAGCAGATGGACCAGAAGGCCATCTTCGACCGCCTGACCAACAACGGTGCCGACCAGGGGCTCTACATGAGCAACAACAGGGTCTACGTCAACGCGACATACATCGCAACCGGGACTCTCGCGGACGCAAAGGGGCGCAACTCGTGGAACCTCAAGGAAGGCGTGCTGACGACCAACTACATGACGGCGAAGAACATCACGGCGACCGGAAGCTTCACCGGTGGAAACCGCAGCAGCGGGTACGCCATGGAACTCGACTCGAGCGGGAAGCTGGCTGGGTTCAAGGACGGCACGCAGTACGGATACATCGAATGCTCCTCAACGTCACATGACATCGACAATCCGTCGATTATCTACCACGGACTGCAGCTGCAGGGACAGGGCGTCGTGCGAGTCTCGACCCCGAGGCTCAGCGTGAGCGGCAGCGCCGACACGAGCGTCACGACGTGGTCAGGCCTGACGACCAAGGTCGGAGCGGCATACCACCCGCTTTACACGGAGAACGGCAAGAAATATTTCAACGACCAGTCCCAGACATCGTCGGTGCTCGAGTTCAGGAACGGCCTGCTGATCGGCGTGTCGACCATGCCGTCCGGGTGGAGCGGATAAGAGATGAAAGGACAAGAAGGAATGGAAGCAAGCAAGAAGATCGTCGTGGGCTATGCCGTCCACGACATCATCGGAAACAACGAACAGTGCCTGACGGAGTACGACCCGGAGGTGCTCCAGAGCGCCGAGGACGCCGGCCTCGTGTTCGTCGCCCAGTACGACGACGGCACGCGCGAGGTCGTCAAGGCCGCAGACGTCCGCAAGCCCGACCCCACGGTCAACGGCATCCCACTGGCGACCGCCGGGTACGTCGATGAGCGCACCGCCGCCACGGTCGCCGTGTTCGACGCGCTCTCGGCCATCGTCGACCCGCAGCCGGCCATGGCGGACGAGACGGAGGAGGGGGCCAAGGCCGTCGACCCGGTCGAGGCCTTCAAGGCCGCGCTCGCCGTCCTCAAGGCGTTGGAGGCCAAGGAATGATCAACCACGGGATAGCGCTCGACATGCGCAAGCGCCCGGGCACAGTCCCGCAGCGTGTCACCGTGCGCAGGGGTGAGACGCAGACCCAGAAGATAACGGCGTCGCTCACCGTGGACGGCACCGCCTATACGCCGACCTACCAGTCCGCGCGCCTGTGCGTGCTCCATGCCGACGGCACGTGGGCTCGCTGCGCCGCCACCGTCGGCACGGTATCGGTGAGCGCCACGCTGGCGCCGGAGGCCGTCAACGGCACCGGCAGGTGCAGGCTGGCATACTTCGAGTTCTACAGCGCCAACGGGGCCTCCGAGACGACCGAGGACTTCGCGCTCGTCATCCTGGGAAATGTGGACGGGACAACAGGGCCTGCCGTCAGCTACGACCAGGAGCTCGACGAGCTCTACAGGAAGTGGAGCACTGAGCTATCTCGGCTCGGTCAATCCGCGTTCGATGCGGCATCCGCCGCTAGCGGTGCGGCGTCGAGGGCCGATGCGGCGGCAAGCGCGGCATTGCAGATCGCGAACGCGGCGGCGCAGGGCGCCGCTGGCGAGTCCGACATCGCCGAGCTGCGCCGCCAGAACGGCCAGCTCGCGACGATGCTCGCCGACGCGACAGACAAGTTCATCTACATGGACGGGACCGTCTACTGCCCGGCATCCAAGGCGTCGGTGTCCGGCGACACGGTGTCGTTCGGCGGCACGTGCTCGGTCTCGGGCAGCACGGTAACCCTTGCCTAAGGAGGATAAATGGCAAATGCAAAGACGCTGGTCGTCGGCGGCCAGTCGCTCAACGTCATCGACGATACCGCGCGCAGCAACGCGCAGACGGCGCTCAACAACGCCGAGTACAACCGCCAGGGCCAAATCGGCAAGTACGGCGGGCAGAGCATCGCCACCATCCTGGCGGGAGAGATCGGCAGCGGCAGCGTGTACGACGCGCTGCACAAGCGCATCGTGGCGAACAACTTCTCCGGCCTTCGTGTGGGCGACTACATCGACGTGCCCCTCGTGAGCGCGTCGAACGTGGCGGCGCAGCAGTCCGTGCGCTTCCTCCTGGCGCACTTCGACCCGTACTACTGCTGCGGCGACAACAGCAAGGGCCACCACATCGCGTTCGTGGCGTCCGCCCCCGTGGCCGTGGCAAAAACCGTGACAGGCGTGGCAAACGACAGCTTCCTGATGTGGAACACCACCAACACGAACCAGGGCACCGCCGACCAGAAATGCCCCTACCCCAACAGCAACCTCAAGGCGTGGGAGACGGCCTTCGAGGCCTGCCTGCCCGAGGGCCTGACCAGGTACCTGCTGACCCAGCGCGTCCTGCTGGAGGAGCGTTACAGCGCCAGCGGCGCGCTCAACGACTCCAACTCGTGGAGCTGGCAGGATATCGGCAAGGTGTTCTCGCTGTCCGAGATGGAGGTGTACGGCTGCCCAGTGTGGGGCACCAAGGGCTACAGCGTCGGCTTTGACTGCCAGTGGGACCTGTTCCGCGACACCGCGCACCGAATCAACGGAAATCGGTGCTCTTGGTGGCTGCGTTCCGTCATGGGTGGCTCCTCGTCCGACGTGTGCTGCGTCCACCGCAACGGCTATGCCGGCTACACCTCGGCGGCGAACGTCTGGGTTCGCCCCCGCCCCGGCTTCCTCGTCGGCTAGCCAGCCGAGTGCTCTATACTCTGCTTTTAGGCGACCGCCTTGCGCGGTCGCCTCTCGCCCGCGAAGCGGGCCGTTTTTTTCCGCCAGTTTCCCCAGGAGGTGCACGTGAGCGGCGTCTACCAGCGCAACCGCGAGGTTTCCGAGTACAAGTTTTTCACTCAAGCAATCGCCATCCGCGTGGAGGTCAACAAGCTGATGGCGTCGTCCTCCGTGGTTCCGAAGGCCTATCGTCTGCTGAACGCGGTGCCCACGGTGGAGACGGCGCGCAGCATCGTGTACAACGTCAACCGCGCCGACTGCTTCTACCCCAACACCTCGTTCAACGCGCTGGAGAGGAAACGCTACCTGACGCTGGCCATAGCTGACTGCGAGCAGCTGATGCTGGACATGCAGTGCCTCATGGATATCGGCCTGCCCGTGAACGCCAACCGCTTCGAGGAGCTGGCGGCCATGGTCGAGGAGGAGATCAGGCTGCTGAAGGGGGCGCGCAAGAACGTGCGCGTGACGGGCAAGAAGTCCGCTGAGGAGCGCATAGCCGAGGCCGAGGCCGAGCTAGAGCGCCTGCGTTCGCTATAATGGGCGGCGGTCGCGCCTTGTTTATCGGTACAATTGGTGGCTGCGTTCCGTCATGGGTGGCTCCTCGTCCAACGTGTGCTACGTCAACAACAACGGCAATGCCAACTACAACTCGGCGACGAACGTCTGGGTTCGCCCCCGCCCCGGATTCCCTTATTGCCAGACCGAGTAGGCCCCAGGGCCGAAAGCAGAGCGCAGAGAGGAAGGAAGGCGCGACCGTCGGGCTCACGCCCGTAAATACGCACCCCGCGAGGGTGGTCGGACGCTGCTTGCATGGCGCGGCGCTCCGTGGCTTCGCCGCGTTTCATGGCCATACCTCAAGCGGCTGTCAGAGCCACATTGAAAGCCGTGCGGGGTGCCTTCTGTGAACTCCGAGCAAAGGCGGGCGGCGCGACGGAAGCGCCGCGAGGAGAAGCGGGCCAAGGCCAAGGCCGAGCGCGTCAAGGCGTGCACGCTTGAGACCGTGGCCGACCTCAACAGCCTGTGCAAGGCTTCCAAGCAGGCCGCGCGCGGCGTGATGTGGAAGGCGTCCACGCAGCGGTACATGAAGGACTACCTGCGCAACGCCGTCCTGTCCCGCCGCGACCTTTTGGAGGGCCGCGACATATGCCGGGGCTTCATCCGCTTCGACCTATGGGAGCGCGGCAAGCTGCGCCACATCAGCGCCGTGCACTTTCCCGAGCGCGTGGTGCAGAAGTCGCTGTCGCAGAACGCGCTCGTGCCCGCGATCGTGCCCACCCTCATAGCCGCGAACTCCGCGAACATAAAGGGGCGCGGCACCGACTACGCCCTGAAGCTGCTCAAGCGCCACCTGGCCGACCACTGGAGGCGGCACGGCCGCGAGGGCTACATACTGCTCGGCGACTTCTCCGACTACTTCGCGCGCATAGCGCACCAACCCGTCAAAGACCAGGTGGCCTCCGCGCTGCTAGATCCGCGCGTGGTCGCCTTGGAGCACCGCCTGATAGACGCGCAGGGCGATGTGGGCCTGGGGCTGGGCAGCGAGCCGAACCAGATATGCGCCGTCGCGCACCCCAACCGCATTGACCACTACGCAATCGAGATGCTGCGCCCCGAGGCCTACGGTCGATATATGGACGACTTCTACCTGATACACGAGTCCAAGGACTACCTGCAGGTGTGCCTGCTGCTCATAGAGCGCAAATGCGCCGAGCCGGGCATCGAGCTGAACCCGCGCAAGACCCGCGTGGTGAAGCTCACGCGCGGGTTCACGTGGCTGAAGAAGCGCATCTTCTACACGGACACGGGCCGCATAGTCGTGAAGCCGTGCCGAGACTCCATAACGCGGGAGCGCCGCAAGCTCAAGAAGATGGCCCGCATGGTCGCCGATGGCATCATGACCCCCGAGCAGGTGGAGCAGAGCTACCAGAGCTGGCGCGGAGGCATGAAGCGGCTGGACGCGCACCGCAGCGTGCGGGCCATGGACGCGCTGTACCGAAGCCTGTTCGGAAATCTCGCGCAGGGGGGGGGTGCTCAATGCAGGCCAACCAGAGGGACGATTCAAGCGGAAGCAAGCCCTCGCAATAGCGGAGAACCGGCAACTCAAAGCAGCGGCTTAAGCGAAGCGGCTGCGAAATAACAGAAACATCGAAGGCGTGCTGCGGCGCGCCTTCTTCCTTTGCGCCCATCAAAGCGGCTCGGCAATCTCACGGCGCTAATACGATGGCGGCACATTCCCCGACAAGAGAGGAGTCCGCATGGACACTGAGGAAGACACGCCGCGCCCCAACGATCTTCAAGATGGCACCATGGCCGAGGTCAACGCCCTGCGCGATCTGCTGTCGCAGATCGGCGACCCCGACGCGGCGCACGACGCGGGCGTTATCGACGATGACGAGTACGCTGAGCGGAAGGCGCGAAAGCTCGCCTACACCGCGGCGCTCGCCGCCTACGACAGTGGCGAGACGCTCGACGTGTCGGCGCTGATCGACCAGATGCGCGAGCGGGCGTCGCAGCCGACGCAGACCGAACAGAACACGGCGAACATCGACTACCTGCTCATGACGGTCGGAGGTGACCAGTAATGCCAACGAAGAAAACCGACGAGCATTCCAAGCACTTCGCGCTCGTCAAGAAGTACTACGACCGACCTCTTTGGAGTAAGGCGCGAGTACACAAGGCCGTCGAGTGCAAGTGGATCACCGCCGACGAGTACAAGGAGATCACCGGCGAGGAGTACACGGCCGAATAGGCGGAAGGAGGGCGCCCAGGATGGAAGTGCTCAAACTTTTTGCGCCTTACGGACCGGCTTGGCTTGGCGGCGTGCTCCTGACGCTCGTTGCGTTCTACTTCGGGAAACAATTTCTTGAGGAGTACAAACGCCAAAACCAGCGGAAGGGCGAGCTCGACCTCAAGCGCGAGGAGCGCAAGCAGGCCGAAGTCGACGAGCGCGCGCAGCGGGACCGCGAGCGCTCGCAGATGGAGGGCCGCATCGCCGCGCAGATGGAGCGCAGCAACAGCCTCATGGAGGCGATGAAGACGCTCATGGAGTCCGTCGTGGCGTCCAACGAGGTCTTGCACGCGGACTTGGCGCACAGCCAGGCGAGGAGCCAGGGGATGGCCGAGAAGGTCGACCACATCTGCGACCGCGTCGACCTTATCTACAGCAAGGAATCCGACAGATAGGAGCAATCGAATGAATGAGATCCAGGCGGGCCTCACGGTGTGCACGGTCCTGGTCGTGCCGTACATCGTGCAGGCGATCAAGACGAAGGCGATGACGGGCAACGTCGCCCGCTGGACGGCAATCGCCGTCTCGGCGGGATGCGGCGCCCTCACGGCCATGTCGGGCGGCGTCCCGACCGAACCCTCGGCATGGGTTACGTCCATCTTCGCCGCGGTAGGCGGCGTTCAGGTGGCCTACGCGGCCTTCAAATCGGTCGGCATCACGGACAAATGGCTGGACGCCCTGCTGGCGCTCGGCGACATCAAGGAGGACTAATGGCAGACTTCGCAAACGTCCAGCCGGACGAGTACAAGCTTCTGGGGCGCAACTTCTCGGCGGGCCGTCCGTTCGGCATCAAGGGCGTCACGATCCACCACATGGCGGGCGACCTCAACGCCGGCCAGTGCAACGGCATCTGGGGCGCCAACGGCTGCTCGGCGCACTACTCGGTCGACCGCAACGGCTACATCGTGCAGCACGTCAACGATCTCGACCGCGCCTACGCCTGCGGCGACGGAATCGGCACTGGACGCGGCAACGATACGACCATCTCCATCGAGCACGCCAACAGCGGCAGCAACCCGTGGACGGTCCACGAGAAGGCAATCGAGAGCGGCGCACACCTTGTCGCGGCCCTGTGCCTGTACTACGGCCTCGGTCGCCCCGAGTGGTGCAAGAACGTGTTCCCGCACCGCTACTGGAGCGCCACGGCTTGCCCCGGCGAGCTTGCGGGCTCCCAGCGCGACCATTACATGCAGCGCGCCCAGGCGTGGTACGACGCGATGAAGGGCGGCAAGGCGCCCGCCCCCTCCGCCGCCGCTAAGCCTGCCGCGGCAAAGCCCTCTCAGGCGGCATCCGGCGGCTTCACGAAGGCATCTGGCAAGCGCATCCCCGTCCACTACTCCCTCCACCTCAAGGGCGGCGGCTGGCTGGACGAGGTGACCGACTTCGGCGCCGGGGACAACGGCTTCGCGGGCTACCCGTGCCGACAGCACGACCTCCTTTGCGCCCGAGTCGATCGCGGCACGCTCAAGTATCAGGTCCACACCATCGAGGACGGCTGGCTTGACTATGTTTCCAAGGGCGACCGCAACGATACCGTGAACGGTTGCGCCGGCATCGCCGGCCACACCATCGACGGTGTACGCATGTACTACGTGACCCCGGGCGGCGAGGAGTACAAGCAGGCGTGGTATCGCTCGCAGACCACCGCGCGCGCCGGATGGCTCGACACCGTGTGCGACGACGGCTCCACCTACGGCGGCGACGACTACGCCGGTTTCTACGGCGAGCCGCTCGACCGACTCCAAGTCTGCGTCACCGACGGCAACCCGTACTAGCATGATCGCGCTGGCTTTCGTCCTCGGCGCGCTCTTCGGCGGCACCGTGGCGACAATCGGCCTGTGCCTCGTGAGCATCAACGGGCGCTAGCCGCGGCCCGCTCGGGTTATCCCGGGCGGGTTTTTTCTCGAGAAAAGGTGTTGCTACGCCGCCCGTGGTATCCTGAGCAGCACGACGGTCCCAACGGCGCAGATCTCGGTTCTAGAATCTAGGCAGACGGGGCACCATCGAACGTAAGACCGTCCGAACCTCGCATGGTCCGGGCGGTTTTCTTATACCAACGCGACGTGATGGGACGTGGTATGGCAGCAACGGATATCGAGCGCGGACTCTCGACCGCCGAGGTCGAGGAGCGCATCGCCGCCGGTAAGATCAACCGCAACATGGAGCTCAAGACCAAGTCGGTCAAAGAGCTCATCATCGAGAACCTCTGCACGCTGTTTAACTTGATCAACGTGGTCTTGGCGATTTTGGTGTTGCTGACCGGTTCGTTTAAGAACCTGACGTTCCTGTTCGTGGTGTTCTTGAACACGGCAATTGGCGTCATTCAGTCCATGCGTTCCAAGCGGATGGTCGACAAGCTTACGCTGCTCACCTCTAAGAAGGCCATCGCGGTGCGCGACGGCGTCGAGGTGGAGCTCGACCTGGACCAGATCGTGCTCGACGATATCATTCGCCTGGGGCGCGGCGACCAGATTCCCGCTGACGCCGTGGTGGTCTCGGGCGAGGCACTCGTGAACGAGAGCCTGCTGACGGGCGAGAGCGACCTTATTAAGAAACAGCCTGGTTCCGAGCTCATGAGCGGCAGCTTTATCGACTCGGGCCTGCTGCGCGCCCGCGTGATTCATGTCGGCGCCGACAACTACGTGGCCAAATTTAATAACGAGGCCAAGTACGTCAAAAAGGTCAATTCCGAGATCATGAACGCGCTTAACGCCATCGTTCGCTTTGCGAGCATCATCATGATCCCGCTCGGTTTGGCGTTGTTTGCCTCGAGTGTGAGCGAACTGTGGGATGCCGCGGGAACCCCGGGCGATAGCGCGCTTTCGTGGTGCTTCTCCGAGCTGTTGGCTGGTCATGTGCCTTCGTCGGCGCTGCTGTCCACGGTGGGCGCCCTGCTGGGCATGATCCCGCAAGGCCTGGTGCTGCTGACCTCGTCGGTGCTCGCCATCGCCACGGTGCGCCTGGCTCGCCGCAAGGTGCTGGCGCAGCAGCTCTACTGCATCGAGACGCTCGCTCGCGTCGACGTGCTGTGCCTGGACAAGACGGGCACCATCACGTCGGGCCGCATGGAGGTCGAGGGCACGTATCCGCTGCCGGTTGAGGGCGTGAGCCTAGGCGCCGGCTCGGACAAGGCGGCCGTTCCCGTCGATACCACGGTACTCGATTTTGCGCTGGCTAACGTCGCGCGTGCGACTTCGGCCGATGCCAACGAGACCTGCCAGGCGCTGCTCAACTATTACGCCGATCGCCCGGTCGAGGTGTCTGAGCCGCTGTCGGTCATTCCGTTCTCGTCCTCCAAAAAGTGGAGCGGCGCGTCGTTTGCGCAGGGCTCCTATGTGATGGGTGCGGCGCAGTTTGTGCTCTCTGATCGTGTGTTTTCGCAGGTCGAGAACCGTGTCGCCGAGCTTGCCGATACCTGCCGCGTGCTCGTGGTGGCGCGCGTGGACGGCTTTACGCCCGATGGCGATATGGTGGGCGAGGCCGAGCCCGTGGGCTTTGTGACCATCCGCGACGAGATTCGTACCTCGGCGGCCGAGACCATCGGCTACTTTAACGAGCAGGGCGTGACCCTCAACGTGATCAGTGGCGACGACCCGCGTACGGTGTCGTCGATCGCGCGCGTGGTGGGCGTGCCGGGGGCGGACGCTTATGTGGACGCCACGACGCTCGATACACCGGCCAAGCTCGATGCCGCAGTGGACCGCTACCATGTTTTTGGTCGTGTGACCCCGCAGCAGAAGCGCGAGCTCGTGCAGGCGCTCAAGCGCCGCGAGCACACCGTGGCCATGACGGGCGACGGCGTCAACGACGTGCTGGCGCTCAAGGAGGCCGACTGCTCCGTGGCCATGGCGGCCGGCTCCGATGCCGCGCGTAACGTGGCCGAGATCGTACTCGTCGACAACGACTTTGCCTCGATGCCCGCCGTGGTGGCCGAGGGCCGTCGCTCCATCAACAACCTGCAGCGCTCGGCGTCGCTGTTCCTGACCAAGACGCTGTTCTCGATGGGCCTGGCGGCGCTGTGCATCGCGCTGCCGCCGTACCCCTTCGAGCCCATCCAGACGACGCTCATTAACTTCTTCTGCATCGGCGCGCCGGGCTTTGTGTTGGGCCTGGAGCCCAACAATGCTCGCGTGAAGGGTGCGTTTTTGAGCAACGTACTCAAGCGGGCACTGCCGGCGTCGATTGCGGTCATTTTGGCTGCGGCGCTCGATATCTTTGTGGCGCGCGTGTTTGGCTTTAGCCAGCTCACGCTGTCTACGATGTGCCTGCTTACGTCGTGCGCGGCGAGCGTCAGCCTAATCTGGCGCATCTCGCAGCCTCTCACGCCCTTACGTGTGGTGCTCTTTGTGTTTGTAGTCGCCGGCATCCTGGTGGGCGTTATCGGATTCCCGGAGCTGCTGTCTATTGCCAATCTGTCGATGGGCCAGATGGTTATCTTGGCTGTCATCGTGGTCTTTACCTGCTCGGTGTTCTTTAAGCTCGCCACGATGATGGATTCGCTCAAGCCGCGTCGTCGTCATGCCGCAACTGGTTTTGGCCGTGGTGTGCGCGTCCACCTGGGTCGCGGTGGCGGCAAGGTGAGCTCGACGGGTTCGACGGCCGAGCGTTTTGCCAAGCGCGTCGCCGCCGACATGGCGCAGCGCCGCGAAGATCGCACCGCTCGCGAGGCCGAGGCCCGTGCACTCGAGGGCGTGGCCCAGGCCCAGCCCAAGAAAAAGAGGAGTACCGGAGCCAAGCGCTCTCGCGTGACCAAGTCCGCCCAAGGCATCAAAGTCTCGATGCCAAGCAAAAAGAAGAAGTAACTACGCGCCCTGGCGATGTTGAATTGGTGCCTTGTTCCTGTGGGGCCGTGGCGATGTTATGCTCTAACCTCGATTGTTTGAATTGCTTCGAAAAGAGGATGCCGTGATCTGCCCGCATTGCCTTAAGACTATCGAGGACGGCGCCTCGTTCTGCCCCTACTGCAACGCCTATGTGGGTCCGGGCGATGGTCCCGAGCACACCGAGTTCGTGTTCTGTGAGGGCTGCGGTGCCCGTCTTTCTCCGCATGATCGTACGTGCCCCAAATGCGGACGCCCCGCTCCGGGAATCCTCTCTGAGGACGCGGCCGCATCCGACCTGGCAGCGGGCCGCACGGCGGGCTTTCCGCGCCTAACGCAAGAGCAGATCGATACCGAGGTGCCTCATGCGCCGGCCTCTGCCGCTGCGGTGCTCTCGGACGCCGCCGATCCTAACGAGACTTGCGTGCTGCCGGCTTTCGATAAGGATTTCGGTATCCCCAAGGTCGATATTCCCACGCCCGTTTCCCTGCATGACGATCCTCAAAAACCCAAGCGCAAGGTGCATCCCGACGAGGACGCCTATCACAAGCACAAGCGTCATATCCCCAAGCCGCTCATCGTCATCGCGGTCCTTGCTGTCGTTTGCGGCGGTGCCTATTGGTTCGTGACGACCGATCCCATGGGTGTCATGCCTGGCTTCTACGACCAGTTTGGCCAGGCCGCGCAGACGACCTTCCCCACGCGCCAAAAGGGCGAGGCGACTGAGGACGATACCAAGCAGGACGATTCTGCCGAGGTGGTCCAGGAAGAAACCGTGCTGACCGATGATCAGCTCTATTCCAGGCTCGACGGTCTGTATCAGACCATCGTGTCCTACGGTGACGAGGACCAGATCGGCGAGGTCATCGATTCTTTTAACAATGGCTATCTTCGAACGCCACTGTCCACCCGTCAGGAGCTGTCGCAGAGTGCCTACGCCCTGCGCGACCAGATCAAAAAGACGCAAGATGAGCTTAACAACCTTAAGTATCAGGACGATACGGTCTATGCGGACGACATCGCCCACTTAAAGCAGCTTGCCGAGTGGATGTATGAGCGCGTCGACGTAATCTGCCAGAGCTGGGATATCTCGCTGGCCATTCCCGATGGCGAGTCGATGAGTTCCCACCAAAGCGAGATCCTGGCGCCCATCGCACAGGGCGGCAACAGCGCGCTGAATCAGTACGACGCCAACGTGGGCTCCTGGAAGCCGCAGCAGCGTTCCTAAAATTAGTTCGCCATAGTCGGCATAACCTACGTGCGCAATTGATGTAAGCGCATGCTTATTGCTACAATTCGTACAAATATGCTTTAAACGCACGAGGAAGGAACCACATGTTTGGTTTTAAGAAAGAGCTCTACACGCCCGAGTATCAGCTTGCCGGCGACGAGTGCGCCGTTATCGAGACGTCGAAGGGTACCATCAAGGTCAAGTTTGACGGTGAGGGCGCTCCCATTCATGTCGCGAACTTCTGCGAGCTTTCCACGATGGGTTTCTATGATGGCCTTAAATTCCATCGCTATGTGCCCGGTTTTGTCATTCAGGGCGGCGACCCCAATACCCGCGATATGTCCGGCGCCGACGTCGCTGCCGGTCTTGAGGGCCCCGACGGCATGCCCGGTACCGGTGGCCCCGGCTACTGCATCAAGGGCGAGTTTGCCACCAATCCGCGCAACAGCCATGTCGATGGTGCCCTTGCCATGGCACGCTCCATGGACCCCGATTCCGCGGGTTCGCAGTTCTACTTCTGCCTGGGTGCCCAGCATAACCTCGATTCCGGTTACACCGTCTTTGGTACCACGGTCGAGGGTCTCGATGTGATTTCGCAGCTGCGTGCCGGCGACGAGATCGTCCATGTCGAGATCGTTCACGAGTAAAGGGGACTTCCTTGAATAGCCAGCTGATCCAACAGGGCCGCGCCGCTTACCGCGCGGGTGATTTTTCCGCTGCAGCCCAGATGCTTGGGGCGGCAAAAACTCCCGATGAGATTATGGGCGAGGCCGATCACCTTCGTGGCAACGCCTTGATGCACCTGGGCATGTATGCCGAGGCCGCCGAGGCCTACGCCGCTGCCCTCAATGACGGCACCTACGGCAAGCGCGGCGCGCTGCTCACCAACCGCGGCAAGGCACTCGCCGCCGTGGGCGACTACACGACGGCCGCTCAGGCGTTCTCTGCTGCTACGCAGGATGCTTCCTATGCCACGCCGTTCAAGGCCTATCTGGGCCTGGGTAACGCGCTGTTCCAGTCGGGCGACTATGCCAACGCGGGTACTGCCTTCCGTCAGGCTGCCATCGACGGCGCCAATCCGGCTCCTGCCGCCGCACTCGGCGAGCTCGGTCGTTGCTTCATTAAGCTCGGCCGTCCGGCGGATGCCGTGGAGACCTACCGCACGGCTATCGACTTTGCCGGCCCCCGCGACGACACGCGTGCGCTAAACGCCGGCATGGGTCAGGCACTTTCTGCCGCCGGCCGCCCCTCCGACGCACTCGACGCCTTTAACGCCGCTACTGCCGATGGCATCTACCAGCTCACCTCCGAGCAGGCCGATGAGCTTGCCCGCGTGCACGATTCGCTTGCCGCGCTGTCTGCCCAGACGGCTATGGCCACGGCTCCGGCGCCCGCGATGGACGCTCCTGCCGTCGATCCGCTCGATCCTACGGGCGCGACCGGTCAGTTCATGCCCGATCCCTCGGACACCGGCTTCTTTACGCTGTCCGAGTCCGAGATGGTCCAGCAGGACCGTCAGGATCGTAAGCAGGCCAAGGTTCGTCGCCGCCATCGCCACACGGGTCTCAAAGTCTTCATCGTGCTGCTTCTGCTCATTTTGATCGCCGCGGGCGGTTTGGGCTTTGCCTACACGCGCGGCTTTGGCTTCCCGTCTCAGGAGTCTGTCGTTACCGATCTATTCCAGGCTGCCGGCGACGGTGACACCGCAAAGGCCGAGTCTTGCCTGGCCTCGAGTCTGTCCGAGGACGCTAAGTCGATGATCATCTCCTCGATTCCGCAGGGTGCCACCGTGTCCGTCGAGGGCATGGATCAGTCCATGACCGAGACGACCGCCAAGGTTAAGGCATCGCTGTCCAAGGGCGGCGAGCAGGAGTACACCGTCAAATTCGTGCGCTCCGACAACCATATCGGCTGGGCCGTTTCCTCGCTCGATATGGATTTCTCGGCTGCTGACAACCGGTAGTGACCTTATGGGATTTAGCTTTGCCCGGCGCTTCACCGCAAGTGAGGTGCCGGGCTTGCGCTAGTATGATGAGCTAGTAGTTTTCCAGCAATCATCCAACACATCAGGAGTTGCGTTGTTTTCTTTGATGGATATGTTCTTCGGTAGCTATGCGGGCGATCTTGCCATCGACCTCGGCACCGCAAATACGCTTGTCTCCGTGCGTGGCAAGGGCATCGTCATTCGCGAGCCCTCTGTTGTCGCCATCGACAAGAACGACGAGCGCATCCTCGCGGTCGGTATCGAGGCAAAGCGCATGCTCGGCCGTACGCCCGGCAACATCGTGGCCGTTCGTCCCCTGAAGGACGGCGTCATCGCCGACTTCGATGTTACCGAGGCCATGCTCCGCTACTTTATCGACAAGGCGTCCGAGAAGCGCTATCCGTGGACCCCGCGTCCGCGCGTTGTCGTCTGCGTTCCCTCCGGTGTCACGTCGGTCGAGAAGCGTGCTGTCTTTGAGGCCACGATCCAGGCCGGCGCCCGCCAGGCCTATCTGATCGAAGAGCCCATGGCCGCCGCTATCGGCGCCGACCTGCCCGTCGAGGAACCCACCGGCTCCATGGTCATCGACATCGGTGGCGGTACCACCGAGGTCGCTGTTATCGCTATGGGCGGCATCGTCGTCTCGCAGTCCATCCGTATTGCCGGTGACGAGTTCGACCAGGCCATCCTCACACACGTTCGCGATGCCTACAACCTGGCCATCGGCGAGCGTACGGCAGAGGACATCAAGATCAAGGTCGGTTCCGCCGTGCCGCTCAAGGACGAGCTCGACGTCGAAGTCAACGGCCGCGACGTGATTACCGGTCTGCCCAAGACCGTGCGCATCGAGAGCGAGGAGATTCGTCGCGCACTCAACAAGCCACTCGACGAGATGGCCAAGGCCGTCAAGGACGCACTCGACGCTACGCCTCCCGATCTTGCCTCGGACCTTATGTACTACGGCATTTTGCTGACCGGTGGCGGTGCGCTGCTGCGCGGTCTCGACGTGCGCCTGCGCGATGAGACCGGTGTTTCGGTCAACGTCAGCCCCACGGCGCTCGATAATGTCGTTAACGGCTGCGCCCGCGTGCTCGAGGCCAATGCGTTTGATGGCGGCTTCGTCCAGACCAATGCTTAATTTCCAAAAGGTGGATTCCATTTGGCACGATCTTCGGGTTTCTCCACAAATCTGAATACCAAGCGACAATCAACGGGTATGCGCCCGTTGATTGTTTTCAGCCTGATTTCGGTGTTGCTGCTCACGTTTTACATCCGCGAGGGCGAGGCAGGGCCGATTCATGCCGTGCGTTCGGGCGTAACGACGATTACCTCTCCGGTGCGCTTTGTGGGCTCGGCTGTGGCGGCTCCCTTCAATGCGATTGGCAACGTGTTCTCTAACCTAACGGCGTCGCAGGACACGCTCGACGAGCTCAAGAAGCAAAATGAGGAGCTGACCTCTAAGGTCGCCGAGCTTTCTGAGGCTCAAAAGACTGCCGAGCGCCTGGAGGGCCTGGTCGGGCTGCAATCGACCTACAACCTCAAATCGACCGCAGCTCGTATCGTTGGTGCCTCCGGCGATGCCTGGACCTCGACCGTTACCATCGACAAGGGCTCTGCCGACGGCCTTACCATCAACATGCCCGTGACGAGTTCTGCCGGTGTTATCGGCCAGATTATCGAGGTATCGGCCAAGACCTCTACCGTGCGCCTGATTGGCGACGAGAACTCGGGCGTGTCCGCCATGGTGCAGGACACGCGCGCCCAGGGTATGCTGCAGGGTCAGGCTGACGGCACGCTGCGTCTTGAGTACGTGAGCGTCGACTCCGATGTTAAGGTTGGCGATATCATCGTGACCTCTGGCATCGGCGGCGTGTTCCCCAAGGGCCTTCTGCTTGGCACCGTCTCGTCGGTTGAGAAATCGGCAAACGACGTGTACTACACCATTGTGGTGCGCGCTCAGACCACGGCCGAGAACAACGAGGAAGTGCTGGTCATCACCTCGCTGACCGACGAACAGTCGGCCTCGGATGAGGACGTGAGCACGGCCAACAGCACGCCGCAGGGAACGTCGCGCGATGCTGCGACCAAGACGAAGGACGAGAGCTCGGATGACAGTTCCGACACGTCCGAGACGATCGATTCTGGCTCGAGCGAATAGGGGGCATGTCCATGGATCTACACGAGCAGGGGATGAGCTCCCGCACGTTTGTGATCGCCGCCATTGTGTGTGTGCTGCTGCAGGCAGGCCTGGCACCGCAGATCTCCATTGCGGGAGGTCGCGTCAACTTCATGATTATCCTGGTGTGCCTAAGCGTGTTCTCGGGCGACCCGACCCGTGCCGTCGTGTGCGGTTTTTGCAGCGGCTTGTTTTATGACCTGTCCGCTGCCGTGCCGGTGGGCGTTATGTCGCTCCTGCTGACCGTGGGTTCTTTTGCCCTGGTGCACAGCGCCGTCGGTCAGACGGGCGGTACCCCGAGTGCGCGCGGCGTCACCGTGGGCGCCTTTGCGCTCGTCATTAATGTGATCTACAGCATCATCTTGCTGTTTATGGGTTTGGAGACGAGCTTTGTCGTGGCGATCTTCGGCCATGCGCTGCCGTCCTCGATCCTGACGGGTCTGGTTGCCATTCCGTTTTTGATGTCCGGCGTCGTGCCGCAGTCCGGCTATGGATTCTCCGCACGTGGCGGACGCCAGACGGGTATGCGCTTTAAGCCCAAGACCCGCAAGCTCAAATAGGGGAGGCCCGTAGATGTCTTCCCAGATGACGGTTATTATCGCCGGTATCGTGCTGGTTGTGGCCATCGTGGTCGCGCTGGTCATCATTCGTCGTGGCGATTCCCGTTTTACCTACGATACACAGCATGGAACGGCCCCGCGCGCCACCGAGGGCGAGGGCAATACCGCGGCGACCGCCTTTAAGGGCCGCTTTTCCATCCTCACCACGGGTGTGGGCGCGATGTTTGCGGCACTTGCCGTCAAGCTGTGGGGCATGCAGATGGTCTCGTCGGACTATTACGAGAAGCAGGCCAATAGTAATCAGACTCGCACCGTTACCACACCCGCTGTGCGCGGCCGCATCCTCGACCGCAATGGCGTGGCGCTTGTCCAGAACCGTCCCTCACTTGCTGTCGTGGCCTACCGCGACCTTGCCGAGGATGAGGTTCTGGTTCGCCATCTTGCCAACGTGCTTGGAATGCCTTATGTGGCGGTCCTTCGCAATATTCAGGACAATACAGAGGGCGCTCAGAGCCTGCATACCATCGCGACGGACGTCCGTCGCTCCACGGTTGCCTATATCAAGGAACACGCCGGCGAGTTCCCGGGCGTCAAGATTGCCGAGCGTACCGAACGCCAGTATCCATACGGCGAGACGGCATGCCATATCTTGGGCTATACCGGCACCATTACCTCCGAGCAGCTCGAGGCCCAGAATAAGAAAACCTCTGGCGATGATGATGCTTCTGCTGGCAAGATTACGTACCAGTCGGGCGATATCGTGGGCCAGGCGGGCGTTGAGAGCTACTACGAAAACCTGCTGCAGGGTATTCGTGGCGAGCAGACCGTCAAGGTCGATGCCTCGGGCAATGTGACCGGTCAGGCCGGCGCCGTGCCCGCGAAGGCCGGCTCCGACATTAAGCTCACGCTCGACCTTAAGATCCAGCAGGCCTGCGAGACGGCGCTGGCGAGCGCTATCGAGCTTGCCAAGACCACTGGCTACAGCAATGCCGGCAACGGCGCTGTGGTGTGTCTCGATCCCAACAATGGCGAGATCCTGGGCATGGCGAGCCAGCCCAAGTTCGATCCGTCCGTCTTTATCGGCGGCGTCTCAAATGACGTGTGGACCGAGCTCAATGATGACAAGGGTTCGCACCCGCTGCTCAACCGTGCCATTAGCGGACAGTACATGTCGGCCTCGACCATCAAGCCGCTCTCGGCGCTGGCCGGTCTTGAGTTTGGAACCTACACTTCAACGCAGACAACCAACTGCACGGGTTATTGGACGGGTCTGGGCAAGTCGTGGGGCAAGTACTGCTGGCTGCATTCCGGCCACGGCACCATGACGCTGCAGTCGGGTATCGCCAACTCGTGCGACCCCGTCTTCTACGACATGGGCAAGGCGTTCTTTTATGACGAGCAACATCCCGAGGGCCTGCAGGAGGTCTTTCGTCGCTGGGGTCTAGGCAAGACCTGCGGTATCGATCTGCCGAGTGAGGGCGCGGGTCGTATTCCCGATGCCGAGTGGAAAGAGTCGTACTTCACCGACGCCTCTGCCGAGGACCGCAAGTGGAATGCCGGCGATATGACCAACATTGCCATCGGTCAGGGTGACATCCTGGTGACGCCCCTGCAGATGGCGTGCGCCTATATGGGTCTTGCCAACGGCGGCAAACAGTACGTGCCTCACGTGTTTTTGTCTGCCGTGTCGCGCGATGGCGACGGCGATGCCTATAAGTACAACGGCAAGGGCAAGAAGAAGCGCCTGGAGGCCAAGATCAACAGCGATTCGGATTTGGCTCTTGTTCGCAACGGCATGCACGACGTGATTTACACGGCATCGACGTCCCTGGCGGCTCACTTTGGCACCCTGACGCCGCAGGTATACGGCAAGTCGGGCACGGGCGAGAAAAGCGGTGAGGACGAATACGCGTGGTTCTGCGCCTATGCACCGGCCGATGATCCCAAGTATGTCATCGCTACTGTCCTGGAGCAGGGCGGCGGCGGCTCAGATACCGCGATGCATGTCGTGCGCGACGTGCTCGGCGTGATTTATGACGAGCCCGATACCTCTTCGGCCTCGGGCGATTCTTCGGTTCGATAGGAGGTTGCGATGGATTTTTCTCCGGCGGATCTGTTCCGTTCAACCAAGACCGGCTCTCGCAGCAGCCTGGACCGTGTCAACAAGCAACTTTCGGCCTCGCGCGGCACGTTTCGCCAAAAGGTGCATATCGGTGTGCTCGTGGCTACTGTGGCGCTCGTCGCCTACGGTGCCATCATTATCTGGTCGGCTTCGCAGTTTAAGGCCGATGCTTCGTTCTCGCGCCATTTGCTGGGAATTGGCATCGGAGCGGTGCTGGCGGTGCTCGTCTGGCGAACCGACCTGCGCGGTATTTCCAATTTCTCGACGGCGTTGCTCGTCATCGACCTGATCGTGATCTTCTCGCCCAAGATTCCGGGTCTGTCCTATACAGGCGGTCTGGGCATGACGGGCTGGATCAAGATTCCCGGTATCGGCTTGACATTCCAGCCGGTTGAGCTTGCCAAGCTCATCACCATCTTCTTTATTGCTACGCTTGGCTCGCAGTATAACGGTCGCATCGATACCGTTCGTGACTACGTCAAGCTCTGCGGCATGCTGTCCATTCCGTTTTTGGCCGTCGTTGCCATGGGCGACCTGGGCTCGGGCCTGGTCGTGCTGGTTTCGGGCGCCATCGTCATTTGTATGAGCGGTGCACGCCGCGAATGGGTGCTGTCGACCCTGGCCCTGCTCGTGGGCCTGGTGGCCCTCGTCCTGGCGCTCGATTCGGTCTTTGATTCGTTGCTCGGCCACGATGTGCTCATCAAGCAGTATCAGATGAACCGCCTGACGGTCTTTATCGACCCCGATAATGCCGATTCGGACGATGCCTACAACCTGCAGCAGTCGCTTATCGCCGTTGGCTCGGGCGGCTTCTTTGGTAAGGGCTTGGGCCATGCGACGCAGTCGGCCGGCGGCTTTCTGCCTGAGTTCCACACCGACTTCGTCTTCGCCTTCCTGTCCGAGACCTTTGGCTTTTGCGGTTCCTTTTTGCTCCTGTGCCTCTACGTGCTGCTGATCTTTTCGACGATTCGCGTCGCCTTTAAGTGTGAGTCGCTGTTCTTGCGCCTATCGTGTGTGGGCATCGTTGGCATGTGGGCGTTCCAGACCTTCGAGAACATCGGCATGTGCATCGGCATGATGCCGATTACCGGTATTCCGCTACCGTTTATTAGCTTCGGTTCGTCTTCGATGATGATTCAGCTGCTGACGGTGGGTATCGTACAATCCATATGGCGGCATCGTTCGGGCGCCGCGTAACCGCTGGAGGGGTTTGCTATGAAAATTCCCGTAGATAAGCTGACCCGCGCTTTTAAGATGGGCGCGTCCGTTAAGAAGGATTCCGATACGCCGGTGCGCGTCTCGGTCTATCTGGATTCGTCCGCCTCGCGCTTTCTGGCCGAGACGGTGCGTGACGCCTTTGTGCCGCAGACGACCTCGGGCATTGTGCGCGTCGAGCGTCTGGGGGAGGAGCGAATTGCTCCAAAGACCGATACCGATGTGGTACTGGTGCTCTCGTGTGGTTCCGACCGCTTGGAGAGTGCCGTGCAGGAGCTCGTGATCGCCGGCGCGCCCGTGTGCGTGCTTGCCGAGTCTGCTGTGGAGGTGCCGTTTATCGAGGAGTCCACGCCCATGCTCGGCGTGGTAGCGGCAACCGATAAGACGTATCTGCTCGAGACGCTTGCCCGCTGGATTCTCGATCGCACCGACAAGGAAACGGCTTTTGCGGCGAACTTTGCCTTCATGCGCATCGCGGCGGCCAATCGTATCATCACCTCGTGCGCGCTCACCAATATGGTGACCGGGGCTTTGGTGTTTTTGCCGGGCGCCGATTATCCCGTTATGGCGCTGGCGCAGGTGGGCATGCTCTTTGAGCTCGCTGCCGTCTTTGGACGCGGCATTAAGCCAGAGCGTGGCTACGAGGTCGCGGGCGTGCTTGCCGGCGGTCTTGTGATCCGCGCGGTCACCCGCGCGCTCGTCAAGCAGACGCCGCATATTGGGTTTGCCGTCAAGGCGCTCACTGCTGCCGCGGGCACCTATGGCATGGGCCGTGCGCTCGTTTCGCTCTACGAGCGCGATGTCGACTACAGCCGTGCCAACGAGGTGGTCACTGCCACGTTCTCCCGCGTTCGCGATCTGGTGACCACGGTCGCGGGCGCTACCCGTCCTATGGCGTCCTATCAGGACGCATCCGATATCGCTGCTTAGGGGTTTTCCGTTGCGCGTTGCATACCAAGACTGTTTTCATTTAATTGAGCCGCTGCTCGCCAAGGTCGAGAAACCGAGCCGCTATATCGATCACGAGTGGGGCACGCTTTCCAAGGCCGATGCCGACTACCGTTGCTGCCTGATCTACCCGGATGTGTACGAGGTCGGTCTGCCCAATCAGGGCATCGCCATCCTCTACAACATCCTTAACCAGGCCGAGGGCATCTCCTGCGAGCGCGGCTATGTGCCGTGGCCCGATATGGGTGACGCCATGCGCGAGGCAGGCATTCCGCTGCTCTCGCTCGAGGGTGCAGCGCCGGTTGCTTCGTTTGATATCGTCGGCCTGCATGTGCCGCACGAGATGGCGGTGACGAACTTCCTCGAGGCACTCGACCTCGCTGGTATTCCGCTGTTAGCGGCTGACCGCACCGAGGACGACCCCATTATCATCGCCGGCGGCCCCTCGGTGTACAACCCCGAGCCGTACGCGGCCTTCTTCGATGCCATCCTCATCGGTGAGGGCGAGGAATCGCTGCTCGAGACCTGCCAGCTGCATCGCCGCCTGCGTGACGAAGGGGTCCCGCGCGCGCAGATTGTCGAGCAGCTTGCATCCATTGCCGGCAACTACGTGCCGTCGCTCTATGAGGTTCGTCACGACGAGCCCTGCTCGCCGCATGGCTACACCGTGCCGCGTGAGGGCAAGGATGCGCCGACCGTGGTCTACAAGCGCGTCGTCGAGGATTTCGGCGCCACGAATCCGCTGTCGCAGTCGTGCGTGCCCTATGCGCAGCTGGTTCACGACCGCCTGTCTATCGAGATCCTGCGCGGCTGCGCCCGCGGCTGTCGTTTTTGTCAGGCCGGCATGACGTATCGCCCGGTGCGCGAGCGCTCGGCCGACCAGATCGTCTCGTCGGTGATTCAGGGTCTGGAAAAGACCGGCTATGACGAGGTGTCGCTGACCTCGCTCTCCACGACCGACCACTCCTGCATTCGCGACGTGCTCGGCAGGCTCAACCGTCGCCTGGAGGATACGGGTATTCGCGTGTCTATTCCGTCGCAGCGCCTGGATTCGTTTGGCGTGGATATGGCCGAGTCGGTTGCTGGCGAAAAGAAGGGCGGCCTGACGTTCGCGCCCGAGGCCGGCAGCCAGCGCATGCGCGACATCATTAACAAGAACGTGACCGAGGAGGACCTGGACCGTGCGGCCAAGGCGGCCTTCGAGGCCGGCTGGAACCGCATGAAGCTCTACTTTATGATGGGCCTTCCCGGCGAGCGCGACGAGGACATCGTGGCCATCGCCAATCTGGCCGATCACGTGCTGGAGCTCGGTCGTTCCGTGGTGCCCAAGGCTCGTCGCGGCTCGATCTCGGTGTCGATCTCGGTTTCGGTCTTTATCCCCAAGGCTGCCACGCCGTTCCAGTGGTGCCCGCAGCTCGACTACGACGACGTCAAGCGTCGCCAGAAGTTGCTTATCACGAGCGTTCGCAACCGCTCCGTCCGCGTGCATTACCACGATGCCGAGACCTCGCTCATCGAGGCCGCGCTGTCCCGCGCCGGTCGTGACATGACGCCCGTCATCATCGATGCTTGGCGTTCGGGCTCTCGCTTTGACGCCTGGGTAGAGCATTTCTCGCTCGAGAACTGGAAGGAGGCTGCTGCCAAAAACGGCATCGACCTCAACGAGCTCGTACACCTGCCTTACGAGTTGGACTGGCGCCTGCCGTGGGAGCACGTGAGCCCCGGCTGCACGCGCGGCTTCCTCGAGCGCGAGTACCGTCGCTCGCTCGAGGGCGTCACGACTCCCGACTGCACCCGCACGTCGTGCACCGGCTGCGGGATCTGCCCCACGCTCCACGCCAAGAATGTATTGATGGGTGATCGCGCATGAGTGAGCGCCTGACCGACAACCCCTCGCTCTTTAGGCTTCGTGTTCGCTATGGCAAGCGCGATCGCCTTAAGTACCTGGGCCATCTCGAAGTAATCCATACCATTGAGCGCATCGTGCGCCGTGCGGGACTTCCCTATGCCGTCACGCAGGGCTTCTCCCCGCACATGCGCGTGGGCTTCTCTTCGGCGCTACCGGTGGGTACGTCGTCGACCTGCGAGTGGTATGACCTGTTTATGACCGAGTTCGTGGCGCTCGACGAGGCGTTTGAGCGCCTGGCTGCGGCGTCTCCGGCCGATCTGGCGCCCATCGAGGCGGCGTACATCGACGTGCGCACGCCGGCATTGACGGCGCAGCTCACGCGCCTGTCGTATCGCATCGACCTGCATCTGGATCCCGAGGCGCCCGTAAGCGCCGATGAGGTGCGTCGTGCGATCGACACGCTGCGCGCGGGCCACGGCATCGACTACGCGCGCGGCAAAAAGAGCAAGCGCTTAGATTTGGATCACACGCTCGTGGGCTATGAGCTCACTGCGGGGGAGCGCCCGGACCATTTGGTGCTCATGCTCGACACCCATGCCGACAACGAGGGCTCCATGCGTCCGGAAATTTTGCTTTCTGCGGCTGATGTTTTGTTGCAGGGCTTGACCCCGGGCGTGGATGCACCTATTGTTTCCACCGGTATGCAAGACCTCGTGACCATCTGCTCCTACGATGTCGAGCGTCAGAATCAAGCATGCGAGGACGACGAGGGCCGACTCGTCAGCCCCATACCTGTGCGAACTTGTGGATTTGCTCCACATACTCGTTGACGGGGGTATTTTCGCCTGCTACTATATTCGACTGTTGCACTAACTGATGCATGAAGGGCAAGTAAACATGTACGCAATCGTTAACACGGGCGGCAAGCAGTACAAGGTCGCCACCGACGATGTCATCACCGTCGAGAAGATCGAGGGCAATGAGGGCGACAAGGTCACCCTGCCGGTTATCTTCCTCAACGATGGTAAGAAGATCGTCACCGATCCCGACAAGCTGGCCAAGGCCAAGGTTACCGCTCAGATCGTTGAGCAGTTCAAGGGCGAGAAGCAGCTGGTCTTCAAGTTCCACAAGCGCAAGCGCTATCGTCGTCTGAAGGGTCACCGTCAGCAGCTCACCAAGCTGAAGATCGTGAAGGTTCAGGCTACCTCCCGCGCCAAGAAGGCTGTCAAGGCAGAGGCTGAGGCTGTTGCCGAGGCTCCCGTCGCCGAGTAGATTACACTCGTAACGAAAGAGTAGGTATACACAATGGCACACAAAAAAGGACTCGGTTCCTCCCGTAATGGCCGTGACTCCCGCGGTCAGCGCCTTGGCACGAAGCGCTATGCCGGCCAGACGGTAACCACGGGCACGATTCTCGTCCGTCAGCACGGCACGCACATCCACCCGGGTGAGAACGTTGGCCGTGGTAAGGACGACACGCTGTTCGCGCTGGTCGACGGTACCGTTGAGTTCCACAAGGGTATCAAGCACAGGGTCAGCGTACGCCCGCTCGCGAACGCGTAATTCACCCTTCATAGAGCACATATGTGGGAGGCACTTGAGTTTTAGGATTCAAGGGTCTCCCTCTTTTTTGTAGGAGGCGATTCTGTTGTCACAGTTCACCGATATCAGCCGCATTAACGTGTGCGGCGGCGACGGCGGAGCCGGATGCATGTCGTTTAGGCGCGAGGCATTTGTCCCCAAGGGCGGCCCCGATGGCGGCGACGGCGGTCGTGGCGGCAATGTCGTCATCCAGGCCGATGCTCAGCTGTCTTCGCTGATCGATTACCGCTTTAAGCATCACTTCCGCGCCGAGCGCGGCACGCACGGGCAGGGTGCCCGTCGTAACGGTAAGAGCGGCGAGGACCTGATTCTCAAGGTCCCTATGGGTACCGTGGTGCGCGAGCTCGACCCCGAGACGCAGACCCCGATGTTCGAGATTGCCGACCTGGTGCACGACGGCGAGCGCGTCGTCGTGGCGCCCGGTGGCGCCGGCGGTTTGGGCAATACCCACTTTGTGACGTCGGTGCGCCGCGCGCCCGCGTTCGCCCAGCTGGGCGAACCTGCCGAGGAGCACTGGATCGAGCTCGAGATGAAGCTTATGGCCGATGCCGCGCTCGTGGGCTTCCCCTCGGTGGGTAAGTCATCGCTCATCGCGCGCATGAGTGCCGCCCGTCCCAAGATTGCCGACTACCCGTTTACCACGCTCGTGCCCAATCTGGGCATGGTGCGTGCCGGCGAGTACTCCTATGTCGTTGCCGACGTTCCCGGTCTCATCGAGGGCGCGAGCGAGGGCAAGGGCCTTGGTCACCAGTTCCTGCGCCACATTGAGCGTACGGCCCTGATCATGCACGTCGTCGACATGACGGGTGGTTTTGAGGATCGCGATCCGGTCGAGGATTACCACATCATTAACCGTGAGCTTGAGCAGTATGGCGCCGAGCTTTCGGAGCGTCCGCAGATCGTCGTTGCCAACAAGTGCGATGCGCCGGGCACGGCCGACAAGATTGCCGACCTTAAGCGTGCGGCGCTCGACGATGGCCATATGTTCTTTGCCGTGTCTGCTGTTACGGGCGCCGGCCTCAACACGCTGATGCTTGCCGTGGGCGAGCAGGTGGCTAAGCTTCGCGCCGAGCTGGCGGTCTCTGATGAGCCGGTCGATCTGCGCGACGAGGAGTGGGAGCGTCGCCGTCTGCAGCGCGAGAAGCGTTTCCGCATTGTCCAGGAAGAGCCCGGTGCCTTCCGCGTGGTCGGTCGTGCCATCGAGCGCATGGTCATCCAGACCGACTGGGAAAACGAGGAAGCCGTCATTTACCTGCAGCATAAGTTTGCGCGTATGGGTGTTGACGACGCGCTCGAGAAGGCCGGTTGCCGTGCGGGCGACGAGGTCCGCATTTGCCAGCGCGCCTTTGACTTTGAGGGCGCTGAGGACTTCTCGGAGTACGAGGAGCTCGAGGATGCTGACGAGGACGTTGCCGTTGAAGCCATTGACGTGGCCGATGCTGCGGATGAGGGCGTCGAGGTTGTCGATGCGGCGGATGCCGCGGACGATGCCGAGACCTCGGAGGGCGAGTAAGCCATGTCGCTGCGCGGTGGAATCGGTCTGCCCGAGCTTCCTCTAGAGGACGGGCGGGAGTTTAGGCTCGGCATTATGGGCGGCACATTCGACCCGATTCATTACGGGCACTTGGTGACTGCCGAGCAGGCGCGCGAGTCGCTCGACTTGGACGCTGTGCTCTTTATGCCCGCGGGCTCTCCTGCCTTTAAGCTTGACAAGCCGGTGACGCCTGCCGAGGACCGTTATGCCATGACGGTCCTCGCCACCGCCGCGAACCCGGCCTTTTTGGCGAGCCGGTTCGAGATCGACCGGCCGGGCGTAACCTATACGGCCGATACGCTTCATGCCCTTCGCGACTTTTACCCGCCGCAGGTAAAGCTCTACTTTATTACGGGCGCCGACGCGATTATCGATATTGTTACCTGGCATGATGCCGAACGAATCGCTGAGCTTGCTACCTTTATTGCGGCGACGCGACCGGGCTTTGATATCGATACGGCGCGTGCCCGAATCAAAGAGTCGGGGCTGCCGTTCGACGTGCGCTATATTCAGATTCCGGCGCTGGCGATCAGCTCGACGAACATTCGTAAGCGAGTTGCCCGCGGCATGAGCGTGCGCTATCTTACGAGCGAGTCTGTGCTCGGCTACATTCGCAAACGCAGGCTATATGCCGATCTGGGCCAAGAAGATTTTGAGTGATGGGGGTCTACGTTGTCGGTAGAGGATCAGTTTGAGGGCGATGAGCGCGCGCTGCTCAAGCGCATTCAAGAGCTGCTCGATGTTCGCATGAAGGATAAGCGCAAGCGCTATGTGCATTCGCTGGGTGTTGCCGAGACCGCACTTCATCTGGCCGAGGTCTACGGCGTCGACCGCTTTGATGCCGCTGCCGCCGGCTTGATCCACGACTGGGACAAGGTGCTTTCCGATGACGAGCTGGTCACGCGCGCTCTGCATTACGGCATTAAGATTGCCGGCTCTCCTTCTGCCGCGACGCCGCTTTTGCATGGCCCTGTTGCCGCCTATGAGCTTCCGCAGCTTTTTCCCGAGCTGTCGCCGGCGGTCTTTCAGGCTGTCGACCGTCACACCGTGGGTGCCTGCGATATGACGCCGCTCGATATGGTGGTCTTTGTGGCCGATGCCATCGAGCCCAACCGCCACGGCGACTATGCCCATGCACTGCGCAAGATGGTGGGGGAGTCGACGCTCGACGAGTTGTTCTTCTCCTGTTTTGCGCAGGGTTTGGTCTATGTGATCCAGTCCGGGCGCTATCTTTATCCCACGGCTATTTCGATTTACAACCATTACGCCCAGCTGCGTTAGCTCGGGCTGTCTAGAAAGAGGTATTCCATGGCCGACGAGACCATGACCGACGAGCAGATTCTTGAAGGTGTGGAGCACAAGAGCTTCGTCGCCACGTCCGACCGCACTGCCGCCTCGCTGTCCGCGAGCGGTGTCGCCGCCGAGGATGTCGCCCGCGCCGCCGCGCAGGCCGCCTACGACAAGAAGGGCGAGGACGTTCAGGTGCTCGACCTGACCGAGCTTTCCGACGTATGCGACTACTTTGTGCTTGCCACCGGTACCAACAACCGCCAGGTCGATTCTATCGTCGACGAGATCGAGGAGAAGGTCGCCGAGGCTTGCGGCGAGCACCCGTTCTCCATCGAGGGTCGCGAGCAGAAGACCTGGATGCTCATGGACTACGGTTCGGTTGTCGTCCACGTCTTCACTCCCGAAGCCCGCGACTTCTACCGCCTCGAGAAACTCTGGGGAGACGCCCCCCAGCTCCCCCTCAATCTCCTCTAGTAGCTCATTTGAGACGGGGTTTAGCTACCCTCACGCATATCGCCGGGCAGTTGCGGTTTTCCGCAGCTACCCGGCTTTCTTTTTGCCTCAGGGACTAATCGTTGAAGCGGGATTGGCGGCCGAAGGAAAGGGCGGTGTCGCCGAATTTGTCTCGGACGGCGTCGATGGCGACGGAGAGGTCGCGGCGGTCGCTGGATTGGGCTCCGCGGTCGTCGACTTCGCAGAACAGGTCGGTCTGGATGCCGCCTTGGTGGTCGAAGTCGCTCATGCTGATGCCCGCTAAGCGAACATGCATGCCTTCCTGCCAGATGTTGTCGAGCAGTTCGAGTGCAACCGCCACGAAGATGTTCTCATCGTCGGTCGGATGAGGCAGCCGGCGCTGTGCCGTACGCCCGCTTCCATACGAATACTTGAGCTTGAGCGTTACCGTGGCACCCGTCAGCCCCTGACGGCGCAGGCGGCGTCCCACTGACTCTCCCAACAGCGCAATTGCCGCCTCAATATCCCCACGCTCAGTCAGATCTTTAGCAAAGGTGCGTTCATTGCTGACCGACTTGACCTCTCGCTCTTCATCGAGGCTCGTGACTTCGGAGATTTCGAGTCCCAGCGCACGCTGACGCATGCGCTCGCCATTGACGCCAAAAATAGAGGCCAAGGTGGATTCCGGTGCACGTGATAGCTCGCCGAGGGTGTAGATGCGCATGCGGCGCAGTCGCTCCTCGGCCGAGCGCCCGATGCCGCTCATGGCAGATACCGGCAGTGCGGCCAAAAAGCGCTGCTCGGTTCCGGGGCGCACGATGGTCAGCGCAAACGGCTTATCCCGCTCGCTTGCGATCTTTGCGACCGTCTTGTTGCAGCCCACGCCAATGGAGCAGGTCACTCCCAGCGCTGCCACGCGGTCGCTTATACGCCGCGCAACCAGCAGCGGGTCTTCGGGCGCAAAGCGACCCGGTGTGATATCGATAAAGGCCTCGTCGATGGACACACGCTCCACGCGCGGTGTCTCATCGGCAAGGATCGCCATGACCTGCGCGCTCACCTCGCGGTAGCGATCAAAGTGTCCGTGCGTCCAAATGGCCTGCGGGCACAGGCGCCGCGCCTCGGCCGAGGCCATGGCAGAATGCACGCCAAAGCGACGCGCCTCGTACGAACACGTGGACACGACGCCGCGCGACTCGGCGTCTCCGCCCACGATGAGCGGCTTTCCGCGCCATTCGGGATGATCGAGCATCTCCACGCTCGCAAAAAATGCATCGAGGTCCATCAGGCCCACCGCCGGACCCGTCCAGGGCGGCGGCGTGACGCCCGCAGCATCCTCATAACCGTATGTATGTTCGCGTCTTTCCATGTCATGAGTATACCGCGCAGCTCATGTGGGGTGCGTGGATGCGCTTGCAAATCGCGAATTCTTGTCTAAGATATGGATTTGCCCTCGACTACACCGAAGAAGTTGGTCTCACGGACTTCACCTGCCCGCGTCGATGGCGTATTATGTTCAACTGTTTGTTTGTAGTTGCAGCCTAAAGCTGCTTGGTTGGAGGAGTTTCCTTTGGCAGTCAAGATTCGCCTTGCTCGTCACGGCGCTAAGAAGCGTCCGTACTACCGTGTCGTCGTCGCCGATTCCCGCGCCCCGCGTGACGGTCGTATCATCGAGGAGGTTGGCCGCTACAACCCGATGACCGCCCCCAAGACCATCAACCTCGACCTCGAGAAGATCGCTGACTGGCAGTCCAAGGGCGCTCAGCTCACCGACGCCGTCGCCGCTCTGGTCAAGGCCGCCAACGAGGGCGAGAAGACCGAGACCGTCGTCAAGAAGTCCAAGAAGCAGCTCGCCAAAGAGGCCGAGGCCGCTAAGGCTGCCGCTGAGGCCGCTGAGGGCGCCGAGGAGTAAATCGTGCCTGAGGTTGACGCTGCACAGCTCGAGGGTGAGGCAATGCTCTCAGATCGCATCGCCGATCTCGTCGAATATCTCGTTGTTCAGATCGTCGACGACCCGGATTCCGTGAGCCTTGAGGTCATTGATGGTGACGACGCCTCTACGATTGAGGTTTCGGTTGCCGAGGATGACGTCGCTAAGGTCATCGGCCGTCGTGGCCGTACCATCAAGGCCATTCGCACGCTCGCCCGTGCACTGGCCGCTCGCCTCGACACTGCTGTCGAGGTAGAGGTTCTGGGCTAGGACCTTGAGGTCCCAGTACAAAAACATCGCCCGTGTGGTCAAGCCGCACGGAAGGAAGGGGGAGGTCCTCGCGCAGCCGCTGCGGGGGCTTCCTTCTGTATTGGAGCCGGGTATGCGCGTCGCCTTGACGCCGCCGGCGCTCAAGCGCGACCGTTTTTGCACGGTCGTGTCCGTCACCGATACGGGCGATGGCGATCTGGTCTCGTTTGAGGGCATAGACGACTTGACGGCCGCTGAGGGCATCACAGGATGCTATGTGCTGGCCAATCGTGACGACTTCGAGCTCGATTCGCTCGACGCAGCCTATACCGACCTCATGGGTCGCGAGGTGATCGACGAGCGCTTTGGTTCGCTCGGCACGATTGTCGAGATCATGTCGACGCCCGCCAACGATGTTTGGGTTGTCGAGGGTGATCGGTACGGCGAGGTGCTGATTCCCGTGATCGAGCAGGTTGTGCTCGATCTTCCCGACACAGGAACAATTTCCGTCCACGTTATGGACGGCTTGATCGATATGGACAAGTAGGGAGGACAGCATGCTGATTGAGACCCTTTCGGTCTTTCCCGAGATGTTTGAGCCCGTCATGTCCACGTCGATTTTGGGCCGCGCCCGCAAGGCCGGCCTTTTTGATTTTAAGGCGTATAACCTGCGCGACTGGACGCACGACCGCCATCGCACCGTCGATGACGAGCCATACGGCGGCGGGCAGGGCATGCTCATGAAGGTCGAGCCTATTGCTGAGGCAATCGAGGCTATTAGCTCCGAGGGTCCCAAGCCCACCGTGGTGTTCTTTACCCCCTGCGGCGAGCCCTTTACGCAGCATGTGGCCGAGCGCCTGCTCAAAAGCGAGCGCCTGCTGTTTGTGTGCAGCCGTTACGAGGGCGTCGACGAGCGCGCATATGCGTATGCCGATGAGCGTCTGTCGATCGGCGACTACGTGCTTACGGGCGGCGAGCTGCCCGCTATGGTCGTGGCCGATGCCGTCGTACGACTCATTCCCGGTGCCTTGGGCGACGAGATGAGCAACGTGGACGAGTCCTTCTCGACCGCCGAGGACGGTGGCCTGCTCGAGTATGCGCAGTACACCCGCCCCGCCGAGTTCAATGGTGAGGGCGTGCCTCCAGTGCTCGTGAGCGGCGACCACGCCAAGGTCGATGCCTGGCGTCGTAAGAACGCCATCGAGCGTACCTGTCGCTGGCGTCCCGATCTTATCGAGACGGCACACCTTACGCCCGAGGAACGCGCGTACGCGCAAGAGATTCTGGACGCTTCGTATTCGCAGAGCGAGGAGTGAGAATGGTTCCATCGCAGCATTCTGCCCTGAGGGGCGCCTTTGAGTGGATCGTAATCGTTGCGATTGCGCTCGCCGCCACCTTCGTGATTCGCACGTTTGTGGTCGAGCCCTTTGTGGTGCCCACCGGCTCCATGGAGTCCACGATCGAGATCGGCGATCAGATTCTGGCGCAGAAGGTGACGCTCGAACTCGGACAGCCCGTCAAGCAGGGTGATATCGTGGTGTTCCACAACCCCGATGCCACGTCCGAGCATGACGTGCTGGTGAAGCGCGTCATCGCCACGGCCGGCCAGACGGTCGACCTGCAGGACGGCAAGGTCGTCGTCGACGGCCAGACGCTCGATGAGGACTATACGACCGGCATGAGCTGGCCGCTTTCCGTTCAGGCGCCCGCTGCCCAGGTGAGCTATCCCTACACCGTTCCTGACGACTGTGTGTGGGTGATGGGCGACAACCGCGAGAATTCTGCTGACTCCCGCTACTTTGGCCCGGTCGACCGCTCCGACTTGATCGCCGTGTCGCTTGTGCGCTACTGGCCGCTCAACCGTATCGGCGCTATCGACTAAAAACCGCTATAGTACAGTACCTAACCGTGTAATCGTTTCGACGAGGGGATATTAGAGGCATGAACGCTTCATCGCTTTCCTTCCAAGACATCATCCTGCGCCTCCAGCAGTACTGGGGCGAGCAGGGCTGCGTCATTATGCAGCCCTATGACTCCGAGGTCGGTGCCGGTACCTTCCATACCGCGACCACGCTGCGCTCGCTCGGTCCCGCCGAGTGGCGCACCTGCTATGCGCAGCCCTGCCGCCGTCCCGCCGACGGCCGCTACGGCGAGAACCCCAACCGCATGCAGCACTACTATCAGTTCCAGGTGCTCATCAAGCCCTCGCCGGTCAACGCCCAGGAGCTCTACCTGGGTTCGCTGGCCGCCATTGGCCTGGACCCCAACGACCATGACGTCCGCTTTGTCGAGGACGACTGGGAGAGCCCGACCCTGGGCGCTTGGGGCCTTGGCTGGGAGGTTTGGCTCAATGGCATGGAGGTCACGCAGTTTACGTACTTCCAGCAGGTGGGCGGCATCGAGGTCGACCCCGTGCCCGTCGAGATCACCTATGGCCTGGAGCGTATCGCCATGTACGCCCAGGGCGTCAACTCGGTCTACGATCTGGTGTGGAGCTACCTGCCCGACGGCACGCCCATGACCTACGGCGACGTGTTCCTGGAGAACGAGCGCGAGTTCAGCGCTTACAACTTTGAGGTCGCCAACGTCGAGATGATGCGTCAGAAGTTTGACGACTACGAGGCCGAGTGTCACTCCTGCCTGGAGCGTAAGCTGCCGCTGCCGGCGTACGACTGTGTCATGAAGTGCAGCCATGCCTTCAACCTGCTCGATGCCCGTGGTGCGCTGTCCGCAGTCGAGCGCGCCAACTACATCCTGCGCGTCCGCGCCGTCGCCAAGGCGTGCTGCGAGGCCTATATGGCCGAGGTCGCCGGAATCAACGAGAATGCCGATCAGGAAGGCGAGGTGGCGTAAGCCATGGCAGACGCTAAGGATTTCCTGTTTGAGATCGGTACGGAGGAAATGCCCTCTGCACCGCTGAACAATGCCGTCAAGCAGCTTGGCACCATGATCGCCAAGGGTCTCGACGAGGCCGGTCTGGCCCACGGCGAGGTCCGTGTGATCTCGAGCCCGCGCCGCCTGGCTGCGCTCGTTGCCGACGTCGCCACCGCGACCGACGAGGTTCACGAGGTCAAGCGCGGCCCCGCGGCCAATATCGCCTTCGATGCCGACGGTAACGCCACCAAGGCCGCCCAGGGCTTCGCCCGCAAGTGCGGTGTGGCTGCCGAGGATCTGGTCCGTCGCGAGGACACCGACGGCCGTGAGTACGTCTTTGCCGAGAAGAACATCCCTTCCGCCCCGGCCACCCCGATCCTGACGGCCCTGTGCGAGAAGACTATCGCTGGCCTGCAGTGGCCCAACTACCGCTCTCAGCGCTGGGGTCACGAGCATGCGACCTTTGTTCGTCCGGTCCGCTGGATCTGCTGCCTTCTGGGCGAGGACGTTGTGCCCGTGTCGTTTGCCGACGTGACGAGCGGCAACACCACGCGCGGTCATCGCGTGCTTGGCCCCGGTGACCATGTGGTCGCCAGCCCCGCTGTTTACGAGCAGGTGCTCGAGGACGCCGGTGTGCTTTCTGCCGAGCGCCGTCGCGAGGCCATCCTTGCCGGTATCGCCGAGGTCGAGGCTGCCCGTTCCGGCTGCCATGTCGATACGCCCAAGAAGGTCTTTGAGGAGGTCATTAACCTCTGCGAGTGGCCGACGGTGCTCGTCGGTACCTTCGACGAGGAGTTCCTCAAGGTCCCGCACGAGATCATCTGCGAGTCCATGCTCACCAACCAGCGCTACTTCCCGATCTATGACGGCGAGGGCAAGCTCACGCGTGAGTTCGTGGTCGTTTCCAACAGCAAGCCCGAGAATGCCGAGCGCGTGATCGACGGCAATGAGCGCGTCGTGCGTGCCCGTCTGGACGATGCCAAGTTCTTCTACGAGGAGGACTTGAAGATCTCCCTCGACGAGTTCCGTGAGCGTCTGGCCAAGGTTGCCTTCCAGGAGAAGCTCGGTAGCGTGCTCGCCAAGTCCGAGCGTATTGAGCAGCTCGCGCTCGCTATTGCCCGCGAGGCTCACCTGGGTGCCCACCTGGCCGCCGACGCCGCTCGCGCCGCTCACCTGTGCAAGGCCGACTTGGTGTCCAACGCCGTCGTCGAGTTCACGAGCCAGCAGGGCGTGATGGGCGGTTACTACGCCAGCGCGATGGGGGAGAACGACGAGGTCGCTCACGCTATTCGCGATCACTATCGTCCCCGCTTTGCCGGTGACGAGCTCCCCGAGGGCACCGCTGGCTGCATCGTGGCCTGCGCCGACAAGCTCGATACCATTGCCGGCATCTTTGCCATCGGCGAGCCCCCGACCGGCTCTTCCGACCCGTACGCGCTGCGTCGTGCCGCCATCGGCATCATCAACATCCTTCGCGACCGTCTGCCGATCGACCCCACGTCGCTCATCGACTTTGCGCTCGAGCTCTATAGCGAGCAGGGCATTGAGTTCGACGCCGCCGAGGTCGCCCAGCAGGTTCGCGACTTCTTCCACGGCCGTTTGGTGAGCATGGCCCGCGACGAGAAGATCCCGGCCGACACCGTTGCCGCCGTTTCCGCGGTGCACATTATTGCCCCGTCGGTCTTCTTCGCCCGCTGCGCCGCCCTCGATGAGGCCCGCAAGAACGACGCCGAGACCTTCGACAACCTGGCGACCGCTTACGCCCGCGCGGCGCATATCTCCAAGTCCGAACTGGGCGCGGAGTACGATCGCGCTCTGATGGGCGAGGTCGAGCTTGCGCTTGCCGACGCCTCCGAGGCCGCTCAGACCGCCGTCGATGCCGCGCTTGCTACCGAGGATTATCCTGCCGCATTCGCTGCCCTCGCCGCCCTGCGTGCCCCCATCGACCGTTTCTTCGACGAGGTTATGGTCATGGACAAGGACGAGCAGCTCCGCGATAATCGCCTTAAGCTGCTCAACCGCTTCGAGGCCGTTTTCTCCGGCATCGCCAACATCGGTGAGCTTGCCCGCAAAAAGTAAGCTATCCTGCGCATAAGCGCAAAAGGAGCCCCGCATGGATTGCCCGGTCACCGCTCGTCCCACCGTTATCGTTATCTCCGACTCGCTCGGTGATACCGCTTGTGAGGTGGTGCTTGCGGCGTCCGGGCAATTTGATGAAGGGGCTTTTCGTGTTTTACGTCTGCCTAAGGTGACCTCGGTGGAGCAGGTTAATTCGTTTGTGGGTCCGCATGTCGATGCGGACCATCGCGATATCGCCGTATTCCACACCATTGTCGATCCGGCGCTTCGTGCTCGCGTGCTCGACTACTTGGGCATGCTGCACATTCGCTCGGTCGACCTGATCGGCCCGACGCTTGCCGTACTGTCGTCGCTTATCGGCGTGCCGCCAAAAGGAGTGGCGGGTGTGATCCATAAGACCGATGACCGGTATTTCCACCGCATCGAGGCCATGGAGTACTTTGTCGAGCACGATGACGGACGTGGTTGCGACGATCTGTCGGGTGCCGATATCGTGCTGCTGGGCGTGTCGCGCACATCCAAGACGCCGCTGTCGATGTATTTGGCCTATCAGGGCTACAAGGTCGCCAACGTTCCGTTGGCGCACGGTATGGAGCCGCCCAAGTCGATTTACGAGGTAGACCCGATGCGGTTGTTTGGCCTGATTTCGACCGTCGACGTTATTTCTGAGATTCGCGATAGCCGCTTGGGCGACGACTATGCCCGTGCCGTCGCCGGCTCCTATGCCGAGCCCGAGAGCGTGCGAAGCGAGCTCGAGGAGGCTCGTGCTCTCATGAAGCGCCTGGGTTGCTTTGTAGTGCGTACCGACGGCAGGGCGATCGAGGAGAGCGCCTCCGAGATCATCGCTCACCTCGATGAGATCCAGGAAGCAAGGGCCCGCCGAGCCGCCCGCCGCGCCCAGCAGCAGTAACTACTGAGTAGCTAATTTGGGACGTGTCTCTATAGTATTGTCAAATCTCCTGGGACGAGCCCGCCCTCCTCGAGTCGCTCGGGAGGCTCGGCGTTGCAGAGACGGCGAGGCCGGACGGGGATTACCTCTTCGTGATGGAGGGGAACCCCGGCGCTGGAGGGCGACGGGGAGGCGCCTCGGGTGCAGCTACACAAGGGGGCCTGTCCACGAGGTCCACGTGCGGGAAGTCAATTAATTTACCGTTCAAAAAGGGGGCAATGTGGGAAAGGGCCAAGCCGACTATTGAAATGACGATAAAGACGAGGCAACCTGATGTATGTCGGAATATAGATAGGACAAAACGTATCATCTATATCGCTTCTATGAAACCCGATGCAAGTTCTTCTCAATCTCGAAATAGATTGAAGGCATTGAGAGGAACTTTATACTACAAAAATCGTAGGTCTGCCACCTAGACAGAAGAAGTGATTTTGTATGCGGAATCTTGCATTTTGAAAACCGGTGCCAACTATGAGGTGTGAGTCGGGCTCGGTAAAGCGCGGGGGAAATGAGATAGGCTGCGCGTCATCAGAGAGTGGCGCGCAGCCTATTGACCTGCTTTCGTATGACGGATGCTTTAGAGGATCCAGGGGCCAAGTGGGTTGCCATCTGCGGAGCAGTCTTGAATCGTTAGGATGGGATTTTGAAAGGGCTGTCTCTCCCTCCACGCCTTCAAGTGATAGGTGCAGACGCGGTCGTAGTGGATTTTTTTGTATGCGCGCGATATCTGTTTTACAGCCTCCTCTTTGCTGGAATATTTTCCTGGAGCATGTGCAACAGATGTGCATGCGATACCGTCGATCCAGCCAGATTGGGGTCCGAGGTTAAAGCTCGAGATTATTGTCAAGACGCCATTGAGGCCAGCTTGCAACAAATCGTTCTGTATTCGTTCAAATGCTGATTGATTGTTGGTTCCAAGGCCAATCATTCCAATTGCAGAGAGGTATCCGCTATCAGTGAGTTTATCTCCTGCACCTCGAATAACCTTGCTTGTGATGTTGAGGCCATCTGGGCCGCCATCGCCAACGAAGGGGTATGGTACGTCTTCTGGGATTGGGAGCAAAGGAGGATTCACCGTAATGAGTTCATAGCTGCAAGAGCTTTCGATATTGTTTAGTGCGTTGTAGAGACTTCCGGTTAGAACAGTTAAATCTTCGCTAATACCATTGACCAGTGCGTTTAGTTGGCAGATTTCTGAGGCGATTGGATTGATATCTATCGCCGTGACGTGCATTCCAGATTTTGCCAGTATGAGTGCCTGGATGCCTGGTCCAGAGCAGAGGTCTAAGGCATTCTTTCCGGGGGATGGGCTTAGCCGACGAGCGAGCCCAATTGAATCAGAGCCAAAATATAGTAAAGGCGAGGGTGATGGCGCATCGGCAAAAAGCCAGATGCCATGATATCGGATTAGAGATAAACCGGAAAGGGAGGCATTGCCATTGTGCTTGCTTAGCAGCCCGAGTGAGGCTATGGTTTCAACAGTGCCTTTCAGCAGACTTCTTTTTGCCACTTCTGAATCGAGATCAATCTCTCCACCTAGCATCAGGAAGGAGACGATCTCTTGATGCTCCCTGTCAAGTTGATCCCAGATGCGATGCGCGCATTCAAAAGGATCTATAGATATGTCAAGTGTGTCTAAAAAATCTGTTACTCCAAGAGTGTCCAATCTACGGAGTGGATTACTCGAGAGCGAATTTAAAGAGGGTAGCACTTCAATCATGTATATCAGACCCATTTCCGATAAAGGTAGTCTCGAATTTAGTCTCGACAATCAAGTCGGCTGCCAGTTTAGGAGCTAGCTTTGCAAGACAGGTCTGTGCCTCTTTCGAGAGGGCGATGTCTTCGCAAATCTCGCATTGAGAGAGGTAGCTTGAGCGCCCAAATGAAGAAAGGCCTCCGCTCGTGCGCAAGTGCTTCAGCAGCCCTCCTGGTCCTATGTATTGTATGTAATTAAGTAGGAGCAGCTGCAGTTCATTAATGTCATCCGTCAGATTGATTTTGCCAAGATCGAAAAGCCAAGTTCCCTCTGCATTTATTCCGCAGCAGGGTGCAAGATGGCAGTTTGGGGAAATAACGAAGTCTCGGCCGCAGTCGGAACAGTGTGACGCTAAGAGACGTGCCTGCGGTCGCGCATTTTGGTTGAGACTGAGATTTCGTGCGCGCCCAATTCGCGTGATGCCTGAATCCGTGATGAAGCGGGCTGGCGCGCTGGGAGGCTGGGTATTATCGTCGAACTGATGCAGGAGTGGAATGTCTTCATTAAGGTACTTGCACAGGTATGCCGGGCTGATTGTACTGTTGTTATCTCTGCAGACCGCAATGCCGAGAGTTTGAAAGCCCATTGTTTTTGCTGAGTTCCAAAGGTTGCGCACATTCTCGAGGGGTATATATTCCGCATGAAAGTCGTCGCAGCTGATATTGATTTCGTCAAGGCCACATGACTTCAATTCGTTGAGGAACGTTTCTGCGTCTCTTTCGCTTTTTGCCCACCACGCATTCGTTACAATTCGAGTAAAGAGTCCTAAAGAATTCGCATATGCGATGGCCTCGAGAAGGTCATCGCCAAGAAGGGTGCATTCTCCGCCCGTAAACACAACAACACCACTTCCGACGCATACTTCGGCGAAGCTATCGATGAATTGCCGCATTTGGGGAAGAGTAAGCCTGTCACTGTTGTTCGGAGTGCAGCTCATCAGACAATGATCACACACAGCGCCACATTTATATGTTGTTATAAATGTCAGCATTCGAGGTCTGCGGAACAGCACGTGCTGCGAGCTTTCGGAAATCATGCCGCGAGCAAACGGGCGTCGGTGATTACCAAGGTGCCTTCGTTCTCGGAGTAAGTAACTTCGAATTCGACGGAGCGATAATACCCGCGGGCGACCCCATTGGAAGCCCCTTCGGGGTTGATGGTATTGGAGCTGGAATTCTTGATTGCTGTTTTAAGCATGGCTGCTTGCCTCGCTGCACTCAAGCCCTCTTGATCAAATTTCCTGAAAACAGAAGTTTGTTTGTACGATTCCGATAGTTCAACAACATCAGGTTTGTTCATAAAAATAGCTGATCCATAGCCCATTGTGTTGACGTCGTACTTAAGGTTGGCGTTGTTTTGAGCATTCGCGTTTGCGTTTGCCATTCCGTTTGTGTTCAGAATGATGTTTGCGTTCGTTACTGCGTTTGCATTAAGTACAACGTTTACGAGAGGTATCGTTTGCGGCTCAGCTTCGTTGTCCTCGTCATAATATGCAAGTTGGATACGACGATATACTGCGCGTGCAACGGGGACACGCGCCTCCTTTTCGGTTGACTCCACCAGTTCGTACAGAGA